>JBPCQA010000053.1:0-31692 GCA_050998615.1 Nocardioidaceae bacterium
CCTTGTCGGGTCGTTGCGAGCACGCGTTTTGTGGGTCCCGGGGTGGGGTCTGCCTCTCGGCGCCGGTCCCGACGCACTCGAGGAGCCGGCCGAGGCGTTCGCCGAGCGGCTCGGCGATGCCCTTACCGAGACTGACGCATTGAGCGACGCCGAACGCTCCGCGCGCAATGGCCTGCTCAACCGTCAGCTGACGATCCGATGAGCGGCCCGGTGCTTGTGCTGTCCGACTGAGTTGTTTAGGCTTCATCTACGCTCGGTCGTTGCTGTATCCCCCGTCAGTAACGGCCGGGCCTCCATGTTTTCGCGGCCGCTTGCACAAGCTAGTTTCGCGGCGGTTTGCACAAGCTAGAGCTAGAGCGGGTCGCGGGTGATGGGGCAGGACATGCACCGCGGCCCACCTCGGCCCGAGCCAAGCTCGGAGCCGGAGATCGTGACCACATCGATGCCCGCCTCGCGCAGCCGTTCGTTCGTCTCGACGTTGCGCTCATAGGCGACCGCGACGCGTGGACAAATCGCCAGCGTGTTGTTACCGTCGTCCCACTGCTCGCGCTCGGCGGTGACTGGGTCGAGGCCGGTGTCGATTTGGCGCAGCGTGTCGATCCCCATGGCCTTTGCGGCTGCCACCAGGAACGGCTCGGCTGGGGCTACCGACAGTTGGATCAGTGACTCGTCGCTGACCGGCTCCTGGCAGGTCACGGCATGAGCAGACATCGTCTCGGCCACATTGGCATACAACACCAGCGCGTCGACGTCCACCATCGTGCAAACCGTGTCGAGATGCATGGTGGCGCGCTCTTGTGCGATCGGGACGGCCAACACGGTGTGGGCCAGCCCGTCGGCCAGCGCACGGCGCGCGAACCGCTCGGCTCCAGCAGGCGTCGTACGCTCTCCGACACCGACCGCGATCACACCCGGACTCATCATCAACACGTCGCCGCCTTCTAGGTGCTCGCGTTGCCAGCCGTGGATGCGGGGAACGCCGGCGAATCGGGGGTGAAACGTGTAGATCAGCTCCGTGAGTTGGGTCTCTCGGGCTCTAGCCGGCATCGCCAGACTTGTCACGGCGGCACTGGAGGGCAGCCAGACCGACGAATCCCGGGTGAAGAGCAGGTTCGGCAGTGGGTCGATCAGGAAGTCATCATGGGTCAGCAGGCTCGTGACCAACCCGTAACCGCCCCGGATCTCGTCGTTGCGCACACCGGCGGTCAACGCGTCGGCCAGATCTTCGGGCGACAGTGTCTTGAGCCAGGTGGTGAGGTAGGCGCGCAGCGTGTCGCCGAGGCGCAGACTCGACGCGACGTGCCCGATCGCCTGCTCGCGGGCCGCGGGGTCGTGCAGGGCCCCGACGAGGAGGTCGAGCAGGTACAACACCTCGACGTCGCGGTCTCGCAGCGCGGCCGCGAAGGCGTCATGCTCGTCTTGGGCCCGGCCGACCCATGGGATGCCGTCGAACAGCAGGCTGTCGTTGTTGCGTGGGGTGAGCCGCTTGAGTTCGGGCCCCGGCCGGTGAAGGAGCACGGTCCGAAGGCGGCCGACTTCGCTGTTGGCGCCTAGCTTCGCAATCATGCCGAGAGCCTAACGCCCGGGTTCAGCTGGCCGACGTGATCACTTGGTAGACACCGAATCCGGCAAAGATCAAACACACCCCACCGGCGATGTAGTGGAGCAGCGACAGCCGCATGTAGCGCAGCAGGACGCGGCCGCCGATCACAGCCAGCCCGGACACGAGAAGCAGCGCCGCCCACGCGCCGATGAAGATCGAGACGGGAGAGCCGTACTTAGCCACCAGGTTCAGCGTCAGAATCTGGGACAGGTCACCCCACTCCGCCGCGAACAGCAGCACGAAGGAGGCGACCAGCGCATGCCAGCCAGTCTGAGTCTCGCTGGACTTGACGCTGAACTCCTCTTCCTGTTCCTCCGCATCCGCATCCGCGTGCGGTGCCGCCCTGAACAAGATGAACGCCCCGATCAGAAACATTAGGGTGCTCAGGGCGTGCACGATCCACTCCGGCAGGAACGACACCGCCTTGCCGGCGCTGACCGCGACCACGCACTGCACGCCGAACGCCAGCCCGACCCCGATCCACACCGGCAGTGGCTTGTAGCGGGTCGACAGCACCAGCGCGGCCACGAACGTCTTGTCGGGAAGCTCGACGGGGAAGATGAGCGCGAAACTCAAGAGGATCAAGTGCCAATCCATGGACAACCCAACGTCGAGAACAAGTGCGAGCGGTGAGCCTATCGGCTCTGGCGAGCTCAGCGTCGCATGTCCGGGGCGTACGGCGCCTGGCGGACGGCCTGGGCTATCGCCTCGGCCAGCACCATCTTGACCGGCCGGCCCAGCACATCAGCGGCCGCGACGACGTCGTCGTACTCCGGTTGCACGTTGACCACCACCCCTTCTGACAGTGCGAGCTTGACGCTGACCAGCTGCCCACCCACCTCGACCTTGACGAAGCGCCGATCCAGCGCATGCTTGGCGACCCTCAGCTCCCGCAGGCCGATCGCCGAGGTCTCGGCGAAGATCACCCGGCGTACGCTCGGCCCGAGGTCGTCTCGCACCAACACGGACAACGTGTGAGCCGGACGGCCCTTCTTCATCAGGATGGGTGTCAACCACGCATCGGCGGCGCCCGCGACAAGCAACCGCTGCAAGACCAGCGGCCATAGCCGTGGGTCGAGGTCGTCGACGTTGGTCTCATAGAGCACGATCCGGGCCGGAGCCTCCGGCACCGGGGCGCAGACGCCGGTGGCCTCACCGATCAGTAGTCGTACGACGTTGGCGTGCGAGTCGAAGTCGCGACTGCCGGCTCCGAGCCCGACCGAGCTGACCGCCATCAGCGGCTGGGGCCCCCACGTGCTCACCCAGTGGCTCAGCAAGGCGGCGCCGGTTGGGGTGCACAGCTCGGAGACGGCTGGGCCGGCGTATGTCGGAACGCCGCGCAGCAACAGCACGACGGCTGGTGCGGGCACACCCAACAGCCCATGTGCGGTGCGGACTTCGCCCGATCCCACCGCGATCGGATTGCAGTGGAGCTCATCGAGGTGCAGCGATTCGAAGCCTGCGCAGACGCCGACGATGTCGGCGATAGCATCCAGCGCGCCGACCTCGTGGAAGTGCACCTCATCGGTGGCGACGCCGTGCACCTGTGCCTCGGCCTCGGCTAACCGGGTGAACACGGCAATCACGTGTCTGGTGACGTGGGTATCGAGGTTGGCCGCCTTGATCAAAGAGACCACATCGCGCAACCCTCGATGAGTGGTGGAATCGGCAACTCCCACCGTTGCCCGGCAGGCCGACAACGCGCCGCGCCGGACCCGCTCGGGTGTGATGCTGGTGGCTTCGGGGGCCACGGCGGCGATGGCCGACGCGATGATCGTCTCGTCAACGCCGGCATCGAGAAGGGCGCCCAGCAGCATGTCTCCACTGGCGCCCGAGGCTGCGTCGATCCAGCCGATCACGGTTGCCGGCTGGTGGGGTCGGCACTTCGGCGCGAGCCGGTTTCGGCATTTCGGGCCACTCGCGCCGCGAAGACCCCGGCGCCGAAGCCGTTGTCGATGTTGACCACCGTGACACCCGGCGCGCATGAATTGAGCATGCCGAGCAGGGCGGCGAGGCCGCCGAAGGAGGCGCCGTACCCAACACTGGTCGGCACTGCGACGAGCGGCACACCGGTCAGCCCGCCGACCACCGAAGGCAGCGCCCCCTCCATGCCGGCGACCACGATCAGACAATCGGCACTCGCCAGGTCGTCACGAACACTCAAGACGCGATGCAGTCCGGCCACTCCCACGTCGTTGATCACCAGGACATCCGAACCGTAGGCGCGCACGGTCAGCGCAGCCTCTTGGGCAACCTTGGCATCCGAGGTGCCGGCAGACACGATCACGACCCGGCCACGGGGGCTGGGCAGCTCACCGAGCGTGCAGGCCCTTGCCACGTCGTCGATGATCGCGTCCGGCAGCTCTCGACGGAGGTGGCCGAGCGCGTCCTCGCTGAGCCGGGTGGCCAGCGCGGCGCGGTCCGGCTGTGCTTCGCGCAACCTGGTCAGCAACTCGACGACCTGGGCCGGCGTCTTGCCGGCGCCATATACGACCTCGGGATCTCCGGTGCGACCAGCCCGATCGAGGTCGAGCCGCGCGTAGCCGAGGTCGAGCGCCGGCGGTTGGCTCTCCCTAGGGGCGCCGTCAGCCGAGGAGCCGGTCATGGTCTCGAACCTATCGCCTCGGCCGGCTCCCATCGCCTCAGGCTTCGGAGCGAGCGAATCCGATGGCTTGTTCTTCTTCCGGCGAGAGTTGCTGGTTGGCACTCCAGCCCGAGACGTTCTTGGCGTAGGTCCGCGAGTCGCTGCGCCCGTGGATCGACGTGAGTACGACGCCGTCGCCGCCGTCGTCGAGCAACGCCATCGACCAGGAAAGGTGACCACCCATGTCGCCGAATGCGTCATAGCGCACGACTGCCAGGTGGCGCAGGGTGGTCGCCACATCGGACCTCAGCGCCTCGATGTTCGCCGCGACTTCGCCCGCTGCCAGGGGCGCGTTGGTTCGCCCGCGCCTCGAGCTCGCGCTCAGCGCAGCCGACCTGCTGGGGTAACGCAGGGCGGCGCGTCGCCAACCGGCTAATGCGACGGCCAATGACACCAACGCGATGACGACCGCGGCGACACTCAACCAGCTCAGCGTTATCGGTCCGAAGGGCACGCAGGCAGCCTAATACTACAGCCGTAGATCGTGACCTGTGCGGCTGATGGGCCGGTTGGGGTGGTTGGGCGGCGTGTCTTCGAGGACGGCCGCGGCCACCGGGCGAGCATCTGTTGCTTGTGTGGAACAACGACAACGCCGCGGTGGCCGCGGCACACAGCGTAGACCGTGACCGGTGGCAGCAGGCGTTTAGCGAGGTGATCGATCGGATCGCGCCTCGGTTCGCCCGATACGAGGCGCTGCGGCACGCCGCGGGTCTGATTCAGGGGCTGGTCTCGGGTCTGAACCGGAAGAATCACTGGACGATCGCCGAGCACCGCGGCCAGGCGACCCCGGACGGGTTGCAGCATCTGCTGGCGCGGGCCAAGTGGGACGCCGACGCGGTCCGCGATGACCTGCGCACCGCGACCAGAACTCTCGACTCCCTACTGAACTGGTCCCGAAGGCGACGACATCAACATCGCGCCCGACAATCGCACTACAGACGACGAGAGAACCAAATGATCACGATCTACGGCTGTCCGTTGGGCGGGCTGCTGTCGATGCATCCAGTGCAGGCCGCCCAGGCAACGTAGTCGCCGAAAACCCGCAGCAAAGACACTGTCGCTGATTTGGCAACGGGATAGCCGCTACAGCCGTTAACGATAGATGCCCCGGCCACCGTTGGAGATGTAGTGACAGCGGAGTGCTCAGTCACTGAAGGCTGGTTTCCAATCGTCGGTCGATCTGGAGACGACGAACAAGTAGTCAGAAGCGAAAAGGCGCACGCTAGTAAACCCAATCGTCGCGCTGCAGTAAAAGGTTTCACGGCTGCCCTGGGACACGGATCAGCAGCATGCCGGGCTCGATCTCGGCGCGGATCTCGGTGCCGGGGCCGACGGTGTCGCCGTCGATCTGACGCGGCGTGGGGTGGGAGGCCGTCAAGACGACCGACCGGCCGGTGAACCTGTCGAGGCGATCATCGGTGCGTGGGTGGCGGATCAGGATGCGCCAGACCAGCCCGATCCAGCCGAGCAGGCGGCCCGGCGCGATCACCACAACGTCAAGCACGCCGTCGTCGATGAGCGCATCGGGCAGCAGGGGGATGCCGGCTTGCAGGCTGCCGACGTTGCCGATGATCACGGTGCGAGCCCAGCGTCGTACCGGCTCAGATCCGTCCACGCTGATGTCGACCCGCACTGCCGGGTAGCGCAGCTGCCGGGCACCGGCGAACAGATACGCGACCCAGCCCATCCTGGCCTTCATCGCGGCCGGTACACCGTCCATGATCGCCGCGTCGAGCCCCAACCCAGCCATCACCATGAAGCGGGTCGGGTCGAGCCCGTCGCCCTTGATCTTAACGACGTCGACCGGGCGATCGCGGCCTCGCAGGATCGTCTCGATGGCTTGCGGTCGAGACAAGGGGACACCGAGGTTGCGCGCCAGCAGGTTCCCGGTCCCGGTCGGCAACACCCCCACCGGGACTCCGGTGCCGGCCATCTCCGCGCAAACCACCCGAACCGTGCCGTCGCCGCCGGCGGCCACCACGAGATCGGCGCCGGCGGCGACCGCTGCCTTGGCCATCGAGCGGCCCGCGTCGTCGACTGTGGTCTCAAACCACAGCGGCTCGTCCCAGCCGGCTGCCGTCGCGGCCTGACTCACCCGCGCCTTGAATGCGTCGGCGTTGTCGATCCGGATCGGGTTGAGCACGACGGCTAGCGTCTGCCGCTGTTCGGAGGTCGCGTCACCCGGCACGTCGGCGACCAAGCCAGCGGACGGTGCCTTGGTCACGCCGAAGATCGCGCTCATCACGGCCACGACAAGCGCACCTAACAACCAGCCGCCGGCCACATCACTGGGATAGTGCGCCGCCACGAAGATCCGGTCCGCGCCGACTAGGAGCGCGATCCCCACCCACACCGCGATCAGCCCGGCGCGGACACTACGGAGGGTGACGTGCACGGCGGTCAGCACCAGCAGCAAACCCATCCCGGCGGCGACAGCGGTAGCGTGGCCGGAGGGGTAGGACCAACCGTTGATCTGGTGCGCGACGTCGGGGCGAGGCCGGTGGACCGCGAGCTTGATCAGCGTCGAGCAGATGACGGCGGTCGCCATCGTGGCCACGACCCACAGCGCGGGGGGCACCTGACGGCGTACGGCGAGAGCGACCGCCACCACGGCCAGCACCACCTCCACCACCCACGGCTGACTGGCGGCGGCGAGACCGTCGAAGAACGCCGCCCAGCCGGTGCCACGTACGGCGCCATACCAGGAACGGACCACGGAGTGGTCGAACGACATCAGCGGCGTGAGGCGCACGGTGACAAGCACTGTCACCGCGACGAAGAGCGCTATCAGCGTCGTTGCGACGAGGGGTGCTCGTCGCAGCGGGTGCGAATCAGTCACGTGCCTTCTACTCTCACGGGCGCTTTCGACGCGGCCTGAAGCGGTCTCGTCCGACAGTAGCGGTGCGAGCTCCGACCGGTACTGGTAAGCGGCGTGCGGCACAGTCGCTGTTACAAGACGAGCTCGGGCTTGATCCGAGCCGGCGTCCACACTCGCTGACGTCGAGCCGCGAGCGTGACAACGCCAGCGAGCCGATCAGGTAAGCCGCTAACACACCTGTGTCCAGGGTGAGGACCGTCAGGTCGCCGCCGTACATGAGATGGCGCAGCCCGTCGATCGAGTACGACATCGGAAACACGTGGTGCATTGCCTGTAGCGGGCCGGGCAGCGTTTGCCAAGGGAAGGCGCCGCCGGCGCTGACCAGCTGCAACACCATCAGCACCAGCCCCAGGAACTCTCCCGGCGCGCCGAGCCAGGCGGTCAGCGTGTGCACCATGGCGATTGAGCATGCCGAAATGCGGATCAAGAAGCCGACCGTCGCCAGCACGTGCACGACGGTCAGGCCCAACCCAGCCAGATCACCAGAAACAGCGCGACCATTTGTACGACGCACAGCAGCGTTGGCGTGTACCAGCCGGCCAGCGCGACCCGCAGCGGAGCTTGCGACGCCGCCATCGCCCGGGTCGACAGCGGGCCGGACCAGCAAGAAGAGCACGTAGCCGCCGATCCAGGCGGCCAGGCTCATGAAGAACGGCGCCAGCCCCGCGCCGTAGTTGTCCGCGGTCGCCTGCGACACATTGTGAATGGCCACCGGGTTTGCGATCGCGAGCTTGGGCAACTTGCCGGTGCTGATGCGCAGGATCTCGCTGACGGCCATCCGGAGTGAGGTCATGACAGCCTGCTTTCGGTTGGCGGGTTGATCGATGCGGCCGGTTTGACCTGGAGCAGGTCGGCGCTGGGCGGCGAGCAGGTGACGACGACGCCGGCGCCAGGCTCTAGGTCGTCAACTGCGTCACGTTGTCGATATCCTCGCTGCTGTGATCGATCTGCGCGTTCTCCGTGACGACCCCGAGCTCGCCCGCGAAGCGCAGCGACGGCGGGGAGCCTCGCCGGTGCTCGTTGACGAGATCTTGGCAGCCGATGACACGCGTCGGGCAGCGATCATGGCGTACGAGCAGCTACGAGCGGAGCAGCGGTCGGTCGGCAAGCAGGTGGCCCGGGCGGAAGGCGACCACAAGTCGGCGTTGCTTGCGCAGACCAAGGAGTTGTCGATCCGGGTTAAGCAGGCCGAAGTCGCCAAGGACGCCTTCGATGTGGCCTTCCACGAGCTGATCGCGCAACTGCCCAACCTGGCTGACCCGCAAGCGCCGGCCGGTGGCGAGGACGACTACGTCGTGCTGGAGCACGTCGGCACGCCGCGCGACTTCGCGTCCGAGGGTTTGGAGCCTCTCGACCACATCGAGCTCGGCAAGCGCCTTGGAGCCATCGACATCGAGCGCGGCGCCAAGGTGTCCGGTGCGCGTTTCTACTATCTGACTGGCGTCGGCGCGATGCTCGAGCTGGCCCTGGTGCAGATGGCGATGGAACGAGCCCAGGCGAGCGGCTTCACCCCGATGATCGCGCCGTCGCTCGTCAAGCCGCGCGCCATGGAAGGCACCGGGTTTCTCGGCCAGGCGGCCGCCGACGTCTACCACCTGGCCGAGGAAGACCTCTATCTTGTCGGTACGTCGGAGGTGCCGCTGGCGGCGTACCACAGCGACGAGATACTCGATGGCGACTCACTGCCGAGGCGCTACGCCGCCTTCAGCCCCTGTTTTCGCAAGGAGGCTGGCTCCTACGGCAAGGACACCCGGGGCATCATCCGGGTGCACTGGTTCGACAAGGTGGAGCTCTTTACCTACACGACCTTCGCCGAATCGTACGCTGAACACGAGCGGTTGCTGGGCTGGGAAAAGGACTGGCTCGGCTCGCTTGAGCTGCCGTTCCGCGTGATCGACACCGCCGCCGGTGACCTGGGGTTGTCGGCGGTCCGCAAGTTCGACTGCGAGGTATGGATTCCCACCCAGGGCAGATACCGGGAGGTCACTTCGACGTCGAACTGCACGGAGTTTCAGGCTCGCCGGCTCGGCATCCGGGGCCGTTTCGACGACGGCGTGCGTCCGTTGGCGACACTCAACGGCACGGCCATGGCGAGCACCAGGACGATCGTCGCCATCCTGGAGAACCATCAGCAGGCTGGTGGCTCGGTCCGCGTCCCCAAGGCCCTCCAGCCTTATCTGCAAGGCCGCACCACGCTCGACCCGATTGACACCGCGACGTGACACCTCGGCTGGTGGCTCTCGACATCGACGGCACCCTGCTCGACTGGCACGAAGAGATGACGCCGAAGACGATCGAGGCCGTGCACTCGGTTCTCGACGCGGGCGTCCATGTGGTGCTCGCGACTGGCCGATCCGTCTACGGCGTCCAGCGGGTCATCGATAAGCTTGGCCTCACGGCCGGTCACTGCGTGGCCAGTAACGGAGCCGTGACGTTCACCTACGAGCCCATCAAGATCACCAAGGCTGTCACGTTCGACGCCCGGCCGGCGGTCGAAAGGGTGCTCAAGGAGGTGCCGGAGGCGCTGGTGGCGGTCGAGGTGGTCGGCCGCGGCTATCGCGCCAATGCCGACTTCCCCGACGGCGAGATCACGGGAGAGACGTGGATCGAGTCCGTGGAGCAGTTGGTCAGTGAGCCGGTCACCCGCGTCATCATTCGTGACCCGCAGTCATCGGCCGAGGATTTCATCGCTCTGGCGCGATCCCTCGGCTTGCATGGCATCAACTATTTCGTCGGCTACACCGAGTGGCTCGATCTCGCCCCCGAAGGGGTGTCGAAGGCGTCCGGATTGGCTGGGATCGCTGCCGAGCTTGCGGTAGCTCAGGTCGACGTGCTCGCGATCGGAGATGGCCGCAACGACCTGGAGATGTTGCACTGGGCCGGACGCGGGGTGGCCATGGGGCAGTCGCCCGACGAGGTCAAGCAGGCCGCGGATGAGGTGACCGGGTCACTTGCTGACGACGGGGTCGCCACCGAGCTGGCTCGGTGGTTTGCGGTCCCGGTTTGACGCAAGCCGTTGCGGCACCAGCCTTCGGCCAGCCGGATCGGCGATCAGGACTCCAGGTTGATCTGCATCACCGGGGTGCTGGTCGGGTGCGTGGAGCCGCCGGCCGGTTCGACGGTGACGGCGACGCTGTTCGCGGTTAGTGCGGCGGTCGGCATGGGTACGAGCGCCGGCGCACCGGCGGCGCTGAACGTGCCGGCAGGAGTCGCTTGCGCAGTCACCGTCCACAGCTCGTAGACCTTGCCGTCAGGCAGCTTCGGCAGCCCGCGAAAGACGATCACAGCCCGGTCTTGGCTCGCCGAGAGGATGACCGTGCCTTGCGCGCCATTCGCCGACTGGCCCTGCAACATCTTGACATCGCCGGCAGCCAGCAGCTGGGTGAGCTGCGGGTCTTGCGCCACCGCGTTGTGCGCGGACTGATGGTTGTTGATCGCCCAGCCGGCGGCCCCTCCCACGACGAGGGCGGCGAGCACGGCAGCGGCAGCGACAAGGCGCGGCAGCCGGGTTGGTTGGTTGCGCCGCATCGACACTGCCGACGGGGCGGTGGTGATCCGGCTCACCGAGGCGACCCCGTTGACTGGCCCGACCAACGGATCAACTGCGGTGTCTTGGGGTGTGCTGGCGAGCCGGGCCATGATCGAAGTCTTGAGCACAGCGGCTGGCTCGGTGGTCACGGCGCTGGACAGCTTCGCGGTGAGGTCTCGCAACTCAACCAGCTCTTGCCTGCAGACACCGCAACTGGCCAGGTGGGATTCGAAGTCGTAGGCCTCGTCATCTTCGAGGCCGCCGACGACGTACAGGGGAGCCAACGAATGAATGTCGTTCATGCTGACTCCTCTCCTAGCTGGCGTCGAAGCCTCTTCATGGCGTCTCGTGTTCTGGTCTTCACAGTGCCAAGTGGCACCTTGAGCAACTCGGCGATCTCACGCTGGCTCTTGCCCTCGAAGTACGCCAAGATCAGCGCAGTTCGTTGGCCGTCGGGCAGCCCGCCGAGGGCTGCCCGCACCCGTCTACCCTCGTCGTTGGTCACCGCGACATCAGAAGCATCGGCCACGTGCACTTCGACGGCCGAGGCGTCGAAGTGGCGCTGTTCTCGTTGTGTGGAACGCTCTTCGGATCGCACCCTGTCCACGGCCTTGTGATGCGCGATCGTGTTGAGCCACGCCGACAGAGATCCCTGCCTCGGGTCGAAACGGGGAGCCGACCGCCATGCCTCGACGAACACCTCCTGGGTCACTTCTTCGGCATGCGCCGGGTTGCGCAAGACCCGCAACACGATCCCGAACACGGAGCGGGCGGTCGCGTCGTACAAGGTGGCGAATGCCAGCTGATCGCCGGTGGCAACTCGGGCCATCAGTGCGGCGAGCTCTTCGGCCTTCGTCGACGGTCGCATAGCCACAACTCTGCCACGGCGCCTACCCAACGGCATCGAGACAACGCCGAACCAGGAGTGCGGATGAACGGCGACGGTGTTCATGGCAGATATCGAGGATTAGCCCTGGGGAAGGGCCCCGGGGGCTGGAATGGCCCCTCCCCAGGAGTCTAGGTCCCTGATCACATACGCGGCGGCGAAAGGACGCCGGCGATCAGGTAGACGGTGGCGTTGGCGGTCTGCACACCACCGCAGATGACGTGCGCGCCGTTGACCTTCAGCGAGCTGCCGAAGCCGGTGACGTTGACCGTGGCGCCCTCGACCGTCTTGTGGGTTCCGTCGATCGCACTGGGGGCGATCTGTCCGGGAACCACGTGGTAGGTGAGGATCTTCGTCAGCGTGGCGGCGTTCATCGGGTCGCTGAGCGACTTTACGGTCGCGGCGGGCAGGGCCTTGAAGGCACTGTCAACCGGAGCGAAGACGGTGAACTGGCTGCCGTTCAAGGTATCCACCAGATTGACCTTGGGGTTCAGCTTGCCCGACACCGCGGCGACAAGCGTCTTCAGCAGCGGGTTGTTGCTGGCGGCAGTGGCTACCGGATCTTGGGCCATCCCCGTTACCGAGCCGGCACCGCTAGGGACTGCCTTGGCGTACGCCGCGCAGCCGGGGCCAACCAGGGAGGCCGACATATCGTTGGCGACCGGCTTGTTCGGGGCGTCGGAGTTGCCGCCCGACGACGAGCAACCAGCCACGGCGCTCAGCACAGCGAACGCGCAAGCGGAGGCTGCTAGAGACTTGCCTGAGGTGAATCTCATGATGTTTCCTTTATTCAAGGGTGGGTGTACGTCCGAGCGAGAAGCGGGCCGTCAGGTGACGGTCACGTTCACGCTCTGCCAACCAGTGGCCCCATCTGGTCGAGGTGACACCCGATGGGAAGTCTGTGTGTAGCCGGAGTCGTCGGTCGCCCGGACGTCAAGCGTGTGGTCGCCGGGCTTGGCGTCCCACACGTAGATCCATTGCCGCCAAGTGTCGATGGAGTCTTCGGCGGCCAGTCGCGCCTGTTGCCACGCATTGCCGTCGACGCGGACGTCGACCCTCTCAACGCCGGTGTGTTGGGCCCAGGCCACGCCGGCAACGGGGACGCGGCCGGATTTCAGCTGGGCAAAGGAGCCGGGTACGTCGATTCGGCTGGCCGTCTTGATCGGGGCCTCGGCGCTCCAACCACGGTCGGTCCAATAGGCGCTGAAGTCCTCGAACCTGGTCATCTCCATGTCGACCAACCACTTCGTGGCAGACACGTAGCCATACAAGCCCGGGACGATCATCCTGGCCGGGAAACCGTGAGTCAACGGCAAGGGCTGACCGTTCATGCCGATCGCGATCATCGCGTCTCTGCCGTCGGTGAGCGCGGCCAACGGCGTACCGACGGTGAATCCGTCGACGCTGACGGACTTGACCGCGTCGGCATGAGGGTCGACGCCCACCTGGTCGAGCAGGTCGGTAATCTTGACGCCCAGCCAGGTCGCATTGCCGATCAGATCGCCACCGACCTCGTTGGAGACGCAGGTCAAGGTGATCCGACGCTCGACGAGCGGCATCGCGAGCAGGTCCTCGAAGGTGAGCTCGACCTCGTGGTCGACCATCCCGTGGATCTTTAGCCGCCAAGTCGACGCGTCGATCTGCGGAACTGACAATGCGGTGTCGACGCGGTAGAAGCTGTTTGCGATGGTGATGAAGGGCGCGACTCCAGCAACGCCGACGGACGTGGCCGGGCTCAATCGAGCAGCGGCGTCGCTCGGCCTCGGGAGCCGGATCGAGTCGCGTGAACGCGCCCCGGTGTTGCCGAAGACGTGGGCGCTCCCGGCGCCGATCGTCACCGCCGCCCCGCTGACGAGAGCGGCGGCCAAGAAGGCCCGCCGGTCGAAGCCCGGGGGTGCCGGGTTCTGGATCATCTTGGTACGACGACGTGGCGTGCGGTCGGAGACGACGTCGGCGCTGGAATGGGGACGCGGATCGGACTGGGCATTGCTTGCCTGAGCACCACCCCGCGGCGCGTGCTGCCAGCTCTTGGAGAACCAGCCGAGCATGAGCACGCTGACGACGAGCGCCGCAATTGAAGGCGCCAGCCGAGCAGCGGTGCTGGTGAGCTGGCTTGGGTCGGTAAGGGCGGCCGCAACTGCGACGAGCCCGAGCAGGCCGGCCAGTGCCAACGCGGTTTTGCGGCTACGCCAGGCAATGATGCCGATGATGCAGGCCAGCAAGCCGATCACGGTGAAGATGCCGGCCAGCAGCACGGGTTTGTCGCTGGACCCGAGAGTTCGAACCGCCCAATCCTTGACTGAACCCGGAGTCGAGTCGATGAAACGGTCACCAACCGCGGTGATCGGGGTCGGCGCGCCGCCGACGAGCACGGAGACGACCAGGGAGACGCCCACTCCGGCGACCGCGGACAATAGTCCGGAGGCTGCGCCGAGCACGATGCGGCCGCTCTTGGTGTCTCTCACATGGCAGGTTCGTCACCGGCGCTCGCCCGGATTGGAGCCACGGTCTTTACTCGCATGCGCACTCTGGCTGAGGAGGCCGCTGTCGCTCGCTCCTCAACAACCCTGGACTACCGGCCCGTGCCTGCTGACCGGACTTTGCTAGAGGTACATGCCGTTGCTGACGTCGGCTTCACCGCCGGGCCCGCGGCCGGGCTGGCCACGACCAGGGAGACCGGCTGGCATGTCGGGTGGCAGGCTGCCCGGAGGCAGTGCCCGGCGCATCTGCTCAAGCTGCGCTCGGGCGGCCATCTGCTGGGCATAGATCGCGGTCTGGATGCCATGAAAGAGACCTTCTAGCCAGCCCACCAGTTGCGCTTGGGCGATGCGCAGCTCCGACTCGCTCGGAATCGCCTCGGCGAACGGCAGGCTGAGCCGTTCCAGCTCGTCGACGAGCTCGGGCGCCAAGCCCTGCTCAAGCTCTTTGATCGAGGCGTGGTGGATCTCGCGCAGTCGTGACCTGCTCGCTTCGTCCAGCGGGGCGGCCTTCACCTCGTCGAGCAACTGCCGGACCATGCTCCCGATGCGCATCACCTTGTCAGGTTGTTCGACCAGGTCGGCAATCGAGCGGCTGCCTTCCTCGTCACCCTCGGCGACCGCCATGCCGTCGGGGCCGACGATCATCACACGCGGCTCCGCCCCTCCTTGATCGGGCTGAGTCTGATCCGGCTGAGCCTGCTCGGACTGGCCATCGCTTCCACTGGGCATGGGGCCAACCCTACGTGGTGAGCACGACCTTGCCGGTGTGGCCGCTGCTTTCCACCAGCTCGTGCGCTCGGCGTACGTCGTCCAGCGCAAACACCCGGTCGATGATCGGCCGAACTTTGCTCTCCTCGATTAGTGGCCACACGTTGGCTTCCACGCTGGCGACAATCGCCGCCTTCTCCGCCACGGGGCGAGACCGCAACGCTGTCGCGATGACCGCCGCGCGTTTGTTCAGCAGCGTCCGCAGGTCGAGCTCACCTTTGGCGCCGCCTTGCAACCCGATCACGACGAGCCGGCCCTCGGTTGCCAGCGCGTCAACGTTGCGGGCCAGGTAGGACGCGCCCATGTTGTCAAGGATCACGTCAGCGCCGGCCGGCGCCAACCGGCGTACCTCGTCGACGAAATCCCGCTCGCGGTAGTTGATCGCGGCGTCGACACCGAGATTGAGGCAGAAGGCGGCCTTTTTAGCGGTTCCCACCGTGCAGAACACGCGTGCGCCAAGGTGTTTGGCGAGCTGGATCGCCATGGTCCCGATGCCACCGGCGCCCCCATGGACCAACAGCAGCTCATCGGGCTGAAGCGCCGCGGTCATAAACACGTTCGACCAGACCGTGCACACGACTTCGGGCAAGGCTGCCGCATCGGCGAGGTCGAGAGTGTCCGGGACCGGGAGCAATTGTCCAGCGGGTACGGCGACCCGTTCCGCGTAGCCGCCGCCAGCGAGCAGCGCGCAGACTCGATCGCCTGCCTTCCACCGAGTGACCTCCGGGCCGACGGCCGCGACGGTGCCGGCGCATTCCAGCCCGATGATCGGCGACGCGCCCGGTGGCGGGGGATAGGAGCCCTGCCGTTGCATGAGGTCGGCGCGATTGACCGCAGTAGCAATGACCGCGATCACGACTTCGTCGGCTCCGGGGACGGGATCGGGCGCCTCTCGGACCTCGAACACTTCGGGACCACCGGCTTCTCGACACATCACGGCGCGCACCCGACCACCCTACGGCTGCCCGCGTCCTTCCACGGTGGCGACCGTCTCCCTCGCTGGGGCTGAACGTGGGCGGGTCGGAGCCGTCTCTCTTGCTGTGGCTGAAGGTTGGCGCTGCTTGCGGGCGTGGCGCCTTCAGCCATATCCGGAAAGCGAGTGCTTGAGTGCCTTGCCGTCTCGCGCAGCTCAGGTTTCCTGGTTCGCCAACTCGGTCGCGATGTCGATGCAGTCGGCGATATCGTCGGCCGACCCGCCGCGCAACGCCGCGGCGTACCCCACAAGGAACGTGGTGAGTGGGGCGGCGGGTCGTTCGATCTGATGAGCGGCGTCTCGAGCGAGATCGAGAACTGGCCCAACGTCAAGCTCGAGATCCAGGCCCAGGGCGTCGCTGAGCTGTTCGGCCCAGGTGGTCAGGCTCATGACTCCTCCAAGATCTTGCGGGTCCGTTGGACGTCGGCCCACGTGTCGCAGTCCAGTGTCTGCTCAGGATCGATCGCCAGCTCACCCACCGTCAAGAGGTGGGTCAGAGCGCGCATCGAGGCATCGCGGGTTGTAGGCAACGCGGTCAGGGCCGCTCGCAGCGGGGCAGTCCGGTACGACGCTGCCAGGGGCTGCCGCCTGCGCCCATCGTCGATGAGCGCAACGGCGTCGATGGGCTTGGCGCCGTCTGGCGCCGACCATGGGCTCACCTCGGGCGGTGTCAGCGACTGGTCGAGGGCGTTCACCAGATGCTTGACCGTCGAGGCACTCACCAGCGGCATGTCACAAGCCAGCACAACAACCACCGGCTCGTCGACCAGCGCGAGCCCGGCCTCCAGGGCTGCCACTGGCCCACCGCCTGGCGGGTCTTCGCGGGTCGCCCACACGCCGGCCGGGAGAGCCCGCGGTGGACCGACCACGATCGTGCGCTTTGCGCCGGCGCCAGCTGACAGGACGCGTTCAAGTAGCGTGGTGCGTCCGACCGTGACGCTCGCCTTGTCTACCCCGTCCAATCGCCTTGCGTCGCCACCGGCGAGCACTACCATCGCGAAGTCCAACCCCGGCATCGGTCAATCCTCGCATCGGGTCGGCTCGCCCATCGCGCGAGGTGGACCGCGGATCCGGCGCCCTTGCCTTGGAAGGGTGGAGCGGTAATGGGACAATCGGCCGTGGCGAGTTCGGTAACTTGCCTCGGAGGGGTGCCGGAGCGGCCTATCGGAACCGCCTTGAAAGCGGTCGCTGGCAGTGATGTCAGCCGCGGGTTCAAATCCCGCCTCCTCCGCTGCATCACTCGTGAGCTCGCGACCGCTGCTGGAAGGGTGAGACATGACTGCTGCAAGCCTTCCCGGCTCGCCGGGTTCCGACGCCAACTCGACGGCGCCGGTGGCTTGTTGGGACGGAGCCGACGAGACGGCGTACCGGTTGACGCGCATCTTCGGGCTCCGATCGCTGGGCGTCAGCCTGGCAATGGTCGGGATCGGCTGCCTGGTGACCGCGATCTTGGGATTCCCTTCCTCGGCGTTGATCGCCGTGGCTGTGGTGGCCGTGGTGATGCTGGCCGCCTCCCTTTTTCTCCTTGCGTTTCCGCCCACCGTGCTGGCGCTGTCAACCGCCGGATACCGGATCCGTCACGTTCGGGGCAACGAGACTAAGACCGCCAGCTGGCGAGACGTCGAGTCCGTGACCGCCACCGAGGTGGCCGGGGCGTTGGCGGTCGTGATCGTGCTTTCTGAAGGTTGTACGTCGATCGTGCCGATCGCTCTGCTGGGTGCTCGCGCCATGGAGGCGCAGCGCGAGATCCACGCGCGGCTCAACTCGGCCTTCGGCTACCGTCGCCTCGACACCACCTGACCGTCGTCACTCCCCGCCAGGCAGCGGCAGTTTGGACGGGGCGATTGGAGCAGTTGGCCGCTTCCCCGGTAGTCTGTGGCGTCGTCGCTCGGGGCAGTCGCGCGGCGACATGGAGGTGTCGCCTAGCCCGGTTTATGGCGCCCGCCTGCTAAGCGGGTTGAGGGTAATCCCCTCTCGCGGGTTCAAATCCCGCCACCTCCGCCATACCGGAGTCGTCACCCTCATGAAGGGGGGGAGCATGGGTCACCCGACGCGACTGTTGCCCCACGGCGAGCGAACCGTCGACGTCATCGCCACCACGCGTGCGACGTACGACGAGATCGGCCACACCTATGCCGAAGCG
This sequence comes from Nocardioidaceae bacterium, assembly GCA_050998615.1. GTDB lineage: Bacteria > Actinomycetota > Actinomycetes > Propionibacteriales > Nocardioidaceae > JBPCQA01. The sequence continues at coordinate 17,905 of JBPCQA010000053.1, forward strand.
AATCGCGAGACGCCAGAGAGCGTCTCGGCGGCGATGGACCGCTTCCTGGCCGCAATTCCGGCGTCGCCTGTAGTGGCCGACGTCGGATGCGGACCCGGCCGTGACCTCCTCGAGCTGCGCGCCAGCGGGGTGACCGCGTTCGGCTTTGACCTCTCGATGGGCATGCTGCGTGCCGGCGGTACGACGGGGCTGGTCCAGGCCGACATGACTCTGCTGCCGATCAAGTCGGCCAGTCTCGACGGTGTCTGGTGCGCTGCGGCATTCCTTCATGTGCCGCGGGAACTGGGCCTCCTCGCGCTCGCCAACTTCCGACGGGTGCTGAAACCCGGCGGCGTGCTCCACCTGGCGGTGTCGGAGGGGGAAGGGCAGGGCTTTGAGCCCGATGCCTACGGGTCGTCGCGCGAGCGCTGGTTCGTGCACTACTCGAGCGACGAGCTCATCGGCATGCTCAAGCGTCTGCGGATGCATGTCAGCTCGGTGGCGCGGTCGGAGTATCGCCGCACCTGGCTGACGATCGGCGCCGTACGACGCCCTGATTGAAGCCGCGGCCAACGCGGATCGGACAGGTCAGGTCTCCAGGCGCGCCTTCAGCCCGTCGAGCTCGGTCCACAGCACGGTCGGCAGCTTGTCGCCGAACTTGTCGAACCACTCGGTGATCTGCGGGAGCTCCTGCCGCCATTCCTGCGGGTCGACCTTCAGCACAGCCTCGAGCTCCTCGCGGCTGACGTCGAGCCCTTCGACGTCGAGCGACTCAGGCGTCGGGACGTAGCCGATCGGGGTCTCGACCGCCTCGGCAGTGCCCTCGAGGCGCTCAATCGCCCACTTGAGCACGCGGCTGTTCTCACTGAAACCGGGCCACAGGAACTGGCCCTGGTCGCCGCGACGGAACCAGTTGACGTAGAAGATCCTGGGCAGCTTGGCGGCGTCGTTGACCTTCCCCATCGTGATCCAGTGGTTGAAGTAGTCGCCGGCGTGGTAGCCGATGAACGGCAGCATCGCCATCGGGTCGCGACGTACGACGCCGACAGCGCCGGTGGCCGCGGCGGTGGTCTCCGAGGAGAGAGTGGCGCCCATGAACGTGCCGTGCACCCAGTCGCGGGCCTCGGTGACCAACGGGATCGTGGTCTTGCGGCGGCCACCGAAGAAGATGGCGTCGATCGGCACGCCGCGGGGGTCGTCGTACTCCGGAGCCAAGATCGGGCACTGCTTGATCGGGGTGCAGTAGCGGCTGTTGGGGTGGCTGGAGGGCTCCTCCGAGTCGGGAGTCCAGTCGGTCTTCTTCCAGGAGGTCAGGTGTTGCGGCTGACCTTCCATGCCCTCCCACCAGACGTCACCGTCGTCGGTCAGCGCGACGTTGGTGAACATCGAGTTGCCGCGTTCGATGGTGCGGATCGCGTTGGGGTTCGTCTTCTCATTCGTCCCGGGGGCGACACCGAAGAAGCCGTACTCGGGGTTCACGGCCCACAGCCGGCCGTCCGCACCGATCCGCATCCAGGCGATGTCGTCGCCGAGCGTCTCGACCTTCCAGCCCTGCACGCTGGGTGCGAGCATCGCCAGGTTGGTCTTGCCACACGCGCTGGGGAACGCTGCCGCGACGTTGTAGGTCTTTCCAGCCGGCGAGGTGAGCTTGAGGATCAGCATGTGCTCGGCCATCCAGCCCTCGTCGCGCGCCATCGCCGAGGCGATGCGCAACGCGTAGCACTTCTTGCCGAGCAGGGCGTTGCCGCCGTAGCCAGACCCGTAACTCCAGATCATCCGCTCTTCGGGGAAGTGGGTGATGTACTTGGTGTCGTTGCACGGCCAGGCCACGTCTTCTTCGCCGGGCTCGAGGGGGGCGCCGATCGAGTGCAGGCAGGGCACGAAGTTGGCGCCGAGCTCTTCGATGCGCTTGAGCACGTTGGTGCCCATCCGGGCCATGATGCGCATGGAAGTGACGACGTACGCCGAGTCGGTGATCTCCACTCCGAACATCGGCTTGTCGGCGTCGAGGTGACCCATCACGAACGGGATGACGTACATGGTGCGGCCACGCATCGACCCGCGATACAGGTCGGTCATGATCGCCTTCATCTCGGCGGGCGCCATCCAGTTGTTGGTCGGACCGCAGTCGGCCTCGTCGACCGAGCAGATGTAGGTGCGGCCCTCGACCCGTGCCACGTCGCTGGGATCGGATGCGCACCAGAAGGAGTTCGGCTTCTTGACGGGGTCAAGCTGCACCAACGTGCCGGCGGCCACCAGCTCGCTGGTCAGTTGGCTCCACTCGTCCTCCGAGCCGTCACACCAATGCACTCGATCGGGCTGGGTGAGTTCCGCAACCTGATCAACCCACGCCTGCAACTTCGAATGCGTGGTAGCGGTGGATCCCTGCGTTGTTCCTGGCCTTGTCGTCGTCGTAGTCTCGGCTGTCATGCCTCGGTGTTCCCTCTCGCGCGTCGCGGCGGTCACTCCACCAGCCGCGGGTCTCCATCAACTGACGTGATGTGGATATAGGCCACCCACAGCTTCTTTATGGGCGGTTGATTGCTGACAGGGTACGCCTTGGGAGTATGATGCGCGAGTCGAGCGCTTGTGAACGCTCTCACAAGCCTCGGTGGTGAGGATCGAGCGACGGCGAGCGTCTCGAAACCACCACCCTCTGGCGTCGTCGTGTTCGTCGGTTGTCTGGCCGTTCGTGATGCGGCGATTTACGCTGTTCAGAGTCGGCAGGCTAGAATCACCTGTCGCAACTTGGCCGATTCCGGCCGACGTACGACGCATTGCAGCCCGGCGCTCGTAGCTCAACGGATAGAGCATTTGACTACGGATCAAAAGGTTGGGGGTTCGAATCCCTCCGAGCGCGCCACGTAAAACCGCCCCTGACCTGCATGAACGCGGTCGGGGGCGGTTTCTTGTTGGGCCTGTCTACACGGCAAATCTCACGCTTCTCTCACGGATTGTTCCGCCGAGCGCCCCACATCGGTGGTAGCGGGTGGCCGATTCACGCTCAGCAGCCCGCCCAAACACCACATCGGTGGTAGCCGGTGGGAGTCCCTCACGTGAGAGACGCCGTGAGAGGAGAAGGCGCCGTCCAGCCGATCGGCCGGAACCGACTCGCGACTGTTGAGTCAGGGGTAACATCCACCTCGTCCACACGCACACCGAGAGGCGACGACACGGAAATGTCCACCAACGCACTTCAGAAGGTTCGGATGACAGGGGCCGAGGGCTTCTGGTACGTGCTCATGTGCATCGCCTTCGGCGCTGGCTACTTCGTGAAGATACCTACGAAGAAGGCGATGGCCGATTACGGGCTGTGCGAGTTGACCGGCGCCGAGCAGTTTTGGTACGTCTTGCAGTGCATTGTCTTCGGTGCGGGCTACTTCGCGAAGGTGCCGGTCGCGAAGGCGCTCGCCGAGTTGCCCGAGACGCGGCAGCAGGCTCGGGCCGGGATCGCGGCGCTGCGCGGGGGCGCTCAGGGGGGCGCCCCCGCCCTACCACCGACTGCGCCGCCCGAAGCCGCGCCAGGAGAGCCCGAGGAGCCTTCGGTAGGTAACGTGTAGAACCATGCGACTGATGGATTGTTCCGCGCGGGTGGTAGCGGGTGGCCGATTCACGCTCAGGCTCACTTCGCACCTATTACTGCCAGCGCCGCACCAAGGCCACGACCGGCGGCGTCGGCGCCTTGGTCGGTCTGCACCACGTAGACGCTCAGGTGCACAGCCAGGGTGTGACCGAGGAACTTGGCCGCGCTCGCCGGGGAGACACCGGCCTCATGCATGACCAGCGCGACCGTGTGCCGGACTGTGTGCACTCCGATCTTGGGTACGCCTGCGGCCCTGGAGAGCGCAGCGAAGCGGTTCCTGTAGGCGTCGGGGTTCAGCGGGAACCCGAGCGAGTCCACAGCGACCAGCGACGGCTCTCACAAGTTGCCGGCGAGCTGTTCCGCCGCCGCCCGCAACTCGTCCAGGTAGGTGTGCGTGTAGGTGCGCGCCATCACCGCCTCGTCGTGACCGTGCCAGGCTGCGACCACGTGCGCCGGAATCCCTAGGCTCCGCATGATCGTCACCGACGTGTGACGAGCGTCGTGCAGCCGGATCACGGGCACCTCTGCCTGGCGAGCCAGTCTGGCGAACGTGTCGGAGTACCACTCGGGCCGTGGTGGCCGTCCGAGTTCGTCGACCACCATTTTGCCGGCCGTGCCGTCGTATGCTGCCGGACCCGCCGCGAGCCGCTCTTCACTCTGCCGTGTCCGGAGTTTGCGCAGTGCGGCCACCAACGTCGCATCGAGAGGAAGCGTTCGGGCTCCTCGCCGCGTCTTGGGTGGTCCCTCCACGATCTGGCCGGCTACCACGGTCCTGCTGATCGCGATCGTCACGGTGCCGTCGTCTAGGTCGAGATCACGCTGCCATTCGAGCCCGAGGACCTCTCCCCGTCGGAGGCCGCAACAGGTGAGCAGCCATGCCGCGTGCAGACGGTCCGCACTCGCCGCCTCCTTGAAGGCTGCCGCTTGAGCAGGAGTCCACGCTGCGCCTGGCCGCGCCTCACCGGCCGCATGGTCGACCAGTGCCGCTACGTTCCTCGTTACCTTGCCGCGCTTCACCGCCTGGTCCAGCGCCTGCCGCAACGTACCCAGCGTGAGATTCACCGCCCGCGCAGACAGCGGCTTGCCCTTCACGCCGACCCGACGCGCGGTCCCGTCCAACATCGCGGCTTTCACCGTTTCCACGTCCTCAGCCGTGAGCGCCTGTAGTGGCTTGCTCCCGAGCATTGACCGCACCGCCTTGAGCGCGTCGGTGTAACACCGAATGGTCGCCGGCCGGTTCTCGGACAACCGCTTGCTCTGAAGCCACGAGTCAAGATGCGAGTCGACTGTCTCCTTGGCCGGCCGCACGTAGTTGCCCGTGTCAACTTGCGAGCGAATCCTGGCCACCGCAGCTCGCGCCTGTTTGGCCGTGGGGTGAGTGCTCGTGCGCTGGTCCCGCCGACCGTCCGGCCGCATGCCGACATCAACGACGACGCGGTAGCGGATGCTGCCGTCCTTCAGCGTCACCTTGCGGACCGGTTCTCTCATCGCTCTCCCGCCTTCCCCTTGATTGCTGCGCCTAGGAAGCCTCTGTCGCGAGCCCGTTTGACGTACAGCCCGGCCGTTCGGTGCGCCTTGTCGAAGTGCTCGGCGACCGCCGCCGTGGGCTGCCGATTGACGTTCGCCCGGTAAACGTCGGCAACCTCGCGCAAGAGCGCGTCCGTGACCTTGACCTTGCGTGCGGTCCTGACGTGCTTCACCGGGTCTTGGAACCCGTTCCATGCGGTAAGGGGAAACAGGTAGTTGCCACTGCCGTCCGGCTTCGGCTCCACGAACAGGAGAGCCTTCACCGTCTCTTCGAGCACATCCTGCACGCGTAGACCGGCGAGGCCGGTAACTCGTACCTCGTGCCCGGCCTCAGTGGCCCTGACGTGAACATCGCGGCACTCCACCGAGCCGCTACGGACCTCGAACACGAAGTCGACATCTGGCCCTCCGGCCTCGTCTTCGCTCAGATGGGCCGCGAACGTCTTCGGCAGCATGACCTGCCCGACTCGTACGAGCGACTCCCCGACTGGGAAGGGCTGCTCTATCTGGAACCTCACTGCGAAACCCCGCTCTCTTGGCAATAAGCCTGTAGGCAACCGGCTAAGTGAATCTACACGGTGGCATAGCAAGATACTACCTATGACCACAACCGAGTTTGTCGGACTACCCGATGCGAACGAACGACCGACGCTGACCGTCTGGCCGGAGGTGGCGGGAATCCTCGGCCTGAGCAAGGCAAGCGCCTACGCGGCCGTCGAGCGCGGCGAGATTCCAGCACTCCGCATCGGCCGCCGATTGCTGGTGCCTACCGCCGCCCTTCGCCGGATGCTTCAGCTCGACAGCGTTGGAGTGGGGGGTCCCGATGCCGCCTGACGTGAGAGGCGCTCGACGCGCTCGACGCTCGTGGTCCTACCGGCTTATCCGCAAGGCAATGGCGCCGGTTCCACCGTTCGGCAGTCGCGAGTGGGTGGACCTGCCCGAAGGCAGCGCCGAGCGAATCGCGAGCGTGGTGGTCGCCGCCGAAGCATGGGCGACCGACCGCGACGAGCTGCCCGCGCACCTGGCCTACGAGCTCGACGCGATGCGAGCCGAGTCCAAGCGCCTGGATGACGACGCGTACGTGGCGCGCTACCGGGCGCATCGCCGCGACTTCAAGGCACCGACCCGGCCGAGCTTCGCCGAGCGGCGAGCCGCCCAACTCGAAGGCGAATCGCCCCGTCCGGGTGACTTTGTCGGGGCGGGTGGTCGTCATGAGTGATGACCCGTGGATTCCCGGCGACGAGGGCTTCAGCTTCGACCCGTGGACCAAGGCCGACGACGACCCGGCGAAGCTCCCGGCACCGTCTGACCCGATGGCCGTCGCCCGAGTGCTGCTTCAGGACTACCGCCAGCACGGCACCGAAACGCTGCTGTGGTGGCGTGGTGGCTGGATGCGCTGGCAGTCGAGCCGCTGGGTCGAGGTCGAGCAGACCGAGCTACGGGCGGCCGTCTACGGGCAGCTAGAGCACGCCATCTACGTCGACGACTCCGCCAAGACGCCGAAGGTGAAGCGGTGGGAACCGAACCGGCACAAGGTCGCGGACGTGGTCGACGCGCTCGCTGGCATCGTCCACCTGCCGGAGTCGGTGGATGCGCCGTCGTGGGTGGTCCGCGACGGTCCGCGGCCAAAGCCATTGTGGGTTGCGCATGAGATGGTGGCCTGTAGCAACGGGCTGCTGCACGTCGGCACCCGCGAGATGGCCGACCTGACACCGCGATACTTCAACCGGGTAGCGGTGCCGTTCGACTACGACGCCGACGCACCCGAGCCTGCCCGGTGGCTGCACTTCCTCGACGAGCTGTGGCCCGACGACCCGCCATCGGTGGCCGCGTTGCAAGAGTTCTTCGGCTACGTGTTGTCTGGGCGCACCGACCTGCACAAGATTCTGCTGCTCGTCGGCCCGACCCGGGCCGGCAAGGGAGTCATTGCCCGCATCCTCGGCGCGCTGGTCGGCAAGGGCAACGTCGCCGGTCCCACGCTGGCGTCGCTGGGCACCAACTTCGGCCTGTCACCGCTGCTCGGCAAGCCTCTCGCCGTTGTCTCCGACGCGCGCCTTGGTGGCGCCAACGTCTACCAAGTCGTCGAGCGGCTGTTGTCCGTGTCCGGCGAGGACACCCTGACCGTCGACCGCAAGTACCGCGAACCGTGGACCGGGAAGCTACCCACGCGCTTTGTCGTGCTGTCCAACGAGCTGCCAAGGTTCGGTGACGCATCCGGCGCGATAAGCCACCGCTTCGTCGTGCTGATGCTGCACAAGTCGTTCCTCGGCCGCGAAGACAGCCGGCTCACCGAGCGTCTGCTCGACGAGTTGCCCGGCATCCTGCGGTGGTCACTCGACGGGCTCGACCGGCTCATCACCAACTCGGCACTGACCGAGCCGGCATCGTCGGCCGACGCCATCGTGGCACTGCAAGACCTCGTGTCACCCGTCTCCGCATTCGTCCGCGACTACTGCACGACCGGGCTCGGCCACGAGGTAGCGGTCAGCGAGCTGTACGCGGCGTGGAAGCAATGGGCCGAAGACAACGGCCACAAGCCCGGGTCGGTGCAGACCTTCGGCCGTGACCTGCGCGCCGTCATCCCGCAACTTCACCAACACCGACCCCGCGAAGGCGACTCCCGCGAGCGGCATTATCTCGGGCTTTCACTGACCCCAAACCACAATGGCGCGGTACGCGGACCATCGCGGACCAGCACGGATACCCCGGTAACCCAGGTAACGGCAAACCAGCAATCAACGCCGCAGTGCCCGAGCTGCACCCGCAACCTCAACGCTCCGGCGCCGTTGGATTGCGAATGTCCGAACCTGCACAAGACGGGAGCCATGTTGTGAGCTTCGAACCCACCAACCTGGATTGGTCCGACCCCAAACACTGGCGGACCGGCAAGGCAGCGCTGTGCATTTACTGCGGGGTGTGGACACCTCTACTGGACAACACCGGCCGGCCAGCACACAAGGCGTGTGTCGAGCACGCCATCGACGCAATCCGTGCCCGCAAAGAGCAGACATCGTGACCGCCATCGTGCTGTACGCCGTGCAGTGGGCCGTGCTCGGGGTGGTCGTCGGCATGCTCGCCGCCGGCCTGTTGCTCGACCGGCGTCACCGGAGGGGCGAAACGCATGATCGCCACCAGCACTGACGACAAGCCACCGCAGCGGTGCTCCGAGTGTGGCGCCGACGAGTTCGGCTGCGCCGTGAAGTCCGGGCTTAGCGGGCGACGCTGCTGCCCCGATTGTTCCCACGACCCGAGCGAGGACCGACCGTGAGCCGCGACCGAGCCGACTTCGGCTGGCCCACCCACAAACGCCGCGCCAACCGCAACCGGCGAAGGCAACCACGACCATCGGCAACGGCTTCGAGCGCAACAGACTCGCGTCACCACGCATCCTCGCCAACGAACACGGCCCGAAGGAACGGTAATGCGCCTCGCTGACCACACGCGCGAGCCTGCGGTTACCGACCGCGACCGCCCTCGGCCCCGCCACGCACCTGGGTGGGGGAGCCCTCCCCCGGGTACCCCGCCCGCCACGAAGCGTGCTGCGTCTCACCTCGTGCGCGGGTCTGGGACTTTTGCCGAACAACTTTTTTTTGGGAGGTTGACCGATGACCTTGAGCAGCCGAGAGCGGCGCCGCCGCCGGCTCGAGGACCAGCTCGACCGGGCCGAGCGTGAACGTGACGCCGCGGGCGCCGTGGTGGCTTCCGCGTTCGGTTTCAGCGGCCAGGCCAAGCGCCCGGCCGCTGAGGCTGCCGTCGCCTACTGGTCCGGCGTCGCTGACCGGATTCGCGGCGAGCTGGACGAACCGGACGAGACGCGATGACGACGGCCCGCGCCAGGCTCGGCAACCCGTACACGAAGCGAGAGGCGGCACGCTTAGTGGCGGAGCGGACACCGGGGTAGAGGGGGGTGGCCGGGGTGGCGGGGAGAGCACATGACCGAGGCCGAGCTGGACGCGCGGCCGTGACCTGCTCCGGGCTGGTGATGCTGGATGTTGACGCCGAGATGGCCGGCCATCTCGCGGTCGCGTGCAGGCTGTACCGGGAGCGGGCCCGCCGCGACGGCATCGGCGTCCCGGCCGGGCTGGCCGGCGTTGAGCGGATGCTGGCAGCGCGGGCCAGCCGGGGTCAGCGGGGGACGCCGCTCGCCGAGTTGTGGTCCGTCGTCCAGCATCGAGACATGGAGCCGGAGCTGGTCGCCTACCGGGACGCGGCGCGCCTGCTCGGCTGCTCGGAGCGCACCATCAAACGGCGGGTCGCCGCGGGTGACCTGCCCGTGGTCCGGGTCGGCGCTATGCCACGTATCCGCGTCTCCGACCTGCACCACTACATCGAGCGAAGGGACAACCGATGATTCACAGCACCCGCTCACTCACGGCACTACTCGCCCAGCGACCTTCGCAAGCGTTGGCTGGGAAGGCGACGGCGTTGGCCCGCGGTGCCGATTCCGGCTCGGCACAGCGGAGGTTCCTCGGCGAGTTCGTCGACACCGCGAGGAACACCCAGCCGCCGACGATGTACGACCATCCCGCGAACGGGCCGGCCGGTCACCGCAAGGAAGGCCCGCTGTCGGCGACCGAGCTGGCCTGGCTTGAACGGCAGTTCCCGCGCGACGTGAACCCGGCCGACGTGAGCCACAGCGACGCCGCCGCGCTGGCCCAGCTGGCGCGGGCCGTACCGGCGAGCAAGCATCCGGCCGACAGCCGGCTTGTCGACGCCGCGTGGCAGCCGGTCAAGGACTACCACGACAAGCAGGCCGCCAAGGTCGCCGCCTCCAACGCCGGGATGCCGATGCCACCTATCCCGTCGAGTGCGCTTGGTGCGTACGCGGAGGCCGTCAGCGCCGAGACTCCACAGCTCCGCCCGGAGGAGGCGTTGGGACGGGCCGGGCAGCTGGTCCGCGACGCCGCCGCCAAGCGGGAGCAGTCCCGGCACGCCGCGCTCGACGCGGCCCGGGAGACCGCGGCGGGCGCTAGGCCTTGGAATCGAGCTGCGGTACCGTCGGCCGACCATGCCGGAGCCTGGGGCAGTCCCGCCGTCGCACCCTGACCTGGCTCGGCGTCAACGCCACCCGCTCGGCCTGTCGAAGCGGCTTCGAGCACATACTCGACGAGGTGCCCGATGACCAGCAGCAGCGCATCATCCCCGCCGCCCCGGCGACCCGCTACGCCATCGACGTCGTGAAGGCCGTCACGGCCGACCGACAGCCGCCGCAGGCCGACCGAAACACCGACCTAGCCAAAGTGCTTGTCCGGGGCGTTCAACGTCGCCCTCGCGCTCGTCCGCAGTGTGCAACTCTGCTCGGTCATATCTCGGCCGTCATGGCCTCCATGATGGCCACGGGAGCCGCTATAGAGGCGTAGCGGAGCCCTCAGGATCGCTGTCGCCAGTCGCATGCTCCGGTATGACAGCAAACCTGGTCTAGGGTGCCGTTCATGATTTCTCAATTTTGGTCCGGCAAGGCCGCCCGGGACCGAGTATGGTCTCAGGGCCGCAGTGTTTGTGGGGATCGTCGCGATCGTCGCGATCGGTGCGGCCGCTCGGTGCGGCCGCTTGGAAACGCCGGCGGCCGAGCTGTGGATGCAGCGTGCAGGTCCATGGTCGGGTGAAGCGTCTCGTTGTCCACGTCGGCCCACCAAAGACTGCGACGACGTACATCCAGCAGGCGCTCTACAGCAACGCCGCCTTGCTGGCCGCGTACGGCGTGTACCTGCCACAGACCGGTCGCTTGGAGCTGAGTCCGGAGTCCGTCTGCCATCACCATCTGGCGTGGGAGCTGATGGGCAGCCCGCGGTTCCGTCAGGAGATTGGCGGATGGGGCGCATTGGCCGCTGAGCTTGCCAGCATCGACGCTGACACGGTCCTGGTCAGTTCCGAGCTGCTGAGCCCCGGAACCCTCTTCCCTCGCGGGATCGGTGAGGCGCTGCAGCAGCGACTGCTGAGCATCGGATGTCCCGTGACCGTGTTGTACGTCGTGCGGGACCAGCTTTCGTCGATGAACAGCGCCTACGGACAAGAGGTGAAGCTGCTGGCCCGCGTCCAGGACTTCGCTGAGCATGCGTCTGGTGCCCTCGAGCGGGGGGATGCGGACCTCGAGCGGCAGACGGCCCGCTGGTATGAGTCGCCCGACGTCGACTTTGTGGCGATTCCCTTCCCGGCGCTGGTGGATGTTGACCCGCTGGTGGCGTTGTTGGACGCGGCCCGCATCGACGTGCCGACAGAGCGCCTGGTGACGTCGGGTGAGCCGTCGAACATCACGCTCGGCCCGGGCGCGGTGGCGGCGTTCCGGCTGCTCCGGCACTACCTCGAGGGACTGAATCCGGCTGTGTCGCACGACGACATGGCGGTACGGCAGCTGCACCGGGTCGCCGCCCGTGCTGCGAAGGCCGCCGGCTGGTGTGAGGAGCCGTTCTGGGGGTGGACCCCGGAGTCAGCGGCGGAGGCTGTGGCGCAACTGGCGGAGTCGAATGAGCGGTTCGCGCAGGCGGCCTGGGGTACGCCGTGGCCGCTGACGATGCCGGTGGATCGGCCGCAGGCGCAGGTGTCGCTGCTCGACTTGCGGGGTCGGGGTCTGCCGAAGGTGCAGGATTTCGTGGTGGCGATGGGAAAGCGGTACATAGGGCTGCTGCACGATGATGAGGCAGCGAGCCGCTGAGGTCAGCGATCCCGCACATGGTCAGTTCCGACCCAGCGTCGGTGAGCAGGTGGATGGTGACGACCCGGTCCTTGCCGACCGGGATGAGGGTGACCGGGCGAGCCGGTCTGGGTTGGGTGGTGTTGGTCATGGATGCCGCCTTTCACGACCGAGAAACTCGCCCGATAACTTGGCCCACAACGCTCACTAACGGCACGGCGAATGAGCCTGACCGCACACCGCTTAGCAGGTTGACACCCCGAAGAGGCCGCGCGTGCCCGATGGGAAGGCGTCCGTCACGGCTCTGCCGCTCCCGTCCCCTAGACCAGTAGATGCTCGGCCGACTGCCGAGGAGTTGATTCGGAGCGATCGAGTCGGCTGAGCCTTGGGTGGAGCCGTTATCGCTTGCATGCAATGGAGCTGAGCTATCAGATGTTGCGGCACCGCTCAGCAGTCTCAGGCGTTCGATGCTTGACTGGACAGTTCCCGTGGCGCCACACCGTTGCTCGCCGCTTCCGTCCCGATCGCAGCCTCGTAGCCACTGACTTCTCGATCGAGTATTTGGCGTTATCGATCGGACTCACTGCTCGCCGTGCCCGCTTGATCACCTTCGGTGTGATGGCACGCTTCACCGTCCTTGCCGGGTGCATCGCTCGGCGCACGCCTCTAGGAACGAGCAGCCTCGATAGGAATCCCATCTCACTGCGCTTCCATGGCTTGGCTCAGCAAGTGATCCGCCCCGGCGGTCCGCCGTTCCACCCACAAGTGTCGATCAGCGTCCCGGTCGGCCCTTTCATGTGAGCCACGTCGCCTGTGTTGTTCCAGACGTAGTACTTCAGTTGCCAGTACAGGTTGGCGCCGGTGTTGGTACCAATGCCGGTGTGCACGGTGACAGTAGTGTGCGCTCGCAGGGTAACGTCGGAAACTTGTAGACGTGGTTCTGGTTGTCGCGGATCGTCCAGTTGGTCAGCACCCGCGAGCTGGCACCGTAGTTGTGGACCTGGACCCACTCCTTGTTGATGCTGTAGTTGCTGCCGTTGTCCGTTCCCGGCGAGTCGTACTGGATGATGGCGAAGCGGACTGACGAGGTTAGGGGTGTAGCTCCTGATGCACCCGCCGAGACGGCTGCGAACGGTAGAGCCAGGGCTGAGGCAGCGATGGCAGCGGCGAGACGAAAGCGCATGAGTCCTCCGAAGACACCGAGAGAATGAGTGACCGAGATGAGGGGCCAGATGAAGGCTAGCCCCTTCGGCTGAGTTCGGCAGCGTCTTCGCGAAATCTGCCAAGGAGAAATTTGGCGGCCACGGTTGGGCTTGACCCCGATGCCAGATGGTGAGGGCGCCTCCGTGCACTTACGGTGGATGAGGAGGCGGTTTCGAGACCCTCGCTCCTCAAAGGTGTTCACATCAGGCCGCGTGGTAAGACTTTAGGTAGCCGTTTGGCGGGCACCGGCATCGGGGCGCAAACTGTTCGAGCTGTTGCGCCTCGAGGGCGGCCAGCCAGACGGGGAGGTCCCGCGTGGACTGAAAGTCCGTCACCCTGGGAAAGGGGTATCGGTGATGGTCTGCGCCCCAAGGACGCCTGTGCGTGCCGAGTCGTCGGACTCGTTCAACGCCAGTTCGGCACCATCTCGCGCTGCATCCGGCATAATCGTCATCTGTGGCCGTAACCCCTCTCCAGGCAGCACTCGATGTACTCGACCGCGCCGAGGCGATGTTGGCACTGGACCCCGACACTGAGAGCGTCTCACTAGGGCGTGTTGCTAAAGCCTTGCTGCACGCGTGAGCGCCCGGAAGACTGCGGCGATGCCTGACAGTCAGCAGTTACTCATCCGCCCCGCACAGCCGGGAGACGCCGATCATGTCAGGCCCTTGGCCCGTGGCCTTCACGCCCGGGAACAACGGCCCGAGCACGGCCCACGTCTCATCCGAGATCACGTCGCGCGACACAAGCACAAGGCTGCGCCCGACGACTTCGAAGACCCTCTAGCAACACGCTCCAAGGCTGACCGAGACTCGTTGCCCGCGCGCACCACGAAGCGTCTACTGGTCAGAAGGGATCGGTGAAC
>JBPCQA010000025.1:0-4280 GCA_050998615.1 Nocardioidaceae bacterium
CGGCTCACCCGTCCGCCGGTGCACCGAGCCCGGCAGCGCCTCGAATTCCACTCTTCAGGTTCGAGGATCTGACGATGAACGGCGATCTCATCCGGATCGCCGGCGAAGCGTTTGACGCCACATCCGACGAGGGAAACGGCCCGGGCGGCGGCGGAGACGGCGGAGGCGGCGGAAAGGGCTCGCCGCGGGCAGCCGCCGGCACCGACCTCACCGAACTCGACCGGCTTGGCATGCGCATCACCTTCGGATTCGAGCAACGCCGCATGGAGGGTCTGACGGTCGCCGTCCTGCCGAGCGACGCCGAGCCAGGGGATGCGGATGCGCTCGTCGTGGACGTGAGCACGCCCGCCAAGATTCAGGCGGCGTGCGAACAGTCCCCGGTCGTGAAGGCGGCGTTCGAGAACCTTGCCGAGAGCGGTATCAGCCCCATCCACCCCGGGTTCGACGTGTTAACCATCCGGAATGGCGATGTAGACCGGCTGATCGAGCTCAAGTCGTCCGGCGTGGACGCGCATGTCCAGGCGATGACCTGGAACGAGTGGATGACTGCCAACGGGCCACTACGGGACAGGTTTTACCTCTACCTGGTCGGCAACTTGCGTTCGGACCTCCAGAGCGCAATGCCGTACGTCCGGGCGGTTCACGACCCCGTCGGCACGCTGTCGTCATCGAGCAACGAGGAGTCCATCCTCAAGCGAACAATCCAGCTGCGAGTGCGGGAGTTCCCAGCGGCCGACGAACTCAAGCTGGGCGTCCAGCGCCGTCAGTCGGAGGACCACGGTGGTGCATGACGCAACCTCCTCGGGACACGGGTGACAGCACAGGCGACCTCGTGAGATTCCGCAGGGATTCCGCAGGAGAACCGTTCGAGGCCCAAATCAGCCAAGATCGTCCGACAGCCAGATTCTGCGTTTCCGCAGGTCAGATCGTATTTTTCCGAGATAACCGGAGGTGTCCAACACCCCCTCCGGTGTTCGAGCTCTACTACGACCTGTAGGCAGGCCTTTTTCACGCCTTGGACGGTGGCGCCTTCCATGAGGTAACCGGCGGCGTTGCGTTGGTTGGTGCTGCTTGTTCTTTGGCTCGGGCGCGGGCTCGCTTTCCTCGATATCGCGGATCGCGAGCCACAGCAGATTGATCACGCCATCGAGTCCGACCTCAGAGTCCACGAGCGAACCCTCGGCCTCGCAAGCGTTATCGAATAACTCGCCAACAGACCGCACCCCAACCCACCGACCCCGGACTGGCACTCCTTCCACAAGGAATCAGCACCAGCCCCCACAGTTTGACCTCGACACGGTCATCGCCAGCGCAGCCGAAGCGATGGGCGCCACCAAGGCCGGCCAACCCATCGAGGAACACCAGGCCGACCTCTATGCGGGTCTCGATAGCCCGGAACCCGTCCGAGTCCTGAACACCGCACTCGCCCACGTCCTACCGGGGACGTCCCGCTCTTCGTGCAACTCCGGTACATCCTGCGCGGACAGGCGTCCGGATCAGGTCGCCGGCGTCGTACGCGATGCGGTACGAGCCGGAAAGCTGGTGGCACCCGTCCGCCTCGTGGCCTACCTCAACCCGATTGCCTCGCACCTCAGGAACTCTGCCTCGGGCGATGGCAGGTCACTGGCCAGCGATCTGTTCGAGCTGGCTGGTGTCACTCCGGAGGGATGGACCCGTGACTGAGGCGAACGGCTACGCCGACTGGCGGTCCCTTGAACTGGCGATCAAGGAGGCCGCGAAGAAGGCAGCGCGAGGCCGGCCCAGGTGTCAGTGCGGCAACCGTCGACGCACAGATCCGTCAGGCTCGCTTCGATCGATTCCTTTCGCGTGTCTTCGCTGCGGGCGAGCAGTCCGAATGGCTCCTCAAGGGCGGGATGAGCATGCTCGCCCGCGTGCCGCGGTCACGCACCACCAAGGACATGGACCTGGCCTCACAACAGGCACCCGACCTGGCCGAAGCCGAGCGAGCGCTGGCCGAGCCGGTCGACGTTGATCTCGGTGATCATCAGCGGCATCGAGCCGTCCGAACACTTCGAGATCCCTACCGGCTGGATCCGGACCTACGCCCCGACGTCGAAAGGTGTCCCGTCAGCCGAGTCCCTCACGGCCGAGACGGCCGCCGACCTCGTCGCCTCCTTCGTCGACCCGGCGCTCAACAAGAGCTCGACCACGCGCACCTGGAACCCGAACAAGCTGACCTGGGTTTGCGGCCACGAGCGGCCCGCGCGCGGCCCCAGCCGACGCGTGAAGCGCACTTCTGACGCGCAACGCCAACGGCAAGCGGCTTGTCAATCGGAGTCGTGGTGAGACAGCGACTGCGCGAAGCGCGACCTGCCGAACGTCAGACTCCAGACCGCGACGGCGAATACTGCAACTAGCGCCACCACCCAGTCGAATGACTGTGGTCGAGACATCGCCTGGTTGAGAGGCACGTACGAGCTGCCTGGGACGCCTGCTTGCTGAGCGGTGACAGCCACGGCAAACAAACTCAATGCCACCGGCGCGGCGAAGATCCGCCCGAGCCCAGCGGCCGCCGCGAACGCAATCGAGCCCACGAATGCCACGTTCCACGACGCTGGCGACCAGTGCGCGCCATGAAGACGCGACGCCAAGGACGCTATCCCGGGGATCATCGCCGGAAGGATGATCCCCGTAGTCGCGAGAATCACCTTCAACGCTCTTATCCCGGCTCTTCTGCCCAGGACCTCCCAAGACCACAGCCGCGGAGCCAGAATCGCTGGGGTGGCGGCGGCGAACAGGAGAGGCAACAGTTCCCAGCAAGGCAACACGAGCTTGGGGCGCCCGGCGACGAGGTCTACGGCGAACACTCGATCGCCCACCAGAATCACCACACCCGTCGTCGTAAGCCACCCGATCGCCCACCACGCGAAGGAGTGCGCCACCAAGAATCGCCGTACATTGCCGCTCACGGCAATTGAGCTATGGTGCCCTGACATGCGCGGATTGACGGCAGTGCCTTTACCAGGGCCGCGCGCACTTCGTTGGCAGGCTTGGCCTCGAGTCGAGCGGCCAAGGTCACGGACTCCGGCCAGCCGCCGATGTTGTCCCCGGCTACTCCCACCTCATGGTCAAGCCAGATCCCCACAGCTCCGCTGACTGCTGCTTGCTCAGCCAATGGTGAGCGGCTGGGATTGGTCTGCGCCTGAGCCGCACAGACCGACACGTTGGCGATCTGGTCCACCATGTCTTGGACCGCCGACGTGGTCCACCCGTTCCTATCTTGGGCTTGTAACTGCAGGACGATCTCATCTGGTCGCGGCTGTGGCCACAGCGTCGCGTCCAGCACGCGCGTGTACGGTCTGGCCGGCCCGATCGCTCGCGACACCTTCTCAACGGCACGCGTCAGGGGGCCCAACATGACGGCCCGCGCTGGATGCACGCACACGTCCACCCCATCGACCCTCTCGCAGGTCGCCTGGGAGTAGTCGTGCTCGACAAGCGGAGGGCTCTGCCGATTCGCGAGAAACCCGATCAACGGCAGCGGAAGCACCACCAACACCACTCCGAGCAGCGCCGGTGTCGTGTACGAGGCGGTGCTCTCACGCATCCACCAGGCCGACGCCGCACCGGTGAGCACCACAGCGGCGACGAAGAACAGCACACGAAAAACCATGACGACCCCTGGCTCGCGCAGGCCAGCTTCAACCCCGAACGGGTAGAAGGGGCCCGTTACGGTTCCCATGTCTCCAGTGTTGATGACGGCAAAGAAGGAGATGGCGGCGGCGGTCGGCACGGCCGCCGCCAACGGCAAAAGGCACCCGGTCAAGTATCCAAGGCCCATGAACCCGACCAGTGCCGCGCTGCTGGCCAATAGGACCAGCCAATCGGGGTGGCCCCAGGTGGCGCCGAGCGCTGTTGTCGTCAGCACCGGGGCCAGGCCGCCGAAATAGCCCACCAGGCCCCAACCGGCCAGGATCGACAGGTGAGCCCTAACTAGAGGAAGCCCGCGGCGGGGCGCCAACAACGGGCAGATGATGCTACGCCGAGAGGCGAACCTGGCGGCCACCCACGCGGCAACACCGGCGGCCCATGGCCCGGCAAAAGGGAGGCTCTCCCGGGTCTCGGCTGACGCTGCGGTCCAGTCGGCGTACGCCCAGTGGAGCAGCGGTTGTGAGTGCGCGAAGGACAACCCCGCGACGAGCCTCACGTAAAAGGTCCGGGAACCTCGGCGCTTGCCTCACCTGAGAATGTCCGCGTAGCGCGTGGTGGTTCGATCCGGTGTGAGCAAGGAGCTGTCGATGGCTGCGCGCCAGGAGATC
>JBPCQA010000033.1:0-131728 GCA_050998615.1 Nocardioidaceae bacterium
AGGGTGCCGCCGAGGGGGCCGGTGCCCCAGCCGGAGGTGTAGTAGGTGTGTTGCATGTGCCCGGCCGCGTCGGGCTCAACTAGGTGGAACTGGCCGGCATCAAACGCCGCCCACCCACTCGCCCCCGTCGGGCTGCTGTCGGCGACGATGTCGTTGTAGCGGATCGGCTGGTATTGACTCCAATACGGGTCGTAGATCGACACGGCTGCGCGGCCGTGTGCCGGGTCGGGGTAGGCGATGGTCCCGACGCCGGTGCGGGACTCCTCAGCAATGCCGTAGTGGGTGGAGTCGATCCAACCGGTGAATAACACGATGTGTGCCTGCGAGCTCGAGTTGATGACCAACGCATCGCCTGGCAACAGGTCGCTCCACGCAATCGGCTGGGTGATGCCAAGAAAGCCCGAGCTGCCGGGGTCGAATTGGTACGTCGTGTAGGACTGGCTGAGATGCCAGGCCATCGACACGAAGCCTGAACAGTCTTCGCGGTAGGTGCCGTTGATGTCGGCGTGGCAAACACCTTGGTTATAGGGCACGTTGGCCGCCACCCACACCTGCCCGCGCGCGACGGCCGCGGTCCGAGTCACGCTTGGCGCGCCCGACGTATCGCACGCCAATAGTGGTTTCACTCGATCTGAGTGCGCCGCGGCGACGGCCGGTTGTCCAGATGTTGCGAATCCAACGAGCAGAATCGCGACGACAGACACGACGACATGCCTGAGCTTCATGGGGTAACTCCATTCACCCTCGGCGGGCAAATCGGGGGAGTGCCGGATGGGTGGAGGGCAGCGCTCATCTTTACTACCTCGTAGGACCGTAGCCGTGCCTCGCCTCATTGGGAACACTATTCACATAAAAAACTTCAGTAACACGGCGTGTCGACTTGACAAGCTACATGGTTGTAATTCAGCTCCCGGTTCTCAACGCGGCCAGCTTGGCCGGTCGATTAGCGGCGCAAATGGGCCGCCTGCGGTGTGTGGTTGCCCCCTGCGTGAGGTGCCCAGCCGCCGCGAAAGGATCCTGCGCTCGGCCGGTCACGGCGAGCCGGTCATGGCGAGCTGAGCGTTGGATGTTGGCGCGGCGGCCAGCGGCGGGTTGGGAAGACACTTGGGACGTGCACACAACAGGAGCGCGACGGCTCGAGTCGACCGTACGCATCGTGACCGTGATACTGGTAGATCAGCGTGGCTGGGTGCTTTTGCAAGAACGAGACGAGAAGGCTCCGATCGCGGCCAACCAATGGGGGCTGGTCGGTGGCCATGTCGAGCCGGGCGAAGACAGCGAAGCGGCGGTGTATCGAGAGCTGCAGGAAGAGACCGGCGTCGCCCTGGAGTGCGGGCTCACCTTGTGGTTCGACGGTGAGTTTGCCCACGCCAACGACGCATCGCCAATGCGCTTCCAGGTGTGGGTCGCCTCGACGAGTCTTACTGACGCCGACATCGTCGTTGGAGAGGGGCGACAGATTGTCTTCGTCGATCCCGAATCTCTTGCCTCCCTGGATCTCGGGGAGAGCGCCGCCCACTTCGTGCCACTGTTCTTGGATTCGAGCGGCTACGTGGCGTTGTCGGCACGGCCGGCTGATTGATGGACTGCTCGGGATGCCCGAAGGGAACCGCGATGGTACGTCGACGTACGGAGACGCGGCTCGCCCCCGGCGAGCGGAGCATGGCTTGCTTCGAGGTGAAGTGAGGCAATCGGGTTCGTGTCGATCGCTTCGCGCATTGAGGAGCTGCGGTCTCCTCAACTGACCCGGCCCGCTCACTGTTCATCCCACCGTCTCACTGTTCATCCCAGTGTTGGCGCAGCCGCTGCGCCAACACTGCTCGCTCCTCCGCTGGTGTGATCTCGACCCACTGCCGCGGCGGGAAAGGAGTCCCGGCGCGGCGCGGAATGACGTGGAAATGGACGTGCGGCACGGTCTGGTCCGCTGCCACGCCGTTGCGCTGCTCCAGCAGTACGCCATCGGGGTCGAACGCCGCTCGAACCGCCTTAGCAACGCGAGTGACCGCGTGAAAGAGGGTCGACTCCTCTTCGGGGGATAGATCGAAGACAGTCTCAACGTGTCGCCGCGGAACGACGAGTGTGTGACCCTCCATTCCTCCGAGAGAGGCCGGCGCCAAGAAGACGCTCGTTGTCTCATCCTCGTATACCACCGCGGGAGGGCCGTGCCATGGCTGCCTTCCGGCGAAGTTCTCACAGTAGGAACAGGGCACCTGCGTTGGAGCTAGCAGCGGCACCGTGGTCTTACCCGTCCCTCCATTCGATCACCGTAGCGGCTTGCTCCCGCCATCGTCAGACGGTGCCCGGAAACCGGGCCGAACCCTGGCTGAGTCCAGCGCCGATGTGGAACGTCGGTCGATCAGGCTCCGGCCGGGCGCTTTGTCGCGGGCGCGAATCTGCCGAGTGGCCAGCTCAGCCGAGCTTCGTCACCGGTGAGTGACCGGTTAGCTTGATGGGGGTGGAGTTGCTCTTCGTCTGCACGGGTCACACCTGCCGCTCGCCCATGGTCGAGGCGATTTTGCGTGCGCAAGCGGCACGGCGCTCGATTGCGATAGCAGTCTGGCCGGCAGCTCACGGGTCTGCTGTCGCGACTCGTACAAGGGGTCTGCGCTGGCGGGAAAGGAACTCTCAGACCCGGTGGGACAGGATGCGGCGGAGATCTGTGCAGAAGTCGCCGGCCCGCCCGCTGACGACGGCTCCGATGGACACGAGCCACGTGGTCATCATCATGCCGTGCGTGGCGACGACCATCGGGCGCTCACCAGCCATGGCCTGCTGAGCTACCACGGCCACCTGAATCCACGCGGCCACATCGCCGGGCGGCTCCCAACCAGCATGTGGCGTTCCCTGCACGTATGCACGGCGTAGCTGATGAAAGTCGTCGCCCCTGGCCCAGGGGTTTGCGAGTTGCCCTCGGAGGGAATGACAGCGTCAAGTAGTTAGTTCACATGAAGTAACGACGAGCAACCTCGCGATCTTGGAGTGACGATGAAGCAACGCACGGACGGCGTAGCCGCTGAAGGGGCCCGCACCCTGCGGTACGACCGCGACCATCCACGGTACAAGTGGATCGCGTTGTCCAACACCACGCTGGGCATGCTGATCGCCACGATCAACTCGTCGATAGTGATCATCTCGTTACCGGCAATCTTCCGCGGCATCCAGGTCAACCCGCTCGCACCAGGCAATGTGAGTTACCTGTTGTGGATGATCATGGGGTTCCTGTTGGTCAGCGCCGTGCTCGTGGTCAGCCTGGGCCGGCTCGGGGACATGTTCGGCCGGGTCAAGATCTACAACCTCGGCTTCGTCGTCTTTGCCGCCGCGTCAATCGCGCTGGCACTCGATCCCTTGCAAGGCGCGCATGGGGCGCTGTGGCTGATCTTGGGGCGAGTGGTCCAAGGCGTCGGGGGAGCGATGCTGTTCGCAAACTCCACGGCAATCCTCACCGACGCGTTTCCGCCGAGCCAGCGCGGGATGGCGCTCGGCATCAACCAGGTCGCCGCGATTGCCGGCTCGTTCCTCGGGTTGATCATGGGCGGCCTGCTTTCGGAGTGGCATTGGCGCGCGGTCTTCTGGGTGAGTGTGCCGATCGGGGTCATCGGCACCATCTGGTCCTACCGCTCGTTGCATGAGCTCGGCGTACGACGGGCCGGGAAGCTCGACATCCCCGGCAACCTCACCTTCGCGATCGGCCTCTCCGCGGTCCTCGCCGCGATCACGTACGGCATCCAGCCGTACGGCGGCCACACCATGGGCTGGACCAACCCCTGGGTGCTGGGCGGCCTGATCGGCGGCGTGGTGTTGCTGGTTGCGTTCGGCATCATCGAGACCAGGGTGCGTGAGCCGATGTTCTCGATGGGATTGTTCTTGATCAAGGCGTTCAGCGCCGGCAATCTTGCCGGGTTGTTGGCGTCGATCGGGCGGGGGGGCATGCAGTTCATGCTGATCATTTGGTTGCAGGGCATCTGGCTCCCGCTGCACGGTTACGATTATGTGTCGACACCGCTTTGGGCCGGCATCTACCTATTGCCCTTAACCATTGGCTTCCTGCTGGCCGGTCCCGTGTCGGGCTGGCTATCGGATCGCTTCGGTGCACGCGCCTTCGCGACCGGGGGCCTGCTGATCGTCAGCGCGACATTTCTCGGGCTGATGTTCTTGCCGGTGAACTTCCCGTACTGGGAGTTCGCGGCACTGATCGCGATCAACGGAATCGGGTCGGGCCTGTTCTCGGCGCCGAACACGACGGCGATCATGAACAGCGTCCCGGCCCACCAGCGTGGCGTGGCCTCGGGCATGCGAGGCACGTTCTTCAACGCGGGCACATCATTGTCGATCGGGATCTTCTTCTCGTTGATGATCATCGGGCTCGCATCCACCCTGCCAAGCGCCCTGATGAGTGGGCTCACCGGCCAGGGGGTGCCCAGCCAGGTGGCGTCGCGGGTGGCTGGCCTCCCACCGGTCGGCTCGTTGTTCGCCGCATTCTTGGGTTTCAACCCGATCCAGACGTTGCTGGGGCCGCACGTGCTCGGGAGTCTGCCGGCCGGCAACGCCGCGACGCTCACCGGCAAGCAGTTCTTCCCGCAGCTGATCTCCGGGCCGTTCCACCATGGTCTGCTCGTGGTGTTCACGGCTGCCGCCGCCATGACCGTGATCGGCGCATTCGCCTCGCTGCTGCGGGGCTCCCGTTACATTCACTCCGACGATGACACGGGCGCCGACCCCGACCAGGCCGAGAGCCGCCAGGTGGCGGTGTCATGAGTACGCCGACCGGCGTCCGGGCGCGCGTCGCGCCGGCAAGGCAGCGCGGCAACGAGGACGCGTCCCGTCTCTACCTCGCGCTGGGCCGACTCAACCGCGCGCTGCGTAGGGAAGCAGTCGATGCTCCCCTGGGTCATGGTGCCCTGAGCGCGCTCGCGACGCTCGTGCAGCACGGCACCATGCGGCTTGGCGAGCTCGCCGAGGCGGAGGGCGTGAGCGCGCCGTCGATGACGCGGATCGTCACCTCACTTGAGGGGCTCGGCGCGACGAGACGGACCCAGGACCCGAAGGACGGCCGGGCGTTCCTCGTCCAGGCCACGCCCTCAGGCCGACGGCTTGTCGACACCGGCCGCGCCGTCCGGATGCGGGCGCTGTGCGAAAGGGTCGACTCGCTGCCCGAGGACCAGCGGGAAGCGCTGATGGCCGCGGTCCCCGCCTTGGAGGCACTCGCCGCGACCTGAGCCACCACACCGCAGCTGTCGGGTGTATGGGCGAGCCTGGCAGCGCGACCATTGCGGATTCCGCACATCCAGAGTGGAGCGGCGTGCCCGGTGACGCCAGAATGGCGCCAATACCGGCACCCGCCCGAACCACAGCTCCGCGGCCCCGCCTTCCCTGGAATCTTTGCTTACCCCATAGCTCCCTTGGCGGATCGTTCGGTCGCCGAGCTCGGCGGCCCGACCGGGCCAGGGGGATGGTATGGCCAAAAAGTCCTGTGGCGGGTCAGCCGAAGCTATCGGGGTCCCCTTCTGGTGCGCGGCCGGCAACTCGACGGCGCGGGCACTATGACGTTCGACAGCCCCGGCGGGCGAGCCTATCTTAAGATGGACACCCGACGGGGATTGGACTACGCAACCACGACTTACACCGGCTCGCTTGGCTGCTACGCATGGGAGATCGATGGCCCTCACGTCAGCCAGGTGATCGTCTTCAAGGCGGTCTGGCTGGCTGACAGCACCGTGCCTCACGCCGCCGTGGATCCGCAATTGTGGGTAAAATTGATGCGTCGCCAGCTGCGCATCCCGCGCCTGCCTTCCGGGGCGGAATGCCCGATGGACCGGCAGTCAGCGGGCAGCGCGCATCACCTG
This sequence comes from Nocardioidaceae bacterium, assembly GCA_050998615.1. GTDB lineage: Bacteria > Actinomycetota > Actinomycetes > Propionibacteriales > Nocardioidaceae > JBPCQA01. The sequence continues at coordinate 5,844 of JBPCQA010000033.1, forward strand.
TTCGGTATCCCAAAGCACCCCGGGCCGGTCCCGGGTCCAGGGCCGGCCTACCCGCAGGACTACGTCCAAGTCAGCGCCCAACACGGACTCGGGTTCGTCGGCGTGGAGGTTTGGAACGTCGACAACACATTCAAGGGTCCGATTTTGGTCCGCGCGCGTCAGGTCGACGGCCATGGGCAGGTGGTCTTCCAGAAGTCGGTGCCGGGAGCACACCAGTCCAGCCTTCGCTTGTATCCTCCCCAGCCTGGGCATCCGCGTCTCGCTGTGTACTCGGCGGTGCGGGTTCCGTCCCCTGGCTGCTACGCCTTCCAGATCGACGCCCCCCAATTCAGCAGGGTCATCTTCTTCAAAGCTGGCACAAGTGCCAGCTGACGCCTGATGACCGTCGTTGACCTTGGCGATCATGCCCGCCTCACACAGACAGCCTCGTGATGATCGGCCACAGCATCGCTTGGTGCGGGCCGGGCACAATCGGTTTGTAACCGGTGGCGATGATGAAGGCGTGGCCTCAGTCCGCCGCTTACTGTCGTCGACCAGGTGGTGCGATGATCGATCCGTGCCGCACTCCTTCGCAGAACTGCTGAGGCTGCTGGAGCTCGAACAGCTTGAGGTGGACCTCTATCGCGGTCGCCAACCCGACACGAGACTGCAGCGCGTCTTCGGCGGCCAGGTCGCCGCGCAGGCACTTGGCGCGGCCGGGCGCAGCGTTGTCGAGGAGCTGTCTGTGCACTCCTTGCACGCCTACTTCCTGCGGCCCGGTGACACCGCGGTCCCGATCGTGTACGACGTCGAGCGGATCCGCGACGGACGCTCGTTCGCCACCCGCCGAGTGGTCGCGCGACAACACGGCGAGTCGATCTTCTACCTGACCGCCTCGTTCCAGGTCCACGAGATCGGCTTCGACCACCAAGACACGATGCCGAAGGTGCCGGAGCCCGAAGACTGCCCCACCATGGGCGACCTCTATCGGGCGGTCACCGGGCGCGAGGGGGATCGGTCCTGGGAGCGCGAGTGGTCCGCGCTTGACGTCAGGTACGCCGCCGACTCGCGCCCCGGCGGGACGTTGGTCAACGACATCGAGCCAGCCCGCACCCAGATCTGGTTGAAGACGGCCGGCCCGATGCCAGCCGATCCCATGCTCAACAGCTGTGTTCTCGCCTATGCCAGTGACCTGACACTGCTTGGCGTGAGCCTGGTGCCGCACGGCGTACTCATCACCTCGCGCAGCATTCGGCCTGCCTCACTTGATCACACCATGTGGTTTCACCGGCCGTTTCGCGCCGACGCCTGGCTGCTCTACGACCAGCACTCGCCGTCGGCATCGGGCGCTCGCGGCTTCGCGACCGGCCGGGTTTTCAGCCGCGACGGCGCGCTGGTCGCCTCTGTCGCGCAAGAGGGCCTGATCCGGCCCGTCGGAACTCTCCGGGAGAGCTTGACATGAAGTACGGCTTCGCGATCGACCATCGCACCTGCATCGGCTGTCACGCCTGCACGGTGGCGTGCAAGACCGAGCATGAGACACCGGTCGGGCAGTTTCGCACCTGGGTGAAGTACGTCGACTCCGGCACGTTCCCCGACTCCACTCGCGACTTCGGCGTGATGAGGTGCAACCACTGCACCGACGCCCCGTGCATCGAAATCTGTCCCACCAACGCGTTGTTCAAGCGCGACGACGGCATCGTCGACTTCGACAACGACGTGTGCATCGGCTGCAAGTCGTGCATGCAGGCGTGTCCGTACGACGCCATCTACATCGACGAGGACACGCACACCGCCGCCAAATGCAACTTCTGCGCACACCGGGTCGACAACGGCCTGGAGCCCGCGTGCGTAACGGTGTGTCCCACGCATTCGATCTGGGTCGGGGACCTCGACGACGCCGACAGCGGGATCAGCCAGTTGATCGTCGGCAACGAGACCCAGGTGCGCGCTCCCGAGCAGAACACCGGGCCGAACGTGCACTACATCGGGGCCTCGGCCGCCGTACTCGACCCGCTGGCCGCGCCCGTGCGCGACACCTACATCTGGGCCCAACCCGACGACCTGCGGCTGCTCATCGCCGACGACTTCATCGACGCTGACCCGACCACGGCGACCACACTCAACACCGCTCATCCGCGTCCCTGGGGCTGGCGGGTGGCAACGTACCTGTGGACGAAGGGCTTCGGCGCTGGCGCGTTGCTCGTCGCGGCGATCGGCGTGCTGCTCGGTATCCACCTGCATGGACCCCTTGTCCTCGGCCCCATCCTCGGCGTGGTCGGCACCGGCATCACGGGCGTTTTGCTGGTCTGGGATCTCAAACGGCCCGAGCGTTTCTACTACCTATTGACCAAACCGAACCTCGATTCCTGGCTGGTCAAGGGCGGCTATTGCCTGATGGCGGTTGCCGTGGTCGCCGGGCTCTGGATGGTGGCGCATGCCATCGGGTTTCAGGCCGGGGCGCTCAACATCACCTTCGCGATCCTGAGCATCCCGGTCGCGGTGATGGCAGCCGGCTACACGGCCTTCTTGTTCGGCCAGGCCGAGGGCCGGGACTTGTGGCAATCGCGTTGGATGTTTCCGCACCTGATCGCGCAGGCTCTGATGGCCGGCGCCGGCGCGCTCGCGGCGCTCACCTTGTGGACGCGGCAGGCGCCCAACCAGGCCGCGCTGATCGCTCGGGTGCTCGTGGTGACCACCGTGGTCCAGATAGTGATCAGCCTGGTCGAGCTGTTCGGGCAGCACGCCACCAAGGGAGCCGCACACGGAGCCCGCATCGTCGGCCGGGGCCGCTACGCACCGATCTACTGGTCTCTCACCGTGGGCTTGGGAGTGGTCATCACGGCGTTCGCCGCGATCGGATGGGATGGCGACGCCGGCCAGCGGTTCGTCGCCTTTGCCGGACTGTTGGCGCAGATCTCCGTGCTCAGCTTTGAGTTCATCTTCGTGCGAGCCGGACAAGAGGTGCCGCTGTCATGACCGCCGAGCCGAGTCTGCCAGGAGCCCGCTCCCACGAGCACCTGCGCAACTTTCCGCCGCCAGAGCAATGGGACAACTTCGTCGCGTACGACGCGAAGGCCCACCCGCGCAAGGTGGCGCGCGAGTTCATGCTGATCCCCACCGCCTGCTTCAACTGCGAGTCCGCCTGCGGGTTGCTGGCCCATGTCGCCAAGGACGACTTGAGTGTCACCAAGGTGGAAGGCAACCCGGCACATCCCGGCTCACGGGGGCGCAACTGCGCCAAGGGGCCCGCCACGATCAACCAGCTCAACGACCCCGACCGGATCCTTTACCCGCTGCGCCAAGCCGGCGAGCGGGGGAGCGGACAGTGGGAGCGGGTGAGCTGGGACGCCGCCCTCGGCGACATCGCCGGCCGCATCCGTGCAGCGATCGTGGAAGAGCGCCACGACGAGGTCATGTACCACGTCGGGCGCCCGGGTGAGGACGGTTTCGCCGAGCGGTTCCTGCTGGCCTGGGGAGTCGACGGGCACAACTCACACACCAACATCTGCTCTGCCGGGGCGCGTCTCGGCTACTCGCTGTGGGGCGGCTACGACCGGCCCTCACCCGATCACGCCAACAGCAAGGCGATCGTGCTGCTTTCGTCCCACCTGGAGACCGGCCACTACTTCAACCCGCACGCCCAGCGGATCATGGAGGCGAAGGCCGCCGGCACCAAGCTCGTGGTCATCGACCCGCGGATGTCGAACACCGCCGCGCATGCCGACTTGTGGATCGCCCCATGGCCCGGCAGCGAAGCGGCGATCCTGCTTGCGGTCGCGTCACATTTGTTGCGGACAAGGGCAATCGATATCGACTTCGTTCGGCGCTGGGTCAACTGGGACGTGTACATGGAGCGGCTGCATCCCGCCGCGAAGCCGCCATTCGACAGGGGAGCCGAGTCGACGTTAGATCCCGAGGCGAAGCCGCCATTTGAAACGTTCCTCGACCGGCTCGAGGCCGACTATTCGGCGTACACGTTCGAGTTCGCGGCGGCAGAGGCACGGGTGCCGGCAGCCAAGATCGCCGAGCTGGCGAAGATCGTCGCATTCGCGGGTACGGCGCTGGCCGCGCACGTCTGGCGGTCCGCGACGGCGGGCAACCTCGGTGGCTGGCAGGTCGCCCGCAGCCTGTTCTTCCTCAACGTGTTGACCGGCAGTGTCGGCACGGTGGGCGGCACCAGCCCGAACGGGTGGGACAAAATCATCGCGCACGGTTTTGACGTGCCGACCGGGCATGAACGCTGGAACGAGCTGCTATGGCCGCCGGAATACCCGTTGAGCACCAACGAGATGTCGTTCTTGCTGCCCCACCTGCTGCGCGACGGTCGCGGCAGACTTGACGTCTACTTCTCCCGGGTCTACAACCCGATCTGGACCAACCCCGACGGCTTCGCCTGGATCGAGGCGCTGACGTCTCACGAACGGGTCGGCTGCCACGTGGCGCTCACGCCGACCTGGTCGGAAACCGCGACGTTCGCCGACTACGTGCTGCCGATGGGGCACTCGACCGAGCGTCACGACACCCAGTCTTACGAGACTCACGCCGCCCGGTGGTTGGGCTTCCGCCAGCCGGTGCGGCGGGTGGCCTTTGAGAAGCTTGGCCGGCAGTTCGCCGACACCCGCGACAGCAACCCCGGCGAGGTCTGGGAAGAGAACGAGTTCTGGTTCGAGCTGTCGTGGCGGATCGACCCAGACGGAGCGTTGGGCATCCGCCGCTACTTCGAGTCGCCGTACCGGCCCGGTGAACGCGTCACCGTCGACGAGTACTACCGCTGGGTGTTCGAAAACCGGGTGCCCGGTCTGCCGGAGAAGGCGGCCGCCGAGGGCCTGTCACCGCTGGCTTACATGCGCAAGTACGGCGTGGTGGAGGTCGCCAAGGACGTTTATCGCCAAGACGAGCGGGAATTGACGTCCGACGAGGTCGACGGTGCCGTCGCCGACGAGCACGGGGTGCTGCGCACGCCAACCGATGCCGAGTCGACGCCACCGCTGGTGGGTGAGGCCGGTTCGGTCGGTGTCCGGCTCGCGGACGGGTCGCAGGTGGCCGGCTGGCTCACTCCCTCACGCAAGCTGGAGCTCTACTCCGACACGATGGCGTCGTTCGGGTGGCCCGAGCACGCCGTGCCCGGCTACATCCGCTCGCACGTCGCTGCGTCGGTGCTCGATCTCGACGCGGGTGAGATGGTGCTGGTGCCGACGTTTCGGCTTCCCACCCTGATCCACACCCGATCGGGGAACGCGAAGTATCTCAACGAGATCAGCAACACCCATCCGCTGTGGATGAACACCGACGATGCCGTCGCCAAATGGCTGAAGACCGGGGACTTGGTGCGGGTCACGACCCGGATCGGCTACTTCGTGGCCAGGCTTTGGGCCACTCAGGCGATCCGGCCCGGTGTGATCGCGTTAAGTCACCACATGGGGCGGTGGCGTCTTAACGACAACGATGGCAGCCACTGGGTGACCGGGAAGGTGGACATCACCCGGCCTCGCGACGGCGTCTGGCGGCTCAGGTACACCGGCGGAGTGCGCCCGTTCACCAGCGACGACCCCGACTCGTCGCGGATCACTTGGGAAGATCCCGGCGTACACCAAAACCTCGCTTTTCCGGTGCAGCCCGACCCATGGTCTGGCATGCACTGCTGGCTGCAGAAGGTGGTGGTCAGTGCCGCTGCACCCGGCGACCAGTACGGCGACGTCGAGGTCGACACCCGAGAATCCCGTGCCGCGTTCGACGAGTGGATCGCGCTGACGCGGCCGGGCCCCAACGCCGCCGGGTGGCGGCGGCCGGAGTTCTTGATGCGGCCGGTGAAGCCGAAGCGCAAAGCATTCATGAAAGCCTCGGATGTCAGCGACCCGCAAATCGGCTGACGAGCTGCCCGACGCGCGCTTCATCCTGGCGAACGAGCGGACCCTGCTGGCGTGGCTGCGGACCGCGTTGGCGTTCGTCGCGATCGGCGTGGCGTTGCTGGCGCTGTGGAGATACAACCAGGCGCAGCACTGGCCGGTGGTCGCGGCCGCGGTGAGCTGCGTCGTCGGAATCGTCACCGCTGTTTGGTCCTACGGCCACTGGAAGCGCAGTGACGAAGCCATCAGGAGCGGCGAGCCGCTGCCGCCTCCAACTGCAGGGATCTTGCTCGTGGCGGGCATCGTGGTCATCGCTGGTGTCGGCTTCGTCGCGATCCTGTTCGGATTGTGACGGTGGACGGCGACCCGGCCGCACCAGCGCCGTGGCGACCCGGATCGTACGTCGAACGCACCTCGATGGCCTGGGTTCGCACGTCGTTGTCGATGCTCGCCGTCAGTGGCGCCGAGGTCAGGCTTGGCGCGTTCGAGCAGCACTGGCCGGTGATGGCGTTGGGCGGCCTGGGCGCGGCCCTGAGTGTGGCAATGATCGCGATTAGCGCGGTGCGCTACCGGCGTACTGGCGGCCCACAGCCCGCTGAGCGGCTCGACGCTCGGTCCAGATTGTCGGCCGGGTTAGCCGCTGGCGCGGTCGCGTGTCTTGGTGTCGCCGCCCTGGTGCTCGGCTGCCTGGCGTTGTGACGCCCTGAAACCGGTCCGCCATCTCCTTGAGCTCGGCTTGCCTTATAGCCTGGATGGCCTGCCCGTGCACGGCCTCCAGCAGGTAGGTCTGCAGCGACACATTGCGGTCGGCTGCGGCAGCTTTCAGGTCCGCGAGATCAGCCTCTGGCACATCTCGAATAAGTACGCTGGGCATCCGCTGATGCTGTCACTATTGCTAGCGGGTGCTCTCCTGTGAGCACGATGGAGTCTTCGATCAGGTTTGACGTTTCCAGGCGGCGAGCAGGGTGGTCTCGCGCTCGGCCGAGATGCCCCAGCCGGTGACGAGCGGTGGTTGGTCCTGCTTGATCCACTCCCAGATGTCGGCGATCGTCTCGCTCAACGGTCGCGGTGCCAGCCCGCTGCTGAGAGCGGCGGTCGAGTCGGCGGCCAACGTCCACTCCGGTTTGCCTTCCGTCCACAACGGCATGGACTGGTACGTCTCACCGTGCTCGGTCAGCCAGCCGGCGTCGGCCCAGGTCAGGGTCGTGTCGTGCGGTCCGACCGCGCGGACCGCCGCGTCCAGCAGTTGGCCGAATCCGAAAGGAGGCGTAGGCGAGACGCTGTTGAACGTTCCACAGGTGGCGTTTTCGGCAAGCGAGATCGTCCACTCCGCCTGATCTCGCGCATCGATGACCTGCATCGGAGCGTCGTACGGACCGGGCGCCAACACCTCACCGCCGTGTGCGATCCGGCGCACCCACCAAGTGAAGCGCCCGGTGTGGTCGTTGGGGCCGACGACGTACGTCGGTCGGATGATGGTGAGCAAGTCGTCGTCGTACGCCGAACCCGCCGCCTTCTCACACAGGGCCTTGAGGCCGCCGTACGTCTCGCTGGTAACCTCCTCGGTGCCGGCGTCGGGAAGCTGGACGAGGGGAGCGCTCTCGCCGAGTCCAGGCTTGTCGGCGTCGGCGTACACCGACATTGTCGACACGAAGACCTGGTGGCCGCCCCTGCCGTTCAACGCCTTGGCAAGGCTGGTCACCTGACGGGGAACGTAGGCGCACACGTCGATGGTCGCTTCGAATTCGCGACCGTGGAGGATCGACAGGTCCTGGTCGCGATCGGCACGCAGGTGTTCGACCCGGTCGAAGACGGGGTCGTTGGTGACGCCTCGGTGCAGGAGGGTGACGTCGTGTCCGCGCGACAGCGCCGCCTCCGCCATGGCTCGGCCGACGAACCGGGTTCCGCCGATGAAGAGTATCCGCATGGGACGACTGTAACGACCCCTTGTTCAGAACCCGCGTGCTCTCAACCCGTCCTCCCGGGAACCACCCGACCAAGCATGTGGGTGGTGTCGCCTCCGCCAGACGTCACCCCGAAGTCGATCATCCCCTCGCGCTCAGCGGAGCCGAAACCGACAGCGCCGGGCAGTGCCACCGGCTTCTTGAACACCACGTGGACTGCATAAGAGGCCGGGAGCCGGGTCTCCAGCTCGGCCAGCGCGCGCGCCATGGTCCACATGCCGTGGGCGATGTGCGTCCTGAACCCGAACGCCTTCGCGGTGACGTCGTACAGGTGGATGGGGTTGCGATCGCCGGAGACGGCGGCGTACGAGCGGCCGAGGTTTGGCGGCAATCGCCAGTCGACGGATGTCTTTGGTGGCCGCAACGGCACGTCGGTGGTGGCGCCCGATGCCGGTGGCGTCTTGATCGACGGGGCATGGTGTCGGCTCAGCAGCACCATCTCCTCCGTCCAGACGACCTCGCTGTCGACCCGCGCCCGCGACACGAGCGTGACCTGGTGGCCTCGCGGGTGCGGTCGCTGGTCACACGCCTGGACCGTGACGTCGAGCCTGTCCCCCAGACTGAGCGGCCGAGTGTGATCGATCCGGTTGCCGATGTGCACAAGGCCCAGGGCCGCGAACGGGAACGTGCGGTCGGTCATCAGCGCCAACTGCAGCGGGAATGCGAGCAGATGCGGGTACGTCGCCGGCACCGCTGAACCCGCCCCGAAGCAGCAGATCCGACGGTATTCCGCCAGCCGCTCGGGCCGGATCTCTAGATCGGCCAGAGAAAGGGTCAGGTTGTCCGCCCCACTCGCTGGGTCGCTGCGTAGCCGCCGGACGAGAGGCAGCGCACCGAGTGCTGCCTTTGCATACCGCCCGGCCAGCCTCGGCGGGCGAGTGAGTTCCCGGGTTGTCATCGGCTCTTCACGCGCCGAGCAAAGATTGACCGCAAACCCGCACCAAATTGCCGGTGACGCCGTACGACGCCGGGTTGGCGAGCCAGCCGATGGTTTCGGCCACGTCGACCGGCTGGCCGCCTTGGCTCAGCGAGTTCATCCGCCGGCCGGCCTCGCGCAAGAGCACCGGCATTCGCGCGGTCATCTGGGTTTCGATGAAACCCGGCGCGACGGCGTTGACCGTGACATCTTGGGTTGCAGCAATCGGTGCGAGGGCGTCGACCAGGCCGACCACGCCGGCCTTCGATGTTGCGTAATTCGTCTGGCCCGCGTTGCCGGCGATGCCGGCGATCGACGCCACGCCGATGATCCGCCCGTTCGGGTGGACGACACCTTCTTCGAGCAGCTCGGTGGTGATGCGCTCGGGAGCCCCCAGGTTGACGCTGATGACCGACGCCCAGCGCTCGGGGTCCATGTTCGCCAGCGACTTGTCGCGGGTGATGCCGGCGTTGTGCACCACGACGTCGACCCCACCGTGACGCTGGGTGAGGGCACGGGCAAGCCGCTGCGCCGCGTCGACCGCGGTGATGTCGAGAACGACGCTGTCGCCACCCAGCTCGTTCATCACGTCACGCAGAGGTGACGCTGCCTGCGGTACGTCGACTCCGACGATGGTGGCGCCGTCGCGGTGCAGCGTCTCGGCAATCGCGGTGCCGATGCCGCGTGCCGCGCCCGTGACGAGCGCGACTTTTCCAGTCAGCGGCCTAAGCGGATCCCGGTCGCCGATGTCGACGGCCGACAGGGCGGTGCCGATCCGAATCACCTGGCCGGACACGTACGCAGACTTGGGCGACAGCAGGAACGTCAACGTCGACCTAAGCCGGTCCTCAGCCCCGGCAGCGACGTACACCAGGTTGACGGTGCCGCCGCGACGCATCTCCTTGCCGAGCGAACGAGTGAAGCCCTCTAAGGCCCGCTGGGCGATGCGCTCGGCCGTCGTGTCGGACTGCTCCGGAGGCGTTCCGAGCACCACGACCCGCGAACTGGCCCGCAAACTGCGCAGCACGGGCGTGAAGAATGCTTGCAGTGCGGCGAGATCCGCGCTGGATTCCATCTGGGTGGCATCGAAGACGAGGCCCTTGACTTGGCCGGGTGGGTCGGGTGAGGTCAGCACGTGGCCGCCGGCCGCGGTGATCGCGTCGGCGGCCGGCTCGCGAAGTCGCCCGGATCCGCCCACCACGACACTGCCTTGCACGGCCGGCTGATCGGGCACATAGCGCTCAAGCGGGGTCGGATTGGGAAGCCCCAACCTCTTGGCCACGAGCCGGCCCGGGGTCGTCCGGGTCAGGGCCTGATAGCGGTCCGCCACAGTGATCTCCTTCGAATGGGGAATCCCTCCGGCGCCTCCCGGCACCCGGTCGAGGCCAATGTAACTTGTCAGTAACCAGTGTCCGATGAGCCATTCATGTCAGGAGACCCGATGTCTACAAGCATCTCGGGCCCGGCGGGAGTCCGGCGGGTGGCCATTGTCGGTGGGAACCGCATCCCATTCGGCAGATCAAACTCGGCGTACGCCGGCGCGTCCAACCAGGACATGCTGACTGCGGTGATCGACGGGCTGGCCGAGCGTTTCGACCTTGCCGGGGCACGGGTCGGCGAGGTGGTGGCCGGCGCGGTGCTCAAGCACAGCCGTGACTACAACCTCACCCGCGAGGCTGTGCTGGGGTCGAAGTTGGCGGCGCAGACACCGGCGTACGACGTTCAGCAGGCGTGCGCGACCGGTCTTCAGGCCGCGATCGCGGTAGCCAACAAGATCGCGTCCGGCCTTATCGAGGTCGGCATTGCCGGTGGCGTCGACACCGCATCGGATGCGCCGATCGCGCTCAATGACCGATTGCGCACGATCTTGCTCGAGGCCGGTCGAGCCAAGACGCTGCAGGGCCGGCTGAAGGCTTTGGGCCAGGTCCGCCCACGTGATCTCGCACCGGAGACTCCCCGCAACGCCGAGCCGCGCACCAGGCTGTCGATGGGGGAGCACGCCGCGTTGACTGCAGTGGAGTGGGACGTGAGCCGGCTGGCGCAAGACGAGCTCGCGCTGGCCTCGCATCAGCACCTCTCCGCGGCGTACGAGCGTGGCTTTTTCGCCGACCTCGTCACGCCCTACCTCGGCTTGCAGCGGGACCAGAATCTGCGTGCGGACACGACCCTGGAGAGACTGGCGTCCCTGAGGCCGGTCTTCGGCGCCGGGGGGACCGCGACGATGACCGCCGGAAACTCGACGCCGCTAAGCGATGGTGCTGCGGCGGTGCTGCTGGCGTCCGAGGGTTGGGCACGAGAACGCGGCATGCCCGTCCTGGGTTTCCTGACCGACTACGAGACCGCGGCCGTGGACTACGTGAACGGGGCAGAGGGCCTGCTGATGGCTCCGGCGTACGCGCTGCCACGAATGCTCAAGCGCGCGAGTCTCAGTTTGCAGGACTTCGACTGCTACGAGATTCACGAGGCGTTCGCCTCCCAGGTGCTCGCCACGTTGCGGGCTTGGGAGGATCCGATCTTCTGCCGTGAACGGCTTGGCCTGGCTGAGCCGCTCGGCTCGATCGACCGCGCCAAGCTCAACATGGTCGGGTCTTCGTTGGCGGTGGGTCATCCGTTCGCGGCGACCGGTGGGCGCATTCTCGCCACGCTCGCCACGTTGCTCGCCGAAAGGGGAGAGGGCCGTGGCCTGATCTCGATCTGTGCCGCCGGTGGTCAAGGCGTGACCGCAATCGTCGAGCGCCCACCCGGCCACGGTGGTTGAGGAGCGAGCGGCCGGTCTGGGTGCGGCTGTGCGCGGTTCAGCGTCGGAACCTACTCAGCCGTTGGTGCGCCAAGATGAGACGCTCAACAACCGCCAGTGCGGCCTCAACAACCGTCAAGTCGTCAGCTCGCGGACGGTGTCGATGGTGTCGGCTTCGTCGGCGGTCTTGTCATCGCGGTATCGCAAGACGCGGGCGAATCGCAGCGCAACGCCAGCGGGATAGCGCGTCGAGCGCTGCAACCCGTCGAAGGCGATCTCCACCACCTGCACTGGACGCACCTCGACGACGTACGCCGTGCGCGACGTCTCCAGCGCGAGGAAACGCTCGGTCTGCCACGCAAGAATCTCATCGGTCATGCCCTTGAATGTCTTGCCCAGCATGACGAATCCGCCATTCGCGGGGTCGCGGGCGCCTAGGTGGATGTTCGACAAGGTGCCCCGACGACGGCCGCTGCCCCATTCGACCGCGAGCACGACGAGGTCGAGGGTCTGGCGTGGTTTCACCTTCACCCAGGCCGCGCCGCGCCGTCCGGCGTCGTACGGCGCCGTGAGCGACTTGACCACGACGCCTTCTTGCCCCGATGCCACCGCCTCGTCGAAGAAGCGCTGACCGGCGTCGGAATCGGACGTCACGAGACGTGGCACCAGGAACGTCGACGGCACAATGACGTCGAGGTGGGTCAGCCGCTCGCTCAACGGCAGGTCGAGCAGATCGACGCCATCGACGTGGAGACAGTCGAAAAAGAAGGGTGTGACGGTCGGGCCAGACGGATCCGTGACACCCGCGAGATGGCGCGCGGTTCGGGCGGCCGTTTCCTGAAACGCTCGGGGTCGGCCCGTCTCGTCGAGGCTGAGCGCCTCCCCGTCCAAGATGACCTCGCTCGCGGCGAACGCGCGAGCGACCGCGACCACCTCTGGAAGCCGGTCGGTAATCTCTTCGAGGCTCCGGGTGAAGACCCGCACCCCGGCGCCATGCCGGTGAACCTGGATGCGGATGCCGTCGAGCTTGACGTCCAGCGAAACCTCCGCGGCGCCGATCTTGTCGAAGGCAGCTCCCACACTCGGGGCCGAGGAGGCAAGCATCGGCCGCACCGGCTGGCCGACGACCAGGCCGAACTCGGCCACCGCTGCCGCCCCTACCGTCAACGCCGCAAGCGCGACTGGCGCGGTGGAACCGCGCAGCATCGCCGCCCGGCGGATTGATCCCAGTGAAACCCCGGACGCGGCGGCGATCGCATCGAGCATCGCCGCATCCAACGCACCTTGCCGCACGTCCCCGGAGATCAGGCCACGCAGGAACCGTTGCTCCGACGCGGTTGCCCGACCGAAGAGCGCAGCAACGGCGGCGGCCCGCCCGGCCGCCGAACCCACGCCGGCCAGCGCTGCGCTCCGGGCGAACGCCGCGTCGACCTCCACTAGCGTCAACGACGGCGTGTCGGCGGGCTCGGGGAGGGACTGCAACGCCGCCCAGCCCAGGCCGGTCTTGCGTTGTCGAAGCTCGCCAGACAGGTAAGGCACGACGATCTCGAGGTCGGCGGGGTCCCCTCGCCGCAGCAACTCGGCGATCGCGTCCCGCTTGGCCAGCCGCGATCGAGTCGAGGCGACCTGTTGGGACACGACCACCACGTCGGACAAGAGCATGGCGACCATGGTGTCAGGCGGCTCGGACCGGTGTCACGAGCACGACAGTCGCCGGCGTCGCCTATCCTGAGGCGGTGCCGAGCGCGGGTCCATCCTTGCGGGTGTGGCATCCGGCGTGGCCGTGTGATCCGTACGACGTCTTGCGACCGCTGCGGCGCGGCAGTGGCGATCCCACGTTCCAGTGCGACTTACCCAACCGGAACCAGCAGCACGCCACGGTCTGGCGCAGCGCTCAAACCCCACAAGGCTCGGCCACGTTGCGCATCAGCCCGCGGCCGACGCTCGGCGACATCCAGCTCGAGGCCTGGGGGAGCGGCGCCGACTGGATGCTGACGCAAGCGCCGGCGATGCTCGGAGCCGACGACGACACAACCGGTTTCGCGCCGCATCACCCCCGCGTCGAGCTGGCGTGGCGAGCCAACCCGCACTGGCGGGTGACGAAGACGGGGCTCGTCCTGGAGGCGCTGGTGGCTGCGATCTTGGAGCAGAAGGTCACCGGCGACGAGGCCTGGACCGGTTGGCGGCTGATGTTGAGAAGGTTCGGTGACCCGGCGCCCGGGCCAGGCGCCGTACGGTCAATGCGATGCCTGCCCGAAGCAGCGCGCCTCACGCAAATCCCGTCCTGGGAGTGGCTTCGCTGCCAGGTGGACGGGTCGCGGTCCCGCGCGATCGTGACCGCCGCCCGGGTCGCCGCGTCGCTCGAACGGACCGTCAATCTCGCAGCCGAGGACGTCGAACGTCGGCTGCGCTCGCTGCCCGGGGTCGGGGTCTGGACGGCTGCCGAGGTAAGGCAACGGGCGCACGGTGATGCCGACGCGGTGAGCTTCGCGGACTACCATGTGGCCAAGCACGTGGGTTGGGCCCTGACCGGCGTGGAGGTCGACGACGCCGAGCTGCGGGCAATGCTCGAGCCTGACCGGCCACACCGTTATCGGATCCAGCACATCGTGACCACTCGGCTGCGGGGCCGTCCACGGCATGGCCCGCGGCTGGCACCACGGCGGCATTTGCCGCGCTGAGTGCCGGGCCGCATTGGCGGTAATTGAGGTGGCCGTCTTTGCGGCCGTTTCGCCCTCAACGTTGGGCTGGCACACCTGCGCCGGGGGTTGGTGATTTCGAGACGGCCGCTGACGCTGCTCCTCTACCACTGTGACGGAGACCGCGATGACCGCGCCCAGTCCGTCGTACGCCCGCTGTGATCTGCGTTTCACCGCCTCTGGAGCGACCGTGTCGGGAAGGTGGCAGGCGGATCGCACTGTAAGCTTTGCCCGAGCGGGCAGGAAGAATCGGGGGACTGCGCCGGCCGGCCTCGATGCAGTCGTGCTCGTAAGTCAGCCATCAGGGTATGTACGAGGAGCAATGACGTGGACACTGTGGCACTGTCCGTCGTCGTTCCTTGCTACAACGAAGAAGCAGTGTTGGCTCGCTTGCATGAGGAGCTGTCCGTGGAGCTCGGCGCTCTCACCGACGATTTCGAGGTGCTGCTGGTTGATGATGGCAGCAAAGACAACACGTTGTCCATGCTCCAGGCGATCTCCAAGCAGGATCCACGGTTTCGCTACCTCGCGCTCAGTCGCAACTTCGGCAAGGAGTCCGCAATGTTGGCCGGGCTCAGCCAGTCGCGTGGGGATGCTGTCGCGATTCTCGATGCCGATCTGCAGCACCCGCCGTCGATGCTGGCGCGCATGTTGCCGCTTCTTGACCAGGGCTTCGACCAGGTGGTCGCCAGAAGGACCCGCACCGGAGATGCGCGGCTGCGCACGGTGGTTTCCCGGGCCTACTACCGGCTGATCAACCGCCTCATCGAGGTGCGGCTCGAAGACGGAGTCGGCGACTTTCGAGTGCTCACCCGGCGGGCCGTGCGTGGCCTGCTGTCGCTCGGGGAATACAACCGCTTCTCGAAGGGACTCTTCTCCTGGATCGGCTTCAACACGGCGGTCGTCGACTACGAGAACGTTGCGCGTGAGGCGGGCGAGACCAAATGGCGCCTGCGCGACCTGATCAACTACGGCATCGACGGTGTTGTCTCGTTCAACAACCGCCCATTGCGAATGGCGATTCACCTCGGCATGCTGGTGACCTTCCTCGCGATGTTGTACGCCGCGTGGGTGGTCGGCGACGCGATCTTGTACGGCAACAATGTCAGCGGCTACGTGACAATCATTTGCGCGGTCATGGGCTTCGGCGGAGTACAGCTGATCCTGCTCGGCGTGATCGGCGAATACCTGGGCCGGATCTACTACGAGACGAAGCGACGGCCGCACTTCCTGGTCAAGGAGGCAAGCGGGCCGCAAGAAGTGCCCGTCACTGTGGCGCTGGGGCGGCGACACGACGAACAGGACAACGTCGGAGCCTGATGAACCTTCCTAGAGTCCTGCGCTTCGCGGGCGTGGGCGTAGTCAACACCGGCGTCTACTACTGCCTCTACCTGATTTTCCAGATGTTCTGGCCCTACCTCGTGGCCCACGTCTGCGCGTTCACCCTCGCGATGATCGGTTCGTACTTCTTGAACTGCTTCGTGACGTTCCACCGCCGACCGACGTGGCGGACGTTCGCGTTGTTTCCGCTTTCCAACCTCGCCAACTTCGTCATCACCACGGTGGGGCTGCGGCTGCTGGTGGGCACCTTGGGAGTCGATGAACGGATCGCCCCGATACCGGTTGCCCTGATTGCGATCCCGATCACTTACGTCGTGGCGCATACCGTCATGCTCGGCCGACTGAGCCAGCCAACTCCCCAAGAGAAGGCGCCCAGTGACGCTCGTTCGTGACCGAGACACCGAGCTAGCGGACAGCCCGCAAGAGCCCGACCGGCTGTTGGCGAAGCTTGGCTGGCCGATCCTGGTCTGCGTCCTGACCGCAGTGTTGGCGGCCTTAGTGCCGGTGGTGGGCGGCAACCTGTTCTACCTGCGCGGAGACAGCTTCGGCCAGTTCCTGCCGACGTACTATCACCTCGGCATGATGGTCCGCGGTGGACACTGGCCGCCGGCGATGGACCCGGCCACGTGGACCGGAGGCGACTATGCCGCCGAGGGATTGTTCGGCATTTACAACCCGATCAACACTCTCAACTGGGTGATGGTCTCGTTGTTGCCCGACCTCGCGGTGGCAGCGTTGCTCCTCAAGGCGGAGTTCCTCGTGCTCCTTGCCCTCGGCACTTACCTCGTGGCCCGGGAGTACGGCGCGGCGCGGTGGGCCTCGTCCGTAGTCGCTGTCTCGGTCCCGTTCGCGGGTTACACGTTGTATTGGGACACCAGCTCGTGGCTGTCCGGGCTGATCGCCTTCTCCTACGTTCCCTGGGTCTGGTGGTCGCTTCGCCGGGCCGCGAATCGTCGCCTCAGCCCGGTCATCGCGTTCCTGATCGGCGCGCTTGCCATCACCCAAGGCAACCCCTACGGCGTCTTGGGTGTCGCTGTTGTCGGCGTCGCCTTGGTGGTGGAGCTGGCCTTGCAACGCAAGTGGAAGGTGCTGATCCGCCTGTTGATGATCGGCGGATGCGTCGCCATCGTCATCCCGCTGGTGTTCCTGCCGTTGATCGATGGGCTGCCGCTGACCCACCGTGACCGCGTCTCGGCGTTCAGCAACGACGGTTTCATGCGGCCGAGCCTGGGCGATTTCTTCAATCTCAGCTCACCCACCTTCTTGCCGAACGTCCGCACGTTCATCAACCCGATGATGACCCCGGCCGCCTATTTCGCCTGGTACGTCGTGCCGCTACTGCCGTGGCTCCGTTGGCGGCGGCTGCGGGGTGTCAGGCTCCGGTTGAGCGCACTCACCGGGATCGCGGTGTTCTTTACGCTTTACGTGCTGCTGACGCTCAGTCCATCGCGGATGTGGTTGTTCCGCTGGCCGTTGCGGCTGATCGAGTATGCCTACCTCGGGCTCGCGATCGCATTCGCGATCTGGCTGAGCCAAGGCCTTCAGCGCGACCACCCGGTGCGCAGAGCAGCGGCCACCACAGCATTAGTCCTGTTTTTCGCGTGGATCACGCTGTCCCAGGACCCGCAGCGATGGCTGTCCACTGTGGTCGCGATGGCTGTGGTCTTGGGGCTTACCGCGCTGGTCGTGGTGGTGGCGACGAGAGTCGGCGCCTGGAAGGCAACGGCGTCGGTGACGGCGATGGCGCTCGCCTTGCAACTAGGCACGGTTGTCGTTCTGGCCCTGCAGGTGCATGTCTACTCGGTGAACGCCAGCGCAGGTCAGTGGGGGTTCCCCACGTCGGTGAGCGGGCTGCAGCACCGTTTCGGCGACCGGTTCACCGGGACGACCGTCCAGGTCGCCGGCCTCAACGGGCAGCGCAGGAACGGCGGGGCGAACCTTTCGCGGTTGTGGGTTGACTTCTTGCTGGGAAGCATGTACCCCGTGGCCGGCGTGAGCGCGGTGAACATGTATTCCGGCATGGGCTACGACGCCTTCACCAAGAAGCTCTGCCTTACCTACAACGGAACCGCCCATGCCTGCACGTACACCCACTTGTGGAAACCACTGAAGTCGGGCGGCCCGCCCCTTGCCGACCTGATGAAGGTCCAGACGGTCGTCATACAGAACGCCCTGGTGCCCACGCCACGCATTCCCGCCGGTTGGCGGGTGATCGATGCTGACACGGCGGCGACCGTCATCGGTCGCAAGTCAGCGGTGTCCTGGCCACATGGACGGCTCAGCCACGTTACGAGCGGTGTCCAGGCCAGCGGCGACCGTTCAACGATGACGAACGAGACGGTCCAGGTGACAACCTCGCCCGGGGGCGCCGGGACCTTGACGTTTGCCCGGCTCGCGTGGCCTGGCTACTCCGCCTCGATCGATGGCAAGTCGGTGGCCATCAAACCGGACGCCGTCGGCCTGGTGACCGTCGATGTCCCCGGTGGGGTCACCGGGACACTACAGCTGCATTACCGTCCCCCCGGTCAGGTGGTGGGGTTGGCGCTGTTGCTTGTCGGGCTGCTGATCACCGGCGGGCTGAGCGTTTTCGACGTACGTCGACGTCGTCGCGACCGGGCTCGGACAGTCGCGAAGTCGGCGGATTCACGGCCTCCCGAGCTCGATAATCGCACCCCCGTCACAGTCGCGCACGATCGCCGGACGGACACCTCCGGGGCCTCCCGCAGAGGCGATGAGCCGGCCCCGCAGGGCGGGAGCGGCTAGAGCCCCGCGCAGACCCGGAGCCATCGGGCTCCGACCCGAAAGATTGTCGGTGCCAGCCCGTAGGCTCGTCATCATGAGGCCTGTTACCGATCTTGAGCGCACCGTGGCCCCGTTCCGGGTGATCTCCGACTACTCCCCATCAGGTGATCAGCCGGCCGCCATCGACGAGCTGGAGCGCCGCGTCGAGGCGGGGGTTGAGGACATGGTGCTGCTGGGTGCCACCGGCACCGGCAAGACCGCGACCATCGCCTGGCTGGTCGAGCGGGTGCAGCGCCCGACGCTGGTCATGTTGCCCAACAAGACGTTGGCCGCCCAGTTCGCCAACGAGCTGCGCGAGCTCTTCCCCGACAATGCGGTCGAATACTTCGTCTCTTACTACGACTACTACCAGCCCGAGGCGTACGTCCCGCAGACCGACACCTACATCGAGAAGGACTCCTCGATCAACGAGGAGGTCGAGCGGCTTCGGCACTCGGCGACCAACTCGCTGCTGACGCGTCGCGACGTCATCGTGGTGTCCACGGTGTCGTGCATCTACGGTCTTGGCACCCCCCAGGAGTACGTCGACCGGATGATCGCGCTGAAGGTCGGGATGGAGATCGACCGCGACTCGCTGTTGCGTCAGCTGGTCGGCATCCAATACGCCCGCAACGACTTGGCGTTCAGTCGCGGCACGTTCCGGGTTCGCGGCGACACGCTCGAGGTGTTCCCGGTTTACGAAGTGCTGGCGATCCGGGTCGAGTTCTTCGGCGACGAGATCGAGCGGCTCATGACGCTGCATCCGGTGACCGGCGAGGTGGTCACCGAGGACAAGATGCTGCACATCTTTCCCGCCAGTCATTACGTCGCCGGACCGGAGCGGATGGAGCGAGCGATCGCCGGCATCGAAGCCGAGCTGGAGACCCGGCTCGCCGAGCTCGAGCGGGCCGGCCAGTTGTTGGAGGCGCAACGGTTGCGGATGCGCACGACGTACGACGTCGAGATGATGCGGCAGGTCGGCACGTGCTCGGGCATCGAAAACTACTCACGCCACATCGACGGGCGTGGACCCGGCACCGCCCCCAACTGCCTGCTCGACTACTTTGCCGAAGACTTCATGCTGGTCATCGACGAGTCACATGTGACCGTGCCCCAGATCGGCGGCATGTACGAGGGTGACATGTCCCGCAAGCGCACGCTGGTCGAGCACGGGTTCCGGCTGCCGAGCGCGATGGACAACCGGCCGTTGCGCTGGGAGGAGTTCCTCGACCGGATCGGCCAGACCGTCTACCTGTCCGCGACGCCCGGCTCCTATGAGCTGTCCCGGGTCGACAGCACCGTGGAGCAGATCATCCGGCCCACCGGGCTCGTCGACCCCGAGGTTGTCGTCAAGTCGACCAAGGGTCAAATCGACGACCTGATCGGGCAGATCAACTCCCGCGCCGAGCGCAGCGAGCGGGTGCTCGTGACGACGCTTACCAAGAAGATGTCAGAGGATCTCACCGACTACCTTCTCGAGAACGGCATCCGCACCCGCTACCTCCACAGCGAGGTCGACACGCTGCGCCGCATCGAGTTGCTCCGGGAGCTTCGGCTGGGACAGTACGACGTGCTGGTCGGCATCAACTTGTTGCGTGAGGGCCTCGACCTGCCGGAGGTCTCCCTGGTGGCGATCCTGGACGCCGACAAGGAGGGGTTCTTGCGGTCGGGCACATCGTTGATCCAGACCATCGGGCGTGCCGCGCGGAACGTGTCGGGCCAGGTGATCATGTACGCCGACCGGATCACGGACTCGATGGCCAAGGCGATCGACGAGACAAACCGCCGCCGCGCCAAGCAGGTCTCCTACAACCGGGCTCTCGGAGTCGACCCCCAGCCGTTGCGCAAGAAGATCGCCGACATCACCGACATGTTGGCCCGAGAAGATGCCGACACTGCCGAGTTGCTGGGCGGCGGAGGTCGACAACAGTCTCGTGGCAAGTCACCGGTGCCCGGGTTGTCGAGCAAGGCGGCCGGCCAGTACGCGCGCGGTCTGGCCGGGTTGCCGTCGCGTGACCTGGCCGACCTGGTCCAGCAGCTCACCGACCAGATGCACGCCGCGGCAGCGGAGTTGCAGTTCGAGGTGGCGGCCCGGCTGCGCGACGAGATCGGGGAGCTCAAGAAGGAGTTGCGGCAAATGGTCGAAGCCGGCGCATAGAAGCGGGGCTTGAGCCGACTTGTCCGAACGTGTGCGGGTCAGTGCCCACCGCGGGTCAGGGCCCTCGCAGAGTCGGACAGGTCGGCAAAGAGGAGTGACATGACACCCGATGAGTTGTTGAGGTATTGCCTGGCCAAGCCGGGTGCCTGGCGCGACGAGCCGTGGGAGGACGATGCGGTGGTGAAGGTGGCCGACAAGATCTTCGCGTTCCTTGGCCCGGCCGGTGCCGGTGCCGGTGCCTCGGTCGGCGTCAAGTGCGGGGTCAACCGTGACGAGGCCGACGAGTGGCTGTTGCGCTTTCCAGACGACGCCCACGTGATGCCATACATCGGCAGGTCCGGCTGGAATACCCTCGACATCGGGGGTGGCATTCCCGACGACGAGATACGCGAAGCGGTCGACGCCTCCTATGACACCGTGGTGTCCAAACTGCCCAAGAAGCGCAGACCGGAAGGAGCCTGATGACCGACCAACATGAGAGCTTTGTCCCGCCCGACGGGCATGTGCTGACGCCGTACATCTGCGTGCGTGATGCCACCAAGGCGCTCGACTGGTACGCCGACGTGTTCGGCGCGACGGAGACGATGGGCCGCTTCGTCGACCCCGACGGCAGGATCGGCCATGCCGCGTTCGAAATCGGCGGCACCCACCTGATGCTGTCTGATGCCCATCCCGGCTCCGGCGCGGTCGCGCCCGAGCGGGGCAACACCACCGCCAACTACGCGCTGCACATCTACGTCCCGGACGTGGACGCGACGGTGCGGGCGGCGGAGGAGGCGGGCGCCGTTGTCCAGCGGGAGCCGGAGGATCAGTTCTACGGCGCTCGGCTAGGTGTGTTCGTCGACCCCTTCGGGGTGCGCTGGATGGTCGCCACCCATGTGCGCGACGTCAGCCAAGACGACATCGAGAAGAGAGCGGCGGACTACTCCGGTGCCAGCTGACTGCGAACGTTCGGCTCACGGTGGACCGGGAGCGAGCGAAGCGGGCGTCTGGCTCAACGCTGTTTGGAAGGGAGTGTGCCGATGGCGCGAGAAGTCCAGATCACGTTCGACTGTGCTGATCCCAATGTCCTGGCCGGATTTTGGGCCGACACGCTCGGGTACCAGTTCGAAGCGCCGCCGTCGGGTTTCGACACCTGGGACGCCGCACTGGATGCCTGGGGGGTGCCCCAGGAGCGGCGCAACAGTTATTCGGCGGTAGTCCACCCGGAGAGGGCGGGGCCACGCCTGTTCTTCCAAAAGGTGACCGAGGGAAAGAGCGCCAAGAACCGGGTCCACCTCGACGTGCGCGCCGCACCCGGTATGCAAGGCGACGAGCGGATGGCTGCGCTGGAGGCCGAGGCGCAGCGGCTCACCGCCATCGGCGCCACCAGGTCGCAGCGGTTCGAGCCTGGGCCGACAAGCGCCGGCTTCATCGTGATGCTCGATCCGGAGGGCAACGAGTTCTGCCTCGACTAGACGCCCCACGTGGTTGAGGAACTCCCGGTGGCTGAGGAGCGAGCGACCAGCACCCCCGGTGGTTGAGGAGCGAGCGGTCGCAAGGCGACCTCCTCAACCACTCAGGCTGCGTCGCTTGTTCGGGATACGACGGTCTGCGAGACTGGTGCGGCATGGAGGGGAGTATTCCTCCCGCGATGGCGTCGTCATCACGGTCTCGAACCCAGCGTCATCGGTTTTCGGCCCGGCGTCATCGGCTCTAGTCGCCGTAGCGGCTGAGCGGAAGAGACCTCCGGAGCACGTCCTCGACACGGTGCGCAGCGGCGTACCCATGAGACTCTCCGGAGGAGCCGATGGACATCCCGATCTGGGTGTGGTGCGTGACCGTGGCGGTGACCGCGGGGATCTTGCTGTTCGACGTGGTCATCATCGGGCGACGCCCACACGAGCCATCGATGAAGGAAGTAGGCGCAGCGCTCGCCGTCTACATCGGTGCGGCCATCCTGTTCGGGCTTGGCGTCTTCTACTTTTCCGGCGCCGAGCGCGGAACAGAGTTTTTCGCTGGTTGGCTCACTGAGTATTCGTTGTCGATCGACAACTTGTTCGTCTTTATCATCATCTTGAGCAGGTTCGCGGTGCCACGGCAGTTCCAGCAGAGCGCGCTGATGGTGGGAATCGTGCTCGCGTTGATCATGCGGGGCATCTTCATTGCGGTCGGTGCCGCGGCGATCAACAACTTCAGCTGGGTCTTCTATCTGTTCGGTGCCTTTCTCGTCTACACCGCCGTTAACCTGGCGAACGGCCAGGGTCAGGACGAGCGCGAGTACGACGAGAATCGTCTGGTCAAGCTTGTCCAGAAACGCCTCCCCGCGACCCCGGACTACAACGGCACAAAGTTGTTCGCGAAGCAGAACGGCAGGCGGCTGATCACCCCGATGTTCGTCGTGATCGTGACGTTGGGCACCACTGACCTGCTGTTCGCGCTGGACTCGATTCCGGCGATCTACGGCCTCACCAGCGAGGCATATCTGGTGTTGACCGCCAACATCTTCGCGCTGATGGGCCTTAGGCAGCTCTACTTCTTGATCGGCGGCCTGCTACAGCGGCTGGTCTACTTGTCCTACGGCCTGGCGTTCCTGCTCGGCTTCATCGGGGTCAAGCTCGTCCTTCACGCCATGCACGAGAACACCCCCCTTGCGTTCATCAACGGTGGCCAATGGATGGAGTGGGCGCCCGACATTCCGATCTGGCTGTCGCTCGCCGTCATCATCGGAACGCTGCTCATCACCACCGTGGCCAGCCTGATGGTCGCCCGGCCATCCCGCTCCGAAACTTAACCCCACCGAGTCGCCAGGTTTGTCCCTCCGAGCCGCCAGCTTTGTCCTGCCGAGCCGCCAGCCTTGTCCTGCCGAACCGTCAGGTTCTTCCCGCGAGCGGCGTGGGAGTCTTGAGGCGCATCGTGGGGGGCAGTGGTGTTTTCGAGACGGCCGCGCAGCGGCCTCCTCACCACCGGGAACGGCCTTCTCAACCACCGGGGATTGCGGCCTCCTCAACCTCCTTGTCGACGAGGCGAGCATCCTCACGGTGGTTGAGGAGCGAGCGCAGCGAGCGTCTCGAAACCGCCACCCGCGGTCAGCCGGCGGTCAGGAAGCGACCGGCGGCGAGCAAGGTGTCAGACCGCTGTTGCGACATGTGCACCTCTTCGATGAGGCGGCCGCTCTCGGGCGCGTGCAGCAAGTGGCGCGGACCGGTCACGAAGCCGATGTGGAAGACGTAACCGTCTTCTCGGACGAAGAAGTAGAGGTCGCCAGGCTGCTCGTCTCCGAGTGAGACGGGTGCCGCCGTCCGATACTGTGCGTCGGCGTCACGCGGGATGACCACCCCGGCCTGCCGGTAGGAGTAGTGGACCAGGCCCGAACAGTCCAGCCCCCATTCGCAGGTGCCGCCCCACAGGTAATGCAGGCCGACATAGCGCCGGGCATAGTCGAGAACTCCCAGCCGGTCGGCGTGGATATGAGCCGAGGGAACAGGCTCTTCGGCCGCCGGCTCGTCGGGAGCCTCGCTCACGTGGGCGCGTCGCACCCAGGCCGGGTAGCCGCGGGAATCTTCGGGCGCCGGCTGCCAAGGGGCGACCACCCGCACCCAGTCGCCTGCCTCCTCGATCACTTCCACCGGCTCACCCTCGACGAGTTGGGTCAGGGTTCGCCCGTGGAGGCCAAGCCGGTCGTCAGTGGTCAGCGCTGCCAGCCAGCCGGGGACGTCTGGCCGGTCTGCCACCGCCGCGGTGTCGATCTCTCGAGGCGCATCCGGGCTGGTCCACCCGGTGGCGACGTCGACGCGGACCCGATGAGCCGTCATACCAGCCCACCGATGCCAAGCCCGGGCGACGTGGGCAGGACAACCGTCGCGGCGTCGTACTGCAGGCCTCCGCGCACCGGGCTGCGGGCGGTCCACCAGGCCGCATCAAGATCACTGGTGACAAGATCATTGGTGTTTGGCGTCCCGTACGCCGCCACCAGCGACGCGGCGGCCCCCACCCCGATCGGTGACTCCATCATCGACCCGACGATCGTGCCGACCCCGTGGGCCGAGGCGAGCCGCAGCATCGCGCGTGCGGTGGCCAGCCCACCACACTTTGCGAGCTTGATGTTGACCAGGTCCGCGGCGCCACGCTCGATCAGCGCCGAGAGATCGCGAAGCCCGAACACCGACTCGTCAGCCATCACCGGGGTGTCGACCGACGCGGTGACCCGGGCCATGCCGTCCAAATCCGCGGCCGCGACCGGCTGCTCGACGAACTCGACGCCGACGCCGGAGTCCTCCAGCGCCCGGATCACCCCGATCGCCTCGCGGGCGGTCCACCCCTGGTTGGCGTCGACCCGAATGCGGGTAGCCGGCCCAATCGCGTGGCGCACCGCCTTGACCCGGGCCACATCCGTCTCGGCGTCGGACCCGACCTTGAGCTTGAGCACGTCGAAGCCCTCGGAGACGCGCTTGGCGGCGTCGGTGCGCAGCGAGTCGACATCCCCGGCCGAGACGGTCACGTCGGTCTCGACCTGATGTCGGTTCGAGCCGAAGAAGCGGGGCAGTGATACCCCCAGTCGCCGGGCCGCCAGGTCGTGCAAAGCCACGTCCACCGCCGCCTTGGCGCCGTGGTTGCCGACCACCGCATCGGCAACTGCGGCCAGCAAGTCGGTCAGGTCGTCGGTGGAACGGCCCCTGATCACAGCGGCAAGCGGCCCGAGGATGCACGCCTGCGCGCCTTCCAGCGACTCACCGGTGACCCGCCACACTTGCGGCGCCTCGCCGAAACCGCGTTCCCCCTCGTCGTCTACGAGCTCGACCACCGTGGTCTCGACGGTCGTGGTGCTGCGCAAAGCGGTGACGAAAGGCGTGTGCAGCGCCGCGGTGAGGCGGTGGCAGCGTACCTCGGTGATGGTCACGTCAGCACTCTACGGTCTTGCCCCGAGGCGGCCGCGGCGGCGGCGATGAGGTCGAGGCCGGCCTGCTCGTCGAGTTCCGACGACGTACACATCACGAAGATGTACGGCGCCGTGTCGGGCGGATAGACGATCCCCGCGTCATGCGAGATGCCCTCGACCCAGCCGGACTTGTGCGCCACCCGGGTGCCGACGGGCAGCCCGGCAGGAATCGCATCGTTGATCTGCTGGGCGGCGAGCACATCGAGGATCTCCCCGCACGAGTCCGCGGATGCCGCCCGCCCGGACGCCAAAGCCTGCAACGTGACAGCAAGGTCGCGCGCGGTCACGATGTTTTGCCGCCCGGCGTCGCGCGCCGGCGCGTCCTCGATGCCGCGGTCGACGACGCTGCCGGTTGCCCCGACCGCCGCCAGCGCCTCGGCAACCGGCTCCAACCCGACCGCGTCCAGCACGAGGTTGGTGGCCAGGTTGCTCGAGCGCACGATGGAGCGATAGGCCAGCCAGCGGATCGAAACCGCGGACCCGATGCGCCGCCATGGCTCGGCGTCGCTGTCCTCCGCACGATCCATCGCGAAGTGCGCGTCGCCGATCGCCGAAGCGAAGTCGTCGTGTACGACGACCTGGGCGTTCAGGTCGAGCGACCCTGCGTCGGCTTGGCGGTACGCGGCCAGCACCAGCGCCAGCTTCATCGTGCTGGCGGCGTAGTGCGGCGCCTCCGCGTCGTGCGTGAAGACCGCCTTGCCTACTACCGGTCCCGCCCAGATCGAGAAGGAACCCTCAGCGGGCAGGGTATCGACGAACTTGTTTAGCGCGCGCGGCCCTGGCTCAGGTGATGTCACCTCGAGATGTTATGCCGACGCGCCGGCCGGTCCGCTCGATGGCTCATGCCTGGTTTACGTTCTCCAAGGCGGCGGCTACGGCCTCGAACTCGGCGAGGGCGGCGGTGAGGTCCTCGACGATTTCGCGGGCGATGACGTCCGGCGCCGGCAGGTTGTCGAGGTCCTCCAGGGACTCGTCTCGCAGCCAGGTGATGTCGAGGTTGGCCTTGTCGCGGGCCATCAACTCGTCGTACCAGAACGGTCTGAACCGTTCGGTCTCGACGCGGTCGGATCGCGCCTTGCCGGGCAGATAGCAGTCGACGAACTCTTGCAGATGCGAGCGGCGCAACGGGTTTTGCTTGAGCGTGAAGTGCTGGTTGGTGCGGAAGTCGTAGACCCACAACCGCTGCGTCCACGGCTGCTCGGACGCCGCGCGTTTGTCGAAGAACAGCACGTTGGCCTTCACGCCTTGGGCGTAGAAGATGCCGGTGGGCAGTCGCAGCAGCGTGTGGAGGTCGAAGTCGCTCAACAGCCGGCGCCGGATCGTCTCACCGGCCCCACCCTCGAACAACACGTTGTCGGGCACCACCACCGCCGCCCGGCCATTGATCGCCAGGATCGTGCAGATGTGCTGCACGAAGTTGAGCTGCTTGTTCGACGTCGTGACCACGAAGTCGGGCCGCTCGATCTCGCGGTCCTCGCGCGCCTCTCGGCCGTCGGCGCCGATCA
The DNA here is from genome assembly GCA_050998615.1 of Nocardioidaceae bacterium. Classification (GTDB taxonomy): domain Bacteria; phylum Actinomycetota; class Actinomycetes; order Propionibacteriales; family Nocardioidaceae; genus JBPCQA01. Next base: position 32,691 of record JBPCQA010000033.1, read on the forward strand.
TGGTGATCGACGACTTGCGGCCGAACGGCGGATTGGTCAGCACAACAGAGTAGTGGTCGCCATGATGGGCCAGCAGTGAGTCTCGTACGTCGATCAGGCTAGGGCCGTTGGTCTTGCCGATGCCGTGGAGCATCAGGTTCATGGCGCCGAGCCGGGCCGCTCCGTCGACGAGCTCGACGCCTCGCACGAAGCCGTCGCGCAGGTGATCACGCTCGTCCGGCGTGAGGTCTTCCGCGTCACGGGAGGCATAGTCGTACGCGCCGAGCAGGAAACCACCGGTCCCGGCCGCCGGGTCCATCACGGTGTCGCGCACGGTGGGCCGAACGCAGTCGACCATCGCGTCAATGAGAGACCGCGGCGTGAAGTATTGGCCGGCGCCGGACTTGATGTCCTCTGCGCCCTTTGCCAGCAGCGACTCGTAGGCATCGCCCTTGATGTCGACGCCGGTCGCCGACCAGTTCTCCCGGTCGATCAGGTCGACGACCAGTCGCCGCAGTTTGGCCGGGTCCTGGATGCGGTTCTGCGCCTTGCGGAACACCACTCCCAAAGTGCCGGGCTGCTTGGCGAGGTCGTCGAGGATGTGCCGGTACGTCGTCTCCAGCTCGTCGCCGTCGGCATCGAGCAGCCGCTGCCAGGAGCACTCTGACGGCACGATCCGCTCGGGGCTCAGGCCCCGAGTCTCCCGCTCGTGCGCCATCTTGAGGAACAGCAGGTAGGTGAGCTGCTCGGTGTATTCGATCGTCGACACCCCGTCGTCGCGCAACACGTTGCAGTACGACCACAGCTTGTCCACCAACCGTCGAGTATCAGTCATGAGGTGCCTTCCTGGATTCCGGTCTTGCCGGTACGGCGCTGTTCGGTGGTGCCGCGCTGGTGTCGAAACGTGTGCTCGAGAGCCGGCGCTCGGCAATGGTGACCAAGTCGAGGATCTCACGTGCCAGGTATGCGGTGGTGTTGCGCTCGATCGACCGCGGCGTGTGGCCCATCAAGACCATCCCGGGCGCGGCGTGAGATGCGGCGTCGAGATCGGCCGGCGCGGGCAACCAACGCGCTATCGCGGACATCTACCGGAGTAGTTACCGAACTTGGCCGCGCAGGGAAGCGGGACGAAGAGCCGTCATCCGCCAGACTTCGTCCTCATCGATATCGGGGAGGCGGCGGTGCGCGAGGTTGTTCCGCAGCTGATAGAGCCGAGCCCACGGCTGGTCAACGCGCGGATCAAGCCCGGACAGCCGAGCGTAAGCGAGGGCTTCGTTGCCAGCGGCGATCCATAGCCGATGCAACACCCATCGCAGACGATCATCGGTTTCGAACGTCTGCCGGTCGCTATCGTCGGCCATCGCCTCGATCCGCGCGAGGATGGCATCGAGTTCGAGCAGGGCATGCCGGTCAGCTCGGACTTCCTCGCCGTTCACACCAGTTGGGCGGCCAGGAGATCCGGACTGACGTGCTGCTTGCTCAGCACCCGGTCAGAGAATAGGCCGACCTCGGCATCGAGCAGCGCTCGGGCGGCGATCTCGAAATCGGCCGTATCCAGCGCATCGCGGTCTTCGGCGACGTGACCGACGAGCCGACCCGGCGAGGCGAACCGCAGCTCGCTGATGCCGTGGTGTGCCGCTAGCTCGCGCAGCTCTTCGCCGTGCCCTCGCACCGCTGCCTCATCGGCTGGTGGCAGCAACGACGGCTCGACCGCAGGATTGCTCACAACTTCATGATAGAGCTGAGGCAAGCCGGAAGACCGTCATACCGAGTGGCCGCCATCACTGCAAGACGGGTGAGTTCCCGTCATGGTTACATGTAACCTTGCGGCATGGGTGAACGCGACACTCCACCAGTGTCCGCCAACGGGTGGCCGCGCATCGCGCGCGACTGCGCCACCAGGGTCTGCGGCCGGTACAGATCTGGGTGCCCGACGTACGGGCACCAGGATTCGCCGCTGAGGCTCACCGTCAGTCCGCGCTGGCGGCCGCGAGCCCACACGAACACGATGATCAAGCATTCGTCGACGCCGTCTCGTGGTTTGGCAACGAGGGCGCTGACGAGGGGCAGGCGTGAGACGCGCGAACGCACTGCCTGACGAGAGAGCACTGGGAACACCCGTCACTCAGGGTTTGGCCGCCACCGGAGATCTACACCGGCATGCGGCACCGCGCGGGCGATCTCGTCCCTCGGCGCGGCTTTCGCCGGCACGCGTTGTGACGCTATTCGATCGTGTGGGCCCGCCCGTCCATGGATGCTGGAATTCACGGTCGATCATAGATGCGATGCGCACCGATCCGGCGCCAGACCACTACCGGCTCCCCAGTGTTATCGGCGCTGAGGTGGAAGGTCGCACGGCCATCAGGGGAGTTGAAACTCCCCGTGAGCGTGTAGACGTCCGTTCCGTGCAGTCGGTGAATCCACAACCGCGTCGGCCATGGCGGGTGCCCGTGAACGAGCCAGCCTCGATGGCCGGTAGGAAGTGGTCGCGGATCGCAGTGGCGAACAACTGCCGATGCGCGGCGGGTAGCCGGGCGAAGTCGCGCTCGAACGCGGCCGTGGCCCGGTACTTCACCCGGCTGGGCCGCCAGCGCCGATCTGGGCCAGGTGCTCGAGGAAGCCCTCACCGGTGGCGAAGTGCGTAGACCGACCTGCGGCAAGGTCCAAGTCGGCTTCGCGTTCCATCGTTTGCCACTCGGGAGTCCAGAACCACCGCTGGTCGGCGGGGACGGCCACGTGGGGAACGAGAACGATCTCACCGTCGCGTACGACGATCTCTACCTGCGCGCCGGGTTGGTCGAGCCCGAACTGCCCGCGTACGGCCGCCGGGATGGTGACCGTGCCATTTTTCGGTTGAGCTTCCAGGAGTCCAGGATACCGGGATTCATGCCTCAGGCTGTTGTGGCGATCAGTGCTCGGCTTGGTCGCCAGCTCGTCGCGAGGGTAATGGCCAGCGACGACCGGGTCGACGGTCCCAGTTCCGGGCGAAGTGTTCAATTTCGCGGGCATCCCACACCGGACCGGTTCGCAGCCGGTACAGCGGATCAGGGAAACCGTCCGTCGACGCGAGCTGGTGGATCCGCTGCCGACTGACACCCAACATTTCGGCTACGTCGGGACTTGACACCAGCTGGGGCAGCGTGGGCGCTTCGGCTCGCCGTTCGTGCTCCTGGCTACTCACGACGTCCACAGCCTGAGGCTCCCGGTGCACTAGGTCGCGCGCTTGGCCGCGCGCCACCGTGGCGGCCTTGATCGGGTCGACCCCGTCCTGCCAAAGCGTGATGTCGATGCCGTGGCCAGGAATCCTGGCGGCGCTGCCGTCAAGAGGCTCCAACTGCTCACCAAGCGTGGTCAGCGCGTCCTCGTCGAGTGTCATGTCGTAGCTGAACGTGACAACCCACATGCGTCACTCCTTCCCGCGCCGTGCTCGACGCTTCTTCTTGCTGGGCGCGGGACTTGAAGACCGGCCTTACGCAGGGCGACCTTGAGGTCGGCCCTACGTCGTTGCGGGTGGCTTGGCGTTGCGGGGTAGTCCGCCACGTGGTGACCGTCGGGATCGTAGAAGTGGGTGTAACCCTTGGCGTCGTCAGTCACGGTCCAGCCTTGAGTCGACGCCCAGGCAGCCCAGTTCTGATTTCGCGATTCATCGTTCACTTGCGTTTGCGAGATGTCAAGAATTACTGGCGGATGTGTCACGCGCGTCGCGTCCCCGCAATCCTGCCTGCGCCAATCTCTGCGCAGGGTCCCGATGCGCCACCCTGTGGACAGACGTCAGAGCGTCTCGAAGAAGTCCTCGTCCAATTGGTGGAGCACTGCGGTGCTCTCCACATTCAGTCGAAGGAGTACGAGACTCACGGTCAGGCCAGATGCTCGGTCCCTTGCGGGCGCTCCGTTGAGCAGATTGGCGACCCGAGCGCTCTTTCGCTCAGATTGTGTACGTCGCCCCTTGTGAAGCGGCTCGTGGAGGCTGCTCCTCAAGATGACCGTCTCCAAACCTGCGCCACAGTGATCCGTTGCGATCTCGGAATTCAACCCAGTCCACGAGCAAATTGAAACGGTCTTCGTGCCATGCTCGAGCTATCTCCGTAGGTGTGCCTCGAAACGATTTAGGCACGGAGAATTCGCTGGTGCCTGGAGGTAACACGCCGACTTGACGCCACAACAGAGGTGTGTCTCGAAAGTGCTCGGGGCTCGGATGGAATCCGGCGGGCAGTTGCAACGAGACCTCGTAGATGCAATCTTCACTCCCGTTGCGGATGAATAGTCGAGAGGTAGGTAGGTCGTCCCAATAGCTTATTGGGCGGGACTCCGAGGGCGCTTCCGCAGCATCGGCGTATTCGCGTGGCACTGCCTCGGGAGGCCCGACGTTGTCCGTCCACCAGGTCACCAGACCTGCCTGAGCCCGCTTCGTCTGCTCACGCTGTGCATCGGCAATAGACCGGGACCGATAAACCTCCGAGATGAGAATGGCAACCGCCGTCACGGCGGCCAACATCGATCCGATGCCGCCGATCCACTCCGGCACGGAGGGCGCGGACATGAGAAGCACGTCCACCGAAGTAGGTTGCAACCCGTCACCTTTCGGTCGACTTGGATCTCTTATGCTGTCAGAGCCGGCCGGAGAACGCAGCGTTGAGCAATGACCGTTTTAGGCCACTTGTTTTCGCTTCATTCGCGCTGACCTCGCTCCGAATGAGGCGGCAAGCTGCGGTCACAGAGTCGATCGCTTGGATCACGCCTGTCTGCTCGTCCTGCGGAGGCAGCGGGATGGGCATCAAGCGAATCCTGGTGAGGCTGATCGACGCAAGATTCACACTCTGCTTACCGTTGCGCTCACACCACGGGCCACCCATTGTGTTCGCCGCCCATGAAACGATGCGCGGATCAACCCCTCCATCTCGAACGCGAGCGCGAAACACGTGGTTTTGGTGGATGCAGTTCGCGATCTGATCCTCCCAGATCCATCCTCTACCGAGCTTGTCTCTGTCTCCCCCCTCGTTGAGCAGGAGATCTCCAGCGCGGAGTCGGAGGGCAGCGGACTTGGCGGAAGGGACTCGTATCGAGGTTACCCGTGACAAGTCAAGGCGGCCACGCTGCACATTGGCGACTCGAAGGTACGGTACTTCTACGAGATCCGCGGCTGATTGTTTCTTGACGTCCTTAGTCACTCCACCGACGACCTCGCTGATGTCTCCCAGTCGAGTCCATTGCCAACCCCGTGGTAGCGCGAGCGTGGCTAGCTCTCCGTCAGCGACCCCCACCGGTTGAAGGAAGACATCGCGCGGTTGCTCGGTGTTGTCACGGGCCGTGAGGGCAGACCGGACGGCCTGAGCTTCCAGGCTTGTCACGCGCCTCGACGCGCCCTTGAGCAATGCTTCGGCGGCGTTGAGGCGGGAGAGGTGGTCTTCGAGGATCTCGACGATGCGCCATTGCTCAGCCAACGGAGGCACCGGCAGCTGCGCTTCAAGGAATCGCGGAATCTCGAGCGAGGCGACCGTCGTGCCGGCCTTGCGCGTGTGGTCGAGCAACGAGCGTTCGAGGTATCGAAGCCCCCAAGCGATCCACTTCGGCTCGATGTCTTCCCGGGGAGCCACGGCCTTCATGTCTTGGTTCAAGGTTGTCTCGAATGGCACGAAAGCGACCGGAATCGTGCGTTCGAGGATTCCCGATCGCACGACTACAGCCACCGAACCGGCGGGCACCAGACGCGCGGACGAGCCTGTCACAGCTGGCCGGGTGATGTGGTCCTTGGTCCCTTGTATGACGTGCGGCCCCATGTCTTTCGGGGACAGCCAAGGGATCTCTCCGTCGATCCAAAACTCGCGCCGGTTCTTTGCAGGTGTGCCGCCGCCATACCAGGTCCCGAGGTCACGAAACCGGACCAGCCGCCATCCATCTGGCAGATGGCTCATGCGGGGAGCTCGGCGTTGAGTTCGTCGAGGTACGTGGCCACGTCGCCGCCGAGGTCACGCAGGGCGCCGTCGACGCCGCCGCGTTCGGCGAAGGGGGCGTTGTCGAGGTCGTCGGGACTGACGCCGGCGGAGGTGGCGATGACGTCGGCGATCCGGTCGAGCCACCAGCGCTGCTGGTCGCTGAACTGCGCGCCGGCCTGGGTCTGCTGGGCCAGCCACCCGGCGTACCGTTCTCGCACCTTGGCGGCGTACGGCACGAGCCGATCGTCCTCACCGAGGGTGAACCTGACCAACGACACCAGATCGGTGACGGTGTGCCGGTCTGAGTGGGTCACCCGGTCGGCCTCGATCACCTCGTAGGCCTGCCAGATCACGTCCGGAGTCCAGTTGTGCGGCGGGCGCCGGATCCGCTCGGCCAGGTCGCGCAGCTCGGCGTACGGGATCGAGCCGCTGCTTGGCCGGGAGTAGAGCACATTTAGAGCGGTGATCTCGTCGCGGTGCTGCTCGACGTACTCGCTCCACGACTCCACCACCGAACGCGCCCGGCCGGTGTCGACGACACCGTGCGCATCGAGCAGGACGTCGCGGCTCACCTCGTCGATGACCTGGTCATGCTTGGCGCGCAGCTCGAGAATCCGGCCGCGCAGGTCGGGATTGGCCGCGAGGGGATGCACCGCGTCGTCAAGGAGCGTCTGCAAGGCGACGGCGGTGTCGAGTACGCCGTCCACGAGCGGGGCAGCGGTCAGCGCCTTGGCCTGCTCGTCCGGGTCGACGGCGGCGACCAGGCCCTGCACGATGTCACGCACCGGTCGTCCCGCGGCGACGTCGAGCTCCGCGCGCTCGGCGGGAGAGAGGTCCAGCTCGAGCTTGGCGAGCCGGGATGCCAACGTGGCGGTCTCGTCCTCGGTGAGGGTCAGCGCGGCAGCCCGCTCGAGCAGCTTGCGCAACGAGATCCAGTGGTTGCGCTCCAACGGCGCCGCATCGACGTAGTCGTGCTCGGTGACGCCGATCGCGTCGACGATCACGAACCGCTCCTTGGTCAGCGCGTCCGGTGTGACCGCCTGGAAGTCGTTGGGCTCGATGGTGCGGGCGCCGCGGCCCTTCATCTGCTCGAAGTAGGAGCCGGAGCGCACGTCGCGCATGAAGAACACGCACTCCAGCGGCTTCACGTCGGTGCCGGTGGCGATCATGTCGACGGTGACGGCGATGCGCAGGTTGGGCGACGTGCGGAATGCCTGCAGCAGCTCCTTGGGGCTGGCTCCGGTCGTCTTGTAGGTGATCTTCGCGGCGAAGTCGTTGCCCTTGCCGAACACCTCCCGCGCGGTGGTGACCACCTCCTCGGCGTGATTGTCGTCCTTGCAGAAGACCAGTGTCTTCGGCACGGTCGAGCGGCCGGGGAAGATCTCGGTGAAGACTCGGTCGCGGAACGTCTCCAGCACCAGCCGGATCTGGTCACGCGACGTGACCGCCCGGTCGAGTTGACTGGGGCTGTAGGCCAGGTCGTCCTCCAGCGTCTCGTAGCGCTGCATCCGGGTCCGCCGGTCGACCTTGGGCACCACCGTGCCCGCCTCGATGCTGGAGCCCTCGGCGGTGACCTGGGTGTTGATCCGGTAGACATCGAAGTCGACATTGACGTTGTCGGCAACAGATTGGGCGTAGGTGTATTCGGAGACGAGATTCTGCTGGAAGAAACCGAACGTCTGCTTCACCGGTGTCGCGGTCAGCCCGACGATGTGAGCGTCGAAGTATTCCAGCACGCCTCGCCACACGCCGTAGATCGACCGGTGCGCCTCGTCCACGATCACCAGGTCGAAGGCTTCCGGTGGCATTTGCGGGTTGTACGACGCTTCAACCGGCCGGTCGGGTGTGTAGCCGTCGAGGTTCGGTCGTCGATGTCGGCGACCTGCTCACCGCGCAGCGCGGCGTACACGCGTTGGATCGTGGAGATCACCACCGCCGACGAGCCGACCATGCCGGCGCCGGTGAGCTTGTCGACGTTGTAGAGCTCGGTGAACCGGCGCCCGTCGTCGGGTGCCGCGTAGTTCTGGAACTCGCGCAGCGTCTGATCTGCGAGGTTGTTGCGGTCGACGAGGAACAGGATCCGCCGGAAGCCGCCGTGCTTCAGCAGCCGATAGCACTCGGTGACGGCCGCGAACGTCTTGCCGGCACCGGTGGCCATCTGCACCAGCGACCGGCTGAACCGCTGCTCGGCAAGCGACCTCTCGACCGCGGTGATCGCGTCGATCTGGGCGGGCCGCAGCCCGTCGGTGACCAGGTCGGGCATGGCACGGACCTTGCCGCGCCAGGTCGCGGCGGCCGGATCGTCCTCGGCGTCGCGCAGGATGCGCGCCAGCGTTGCCGGCTTCGGGAAGTTGAAGACGCGCCGAGCTCGCGGCCCCGGGGTCATGGCCGTTAGTGAAATGGGTCTCCGACCCCGATGCCTCGAACACGAACGGCAGCCGACCGTCGACGGTCAACGCCTTCAGGCGTACGTCGGCCGGCAGCCCTTCGGCGTACATCGCCGACTGCCACTCCACTCCGGACAACGGGGTGCCCTCGGGCTTGGCCTCGATCACGCCGACCGCGCGCCGGTCGACGTACAGCAGGTAGTCGGCCCGGCCGTGCCCGGTGGCCATGATCGCCTCTCGGACGGCTACCCCGTCGGCGGCGAACAGGTTCAGCCCCTTGCGGTCCTGCACAGCCCAGCCGGCATCGCGCAACTGGCGGTCGATGAGCACCCGTGCGCGCTGCTCGGCCGCCAGTCGCTGGCTGTCCCCTTCCTCACCCATGGTCATCGGTCATGCTAGGCCATTCAGCGCGGTTGAGGAGGCCGCTTTCACGTGTGCATCGGACAGCCGCTGACGGTGTTGAGGAGACCGCTTTGCGGCCGTCTCGAAACTCCTCCTGCCGTGCTGTTTCGAGACGCTCGCTGTCGGTCGCTTTTCACCGGGTTGACCGCCCGCTCCTCACCGGGTTGGCCGCCCGCTGGCGGCGGGGTTGGTCAACGCGGCATAGTGGAAGTTGCCGTCGGGGATTGGGTCGCCGCGTCCCGGCACGGTCCGCAGCCACCACGACGCCTCAGGGAGACAGCGATGTCGAGCAACCAGCCGACCACCAGCGGCCACGCCGGGACTGGTGGCGACGATCTGTTGTCCCGGCACCGTGCGGTGCTGCCGTCATGGTTGGCGCTGTATTACGAGGAGCCGATCGAGCTCGTCTCGGCATCGGGCCGGCATGTCACCGATGGCACCGGCCGGTCGTACCTGGACTTCTTCGGCGGCATCCTGACCAACGCGGTCGGCTACGACATCGCCGAGATTTCCGACGCGATCCGTCGGCAGGTCGACACCGGCGTACTGCACACCTCCACGTTGTATCTGATCCGTCAGCAGGTGGAGCTTGCCGAGCGGATCGCCACTTTGTCGGGGATACCCGATGCGCGGGTGTTCTTCACGAGCAGCGGCAGCGAGGCGAACGAGGCGGCTTTGTTGCTGGCGACCCAGGCGCGCCGGTCCAACCAGGTGTTGGCGTTGCGCAACTCCTATCACGGTCGTTCGTTCGGGACGGTTGCGATGACCGGCAATCGGGGCTGGTCGGCGTCGAGTCTGAGCCCAGTGACGGTGCATTACGTGCACGGCGGCTATCCCTACCGCAGTCCGTTTCGCGACCTTCCGGACGCCGACTACATCGCTGCCTGTGTGGATGATCTGCGCAACGTGATCGAGACGATGACCGCTGGTGATGTGGCCTGCATGGTCGCCGAGCCGATCCAGGGTGTCGGCGGCTTCGCGACACCGCCGGACGGGTTGTTCACGGCGTTCAAGGGGGTGCTCGACGAGTACGGCATCTTGTTCGTCTCCGACGAGGTGCAGACCGGGTGGGGACGCACTGGAGAGCACTTCTGGGGCATCGAGGCGCACGGGATCACCCCGGATGCCATGACGTTCGCCAAGGGGCTCGGCAACGGCCTGGCGATCGGCGGGGTAGTGGCCCGAGCCGAGCTGATGAACTGCTTGACGGCCAACTCGATCTCGACATTCGGTGGCAACCCGGTGTCGACCGCCGGTGCCATAGCCGCGCTGGACTACGTGCTCGACCACGACCTTCAGTCCAACGCTGCCCGCCAGGGCGAGCGGTTGCTAACCGGTTTGCGGGTGCTGCAGGACAAGCACGAGATCATCGGTGACGTGCGAGGTAAGGGGCTGATGATCGGTGTCGAGCTGGTCGAGCCGGGAGGTCGAGACCCGTCTCCGCGAACCGCGGGCGCGGTCCTCGAGGCGGCCCGCTCCGGGGGCTTGCTGGTCGGCAAGGGCGGCCTGTATGGCAACGTGATCCGGCTGGCTCCGCCGATGACCTTGACCGACACCGAGACCGATGACGGACTGAGCATGCTCGAGCAGGCCATTGCCCACGCAGATGAGGAGCCGACCCGATGACCGCTGACGAAATTTCCCCTGACCCAACGGCCCCCGGCCGGATCACCCACTGGATCGACGGAAAGGCATGGTCGGGCACGACGCAGCGGTCCGGAGACGTTTTCGACCCGGCCACCGGCCAAGTCACCGGGCTCGTCGATCTGGCCTCCCCCGACGAGGTCCACCAGGCGGTCACCGCCGCTCGCCGGGCGCTGCCCGGCTGGCGCAACCTGTCGCTGGCCAAGCGCTCGAGGGTCCTGTTCGAGTTCCGCCAGGTGCTGGCCGCCCGGGCTCACGAGGTGGCGGCGGTGATCACCGCCGAGCACGGCAAGGTGCTGTCCGACGCTGCTGGTGAGGTGCAGCGGGGGCTGGAGGTCGTCGAGTTCGCCTGCGGGATCCCGCACTTGCTCAAGGGCGACCATTCCGAGAACGCGGGGACCAACGTCGACGTACATTCGCTGCGGCAGCCGGTCGGTGTCGCCGCAGTGATCTCGCCGTTCAACTTCCCGGCAATGGTGCCGCTGTGGTTTGTGCCGGTGGCGATCGCTTGCGGCAACACGGTGGTGCTCAAGCCGAGCGAGAAGGATCCCTCGGCCGCGGTGCTGCTGGCGCAGATGTGGTCAGAGGCCGGGTTGCCGGAGGGTGTCTTAAATGTCGTGCACGGTGACAAGGTCGCGGTCGACTCACTGCTCACCCATGACGGCGTCGACGCTGTCTCGTTCGTCGGCTCCACCCCGATCGCCCGCTACGTCTACGAGACCGCCAGTGCGCACGGCAAGCGGGTGCAGGCGCTGGGCGGCGCGAAGAACCACATGGTGGTGCTGCCTGATGCGGATCTCGGTCTGGCGGCCGATGCCGCGGTCAACGCCGGCTTCGGGTCTGCTGGTGAACGCTGTATGGCGATCAGCGTGGTGGTGGCCGTCGAGCCGGTGGCCGATCGGCTGGTTGCCGGCATCCGGGACCGGATGAGCGGGCTGGCAGTGGGCGATGGGCGCCGGGGCGCCGACATGGGCCCGCTGGTGACGCAGGTCCATCGCGACAAGGTCGTCGGCTATATCGAGGCGGGCAAGCAGGCCGGTGCGGAGCTGGTGGTCGACGGCCGTGGGCTGGTCCCGGACGGTGCCGCCGAGGGATTCTGGTTGGGGCCGACGCTGTTCGACGCGGTGACCCCGGACATGGCGATCTACACCGACGAGATCTTCGGCCCCGTGCTGAGCGTCGTACGGGTCGGGTCGTACGACGATGCGCTGGCGCTGGTGAACGCCAACCCCTACGGCAACGGCACTGCGATCTTTACCAACGACGGTGGGGCCGCTCGCCGCTACACCAATGAGGTCGAGGTCGGCATGGTCGGCGTCAACGTGCCGATCCCGGTGCCGGTTGCCTACTACTCCTTCGGAGGCTGGAAATCCTCGCTGTTCGGCGACGCCCATGCCTACGGCATGGAGGGGGTCACGTTCTTCACCCGCACCAAGGCCGTCACCACCCGCTGGCCCGACCCCAGCCACGGTGGCATCGACCTCGGCTTCCCGCACAACAGCTAGGCGCCCAGCACCGTGGTCAGTCCTGGCAGAGCTCTGCGGTGCGGGTCAGCACGGCGTGGGCGGCTGTTTCGGAGCGGCGACCCAGTCCGCATGCTGACGAGATGACCACAGGTTGTCCGAGAAGATCCTCAGGGAGCGTGGATCAGCTGCAGCGATCGTCCGGCCGGCCAGGAACGCACAATCGCGTTGGACAACAAGACCAGCGGTGTACGTCAGACATGGTGCCAAACGCCCGGTGGTCCATGTCGCCGACGCAAAAGTGGACGGCGAAACACGTGTCCTGCGGTGCGGCGGCAGCCAGACCGGTGACCGCCCTGGCCAGCAGCCTGGCATGCCTCGGCCATAACGGCTATGCCTGGGATGAACCAGGACTTGGTTGGGGCTTAGAGCAGTGCTCCAATTAGACACGCCAGCCGGAGGGGCTAACTTGGTGGTGTGTTGGTGGAGCTGTTGTGTCGCCGGTGGTGCTTCACAACAACAGCCATCACAACCACCAGGAGGACGAACCACAGTAGCAGTTCTGGGCTGCCCATGCCAGCGCCGCCCGCAATTAGCAGCAATCCGAAGATCGTCAAAACGGCGACCACTTTGAGGATCAGCATCATGCCGGCCTTCCCGAGTACCACATGCCCATAAAATTGCCTCAACCATCCTATCTCGCTCTTCAACCACCCTGTGGCGGAAACCACGTCTGACCTGTCAGTCCTGGCAGAGCTCTGCGGTGCGGGTCAGCACGGCGTGGGCGGCTGTTTCGGAGCGGCGACCCAGTCCGCATGCTGACGAGATGACCACAGGTTGTCCGAGAAGATCCTCGATGCGCCCGCGGATGTCCCGCTGCTCGGTCAGTGATTGCGCTTCGTGGACGAAGCCTGCGGCGAACCGGGTGGATGCCGGGATGTCGAGCTTGCGGAGCGGCGCGTAAAACGCGGGCTCGGTGGTGGCCGGGTGATCGGCGGCGGCGAAGGGAGCGTGGATCAGCTGCAGCGATCGTCCGGCCGGCCAGGAACGCACAATCGCGTTGGACAACAAGACCAGCGGTGTGACGTCAGACATGGTGCCAAACGCCCGATGGTTCATGTCGCCGACGCAAAGATGGACGGCCAAACACGTGTCCTGCGGTGCCGCGGCGGCCAGACCGGTGACCGCCCTGGCCAGCAGCCTGGCAAGCCTGGGACGAGCCGGGGCGGGCGCCTTCGCCAACAGGACCAGCTCAGCGGGGATCTCGATCTGGAACAAGGTGCCCGGCCCGGTGATGACCGCAACGTCCTGGATCTCGGTGAGGGTCGCTTCAGTGAACGGCCGGCGTTGTCGCAGCGCACCGCCGGGCCCTAGCGTGAACATCGCCAGGTCGAAGTCGCCCGGCACACCTTCCTGGAACCTCAACTCGAGGCGATCCGCTGCGGCCCGGGCAGCCTCGAACTGCGGAAAACTCTCGCGTACGGCGGCGACGTGGCCGAAGTCAAGCGATGCGCCGTACAACCGCCGCCCCTTGCGGATCTTCAGCTGCGGAGTCTTGTCATAGTCCGACCAGTCGCCGGGCTTCCGCAGCTCCAGATCCGGGTGCCGCCGTAACCCCTCCACGATCGAGATAATCCAGTTGCGACGCTCACCGGTCTCGCCGTCCGGAAGCGACCGTAGATGAGGGCCGAGGATTTCCAGCGCGGTGGCCATGGCGACGTCCGGTCTGGCGCCGGGCAGGCTTCCGACCAGGTGAGCGTCCCGACTCGGCATGGGCTCTCCTTTCAATTGCGGGAAGTGTGCTGCTCTCCTAAGGGTCTAAGAACCGCAGATCTCCCGCAATTGCGGGTACGCCGACCTGGCCGGCGCGCAGATCAGGTGATCTGGATGACGACCTTGCCCTGCGGATGCCCAGACTCGACTGCCGCAATCGCCTGCGGCGCGTCGTCGAAGCCGAGCACGTCGTTGACGTGCGGATCGAGCTTGCCGTCGGCAACCAGCCTGGCGACCTCGTCGAGAACTCGCGACGTTCGGTCGCGATTGACCGGTGCTCCGCCGAGCTCTGCCACCGTGGCGGGATCGGCGGTGGAGAGCAATTTCTTCCGGTCCTTGACGAGCCCGGCAGCCGATCGCAGCGCGTCGCCACCGACAAGATCCAAGATGCCATCGACACCGTCTGGCAACAACTCCCGCACGCGTTGTTCGACGCCCCCGCTGTCTGCGTCGTCGTAGGGCACAAGCGTCACGCTGAGTGATTCGACCAACGCCCGCTTGCTCTCGCTGGCGGTGCCGAACACGGCGATACCGGCGTCCCGGGCGATCTGGGCAGCGGCGACACCAACGCCGCCACCGACACCGGTGATCAGCAACGTCTGACCCTTGGACAGCCCGAGATGAACGATCCCGTCATAGCCGGTGGCAGCGGCGACCGGGAGTGTCGCCGCGTCGTTGAAGCTCACCTGCGGCGGCTTCTTCGAAGTCGCGGTGGCGCTGGTCACCGTGTATTCCGAGAACGCGCCATGGCTCGGCGCGGGCGACCCGAACACCTCGTCGCCGACAGCAAACCCGTCGACGTCTTGGCCAAGCTCTGCCACCACGCCGGACACTTCGCTGCCGAACTCCGAAGGCAGCTGACGCGGGTCGAAGTCCTTGAGCATGCCCGCCCGGATCTTGTAGTCGACCGGGTTCACCCCAGCTGACTTCACCTTGACGAGGATCTCGCTCGGCCCGGGCCGCGGCTCAGGCAGGTCGACGAACTCCTGGGTCTCGGGACCGCCGTACTCGGTGAATCGAAAGACCCTCGGCATGATCATCCCTTCCTCGTTCAACGAAACCTTGACCGGCTCATCAGCCACCGTGAGTGTGGTTTCGAGACGCTCGCTGTGCTCGCTCCTCAACCACCGTGAGTTCGGGACGCTCGCGCATCAATCACCCTGTGTTCGGGGCCCTCGCTCTTCAACCACCCTAGGCCGTCACCAGCCGCGAGCGCGCCATTCGCCGAGGTGTGGCCGCTCGGAGCCGAGCGTGGTGTCCTTGCCGTGTCCCGGGTAGACCCACGTCTCGTCGGGCAGCCGGTCGAAGAGCTTATGCTCCACGTCGTCGAGAAGAGAGATGAAGTCTTCTGACGACCCCGTCTTTCCCACTCCGCCAGGGAACAGAGAGTCGCCGGTCCACAGGTGCGGCGGCCCGGTTGGGTCGTCGTACAAGAGCGCGATCGATCCGGGGGTATGGCCGACGAGGTGGATTACCTCGAGGTGGCACGACCCCACCGGGATGGTGTCCCCGTCGTCGACCGCGAGGTCGGTCGGCACCGGGATGCCCTCGACGTCGGCCGCGCCGGCGATCGTCTCCGCGCCAGTGGCCGCCTCGACATCAGCGAGACCATCCCAGTGGTCGCGGTGGCGGTGCGTGGTGATGATCCGGCGCAGCGGAAGCTCGGCAATAATCTCGAGCAGCGCATCGGGCTCGGCGGCGGCGTCGATCAGCACCGCCTCCCCGGTGTGGCGGCACTCGAGCAGGTAGGCGTTGTTGTCCATTGGCCCGACCGAGGCCTTCGTGATGATCAAATCGGTGAGCTCTCGTACGGCGGGGGTGCCGCGCTTCACCTTGCCGTGATAACTCATCGCCAGGCTCCAATCTGGGGTAGCGGTTCGTCGGAATGCAGGCCGATGCCGTCGGTGCGGCCCAGCAGCCAGCCGAGCAGGGAGGGCGGCGGACCGGTGACCTCCTGACCTCCAGGACCGACGGTCCAGCGTCCCACGTTGTCGCTGGCGACGAGCACGAAACCGGGTGTTCCGTCATGGGCGGAGTGGTCGGCAGCGGCGCGGGACAACAGGTGCTCGACGAAGTCCTCCGGCCAATGCGCCAAGGTGTAGTCGACGTTGAGATCGACGTGGTGGACCTCGACTTCCATCTGGCGCAGCCACGGGATAGCCGTGGCCCGGAACTCTCGGTTGTCAGACCCTGCACGCGCGGTTGCAGCCCACTGCTGCTCGGTGAGGTCAGCAAGGGCGGTCATCAGCGTGGCCTGCGACTCGCGGACATCAGCCACCAGATCGGTGACCGACCGGCCGGCGCCTGCCTCGATATCAGCGTTGCGCTGCTCGCGGCTGACATACATGGATGTCTCGACGCCGGTCTTGGCCCAAATGACCAAGTTGCCCAGGCCGTCGGCGTTGCGGGCGATGTGGGTCAGCACGTGACCACGGGTCCAGCCGGGCAGCAACGACGGCTCGCGCACCTGCTCGTCGGTCAACTCCGCCAAGGTGTGCTCCAGGGATTCGGCTGAGCCGCTAAGCGCGTCGATCTGGGCGGCGGGATCTCCGGTTCTGGTTGGAGCATCATGGTCGGGCATGGCGTGCACCTTCGGGTTGGGCATGGAGTGAACCTACCCCCTCTTGGCGCGTGGCCGCGACGTACCCGAAGATGGGTCATCGAAGCTGCCGACTCGCCGTGGTCGGACGTCACACGAGCTTGAACGCATGGGTAGGATAGCGAACGTCTGTTCGAAACATGGAGACGCGGCGGGGCGGTCCGAAGCGTTGGACTTCGGCCGGAGACGGCGCGGTAAGGGTGACTGGTGACCGATCAACTGATCATTCGCGGGGCGCGAGAGCACAATCTCAAGGACATCTCCCTTGACCTGCCGCGCGACTCGATGATCGTCTTCACCGGCCTGTCTGGGTCGGGCAAGTCCAGCCTCGCGTTCGACACCATCTTCGCCGAAGGTCAACGACGCTACGTCGAGTCGCTGTCGGCGTACGCACGGCAGTTCCTGGGGCAACTGGACAAACCCGACGTCGATTTCATCGAAGGCTTGTCGCCGGCGGTGTCGATCGACCAGAAGTCCACATCGAAAAACCCGCGCTCGACGGTGGGCACGATCACCGAGGTCTACGACTACCTGCGGCTGCTGTATGCCCGAGCCGGCCGGCCGCATTGCCCGGTGTGTGGCCGCCCCATCGCCCGGCAGACGCCGCAACAGATCGTCGACCGGGTGCTAGAGCTCGACGAGGGGTCGCGCTTCCAGGTGCTCGCCCCGATGATCCGTGGCCGCAAGGGAGAGTACGTCGACCTCTTCCGCCAGCTGCAGACCCAAGGCTTCTCCCGGGCCCGGATCGACGGTGAAACCTACCCGCTGACCGAGCCACCCAGGCTCGACAAGCAGAAGAAGCACACCATCGAGGTGGTGGTCGACAGGTTGGCGGTGAAGGCGTCCGCCAAACGCCGGCTCACCGACTCGGTCGAAACCGCGCTTGGCCTGTCGGGCGGGTTGGTGACGCTTGACTTCGTCGACCTGCCGGCCGACGACCAGCACCGTGAGCGTGTCTTCTCCGAGCACCTCGCCTGCCTCTACGACGACCTGTCGTTCGAGGAGCTCGAGCCACGGTCGTTCTCGTTCAACTCACCGTTCGGCGCCTGCCCCGAGTGTCATGGCCTGGGCACCCGGCTGATCGTCGACCCCGACCTCGTGGTGCCCGATGAGGGCAGGTCGCTGATAGACGGTGCGATCTCGCCCTGGTCGTCGGCGCACGTGTCGGACTACTTCACTCGACTGCTCGAAGCGTTGGCCGACGACATGGGCTTTTCGGTCACCACACCGTGGCGAGGCCTGCCCGGCAAAGCCCGCGAGGCGGTGCTGAACGGCAAGCCGGGCAAGCTGCACGTTCGTTACCAGAACCGCTACGGGCGGGAGCGGTCCTACTACGCCGAGTTCGAAGGCGTCGTCCCCTACATCCAGCGGCGGCACAAGGAAGCTGAGACCGACACCAGCAGGGAGCGCTTCGAGGGCTTCATGCGAGAAGTGCCGTGCCAGGTGTGCGAAGGGGCCCGGCTGAAGCCGATTTCGTTGGCGGTGACGCTCGGCGGTCTCAACATTGCGGAGGTGTGCGCAATGCCGGTCGACGACGCGGCGGCGTTCCTCAACAGCGACCTCGACCTGTCGACCCGAGAGAAGCAGATCGCCGAGCGAGTGCTGAAGGAGATCGGCGAGCGACTGCGCTTCCTGCTCGACGTGGGTCTCGAATACCTGACGCTCAGCCGGGCCACCGGCTCGCTGTCCGGCGGCGAGGCCCAACGCATCAGGCTCGCCACCCAGATCGGAGCTGGCTTGGTGGGCGTGCTGTACGTGCTCGACGAGCCGTCGATCGGCCTGCACCAACGCGACAACCACCGGCTGATCGAGACGCTGGTGCGCTTGAAAGACCTGGGCAACACGTTGATCGTCGTCGAGCACGACGAAGACACCATCCGCACCGCCGACTGGGTCGTCGACATTGGCCCCGGCGCTGGCGAGCACGGCGGTCAAGTCGTGGTGTCCGGCTCGGTGCGCGAACTGCTCGACCACCCCGATTCGCTGACCGGCGCCTATCTGTCCGGCCGTGAGGAGATCCCGCTACCCGTCGTACGCCGTCCGCCGACACCTGGCCACGAGCTCGTGGTGCACGACGCCAGGGAGCACAACCTGCGCGACATCACCGTCAGCTTCCCGTTGGGCTGCTTCGTGGCAATCACCGGCGTCTCCGGGTCGGGCAAGTCCACGTTGGTCAACTCGATCCTCTACACTGCCTTGGCCAAACGCATCTACAACGCTCGTGAGGTGCCGGGCCGGCACCGTGACATCAGTGGGGTCGTGAACGTCGACAAGGTGATCCACGTCGACCAGTCACCGATCGGGCGAACGCCGCGCTCAAACCCAGCGACGTACACCGGTGTCTTCGACCATGTCCGCAAGCTCTTCGCGCAAACCCCCGAGGCAAAGATGCGCGGCTATCTGCCGGGTCGCTTCTCGTTCAACGTCAAGGGCGGTCGCTGCGAGGCGTGCACCGGAGACGGCACGATCAAGATCGAGATGAACTTCCTGCCCGATGTCTACGTGCCTTGCGAGGTGTGCCATGGCGCCCGCTACAACCGCGAGACGCTCGAGGTCCACTACAAGGGCAAGACGATCGCCGAGGTGCTCGGGATGCCGATCGAGGAGGCCGTCGAGTTCTTCGGGGCCATCCCGGCGATCGCCCGTCATCTGCGCACCTTGTGCGACGTCGGCCTGGGCTATGTGCGGCTCGGCCAGCCTGCGCCCACGCTGTCCGGGGGCGAGGCGCAGCGCGTCAAGTTGGCGTCGGAGCTGCAGAAGCGATCCACCGGCCGCACCGTCTACGTGCTCGACGAGCCCACCACCGGGCTGCATTTCGACGACATCCGCAAGCTGCTCAACGTGCTGTCACGTCTCGTCGACCAGGGCAACTCGGTGTATGTGATCGAGCATAACCTCGATGTGCTGAAGACGGCTGACTGGTTGATCGATCTTGGCCCCGAAGGTGGCAACAAGGGCGGCTATGTCGTCGCCGAGGGTACGCCGGAGGAGGTCGCTGAGGTCGAGGCCAGCCATACCGGCAGATTCCTCCGGCCGGTCTTGGCGGGCCGGGGAGTCCCGGTGGGTCGGCGGGGTGCGGCCGAGGTTGCCGCTACCGGTGTTCCCGGTGCGGCCGTCACCACCGCCGCCGTGCCCCTGAGCACTGCCAAGAAGGCAACGGACGCGGCCACCGCGACGGCGGCGACCGCGGCGAAGAGGTCCGCGAAGCGGGCCGGCGAGGTGTCGGGGGTGGCGCGTGCTGCGGCAACCGAGCCCAGGCTCCGCAAGGCGGCGTCCTCGCGCGCCGTGAAGCAGCCGGCCAACAGGACGCGAGGTTAGGCTCGTCTCCAGCAGCCTTCCCCGAGCTTTCGTGCCGACTCAATCAACAACGCGTTTCGCAGCGGATGAGCGGCGCAAGCGGACAGTCAGCCGGCCGCATGCGTCATCGAAACGCCCACGACGCTGGGTCTTCGAACCTCGACCTAAACTCGGTCTTGGGTCTTCACACCAGATTCTGCTACCAGCTAAAGGAATCGGCATGGCCGAGCGTGACCGACAAGACGACATTGCCACTCCCAGTAGGCGTGCGGTGTTGCGCGGTGCAGTCCTTGCTGGAGCGGCGATTCCGGTCGTCGCCGCATGCTCCCCTGGTGCCCAGGGCACCACTGCTCGAGGTGGTGCTCCGGGGGGGACCGGCTCGGCGGGCTCCCATGCTGTCGCCATCCTCAAGACGACCCAGGTGCCAAAGGGCGGGGGAGTCGTGGATGCGACGGCTGGTGTGGTCGTGACCCAGCCCAAGCCGGGGGCATTCGAGGGCTTCTCGTCGACCTGCACGCACATGGGCTGCACGTTGGGCAGCGTGTCGGGCGGCACGATCAATTGTCCCTGCCACGGCAGCCGGTTCTCTATCGTCGACGGCACCCCGGTGGCCGGCCCGGCGGGGTCGCCGCCGAGCTCGATCCCGCCACTGCCGAAGATGCCTCTCAAGATCAAGGGGAATCAGATCTTCCTCGCTTAGTGGGGGCCTTGTCCTTCTCGCTGTGGCTGAAGGTGGCCGGCGTGGAAGTGGCTTTGGTGTTCAGCCACAGCGAGAGATGGCCTTGCGCAAACTCGTAGGGTGGACATGTGGCCGACCCGTCGACGTATCGTCCTGCTCCGGGGTCGATTCCGGATGCCCCGGGCGTCTATCGCTTCCGCGATTCGAGCGGCCGGGTCATCTATGTGGGCAAGGCGAAAAGCCTGCGCGCCCGGCTGTCGTCGTACTTCCAAAATGTCGCCAATCTGCACCTGCGCACCGCCCGGATGGTGACCACTGCCGCATCGGTCGACTGGACCGTGGTCCAGACCGAGGTCGAGGCGTTGCAGCTCGAATACTCCTGGATCAAGGAGTTCGACCCGCGGTTCAATGTGAAGTACCGCGACGACAAGTCGTATCCCTGGCTGGCCGTGACGCTCAACGAGGAGTTCCCGCGCGTCATGGTCGGGCGTGGACCGAAGCGCAAGGGGGTGCGGTACTTCGGCCCGTATTCTCATGCCTGGGCGATTCGCGAGACCGTCGACTTGCTGTTGCGGGTTTTCCCCATGAGATCCTGCTCACAGGGGGTCTTCACTCGGAGCGCCCAGATCGGCCGGCCCTGTCTCCTGGGGTACATCGGAAAGTGCGCCGCGCCGTGCGTCGGCAGGGTCTCGGCCGAGGAGCACCGCGAGATCGTGGACGACTTCTGCAGCTTCATCGCGGGCCAGACAAGCCAGCACATCAGGAGGTTGGAGCGGCAGATGCAAGCCGCCTCCGATGCGACCGAGTTCGAGCTGGCGGCCCGGCTGCGCGACGACATCGGGGCGTTGACCAAGGCGATGGAGAAGAACGCGATTGTGCTGCCCGACGGCACCGACGCCGACGTCATCGCGGTAGCCGAGGATCCGCTCGAGATCGCGGTGCACATGTTCTATGTCCGGGGCGGGAGGGTCCGCGGTCAGCGAGGCTGGGTGGCTGACCGGGTCGATGACGCAGAGCTGCCCGAGCTGCTCGGCCGCTTCCTGCTCCAGGCGTACGACGGCGACACCGGCGACGCGATTCCACGCGAGGTGTTGCTGCCAGAGATTCCAGCGGACGCGGAGGCATTCACGGTCTGGCTGGCGCAAAGACGCGGCGGCAAGGTGGCCATCAGCGTGCCCCAGCGGGGACCCAAGCGGACGCTAATGGAGACGGTGGCTCGCAACGCCAGCCAGTCGCTGGCGTTGCACAAGACGAAGCGCGCCAGTGATTTCACGACTCGCAGCCGGGCGCTGGAAGAGATTCAACACGCCCTTGGTCTCGGGGAGGCGCCGCTGCGCATCGAGTGTTACGACGTCTCCAACCTCCAGGGCACCGAGGTAGTGGCCTCGATGGTCGTCTTCGAAGACGGACTGCCACGTAAGAGCGACTACCGCAGGTTCGTCATCCGTGGTTTCGAGGGGCAAAACGACGTCGCGGCCATGCACGAAACGATCACCCGGCGCTTCAAGCGGTACCTCGACGAACGGGCAGACTCATCCGCGCCGGACCTCGGCACGACCGACGGCGAGGATGGACCGGTGCTCATCGATCCCGACACCGGTCGACCACGCAAGTTCGCCTACGCCCCAGGGCTGGTAGTGGTGGATGGTGGTCCGCCCCAGGTGGCCGCCGCGCAACGCGCACTCGACGAGCTCGGCGTCGACGACGTCCCGGTCGCCGGGCTCGCCAAACGGCTGGAGGAGGTCTGGTTGCCAAGCCAGCCTGATCCGGTGATTTTGCCGCGCACGAGCGAGAGCCTCTACCTGCTGCAGCGGGTCCGTGACGAGGCACACCGCTTCGCGATCACCCATCACCGCAACCGCCGGTCGAAGTCCATGGTCGAGAGCGTGCTCGACGAGGTCCCTGGCATGGGGGAGGTGCGGCGCAAGGTGCTGCTGCGTCACTTCGGCTCGCTGAAGAAGCTGCGAAGTGCCTCGGTCGACGACATAGCTGCGCTGCCCGGCTTCGGACGGCGTACGGCGGAGTCGATCCTGAATACACTGGCGGCCTCAACCGACGAGCGACACCCGGCCATCAACACCGCAACCGGCGAGATCCTCGACGAGTCAGCCGGCGACGCCGAGCACGACGAGATGGTGACGGATGACACTGCTGCTGAGCGCGGGGCATGACCGACCCAGTGGGTGACCTCATCATTGTCACCGGCATGACAGGGGCGGGCCGGAGCACCGCCGCCAAGGCACTGGAAGATCTTGGCTGGTTTGTCATCGACAACCTGCCGCCACAGCTGCTGCGCACGGTGGTCGAGCTGATGGGACACGACCACGCCGGCGAGACTCGCACCGCGGTGGTGATCGACGCCCGTTCCAGGTTCCTGCCCGATCTGCGCGAATCCATTGATTCGATCATCGAGCAAGGGATCCGGCCACGCATCCTCTTCCTGGAGGCGTCCGATGACGTTCTGGTACGCCGGCAGGAGGCGGCGCGTCGGCCGCATCCACTGCAAGTCGGGGTGCGGCTTCTGGACGGCATCTCGTTGGAGCGCGAGCTGATGCGGGAACTTCGCGGTGTTGCCGACGTGCTCATCGACACCTCCGACCTCAACGTCCATGAACTCGCCGCCCGCGTCGAAGCGGCCTTCTTGGCTGGCGACCAGCCGGGGATGCGGGCGACCGTCGTGTCGTTCGGCTTCAAGTACGGCATTCCGGTCGACGCGGACATGGTCGTCGACATGCGGTTCCTGCCCAACCCGCATTGGGTGCCGGAGCTGAGGCCCCTGACCGGGCTGGAGGCGCCGGTGCGCGACTACGTGCTCGGACAGCCCGCGGCCGTCGAGTTCTTGACGAAGCTCCAGGCAATGCTGGAGACCGTCTACAGCGGCTTCATGCTCGAACGCAAGCATTATCTCAACCTGGCGGTTGGCTGCACCGGAGGCAAACACCGCAGCGTGGCCATGGCAGAAGCATTGGCTGACCAAATGCGCGAACACCGCGTGGAGACAAGCGTCGTCCACCGTGACCTGGGACGAGAATGACCAGCTCAGCGTTCGAAAACCGTTCCTCCGCAGAGGATGACCCGGGTCTTGTCGACGTGAGCGTCGTGGCGCTCGGCGGTGGCCACGGCCTGGCGGCCAACCTCAGCGCGGTGCGGACATTTTGCCGCGACCTCACCGCGATCGTCACGGTCGCCGACAACGGCGGCTCCTCGGGTCGGCTGCGGCGCGAGTTCGGCGTACTGCCGCCCGGAGATCTGCGGCAGGCCCTGGCAGCGCTATGCCGCGACGACGAGTGGGGTCGCACCTGGGCGAGGGTGCTGCAGCACAGGTTCGACGGCAGCGGCGAGCTGCACGAGCACGCGGTGGGCAATCTGCTGATCGTGGCGCTCTGGGAGTTGCTCGACGGCTATGTGGCCGGTCTGGATTGGGTAGGTCGCCTGCTGGGTGCCGAGGGGCGGGTGCTGCCGATGACCGCAGTCCCGCTCGACATCGAGGCAACCATCAAGGGCATCGATCCGTCGAAACCGGCCGAGCTCAGCATCGTTCGGGGCCAGGTCGAGGTCGCCACCACGACGGGACAGGTTTCGTCGGTGCGGTTGGTGCCGCCCGATCCCGTCGCCTGCCCCGAGGCGCTCGCCGCAATCGATGCGGCCGATTGGGTTATCTTGGGGCCTGGATCGTGGTACACCAGTGTCTTACCGCATTTGTTGGTTCCCGAGCTGCTTTCGGCCCTCACCGATTCGTCGGCGCGACGGTGTGTGACACTCAATCTCGCGCCGCAACATGGCGAGACCGAGGGCTTCTCACCGAGCACCTATCTGGAAGTGTTGGCGATGCACGCTCCCGATCTGCAGATCGACGTCGTGTTGGCCGACAGCGCAGTCGGAACAGGCAGACGCATGCTCGAAGAGACAGTTGTTGGACTCGGCGCCGAGTTGGTGACGGCCCCCATCGCTGCCGCCGACGGAACGCCGCGCCACGACGTACGACGACTTGCCCGGGCCTACGCGGAGCTCATGCGATGAGGCAGCACGACGGCCGATCCTCGAGTACGCGTAAATTGACCGGACAGGCTTATCGCGTGGAAGGATCGGTCTCATGGCAATGACCACGCAGGTGAAGGCTGAGCTGGCGAACACCCAAGTCACCAAGGCCTGCTGCCGTAAGTCTGAGGCCTCGTCGATGTTGAGGTTCGCCGGTGGTCTGCACATCCAGGGTGGTCGCATCGTGGTCGAGGCGGAGCTCGACACCGGGGCCGCGGCTCGGCGGATCCGCAAGGACATTTTCGAGATCTACGGCCATCCCAGCGACGTCGTCGTGATCAGCGGGGGCGGCCTGCGCAAGGGCACCCGCTACGTCGTGCGGGTGGTCAAGGACGGTGAGGCGCTGGCTCGGCAGACCGGCCTGCTGGACAACCGCGGCCGGCCCGTGCGTGGCCTGCCGCCCCAGGTCGTCAGCGGCTCAGGTTGCGATGCGATAGCCGCCTGGCGCGGAGCATTCCTCGCGCACGGGTCTTTGACCGAGCCGGGCCGATCGGCAGCCTTGGAGGTCACCTGCCCGGGGCCCGAGGCAGCGCTGGCCCTGGTCGGATCGGCCCGCCGCTTCGACATCCCCGCCAAGGCACGCGAGGTTCGGGGTGTCGACCGGGTCGTGATCCGCGACGGTGATGCGATCAGTGCACTGCTCACCCGGCTAGGCGCACACGAGTCGTTGCTGGCCTGGGAGGAACGCCGGTTGCGCCGCGAGGTGCGCGCCACCGCCAACCGGCTGGCCAATTTCGACGACGCCAACCTGCGCCGATCCGCACGAGCGGCCGTCGCTGCCGGGGCGCGGGTTGAACGCGCACTGGACATCCTCGCGGACGAGGTTCCCGACCACCTCAAGCTGGCCGGGTCGTTGCGCATCGAGCACAAGCAGGCCAGCCTCGAGGAGTTAGGCCAACTGCATGAGCCACCGCTTACCAAGGACGCGATCGCGGGGCGAATCCGGCGACTGCTGGCCATGGCCGATCGGCGCGCCGACGAGCTCGGCATCCCCGACACCGAGTCCTCGCTGTCACCGGATCTGCTGATCAACCCTTCCTAACGGAGCGCCCGCCCGGTCAGCGTGGTGCAGGCGCGGGAGCCAGCGAGCGTCTCGAAACAGCCCGGAGAAGGGACCCGCTGTGGCTGAAGATTGCGCACGTGTGGCAGCGAGTCACTTTCAGCCACAACGGGACAAGCGTGGGCGCCGCGACGCGATGAACGGCGTACGGGCGATCTGGGGCGTTGATGCGCGGCGTACCGGGATGATTTCGGCCTTGGTAGGGTCGGCGGCAAGCTTTTTCACTGGCACCGGAGCAGGGAGATCGTCGCGTGAGCGTTCGGGTAGGCATCAACGGGTTTGGCCGGATCGGCCGAAACTTCTTCCGTGCTGCGGTGGCGTCCGGGACCGACATCGAGGTTGTGGCGTTCAACGACCTGTTCGACGACGATACCCAGGCACATCTGCTGAAGTACGACAGCATCCTCGGGCGCTACCCGGGTGAGATCCGCGTGGCGGAAGGCGGTGTGGAGGTCGACGGCCGCGTCATCAAGTCATTCGCCGAGCGTGACCCCGCCAGCCTGCCGTGGGGTGAGCTCGACGTCGATGTCGTTATCGAGGGCACTGGTCTTTTCACCGACGCCACCAAGGCGCGGGCACACATCGACGGTGGCGCCAAGAAGGTCATCATTACCGCGCCGGCGAGCAACGCGGACATCACCGTGGTG
Source organism: Nocardioidaceae bacterium (assembly GCA_050998615.1). GTDB lineage: Bacteria > Actinomycetota > Actinomycetes > Propionibacteriales > Nocardioidaceae > JBPCQA01. Next base: position 58,592 of record JBPCQA010000033.1, read on the forward strand.
ATGGGTGTCAACGACCAGGAGTACGACGCTGCACGCCACACCATGATCTCCAACGCATCCTGCACGACGAACTGTCTGGCGCCGATGGCCAAGGTGCTGGCCGACGAGCTCGGCATCGTCAAGGGTCTGATGACGACGGTGCATGCCTACACCCAAGATCAGAATCTCCAAGATGGGCCGCACAAGGATCTGCGGCGTGCCAGGGCAGCCGCCATCAACGTCGTACCGACCTCGACGGGTGCCGCCAAGGCCATCGGCCTGGTGATCCCCGAGCTCAAGGGCAAGCTGGACGGGTATGCGTTGCGGGTTCCGGTGCCCACCGGCTCGGCCACCGACCTGACGGTCGAGGTCACCCGCGAGACCAGCGTCGAGGAGGTCAATAGCTTCTTCAAGGCCGCGGCCGACGGGCCGCTCAAGGGCTACCTGAAGTACACCGAAGACCTGATCGTCTCCAGCGACATCGTCACCGATCCCCACTCGTGCATCTTCGACTCCGGCCTCACCAAGGTCATCGGCAATCAGGTGAAGATCGTTGGTTGGTACGACAACGAATGGGGCTATTCCAACCGTCTGGTCGATCTCGTCAACTTCGTCGGCGGCTCGCTCTGACACCGGTGCGGCCGGTCCCTCGAGCCGAGCGTCCTGCACGGTGCAAGCCGTGACGATGCCAACCGTCGATCAGCTCGCGGAAGCCCTCGGTGGGTTGCGAGGCAAGCGGGTCCTGGTCCGCTCCGACCTCAACGTGCCATTGGACGGTAGCGTCATTACCGACGATGGCCGCATCCGGGCCAGCGTGCCGACCATCACCGATCTGCAACGCCGAGGCGCCAAGGTGATCGTGATGGCCCACCTCGGTCGGCCCAAGGGCAAGCCGGATTTCGCCTGTTCGTTGGCGCCGGTGGCGGCTCGGCTGCGTGATCTGCTTGACATCGGTGCGGTCAGGCAGGCGACCGACACGGTTGGCCCGTCCGCGCGCGCAGCCATTGACGAGATGAGCGACGGCGATGTCGTACTGCTGGAAAACGTTCGTTTCGACCCAGCCGAGACGAGCAAGGACGACGCCGAACGCGCCGACTTCGCCAATCAACTCGCCGCGCTGGGTGACGCGTTCGTCAGCGACGGCTTTGGCGTCGTCCACCGCAAGCAGGCCAGTGTGTACGACGTTGCGCAGCGCCTTCCGCATGCTGCGGGTGAGCTTGTCCTAAGGGAGATTGAAATCTTGCGTCGCCTCACCGAGGATCCGGCCCGGCCATACGTTGTGGTCCTCGGGGGATCGAAGGTGTCCGACAAGCTCGGCGTCATCGACAGCCTGCTAGGAAAGGCCGACCGACTGCTGATCGGTGGTGGAATGGTCTTTACGTTCTTGAAGGCGCAAGGTCACGAGGTGGGCAAAAGCCTGCTCGAAGCCGCCAAACTCGACACCGTCCGCGGCTACCTCGACCGGGCGCGGGCGTCGGGAGTCGACATCGTGCTGCCGACCGACGTGGTGGTGGCCCCCGAGGTCTCCGCGGATGCCCCGACGGCTGTTGTGTCGGTCGACGCAATCCCGGCCGATCAGCTCGGGCTCGACATCGGGCCGGCGTCGTCAGCCGCGTTCGACGCCGTGCTGGCCGACGCCAAGACGGTGTTCTGGAACGGCCCGATGGGCGTTTTCGAGGTCCCGGCCTTCGCCGAGGGCACCCGAGCGCTGGCCCGGGCGCTAACCACTATCGACGGCTTGTCGGTGATCGGCGGCGGCGATTCCGCCGCGGCGGTCCGTCAGCTCGGTTTCACCGACGACGAGTTCGGCCACATCTCCACCGGCGGTGGTGCCAGCCTGGAATATCTTGAAGGCAAGCCGCTGCCCGGCATCGACGTACTCGAAGCCGCGGCTCTCAAGCAACTCGGGGCTCCTGATGGCTGACCGTGTCCCGCTGATGGCCGGGAACTGGAAGATGAACCTCAACCACCACGAGGCTGTCGTGCTCGTGCAAAAGCTGGCTTGGTCGCTGGCGGACAAGAAGCACGACTACAGGCGGGCGGAGGTCGTGGTGCTGCCTCCGTTCACTGACCTGCGCAGTGTGCAGACGCTCGTGGACGGTGACCGGTTGCTGATCAAGTACGGTGCCCAAGACGTGTCCGTGCACGACGACGGACCGTATACCGGGGAAATCAGCGCCGCCATGCTGACCAAACTGGGTTGCTCGTACGTCGTCGTCGGCCACTCCGAACGCCGGGAACACCATGGCGAGGACGATGCCCTGGTGAACGCGAAGGCGCGCCAGACTCTGGGTGCCGGGATGACACCCATCGTGTGCGTCGGGGAAGCTCTCGACGTGCGCAAGGCCGGTGACCAGGTCGCCTACACGGTGGGTCAGGTCGACCGCTCCCTGGCCGACCTCGGGCCTGAGCAGGTGGAGGGGCTGGTGCTCGCGTACGAGCCGGTGTGGGCGATCGGCACCGGCGAGGTGGCCACTCCCGACGACGCGCAGGAAGTGTGCTCGGCAATCCGTGCTCGGATCCGAGACGTGCACGGACCGCAGGTGAGCGCCGCGGTGCGGATCCTGTACGGCGGGTCGGTGAAGGCGTCCAATGTCGGTGGGATCATGGCACGCCCAGACGTTGACGGCGCATTGGTCGGCGGTGCCAGCCTGGCCGCTGACGAGTTCAGCGGCATCTGCCGCTTCTACGACATGCCCGTCCTTTGAGGGCGCCCCAGACAGGTAGGCTCTGGAGTTGTGATTATCGCTTTCGACATCGTGCTGGTGTTGACCAGCGCATTCCTCATTCTGATGATCTTGCTGCACAAGGGCCGTGGAGGAGGGCTTTCCGACATGTTCGGTGGTGGCATGTCGAGTGGCCTGGGCGGTTCGTCGGTCGCCGAGAAGAACCTCGACCGCATCACGATCGCCGCCGCGGTGATCTGGGTCATCTGCATCATCGTCCTTGGCCTCCTGTTGAAGGCCGGCTAGTGGTGCAATCGCCTCTGGTGAGGAGCCCGCGCCCCCTGGATCTCCGCCAGCTAGGAAACGGCTTCGCGTCGCGCAACGTACCATCGCTTGATGAGGCGTCCAGCTGGGCGCGAACCGATCATACGTCGAGGAGTTCTGCAGTGGCTGCTGGCAGCGCCATCCGAGGAAGCCGAGTCGGGGCCGGACCCATGGGCGAAGACGAGCGCGGAGACGTCGTGCCTCGGCAACGGATCACATATTTTTGCGCGAACGGACATGAGACGACTCCGGCATTCGCCGTCGACGTACAGGTGCCCGCCTTCTGGGAGTGCCCCAACTGCGGGCTCCCCGCCAACCGCGACTGCGACAACCCACCGCCGCCACCGAAGACCGAGCCCTACAAGACCCATCTGGCTTATGTGAAAGAGCGGCGGTCCGACGCGGAGGCGAAGGAGATCCTGAACGAGGCGTTGCAGGCGCTGCGTGCCAAGCGCCGGTCGGGCGAGATCCTCTACTAAAGAAGCCCGGGCACGCCCACGTACGTGCCAGGGCCCTTTGCGCCTATGACGCTCCGCTACTTCACTTCGTGACGGAGCAGTCGAAGTACGCCGAGCACGAGTGGCACGACGATCCAGATGCTCCCGGCCACGAGCAGATGCACCCAGCTGCTTCCGGTCATGTCGTGGCTCTGGAGGGGCGTTTGCGCCGTGCCCAGGTCGATCCACGGTGCCGCGCCGGACAGCGCCGACACCACGTTGAAGAGGACCGACCACACGATTGGCACCACGAAGAACGCCACGATCGCCACCGCCGTGTTCATGAACAACATGCCGAACGCAACACCTTGGACGATGCCCATCAGCTGAAGCGTGAAGACATCCCGCACGCCGCCGGCGCCGAAGCTCCAACCACCCGCGCCGCTGTGCAGTGCCATGCCGAGCACGTTGCCAAGAGCCGCGACCGCCAGAGCCAGCACGGCGGCGGCCACGCCGAGAACTATCGCGGCGACGAACTTTGCCACCACGACGCGCATCCGGTTTGGTTCCAAGGTGAACGTGACGAGCTCGGTGCGTTGGGTGAACTCGGTGGTGACCGCCAAGATCCCGAGCACCGGCAACAAGATGCCCTGAGGAGTGGCGGTGACATCGACGAAGTTTCCGTACGTCAGATCAGCCGGATGTGCGGCGAACAAGAAGATGACTACCGCCGCGGCGGTGACCAACCCGATGATGATGAGTAGCCAGCGGCCGGCTCGGGTGTCGATGAGCTTGCGCAGCTCCACCTCGATGAGCCGGGTCATCGACACCCGACGCGTAGAACCTAAGTCGATGGTGGTCGGCGCGGTCATGGTCGTGCTCATGCGGGAACCTCTTCTCGTGCGTCATCTGCGGTCAGTTTCAAGAACATCTGCTCGAGCCCGGCGCCGTCGGCGGAGCGAAGTTCGGTCAGTACGACGCCCGCTGCGGCGGCCGCCCGGCCCACCTGCTCGCTTGTGGCCTCCACGAGGAAGGCGTCGTCGGGTGATTCGGTGAACGACAACTCGGCGCGCTTGAGCGAGGTCGCCAACGGCTCGGCGTCGAGGCCCCGAACCAGGGTCCCGGACGCCTGTAGCAGCTCGGCCTTGCTTCCCTGGGCGACGATCTTGCCGCGCCCGATCACTACGAGCTGGTCGGCGATGACTTCGACCTCATGGAGCAAGTGTGACGACAGCAGCACGGTGCCGCCGCGCTCGGCGAAACCGCGCAGCAGGCCGCGCATCCAGTGGATTCCGGCGGGATCCAGGCCGTTCGCGGGCTCGTCGAGCACCAAGACTTGCGGATCGCCGAGCAGTGCGTGGGCGATCCCGAGACGCTGCCGCATGCCGAGCGAGTAGTTGCCGATGCGGCGGCTGGCCTCGCTCTTCGACAAGCCGACCAGCTCGAGCATCTCGTCGACCCGGTCGTCGCCCAGCCCCATCACGATCGCGCCCAACTTGAGAACCTCGCGTCCGGTGCGGCCGTCGTGTTGCGCGGAGGCGTCCAGCAACACACCGACGTGTCGGCCGGGGTTGGGCAACTGTGAATACCGCCGACCCAAGATTGTGGAGCGGCCGCCGGACGGCGGGGTCAAGCCGCACATCATGCGCATCGTGGTGGACTTGCCTGCCCCGTTCGGACCGAGGAAACCGGTGACGGATCCCGGATGGACCGTGAAAGAGACGCGGTCAACTGCGGTGAATGCGCCGTAGCGCTTGGAAAGTTCTTCGACAACGATCATGACGCAAAGCCTGGCAGCCGCAATGAGCTCACACATCCGGCGATGGTCGAGAACCGCCTAGACCAAAGTTGGTACTTTGGGCAGACGTTCGTCGCTGGTACCGCCGGTTTCCCCTGGTTAGCCTGACCAGTGTGGAAACTTCTCCGCCGGATCTGACTCCGCCTCCGTTGACCCGGTGGCAGTGGATATGGCGCAACCTGGTGACCATCGCCATCGGTGCGATTGCATTCCTCGGCCAAGCGGAAAGCCGGTGGCGGCACGACCAGAAGATGTTCTGGATCGACATCGGGCTCGGGCTGCTGTCGCTGGTCGCCTACCAGTTCAGGCGTCGCCAACCATTCGCGGTCGCGTTCTTCACCAACGCCGTGGGCGCGATGTCGGGGAGCGCGGCGGGGCCAGGTGTGATGTCGCTCATCTCACTGTCCACCCGCCGGCAGTGGCGAGAGATGCTCCCGCTGGCTGCCGTCAGCATCGCCGTCAGGGCCGTGTACTTCCAGATCAGCCCGGTCAAACAGGACCCGTGGTACGTCAACTTGGGGTTCAGCGTCGTCGGCACTGTCGTCTGCATCGCGATCGGCATGTACGTCGGCGCACGTCGCGAGCTGCTCGCCACCTTGGAAGACCGGGCCGATCGCGCCGAGCGGGAGCAGGCGATGCGGGTCAGGGAGGCGCGGACGAACGAGCGCGCCAGCATCGCCCGCGAAATGCACGACGTGCTCGCGCACCGGATCTCGTTGGTGGCTATGCACGCGGGGGCGTTGGCGTATCGCACGGACCTTTCCGCCGGCGAGACGAAGCAGACGGCCGAGATCATCCAGTCCAATGCGCACCGTGCACTTGGTGACCTCCGGGAGATCCTCGGCCTGCTGCGCCGCGGGGACCACGTCGACGCGGTGGAACGGCCACAACCAACACTGAGCGACATCGTCGAGCTGATAGAGGAGGAACGCAACGCCGGAGGCCATGTCCGCCTGTTCAGCACGGTCGATCCACTGACCAGCGTCCCCGACACCATCGGCCGCAGCGCCTATCGGATGGTCCAGGAGAGCCTCACCAACGCCCGTAAGCATGCGCCAGACACCACCGTCGAGGTCTATCTTTCCGGCGATCCGGGTGAGGCTCTCAAGATCGAAGTGCGCAACCCGCTGCGAACAGGCTCGGTGCAACCGTCGACACCAGGCGCCGGGCTGGGTTTGATAGGGCTAGCCGAGCGAGCCGCCCTGAGCGGTGGGCGCCTCGAGCATGAGTTGACTACTCGGGGCGACTTCGTATTGCGCGCCTGGCTGCCGTGGCCGTCGTGAGCCGACCCCAACCCCAGGCGCAGACTCAGCCTCGACGCCATGTCCGCGTGCTGGTTGTGGACGACGACCCACTCGTCCGGGCCGCGTTGACCATGATCCTCAAGGGCGCCCCGGATTTGGAGATTGTCGGCGAAGCCGGTGACGGACTCGAGGCCATCGAGGTGTGCCAGGCGCTGCGTCCCGACGTCGTACTGATGGACATCCGAATGCCTCGGCTGGATGGTTTGGAGGCTACCCGTCGGCTGGTGGCGGCCGAGGCGCCACCCAAGGTCATCGTGTTGACCACATTCGACGCCGACGAGTACGTCGCCCGGGCGCTGGTCGGCGGCGCCAGCGGATTCCTGCTCAAGGACACGCCGCCCGCCACGATCGTGGACGCCGTGCACAAGGTCGCCGACGGTGACCCGATGCTGTCGCCAAGCGTCACCGCCCAACTGATCGACCGGCTCAGAAGCAGCGAGTCCGAGCCGTCAGACCAGCGGTCTGGCAACGCGCGCGAGCTGGTCGAGCGGCTCAGCGAGCGGGAGCGGGAGGTGGCGCAGTGCGTCGGCAAGGGACAGTCCAACGCCGATATCGCCGCCGAGCTCTACATGAGTGTGGCAACGGTCAAGGCACACGTGTCCCGGGTGCTCACGAAGCTCGAGGCCACGAACCGGGTGCAGATCGCGATCCGCATGCACGACGCCGACCTCACCTAGCTCACAGCTGTACTTCTCTCATCAGCTCAAGCTCGGAGACCACACGGGCTGATCGGGTTGGCCGGAATGGGAGCGCTTGTCTCGTGCTCTCACTCCGAGACACCTTCAGCAGGTCCGCTCGACGTGGGGACCGGCGTCACCAGTCACACGCTTTTGCCAAACCCGGACAGCACACCAGTTGGGGTGACGTGTACCTCACCAATCACACCACCCGAACCATGGTGGTGCAAGCCATCACGGGCACATCTCCTATGCCGGCTTGATACGCCGCATGGCGCGCGTCTACCCCGGCAAGAAGGGTTACGAGGTGTCCAACGTGACCGGCTATCCACCAGCCCCGGCCAAGGTCAACGACTACGGTGGCGTTTGCACCTGGCCGCACAACACCAACAAGAACTGTGTTGCCTAGATGGCCCCAACCTATGGGTGCTTGGCCTTCTGGGCCGCCGCCTTGCGGGCAGGCGTCCGCTTGGCGGGCTTGTTGGCGGCCGGCGTCTTCGTCGCCACATCGGCGAGTTTGACCAGTGCACGCACCGTCTCGGCGTAGACGTCGTCCGGGTCGAGCCGCCGCAGCTCCTCGGCGAGCAGCTCGGCGAGGCCGCGACGCTTCAGCGCCACCGGCCGGTTCGGGGCATTGGGAATCGTGAACCGCGCCAAGCGCCCGTCGGGGCGGCAGATCTCGATGTTGCCGCCACCGGTGAACATCCGCACCGAGGTGATGCCCGGGCCCTTGGAGACTATCCGTTCGAACGGCACCTTCAGCCGGTCGGTCAGCCACGCCACCAACAGGTCCGCGCTCGGGTTGACCTTCTCGGCCTCGACGCAGCCTCCCTTGATGGACGCGGGATATTGGTCCAGTGCTGCGGCCAGCAGCGCGCGCCAGGGTGTGAGGCGGGTCCAAGACAGGTCGGTGTTGCCGGGTTCGTAGTTCTGCGCCTGGAACAGCATCGCGCTCGATTTGCTGCGCTCGAGCGCGGCCATGTCGGTGATCCGACGCTGTGCGAGGGCGCCGAGTGGATCGACGGCAGGGTCTTCCGGCGCTCTTTTGGGCCACCACGCGACCACCGGCGAGTCGGGCAGCAGCAGCGGCAGCACCACGCTTTCCGCGTGCTTCGAGAGCTCACCGGAGATCCGAAGCAGCACGGACTCGCCGGAGCCTCCATCACCGATCCTGATCTCCGCGTCGAGATTTCCGGGTCCACGTGCAGAGCGGCGGATGACTCCGAGAATCCGGGCCGGATGCTCGCGAGACACAGACTTGGCGACCCTTACCGCGTCGTAATGATCTGCCTCGTCGGTCACCACAACGAGCGTCAAAACCATGCCCATCGCCGGCGAGCCAGCCATCCGCCGTTCCCGCAACAACGCGGCAGCGATTTCGCTGGCGTTGGTCGCGGTGAGTTCGGTTGCCATTGCTCTCCTTAGGGGCGGCGCCAGACGCGCCCGTCGCGCGCCAACATGTCCACCGACGATTGCGGCCCCCACGTTCCCGACGCGTAGGGGTCCGGCTTCCCAGTGTCGGCCCAGTAGTCGAGTATCGGGTCGAGGATCTGCCACGACAACTCGACCTCCTCGAGCTGGGGGAAAAGCGGGGGGTCACCGAGGAGTACGTCGAGGATCAGCCGCTCGTACGCCTCCGGGCTCGACTCGACGAACGCTCCGCCGTACGCGAAGTCCATGTTGACGTCGCGGATCTCCATCGCCGTTCCGGGCACCTTCGAGCCGAACCGGACCGTGACACCCTCGTCGGGTTGAATCCTGATGACCAGCGCATTGTGACCGAGCTCCTCGGTGGCGGTGGCGGTGAACGGCAGGTGCGGCGCCCGTTTGAAGACAACAGCCACCTCGGTGACGCGCCGGCCCAGGCGTTTGCCGGTGCGGAGGTAAAACGGAACACCGGCCCAGCGACGAGTGTCAATCTCGAGCTTGATAGCGGCGAACGTGTCCGTATGCGACGTCTTCGGGATGTCCTCCTCCTCGAGATAGCCGACGACCTTCTCACCACCCGCCCAGCCAGCGGTGTACTGCCCGCGCGAGGAGTGCAGGTCGAGCCGAGAAGGATGCTTGACGGCACGCAAGACCTTCTGCTTTTCCATGCGCAGGCTGGCGGCGTCGAACGAGCCCGGCTCCTCCATCGCAACCAGTGCCATCAACTGCATGAGGTGGTTCTGGATCACGTCGCGGGCAGCGCCGATACCGTCGTAATAGCCAGCCCGGCTGCCGATGCCGATGTCCTCTGCCATGGTGATCTGCACGTGGTCGACGTAGTTGGAGTTCCACACCGGCTCGAAGAGCTGGTTGGCAAAGCGCAGCGCCAAGATGTTCTGGACGGTCTCCTTGCCGAGATAGTGGTCGATCCGGAAGACGGCCTCCGGTGGGAACACTTCCGAGATGACCGCATTGAGCTCCTCGGCGCTGGCCAGGTCATGCCCGAACGGCTTCTCCACCACCACCCGCCGCCAAGCTCCTGGCGCGGAATCGGCAAGACCGTGCTTCTTGAGTTGTCCCACCACGTCGGCGAAGAAGCGTGGTGGGATCGACAGATAGAACGCGTGGTTGCCGGCCGTCCCACGCTCACGGTCGAGCTCCTCGGTCGTCTCGCGGAGCTGGTTGAAGGCGACATCGTCGGCAAAGTCGCCCGGGACGAATCGGAACCCCTTGGCAAGCTGGTTCCAGACTTCCTCACGGAACTCAGTGCGGGCGTGACTCCTGATCGAATCGTGCACGATCTTCTCGAAATCCTGGTCGGCCCAGTCGCGTCGGGCGAATCCGACGAGCGCGAACCCGGGCGGAAGCAGACCTCGGTTTGCGAGATCGTAAATGGCCGGCATGATCTTCTTGCACGCCAGGTCGCCGGTGACCCCGAAGATCACGAGCCCGCACGGGCCGGCGATCCGCGGCAGCCGACGATCTTGCGGGTCGCGCAGCGGATTGATCAGCGTGTCGAGGCCCTCGGTCATTGTCATCGCAGCACCAGCCTCATCTCAAGAGCCCTAGAACGGCCGGCACCCCAGTAGCGGGCTCGGTCAGATGCAGGCGGAGCACAGGCCTGTCATGCTCGGCGAGCACGCGAGCGTCACCGGCGGATTGGGCGGCGATCAGGGTGCCGAAAGTGAACGGGCGGCCGGGGATGGGGACGTCTTGCGACTCCTGCGACGTGATTTGGATGAAGACGCCCTCGGGTGGTCCGCCCTTGTGATACTGGCCGGTCGAGTGCAGGAAGCGGGGACCCCACCCGAACGTCACCGGTCGCCCGGTACGCCGGGACAGGGCCGCGCGCACTCGGCGCAGGGCCGCGTTGCGGCTCGCGTCGACGTACGCCATCACCGCGACATAACCGGTGTCGCCCAGCCGGCCGAGCAGCGCCTCGACCGCACCGGCGAGTGAGTCGACGCCGTCCAGCAGGTCGGGTGAGGCCCGGACCTCAATGCCGTTCTCCGTGATGCCCGCCGGCTCATGCTCGGGGGCCTCGTCCAAAAGGCCACGTGCCGCCTTCTTCGCGCTTTCAACATCGGGCTGGTCGAACGGGTTAATGCCGATCAGCCGGCCGGCTACCGCGATCGCCGTCTCCCAGGTGAGCAGCTGGGCACCCAAAGTGCCGCTCACACGCACGGTCGGCTTCCCACCGGTCTCGACTCTGGTTTCGGCTTCCCCGGCGTCCGCCGTCAACAGTGCCACCACCACGTCGGAGGCCGGTCGGCCGATCTCGGGCGCGTCGATGCCCTCGAGCGCGACCGGCAACACCCCGGTGCCCTGCTTGCCGGTTGACTCCGCAATCAGCTGCTCGGCCCAATCGGCGAAGCCGACGAGCCTGGACCCGGCGTCGGCGATGACGATCTTGTCGCGCCGGTCGTTGGCGGCGATCGCCGCCCCGAGAAGCAGGGCCGGGTTGTCGGCAGAGTCGGCGCAGACGTCGGCCATCACCTCTTCGGCCTCGTCGAGCAGCTCGGCGATGTCGACTCCGGCCAAACCAGTCGGCACCAACCCGAACGCGGTCAAGGCGCTGTAACGGCCGCCGACATGGGGGTCCGCGAGAAAGACGTGCCGGTATCCTTCGTCCCTGCCCAACTTCTCCAGCTCCGACCCGGGATCTGTTACCACTACGATGCGTGACGGCGCGTCGATGCCGGCCGCATCGAAGGCGGCGACCAAGGCGCGACGCTGGCTGTCGGTTTCCAAGGTGGTTCCCGATTTACTGGACACAACCACCACAGTGTGTGACAGATCTTTGGCCAGCGCGTCGGCGATCACCTGCGGGTTGGTGGAGTCGAGAATGTCCAGCGGTACGTCGTAGGTGCGGCTGATCAGCTCTGGCGCCAACGACGACCCGCCCATCCCGCACAGCACCACCTGATCGATCCCCTCGGACCACAGTTGTGCGCGCAGCGCGTCGACCTCGGCCAACAGCGCTCGAGACGACACTGGCAGCCCCACCCACGACAACCGGATCGCGGCTTCGGACTCCGCGTCGACGCCCCACAACGTCGGGTCTTGGGCTGCGATCTTGCTGGCTACCTGGTCGGCAACCAGGGTGGCCAGCACGTCGTCGTACCGCTGCGATGTGGTGACGGTCAACGGCATTTTCACTGGATCGTCCTCACTGACCCGCCTATCGTGGGGCAGTCTCTCGCTGTGATGGGAGCGCCTGCCATGGAGCCGTGTATCGATGGGCCTGCTGTCATTCGGCGGAACCCTCGACTCCGGGATCTCCCTTGAGGGCAGCGTCGACCGTGTCGAGGAGCTGCTGCCAGGACTTGTCGAACTTCTCGACACCTTCGTCTTCCACCGTCTGCACCACGTCGTCGTACGAAACCCCAAGTTTCTCGAGCTCATCGAGCACGCCCTGGGCGTCGTCGTAGTTGCCGGTGATCGAGTCGTCGGCGATCTCAGCGTGATCCGCGGTCGCCTCAATGGTGGGCTGCGGCATGGTGTTGACCGTATCGGGGGCTACCAACTCCGTGACGTACATGGTGTCAGGGAGCTCGGGATCCTTGACCGAGGTAGACGCCCACAACGGGCGCTGCTTGTGTGCACCAGCGGACGAGAGCGCACGCCAACGATCGGAGCTGAAGACCTCGTCGAAGGCGCGGTAGGCCAGCCGGGCGTTGGCCACCGCCACCTTGCTGCGCAGCGCCTTTGCCTCCACCGAGCCGATCTTGTCGAGCCGCTTGTCGGCCTCGGTGTCGATGCGGCTGACGAAGAACGACGCGACCGATCGGATCGCCGACAAATCGGTACCCGCGTCCCTGGCCTTCTCCAGCCCGCTGAGGAACGCGTCCATCACCTCGCGGTAGCGGTCAAGGCTGAAGATCAACGTTACGTTGACACTGATGCCCTCGGCCGTGGCGGCAGTGATCGAGGGCAGCCCCTCCTTGGTGGCCGGAATCTTGATCATCACATTCGGGCGGTCCACTGCCCACCACAACGCCCGCGCCTCCGCGGTGGTCGCGTCGGTGTTGTGTGCCAGTCGTGGATCGACCTCGATGCTGACGCGGCCGTCCTTGCCATCGGTCTTGTCGTAGACCGGGCGCATCACGTCGCATGCCCAGCGCACGTCGAACGTAGTGATCGACCGGACGGCTTCCTCCAGCCCGATGCCACGGTCCTTGAGATCGGTGACCTGGTCGGCGTAGTCGTCAGCGTCGGACACTGCCTTGGCAAAGATCGTGGGGTTGGATGTGACACCGACGACGCAGCTGTTGTTGATCAGGTCGGTCAGCTCGCCGGTCTTGAGCCGGTCACGCGAGATGTCGTCCAGCCAAATCGACACACCGGCGTCAGAAAGGGCTTGCAATCGGTTGGTCATGGCACGGACTCCTTCGAAACACTAGGTTCAGCCATACTGCCTGGGTGTTGATCAGCTTGCGTCGGCCGCGGCGGCGATGCTGTCTTTGGCGGCTTGGGTGACGACCTCGGCGGTCAGCCCGAACTCCATGTACAGCCGTTGATAGTCCGCGGATGCGCCGAAATGGTCGATGGAAACGATGCGCCCGGAGTCTCCGACTACCTCACGCCAGCCCATCGCCACCGCAGCCTCGACCGACACCCGCGCCTTAACGGTTGGTGGCAGCACCTGGTCGCGGTAGGCCTTGTCTTGTTGATCGAACCACTCCCGACACGGCATCGACACAACCCTTGCCCGGACGCCGTCGGCTGCCAGCTGGTCACGTGCGGTGACCGCGATCTGCACCTCAGATCCGGTGCCGATCAGCAGCACGTCAGGCTCACCACCGTCGACGTCTAAGAGCACATAGGCGCCCCGCACGACATTGCTGGTGTCGGCGAAGCCGTCGCTGCCACGCGGGAATGTCGGCACGTCTTGGCGCGTCAACGCCAAGGCGTGGGGTTGCACGGGTTGTTCGAGGATGACGCGCCAGGCCGCCGAAGTTTCGTTGGCGTCCGCGGGACGCACCACCGCCAGCCCCGGGATAGCGCGCAGCGCGGCAAGTTGCTCGATCGGCTGATGGGTGGGGCCGTCCTCGCCGAGCCCGATCGAGTCGTGGGTCCACACATAGGTGACCGGCAGTTGCATGAGCGCCGCCAGCCGGACCGCGGGCCGCATGTAGTCGGAGAAGATGAGGAACGTGCCGCCGTACGGACGAGTGCCGCCGTGCAAGGCGATGCCATTGAGAATCGTGCCCATCGCGTGTTCACGGATCCCGAAGTGGAGCACCCGGCCGTACCAGTCTCCGGGCCACATCTTGGTGGCGTGCCCCGGGGGCAAGAAGCTGGGCTCACCCTCGGGGGTGGTGAGGTTGGACTCGGCCAGGTCCGCGGAGCCGCCCCAAAGCTCGGGGAGCTTCGGTGCGATTGCGGTGAGCACGGCGCCGGACGCCTTGCGGGTGGCCATGCCTTTTTCGCTCGGCTCGAACGTCGGGAGAGCGTCTGTCCAGCCCGCGGGAAGGGTGCGCGTCTGCATCCGGTCGAAGAGGTTCTTGCGTTCGCCGGCCTTGGCGGCCCAGGCGTCAAACCGCTCCTGCCAGTCGGCCTGCATCGCTTTGCCGCGCTCGACAGCCTGCCGCGTGCGGGTCAGCACTTCGTCGGCGACCTCGAACGTCTTGTCGGGGTCGAAGCCGAGCACCTTCTTCGTGGCGGCGACTTCCTCCTCGCCGAGGGCGGCGCCGTGCGCCTTGCCGGTGTTTTGCAGGGCGGGCGCCGGCCAGCCGATGATGGTGCGCAACGAGATGAAGCTCGGCCGGCGGGTCTCCGCCTTGGCCGCCTTGTACGCGGCGAAGAGCTCCCGCACGTTCTCCTGGTAGCTCTTGCCGTCGTTGGTCCAATCGATCGTCTGCACGTGCCAGCCGTACGCTTCGTACCGTTTGGCGACGTCCTCGCTGAACGCCACATTGGTGCTGTCTTCGATCGAGATGTGGTTGTTGTCGTAGAGCATCGCCAGGTTGCCGAGCTCTTGGTGACCCGCGATCGAGGACGCTTCGCCGCTGACGCCCTCCTCGAGGTCTCCGTCACTGGCGAACGCGAAAATGTCGTGATCGAACAAACTCTCACCGATCGGCGGCCTGGGGTCGAACAGGCCGCGCTCCCGGCGGGCCGCCATCGCCATCCCTACCGCGTTGCCCACTCCTTGACCGAGCGGCCCGGTGGTGGTCTCGACGCCAGAGGTGTGGCCGTGCTCGGGGTGTCCAGGGGTGAGGCTGCCCCAGACCCGGTAGGCCTTGAGGTCTTCGAGCTGGAGACCGTAGCCAGCCAGGTAGAGCTGGATGTAGAGGGTGAGACTGGAGTGACCGTTGGAGAGCACGAAGCGGTCGCGCCCCGGCCAGTTGGGATCAGCGGGGTTGTGCCGCATTATCTTCTGGAAGAGCAAGTACGCCGCCGGGGCGAGGCTCATCGCCGTACCTGGGTGTCCGTTGCCGGCCTTTTGGACCGCGTCCATCGCCAGCACCCGGATGGTGTCGACTACGTGGTCGTCGGTCTCGTCCCAGTCGAGCTTCAAGTACCTGTCGTCGGTGGCGTTGGTCACGGTGGAGGATCCCTTCTTCGGGCGTCGATTCGTGGCTTGACGCCGCATCGGTCAAGGGTCGACGTTCACTGTTGGCGAGCCTACTGCGCTGGCAGCCGCGGCGCCCGCCCCCCGTCGAGCGCCTGCGCGGACGGCACTAGACTGCTACCCGTAGTCAGAGCCCGCCAAACGGCTGCCCAGCCGACCGGTGGGCCACGTCTCTTGTGAGTCCCGAGGTGCCTGTGACGGCTGTCGACCCGCATATCCCTGTGCCTGCGCGGGAGGGGGAGTACGCCGTGCCCCGCTCGTCTGCGGCGAGGGTCGACGGTGCCACCGGTGGGTCGCCGGCTTTCAGAGACAGGTGCAGATCGTACGTCGCGCTGACCAAACCGCGCATTGTCGAGCTGCTGTTGCTTACTACGGTGCCGGTCATGTTCTTGGCTCAACGGGGTGTTCCGTCCTTGTGGCTGGTGGTCGCCACAGTTGTCGGTGGGACGCTGGCCGCAGGCAGTGCGAATGCGCTCAACTGCGTGGTCGACCGCGACATCGACGAGCAGATGTTGCGCACCCGTCGACGGCCGCTGCCGCGTCATCAGGTCTCAGCGCACTCGGCGCTCGTCTTCGGGCTGTCCCTTGGAGTCGCGGCGACGCTGCTGTTGGGCTTTGCCGTCAACTGGTTGTCTGCGTTGCTCGCGCTGGCTGCGAATGTCTTCTATGTGCTCGGCTACACCATGTGGCTCAAGCGCCGTACGTCGCAAAACATCGTCTGGGGCGGAGCCGCCGGTTGCTTCCCGGCGTTGATCGGGTGGACGGCGGTCACCGGTTCGTTGGCTTGGCCCCCTGTGGTGTTGTTCCTCGTCGTGTTCTTCTGGACGCCTCCACACTTTTGGTCGCTGGCGATCCGGTATCGCGATGACTACGCGGCTGCCAACGTCCCGATGCTGCCGGTGGTGGCGTCGTCGTACGCAGTCGGCAAACAGATCGTCATCTACAGCTGGTTGACGGTGGCCACCTCGCTCGCGGTGTGGCCCGTCGCCTCGACGGGGTGGCTCTATCCCGCGGTTGCCGGGGTGCTGGGTGCGGTGTTCCTGGTCGAGGCCCATGCGTTGTGGGCGCGGGGGCATCGCAGCGAGGACCCGGTTGCGTTGAAGGCAATGCGGCTTTTCCACGTGTCGAACGCCTACTTGGCGCTGCTCTTCCTTGCGGTCGCGATCGACCCGCTGATCACCCGTTGAGAAGGATCTCCGCTTCACCTTCTCTCTTCGCGTCAACTTGGCGTCACCTTCCGACCCTGAGCTGGCTCTAGCTGGCTGTCCTGTCTCAGCGCCTGATCCTTGTGCCTGGCATGGCGCCAAGATCCGACACTGAGCTTGCCCTGGCTCGCTGTGCGCTAACCCCAACCGGGGGATATGGCAGGTGGCTTGGCCCGCGGGCCCTGGACAACGTTGGTGGAAGCCACCTTGTCGTGCCAGGCCTGCTTCTTGCCGTCCCACAGCGGCCACAGGTAGTTGAGCAGGTTGACGATGGCGAAGAGCACGCCAACCACGGGAATGTCGCCGAGGACACCAAGGCCGTACATCACTCCGACCCGGCGCCAGATCGCCGTCATCGGCATAGGTCCTGGCGTGTCTCGCAGCCGAACGCTGATTCCGGCGATCTGCTTGCCGGGCGTGGCTCCACTGCACCGCAGGAAGTACGCCTCATAGGCCACCCCAACCACGATCGAGAGCACAGCGATGACGAGCAACCAATGCAAGACAGAGTTCGGCAGCGTGAAACTGAACTGCGGGCGACCGGCCGAGGCGTCGGCAGACAGCTGCTGCATCCAGGTCGTGTAGGCGCCGAAGTAGCGGTAGTAGAAGTAGCCCGTCACCGGCAGGCCGATGATGCTCACAAAGATTACGTCGAGGAGTCGTGCGCCGACGCGCGACCACCAGGAAGCCAACGGTACGCCGTCCGGAGTGGACGGCCCGGCGGCGGACATCCGTTGCTGCGGCCAAGGCTGGCTCGAGGAGCTCAGCTGGGAGCCACCCGCGCCGTACTGTCCGGACTGTCCATACTGACCTTCGTACTGTCTGGGCTGTCCATACTGTCCATACTGGCCGGACTGGCCATACTGGCCATACTGCGTAGTCGGCGCAGCTGGTCCCGAAGCCTCCGTGCGTTCGCCTGGCTGGGGCGCGACAGGGGGTGGTTCTTTGGGCGTGACATGCGCTGTCCAGGCCGTGCCATCCCAATAGCGGTAGGCGCGGGGGTCATTTGGGTCGTCGTACCAGCCGGCCGGGTAGTCCATGGCGGTAGCCTCGCACACCTCGATGTTCGTGGCTCGTCACTCAGGCTCTCAACCCGGCCCTGGCAGGCTGGGTGCTTGGATTCGCGGTCACCTCTGGTTGAGGAGGCCAACGTCGTGGGCTAGCAGCCCGGCCTGGGGGGCGGTGGACTTGAGCAGATAACCGACTGCGCCGGCTCGCAGCGCTCGCAGAACGTAATCGTCAAGGTCGACTGTTGTCAACGCCACCATCTTCGGCGGTTATCTGCTCATGGAGGCTGCCCACACCGGGCGTTTCGCCCGCTGGTACATCGACAATCTCTTTCCACGGCTACCGTCGGGAACGCCGGTGTGTGTGCATGGTGTCTACCACGGAAAGCAGGCATTGCCGTTCACCGAGGGTGCGGTGGTGCTGAAATGGCTGACCGCCACTGCCACCGAGTTCTTCACACCCGCGCCAGCCAGGGCCACCGACGCGTACCGTACGTTGCTCGACGTCAAGCACCGGCTTGGGCTGGACGAGCCGGTGCGCACCAGTCGAGACAACCGATGATCTTTTTCCGCATCCCCTAATAGGAGACCAACATGAGTGTTGCATTGGACAGGCCCCGCGAAGGCCGAGTGATCGCCGGGGTATGCGCCGGGATCGCCGACCACTTCGGGTTCAACAGGGCCACGGTCCGAGTGGCATTCGCGGTTTCGTGCGTGCTGCCCGGGCCGCAGGTGTTGTTGTACGTCGCGCTTTGGGTCGTGATGCCTCAACGCCCGGCCTGACGCCTGCCAGCGACCAGGCAGGTGGTTATCCGCGAGCAGGATCCGCGCGCCGCATACCCCTGTCACGCAGGCCGACAAGCAGCCAGGCGGCTGCCGCACTGACCAAGGCGGCTCCTAGCACATGGATCCCCACCAGCAGGATCGGGAGATGGGTGAAGTATTGGGCAAAGCCCACGGCGCCTTGGGCCAGTTCGACGCCCAGCAGCCAGCGAGCCGACCGTATTGCGCGCTGCGGCGCGCCCACCGAGTGCAAGGCGACAAGAGTCCCGATCGTCAGACCCACCAGCAGGAACACGAGGTCGGCATGCAGCTGGCTGACCGCGCCGGGGCTGAGCCCCGTGCGGGGTGACTTCGCGTCACCCGCATGCGGGCCCGACCCGGTGACCACCGTGCCGACGTACAGCACCAACCAAGCAGCGACGAACGTGGCCTTGCCGAGCGCCGCCGCCGATCGCGGCACGGTCAGATGTGGCGGCCCGTCGTCCTCATCCACCCGTCGGACCAGCAGCACAGCAACTCCCACCATGGCCAGCGACGTCAGCAGGTGAAAGGCCACCACCCAGGGATTCAGCTCGGTCAGCACGGTGACGCCGCCGATCACCGCCTGCGCCGGGATGCCCAACGCCAAGATGGTCGCCAGCCACCGAAGGGACGTGCGCCTTGGTCGATACCGCATTGCCGCAATCCATGTCGCGATCGCGACCGCGGCCAACGCGAACGTCAGCATCCGGTTGCCGAACTCGATGAACCCGTGGACACCTGCAGCATCGTGGACCACGAACGCCGAGCTCGTGCAGCGCGGCCAGGTTGGGCAACCCAGGCCCGACCCCGTCAGCCGGACGGCTCCGCCGGTGACAATGATGACGATGTTGGCCACCAGTGACGCGATCGCCAGCTTGTGCATAAGCGGCCGCGAGGGCGCCGGAATCCGAGCGACCGCGCGTCCGACGACCCCGGTCGTGGGGGCTTCGCGCTCGATCACTCCCATCGAAACGTCCGCATGGTCAACAAGCCCGCCGCCAGCGCCCATCCGGCCAGCACAGCGACTCTGGCCCAATCCAGCCCGCTGCCGCTAAACACCTCGCGTAGCCCTTCGGCGAGGGCGCCGGACGGCAGCAGGGTGACGACGTGCCGCATGGTTGAGGGGTACGACGACAATGGCACCACCACAGCACCGGCGACCAGCAAGACGACGTACACCAGATTGGCACCGGCCAGCGTCGCCTCTGCCCGTATCGTGCCGGCCATCAAGAGCCCAAGGGACCCGAATGCCGCGGTGCCCAACACCAACAGGACGACAACCGACCACACTGCGAAGGTGCCACCGGCCGGCCGCCACCCGAGCAACAACCCCACCACAGCTATCACCGCGATCTGGGCAGCTTCAACGAACAGCAGCGACACCACTTTCCCGAGCAACAGACCGCTGCGGGGGAGAGGGGAGGCACCGAGACGTTTCAGCACTCCGTAACGGCGTTCGAACGCAGTCGCAATCGCCAGCGACGTGAACGAGGTCGACATCACCGCCAGCGCGAGAACACCCGGTGTCAGCACGTCGATGCGGCGGCCGGAGCCGAGATTAACCACGTGCCCTGCTTCCGCGCCGCCAATCAACACGAGCAGGGGAATCACCAACGCCAGAAGCAATTGTTCACCGTTGCGCGCCAGCAGCCGAGTCTCCATCTGGGCATGAGCCCACACCATCCGGCCGAACGACCGGGCGCCGGGCGCTGGAGCGAACGTGTGACTCATGAGCGCAGCTCTCGTCCGGTCAGCTCCAAGAAGACGTCTTCGAGAGTCGTCTTCTCAACCGCCAGACCGTCCGGCAGGACTCCCTGATTGGCGCACCACGACGCGACGGTCGCGAGCGTATGCGGGGTGACGTCGCCGTCGACCCGGTACGCGCCCGGTGCGGACTCCTGAACAGAACAGTCCGCGGGCAGCGCCGCGATGAGCGCGGAGGTGTCGAGACCCCGGATGGCGCGAAAGCGGATCGTGTTGTGTGCCCCTGCGGTGGTCAATTCCTGTGGCGAGCCGGAGACGAGCAGCCGCCCGTGGTCGATGACATGGATCTGGGTGGCCAGTTGCTCCGCCTCTTCCATGTAGTGGGTGGTCAACACCACAGTGACCCCGTCGCGAGCCAGCTCCGCGACCAGCTCCCATGCAGCATGTCGCGCCTGCGGATCGAGCCCCGCCGTCGGCTCGTCGAGAAACACCAGCTCCGGACGGCCGACCACGGCCATCGCGATGCCGAGGCGCTGTTGCTGACCTCCGCTGAGTCGCCGGTACGGCGTCCGGCCACACGACTCCAACCCCAACCGCTGCACCAACGTGTCGAGGGGCAGCGGGTGGGCATGCAGCGAGGCGACGTACCTCAGCATCTCCCCGGCTCGAACCGCGGACCATGCCCCACCCGACTGCAGCATGACGCCGAGGCGGGGAGCCAACTCCCGGTGTTCGGCAATCGGGTTGAGGCCGAGCACCCGCACGGACCCGGACTGGGGCCTGCGATACCCCTCACACGTCTCGAGGGTGGTCGTCTTTCCGGCACCATTGGGCCCCAGGATCGCGGTAATGCTGCCGACCTCGACGGTAAGCGACAGCCCGTCCACGGCCAGCTTGTCGCGGTACCGCATTACGAGGCCGGCCACGTCGACCACCGGGGAAGTCACGCAGCAAAGTCTAAGCTGAGTCGGCCGACCCTTAAGCAGGGCAACCACGCTCGCGCGAGGACCGTCTCCCATGGTGGTTGGGGAGCGAGCGACTGTGAGCGTCGGTGTAGCGCCACAACGCTTCGGTGTCCGCCTCGGTGAGCCGGTCAGCGGCCTGGGCCAGCAACATCGGCAACGGTGGCTGATCGGGGAGGACCATTGCTTGACTCGTGCCTCCACACTGGAAGTGCCTACCGACAATTCCGGGCCCCACCGCACCCCGGGATCACCTTATTTCCAACGAATTTGAGCGGGTAGGGCAGCTGCCTCCAGACGATCCGTAAGAGGCGACGCCGCCCCTAATCGTGGGGGCCCGGATCCGCTAATCCCTGTGGTCGAATCCGCAGCGCAGTGGCCCACCAGCGGCGCAACGAAGCAATGTCCGCGAATTTGCGATGACTGCCGGGAGGAGCAGACACAAGGGTGCGGAGTCGTTGCATCTCGCGTTGCAGTTCACAACCAGTGGGCAACTCCTGGGGCCGGACTCACGCAATTTCGCTGAGGAAAGGTGGTTTCGAGTCGGACTCGGCGCGGCCTCCTCAACCAGCGCAAAGGCGGCCGCCGCGGCGGCCGCGAAGTGGGAGTTTGAGTGCAGCACCGAATTAGGACACAATGGTGTTGTGAAAAGCCTGCAGAGCTCAGCAACGCGGTCAGCGGAGTCGCTGTCACCGGCTCGTGACACGCTTTCCGTTGCGAGCGGGCTCGGAGCGGCCGACGACCCGCCGACCCGCGAGCGGGTGGCCGCTTCGATTCTGGAGAATGGCCCGTCCACGGCAGCCGCGCTTGCCGAACGGCTCGAGCTCACACCGGCCGCCGTACGCCGTCATCTCGACCACCTAGTCGAAGAGGGTGCGGTCGAAGCGCGCGAACAGCCCGTGTACGGCGCTCGAGGCAGGGGTCGTCCGGCAAAGGATTTCCGGCTCACCGAGTCCGGACGCGACACATTCATCCAGGCCTACGACGATCTAGCGGCCGGCGCCCTGCGATTCCTTAGGGAGTCCGGAGGCGAAGCGGCGGTCACCGATTTCGCGAGACGCCGTACCGCAGAGCTCGAAGAGCGCTACCGACCCGTCATCGAGGCAACGGCGCCGGCCAACCGCGCCGAGGCGCTCGCAGAGGTGTTGACCGACGACGGCTACGCTGCCTCGGTCCGCACCGCCCCGACCGGCGACCAGCTGTGCCAGCATCACTGCCCCGTTGCCCACGTAGCTGCGGAGTTCCCGCAGTTGTGTGAGGCTGAGACCGAGGTTTTCGCTCGTCTGCTGGGACGTCACGTCCAGCGGCTGGCGACCATCGCCCACGGCGATGGAGTGTGTACGACGAATGTGCCCGACGCCGGTGCGCCACGGAGAATCGGATTGGCCACGAACGGATTGGGCACCGACGACTTCCGCAAATCCACCCCGATTGGGAGGACAACTTCATGACATCCATCGAGCAGATGAACCCCGAGCTTGAGGGCATCGGCCGCTACCAGTACGGCTGGGCCGACTCCGACCTGGCCGGGGCCACCGCCACCCGCGGTCTCAATGACACGGTGGTCCGTGGCATCTCCGGACTCAAGCACGAGCCCCAGTGGATGCTCGATCTGCGTTTGAAGGGTCTGAAGCTGTTCCGCCGCAAGCCGATGCCAAGCTGGGGTTCTGACCTTAGCGGCATCGACTTCGACAACATCAAATACTTCGTTCGCTCGACCGAGCAGCAGGCGACGTCGTGGGACGACCTTCCCGAAGACATCAAGAACACCTACGACAAGCTCGGCATCCCCGAGGCCGAGAAGCAGCGCCTGGTCGCCGGGGTGGCGGCCCAGTACGAGTCGGAGGTCGTCTACCACAAGATCCGCGAGGACCTCGAAGAGCAGGGCGTCCTCTTCCTCGACACCGACACCGCGCTGCGGGAGCACGAGGACATCTTCAGGGAATACTTCGGCACCGTTATCCCGGTCGGTGACAACAAGTTTGCGGCGCTCAACACTGCGGTATGGTCCGGTGGATCGTTCGTCTACGTGCCAAAGGGCGTGCACGTCGACATCCCACTGCAGGCGTACTTCCGCATCAACACCGAAAACATGGGTCAGTTCGAGCGCACCTTGATCATCGTCGACGAGGACGCCTACGTGCACTACGTCGAGGGCTGCACCGCCCCGATCTACTCCTCGGACTCCCTGCACTCCGCAGTGGTCGAGATCATCGTGAAGAAGGGTGGCCGCTGCCGCTACACGACGATCCAGAACTGGTCGAACAACGTTTACAACCTGGTCACCAAGCGCGCCACCTGCGACGCCGGAGCGACCATGGAGTGGGTGGATGGCAACATTGGCTCGAAGGTCACGATGAAATACCCAGCGGTCTACCTGCTCGGCGAACACGCCAAGGGTGAGACGCTTTCGATCGCATTCTCCGGTGAGGGCCAGCACCAAGACGCCGGCGCGAAAATGGTCCACGCGGCGCCTTACACCTCCAGCTCGATCATCTCCAAGTCGGTCGCTCGCGGCGGCGGCCGGACGTCGTACCGCGGGCTGGTGCAAGTCAACGACGGCGCCCACCACAGCGCGAGCACCGTGCGCTGTGACGCGCTGCTCGTCGACCAGATCAGCCGCAGCGACACCTATCCGTACGTCGACGTGCGCGAGGACGAGGTCTCGATGGGCCACGAGGCGACGGTGTCGAAAGTCAGCGACGATCAGCTCTTCTACCTGATGAGCCGCGGCATGGCGGAGGACGAGGCGATGGCGATGATCGTGCGCGGCTTCATCGAGCCGATCGCACGTGAGCTGCCGATGGAGTATGCGCTCGAGCTCAACCGGCTGATCGAGCTCCAAATGGAGGGGGCAGTTGGATAGCGACCTTTGGCCGCTGGCGACCTACGGTCGCAAAATCCAACTGCCATCGATGGGGTGGCTGAGGTTCAGGCTCCGGTCGCTGGAAACCTAACCGCATCGTAACGGATGGTTGAGGAACGGCTGAGGTTGACGGAGATTGGACTGCAGCTTTACGAATGGCTGAGGTTTGCTTGGGGTTGACTTGTGAAATGAAATGACCCGGCTGGCTAGTTTTGCAGGTCGAGAAGAGAGATTTGACGTGGTGAGCAATGTTGCGGACGCTGTCGAGACTGTCGCCAGCCATCTGCACCCAAGACCCTCCTATGACCTAGCGGACCATCCGGTCCCCACCGGTTTGGAGGAGGTGTGGCGCTTCACGCCGATCAAGCGGCTTCGCGGTTTGCTCGACGGCGAGCCGTCCGACGGGCACCTGAAGTGGGACGCGGACGTCCCAGCCGGTGTCACGTTCACCGACATCTCGGCAGCCGAGGCGAGAATGCTCGGCGAGATGCTGCCGTCGGATCGGCCCTCGGCGTTGGCGGTCGCCAACGCCGGTGGCGCGGTATTGGTCGACGTGCCTGCCGACACCGAGCTCGCGCAGCCGCTGGTCGTGCACCTGAGCGGCACGTCACCCGACGAGCTGGTGTGGGGTCACATCGTGGTAAGGCTGGGACGGCACGCCAAGGCCACCATCGTCTTCGAGCACACCGGCAGCGCGCGTTACAGCGCGTCCACGTCAGTGCTGGTCGGCGACAACGCAAAGCTCGACTTGGTGTCGGTGCAGCTTTGGGACGACGACGCAGTCCACCTCGGCCAGGTGGGCACCCGGGTCGGGCGTGACGCACAGGTGCGGATGTTTCAGGCAAGTCTCGGCGGCGATCTGGTTCGCATTGTCGAGAACGTCGAGTACGCCGGCCCGGGCGGCGAGCTCGAAATGTTCGGGCTCTACTTCGTCGACGCGTCACAGCACATCGAACACCGGCTCTTCGTCGACCACAATCAGCCACACACCAAGAGCAATGCGGTCTACAAGGGCGGTCTGCAGGGCAACGGCGCCCACTCGGTATGGGTCGGCGACGTGCTGATCCGCAAGGAAGCCGAGGGAATCGAAACGTTCGAAACGAACCGCAACCTGGTGCTCACCGACGGTTGTCGCGCGGACTCGGTGCCCAACCTGGAGATCGAGACTGGTGAGATCAAGGGTGCCGGGCATGCGTCGGCTACTGGTCGCTTCGATGACGAGCAACTGTTCTATCTGCAGTCGCGGGGGCTGACCGAAGACGAGGCACGACGTCTCGTCGTACACGGCTTCTTTGCCGACATCGTGCGCCGGATCCGCGTACCGGAAGTTGAGCAGCGGCTGCTCGCCGCCGTCGAGCTGGAGTTGGCTCAGACGGTCGGCGTCAATCCGCTCACCGCGGTGGGCACATGAGCGGTTTCCAACGCGCCTGCGCGCTCGAAGACGTGCCGGTGGGTGGAGTGCTCGCGGTCGAGGTCGACGGCGAGGGCGTCGCGATCGTGCGCACCGAAACCGAGGTTTTCGCGATCCTCGACGAGTGCTCACACGCCGCGATCGCGCTCAGCGAAGGTGAGGTGGATCAGGTCGAGTGCGAGATCGAATGCTGGTTCCACGGCTCACGCTTCGACCTGCGTTCGGGAAAACCCACCGGGCTGCCGGCCACCGAGCCGGTCCCCGTCTATCCCTGCAAGGTTGAGTCCGGCGACGTGGTCGTCGACGTCAACAACCCCCGCAATACCGATACGGAGAGCTAACCGATGGCCACCCTGGAAATCCACAACCTGCACGTCGCGGTGATGACAGAAGACGGCCAAAAGCCGATCCTGCGGGGCGTCGATCTGACCGTGAAATCGGGTGAAACGCACGCGATCATGGGTCCCAACGGCTCCGGCAAGTCCACACTTGCCTACTCGATCGCCGGCCACCCGAAGTACCTCGTCACCGACGGCTCGGTCACCTTGGACGGTGTCGACGTGTTGTCGATGACGGTTGACGAGCGTGCTCGGGCCGGGCTCTTCCTGGCGATGCAGTACCCCGTCGAGGTGCCGGGCGTCTCGGTTTCGAACTTCTTGCGGACCGCCAAGACGGCGCTCGACGGTCAGGCGCCGAAACTGCGCACCTGGGCCAAGGACGTCAACGACGCGATGGACCAAGTGAAGATGGACCGTGACTTCGCCCAGCGCAACGTCAACGAAGGGTTCTCCGGCGGGGAGAAGAAGCGCCACGAGATCGTGCAGCTTGAGCTGCTCAACCCGAAGTTCGCAATCCTGGACGAGACCGACTCCGGCCTCGACATCGACGCACTCAAGATCGTGTCCGAAGGTGTAAACCGCTTCCGCAGCCAAGGCGACCGCGGCGTGCTGCTGATCACCCACTACACCCGCATCCTGCGCTACATCCAGCCGGACTTCGTGCACGTCTTCGTCAGCGGTCGGATTGCCGAGCAGGGTGGCTCGGAGTTGGCCGAGCAGTTGGAGGCGGAAGGCTACGACAAGTACGTCCGAGTGAACGCCTGAGCGTGCGGCGCCGGGGCGCGGCGGGTTGGCGTGCGATGCATCCCGCCATGTGCTGCCGAGATTCAGGAGAGGAGTCAAGCCATGCCAGTCCAAGACATCCACGCCTCGGATGTGCTCGACACCGAGCAGATCCGGGCCGACTTCCCGATCCTGAGTCGGCGTCTCGAAGGTAACCACCCGCTCGTCTACCTCGACAGCGCCAACACGTCACAAAAGCCACGCCAGGTGATTGACGCAGTGGCTCGGCACTATGCACTGCACAACGCCAACGTCGCCCGGGCCGTGCACCAGCTCGGCACCGAGTCGACGGCCGCGTACGAACGGGCGCGTGACAAGGTTGCCGCGTTCATCGGGGCGCCATCTCGCGACGAGGTAATCTTCACCAAGAACGCCACCGAGGCGCTCAACCTGGTTGCGAATACGCTGGCCTGGGCCGACGGCGACTACCGGATCGGTGCCAGCGATGAAATCTTCATCACCGAGATGGAGCACCACTCCAATATCGTGCCCTGGCAGCTGCTGACCGAACGCAAACAAGCTCGGCTGCGCTGGCTCGGTCTGACCGACGAGGGCCGGCTCGACCTCTGTGACATTGACGATTTGATCACCGAACGCACCAAAGTGGTGTCACTGGTCTGGGTGTCCAATATGCTCGGCACCGTTAACCCGATCGCCGACATCGCGCGGCGTGCCCATGACGTGGGCGCACTCGTCGTGGTCGACGCCTCGCAGGCGGTGCCGCAGCTTGCCGTCGACGTCGGCTCGCTGGGCGCCGACCTGGTGGCATTCACGGGTCACAAGATGCTCGGGCCGACTGGAATTGGTGTGCTCTGGGGTCGCGCACACGTGCTGAACGCGCTCCCGCCGTTTCTTGGTGGCGGCGACATGATCGAAACCGTCGCGATGAGCGGATCGACGTACGCCGGCATCCCGCACAAATTCGAAGCGGGCACGCCGCCGATCGTGCAGGCCATCGGGCTGGGCGCCGCGGTCGACTACCTTTCGGCAATCGGGATGGACAACGTGGCGGCGCACGAGCAGGCGATAACCGATTACACGCTCACGCGGTTGCGAGAGCTTGACGGGGTGCGGATTCTCGGGCCCACTGAAATGGTGGATCGTGGTGGCGCGGTAAGTTTCACGGTCGACGGCGTGCACCCGCACGATGTGAGCCAGGTGCTGGACTCGCTCGGTGTCGCCGTACGAGCCGGCCATCATTGTGCGAAACCGGCGCATGCGCGGTTCGGCGTACAGGCGTCCACTCGCGCGTCGGGCTACCTCTACACGACCGTCGGCGAGGTCGACGCCTTCATCGACGGCCTCGAGCACACGAAGCGATTCTTCGGGAGACCTTGATGGATCTCGACCACCTCTACCAAGAGATTATCCTCGACCACTATCGCTCACCCCATCATGCGGGGCTGCGCGAGCCGTTCGAGGCGGAGGTCCACCACGTCAATCCCACCTGCGGGGACGAGGTGACGATGCGGGTGCACCTTGCGGATGGCCTCGTCGCGGACGTCTCGTACGACGCAGAGGGTTGCTCGATCTCGCAGGCGTCAACGTCGGTGCTGACGGATTTGCTTATCGGCAAGTCGGTTGAGGAGTGCATGGCTGTGCTTGACGACTTCGTGACCTTGATGCAAGGACGCGGACACGTCGACCCAGACGAGGGCATGCTCGAGGACGGCATCGCGTTCGCTGGTGTCGCGAAGTTCCCGGCTCGCGTCAAGTGCGCGCTGTTGGGTTGGATGGCCTGGAAAGATGCGACGGCAAGAGCCGTCGCCGATGTGGAGGTATGAGATGACGCATGACACCAGCGACCTGCCAGACGTCGACCTGACCCCGGCCGGCGCACCCGACGCACCCGGAGCAGCGGTCGCCCGCGAGGATGTGTTGGAAGCACTGAAGGACGTCGTCGATCCGGAGCTCGGCATCAACGTGGTCGACCTCGGCCTGATCTACGACGTGTCAGTGGACGAGTCCAACGTCGCGACCATTGACATGACGCTGACTTCGGCCGCCTGCCCACTCACCGACGTGATCGAGGACCAGACCCGCACGTCGCTCGAGGGGCTGGTCAACGACTTCCGGATCAACTGGGTGTGGATGCCGCCGTGGGGTCCCGACAAGATCACCGACGACGGTCGCGAGATGTTGCGAGCACTGGGTTTCAACGTCTAACTGGGAAAAACCTGACGGCTCGGCGACGCTAGCTGGCGGGCACCTGGTTGCGCACGGGCAGCGGGAAGTGGCCGACGTTGTCCTGGGCGCGGTAGCGACGTCCCACCGGGCCGGTCGCGAAGGCGCGAAGCACGTTTGTTGTCACCTCTCGAGCGAACATGTTGTCTTTCGCCGGCAGTGTGGCACAACGGAGCCCCAGTGCGCAGGTCCAGCGTTGCGTGCCGAAGTCGATGACCCCAGCGCCGGAGGGGGTGGTGTAGTACGTCGACTCGGCCGACGTCGGCGAGCCACCACAGGAGTAGTCGGCGTACGACAAGATCTGCAACGGGCGAGGCGTCGAAGGGACCGGATAGACCCGGTCTGCCTCCTGGGCGACGAGATGGGGAAACTCGCTGCCAAGCCGTGCCCCAGTGCCGCGGAACCCCCACCAGCTTGGCGAGACCACGCGATACGGCGCGTCGACCGGGTAGCACTCGTACAGTGTCCCGGTGAGCGAGTTCTCCGGGTCAGGATGTGGCGGGTCACGCCACCGGGCGGTCGTCTGGGCCGGATCGACGTAGCGCAACGGGTCGGCGACCGACGCGTCGGACTTGTATCCGACCACGATGCGGTCAGGGCCAGACGACGCAACCTGCAGTCGGACCCGCCAGTACATCGTGTTAGAGCTGAGGAACGCGAGGTTCGTGCCCGCGTCACGCGCCGCGGTGACGTAGCGTCGCTCCGGGACCGTCCAGTACTCGTCATGACCCATGGAGACATAGCCGGCGGCACCGCGCAGCAGATCGGGGTGTACGGCGACGTCGACGCTGGTCTGGTAGCCCAGCGGCAGGCCGATTCGTTCCGCGAGCACCACGGTTGGCAGCACGTTGTAGAGGAACTGGTTGGCGCCAGGCGGAGGGTTCGGCCGGTCGAAGCTCACCGCCCAGCTGCGAGACTTGCCCGCCGGTGCTTGGTAGAGGTCGTAGCCTCCCCACGTGTTGTAGGCCTGCCAGTCGATCACCGGCGAGACCAAGACGACCCGCGCCTGTGTGCTGGGCGAGCGCACCGTGAACGGGACGAAGGCCTGGTATCCCGACGATGCGACGAGCTTGAACAGGTAGAATCCGGCAGGCCAGTGCGCCGTGCTGACCGTGAGCGACGGAATCCAGCCGGCCACGACCGTCCGGGTCGCGGCAACCAGCTTGGCCGCGTGCTGACGGATGCCCTTCACCTGTGGTGACGTCCAGATGAGTCGCCCGGCACCGTCTCGGTAACCTCCGATCCGATAGGCCTGGACCCGGAAGCTGGCAGCCGAGGTGGAGACCATGAGTCGGACGGATCCTCCGGGCAGCACACTAACCGGGTTGGTGTATCCCTCGATCTGATGGTGGGTGGCGGGTCGGGTGAGCCGCCAGGCCGATGTGCCGCGAAGTTGGCGCGGCTGTGGAGCGGGCGGGTGGTGGCTGGGTGATGCGCCGGGCGGGCGAGCCCCGGTTGCCGTGGATGCCCCCGGGCCCACGCCGGTTGTGGTGCCGGCCGACCCCGCCGCCGGCTGCGGTGACGCGGAAGTGCTGCAGGCGCCGGCTGCCAAGGCCAGTGTCGCGGCAATCACGGCAGTAAGTGCCCGCGCTCCATGCCACCGCGCCGCAGACATCCCCGGTCAGGCCTTGGGTTTGGTCGGTTTGCCGGAGGGCTCGATGAGTGGATGCTCGAGTGCACGATCGGTGCGGCCGGGTGGCGGGTTGAGCGACCCGAGGCCTTGTCGCCTTTCCATAACCCCTATTGGATCAGCTGTCGGAACAGTTGCGCGAGTTCTCGGTGCTCGAGGTCTCGAAGACGCAGTACGCCGCCCTCCAGCCCGCGGACTGACGTCGCTCACTCGTTCTTCGTACGCCGGGTGGCGATGCCCGCGATCGACGAGGCCACCTTGGCGATCGGCTCAGGGATGACGCTTCCCGGGCTGGCGTCGAAACTGGCTTCGTCCAGCATGTCTTTGATCATCTGAAGCGCGATGGTGTTGCGGTTCGGGGTGCCACCCTTGAGTGCGTCGAACAGCTTGGTGATCTGGTCCTTCGTGACCTTGGCCGGTATCGGCGGCTCATGCGGGTCGACGACCACCTCGATGATCGCGGGCCCTGGGTGTTCGAACGCCGTGCGCATGGCTTTCACCCAGTCGGCTGGCTGCTTGACGCGCACACCCATCGCCCCGCAGGCCTCGGCGAACTTTACGAAGTCCAACGGGGCAGCAACGAATGTCATCGAGGTTCCGAAATCATTTGGAAACAAGGGCCTCCCGGAGTGGTACCCGTGGCTAGGGCCGCTAAACGCAGCGCCAGACAACGCACTATCGGGTGCGTGACCCTCTCGCGTTGTAACGTCTCATCCGTCCCCGGCAAAGGTCCGGCGGATGTCTGAAAGACTCCTGGAGGAAGCATGGCGAACAACGCAATCGGTTTGGAGCAGGTGGGTGGTGTCACCCATGCCGCGATCCACCGCAACGGGTCGCCGCGCGGTGCCGAGCCGGAGACCGACGCGCTCGTCGACGGGCTGTTGCCGGGATATCGCAAGTCGGTGGCTGCCTGATTGCCGGCACGGATGGCGAAGGGGCGGAGCCGGCGGGGCAGCCGCGGGTCGTGACCGTGCCGTTCGGCCGGGTGAGCGGCTGGATCCGCCGGTACGACGCGGCGCACCCCGGCACCACCTGGACGGTGTCGGCCGACTCGGTCGCCGCAGCCAGTCCCGACGGCACGACGATCGCCTTCGCCGTGCCGATGGGCCCCCTTGAGGAGCGGTCGGTGGCCGGACTCGTGAGTCACCTGGCTGCGCCATGGCAGGTCGGCGTAGTGCTGGTGCGTCGTGGCGGCTTCGCGGTGGCGCGAGTCGTCGGCCCAGACCTAGTGACCGACAAGGTCGGGAAGCGCCACGTCCAGGGCAAGACGAAGGCTGGCGGCTGGTCGCAGCACCGGTTCGCGAACAGGCGCGACAACCAGGCTCGAGCCGCGTTCGACGCCGCGGCTGGGCATGTCGAGCGCATCTTGTTACCGGATGCGAAGGCGATCGACCTGCTCGCGTTGGGCGGTGACCGCCGGGCGTTAGCCGCCGTACTCGCTCACCGAACTCTGGCCGCTCTCGCTGCCAGACCGCAGCGCTGGCTTGGCGGCGTGCCCGACCCCAGCCGAGCCGTGTTGCTGCAGGCGATCGAGCGGGCCAGATCCGTGGAGATCACGATCACTGACCCACGCCCGCTGGATGGATGATTCCAATGGGTGACTGCGGTGCTTGCGGTCGGTCGTGACGGCTGCCCACATCGCAATAACGAGCCGCCGATGTGGGCTCTCGCCTGTAACCTTGACAGCTCATGCCCCGACCCTGCCCGACGGGGACCTTTGCCCTCTAGCCCCGGAAGTCTCTGTCACCCGTCATGATCACTGCTCGACACGTGCAGGTCCGCGTGGGAGCGCGCACACTGGTGGAAGATGCGTCGTTCCTCATCGGCCCCGGCGACAAGGTAGGCCTGGTAGGCCGCAACGGAGCCGGCAAGACGACGCTGACCAGGATTTTGGCCGGTGAGGCTTTGCCGGCCGATGGCGACGTCACCCGGACGGGCTCGGTTGGTTACCTGCCGCAGGACCCGCGGACCGGTGACCTCCAGGTGTTCGCCCGCGACCGGATCCTGTCCGCGCGCGGCATCGACGCCGTCGTACGCCGACTCCGGCAGGCCGAGCTGCAGATGGGCAGCGACGACCCCACGGTGCGCGACAAGGCGATGATGCGCTATGCCACCGCTGACGCGGAGCTACACGCGGCCGGCGGATTCGCGGCGGAGTCCGAGGCCGCCCAGATAGCCGCCAGCCTTGGACTGCCAGACCGCGTGCTGGGTCAACCGCTGGAGACGCTGTCCGGTGGCCAACGCCGTCGCGTCGAGCTCTCCAGGATCTTGTTCTCCAAATCGCAGACGCTGCTGCTCGACGAGCCCACCAACCACCTCGACGCAGACTCGATCGGGTGGTTGCGGAGCTTCTTGAGGTCACATAGCGGCGGGCTCGTCGTGATAAGCCACGATGTAGCCCTGCTCGACGAGACTGTCACAAAGGTGTTTCATCTCGACGCCAATCGAGCCGAGTTGGACGTCTACAACGTCGGCTGGCGGAAGTATCTGCAGCAGCGTGAGACCGACGAACGCCGACGCAAGCGCGAGCGGGCCAACGCGGAGAAGAAGGCAACCTCGTTGATGGCTCAGGCTGACAAGATGCGCGCCAAGGCGACCAAGGCGACCGCAGCACAGAACATGGCGCGCCGGGCCGAGCGGATGCTCAGCGGGCTGGAAGCCGAGCGGCGCAGCGACAAGGTCGCGCGAATCGCATTCCCGAAGCCCGCTTCATGCGGAAAGACGCCGCTGATGGCCGAGCAGCTTTCGAAGTCTTACGGCTCACTCGAAGTGTTCACCGACGTGGACCTTGCCGTGGACAAGGGCAGTCGGGTAGTCATCCTCGGCCTGAACGGCGCTGGTAAGACGACGCTGTTGCGGATTCTGGGTGCACTCGACCAGCCGGACACTGGCAAGGTGCTGCCCGGGTATGGCCTCAAGCTCGGCTATTACGCGCAAGAACATGAGACCCTCGACCTGGAGCGCACGGTGTTCGAAAACATGCAGACGTCGGCTCCCCAGCTGACCGAGACACAGGCCCGCAGCGTCCTCGGATCGTTTCTGTTCTCAGGCGACGACGCCCAGAAACCCGCCCGGGTGCTCTCCGGAGGTGAGAAGACGCGGCTTGCGCTTGCCACGTTAGTAGTGTCCACTGCGAACGTCTTGCTGCTCGACGAGCCGACCAACAACCTCGACCCGGCGAGTCGTGAGGAGGTGCTCACCGCGATCCGCGGCTACGAGGGCGCGATAGTGCTCGTGACGCACGACGAGGGCGCCGTTAGTGCGCTGGAGCCTGACCGGGTGTTGATTCTGCCCGATGGAGTGGAGGATCTGTGGAGCGATGAGTACGCCGAGCTCGTGTCCCTCGCCTAGCGGGTCGAAAGGCAGCAAACCCGCGGCGGCGAGTGGGGAACAACCGCTGAGCGCTGCGCGTTGGCATTGCCACCATGAGTAGCCCTGTCAGCCCAGTGCGGATGATGCATTCCTTCAGCCGCGAAGATCCGACCAAGGACGGCGCTGGGCTGACCCCCGGGACCAGTCGCCGGGTGTTGTCCTTCGCCAAGCCCTACCGGCGCCAGATCGTGGGCTTCTTGGTGCTCGTCATCCTCGACGCGCTGTTGGTGGTGGCGAGCCCGTTGCTGTTCAAAACGATCATCGACGACGGCGTGTCGAAAGGCAACGGCAGGCTCATTACGCTGTTGGCCGTCGTATTGGCCGTGGTGGCGGTGATCGAGGCGTTCTTGACGCTCGCGCAACGCTGGTATTCCGCCCGCATCGGAGAAGGGTTGATCTACGACCTGCGCACCAAGGTGTTCGGTCATGTCCAGCGGTTGCCGTTGGCGTTCTTTTCCCGCACCAACACCGGCTCGCTGGTGTCGCGGCTCAACAATGATGTGATCGGAGCACAGCGTGCGTTCACGTCCACCCTGTCCGGTGTGGTCAGCAACGTCGTCAGCTTGGTGCTCGTGGGTGCTGCGATGGTGTACCTGTCGTGGCAGATCACGGTGCTCGCGGTGATCATAGTTCCGGTGTTCGTGCTTCCGGCGAAATGGGCCGGCCGCCGGCTGTCGGGGCTGACCCGTCAGCAGATGCAGACGAATGCGAAGCTTTCGACGATCATGACCGAGCGGTTCAACGTGGGCGGGGCGATGTTGGTCAAGCTGTTCGGACGGCCGGCCCGCGAGCAAACCGAGTTCGCCGAACATTCTGCGACGGTCCGCGATCTCGGCGTCGAGATAGCAATGACCGGCCGGATCTTCTTCAGCGCCCTGACGCTGGTGGCGTCACTGGCCACCGCGCTCGTGTACGGTGTCGGTGGCCACCTGGCGCTGCATCACGTCGTCTCCATCGGCACCTTGCTGGCGCTGGCGGCGTTGATGGGCCGTCTCTACTCACCGCTAACCGCGTTGTCCAATGTCCGGGTCGACATTCTGACTGCCCTGGTCTCCTTCGACCGGGTCTTCGAGGTCATCGACCTGGAGCCGATGATTCGCGAACCCGCCGAGCCGGTGGATTTGTCCGGCGCCCCCGCGAGCGTCTCGTTCGAACACGTGCGGTTCCACTACCCAACCGCTGACGAGGTCTCGATCGCCAGCCTCGAGGTCTTGGTCCGGGCGGACGGACAGGACAACCAGGAGGTCCTGCACGACGTCTCGTTCACGATCCAGCCGGGTCAGATCGTCGCCTTGGTCGGACCTTCCGGTGCTGGCAAGACGACGCTCACCCATCTGGTGGCCCGGTTGTACGACGTGACAGGTGGTGCCGTGTCGGTGGGCGGCATCGACGTTCGCGACGCGTCGATGGCTTCGTTGCACGACATGGTTGGCTATGTCACCCAAGACGCACACATGTTCCACGACACCATCCGTGCGAACCTGCTCTACGCGAAGCCGGAGGCAACCGACGAGGAGCTCGTCGATGCGTTGGCAGCAGCGCAGGTGTGGAATCTAGTCGCGCGGCTTCCGAACGGTCTCGACACTGTGGTGGGCGACCGAGGCTATCGGCTCAGTGGGGGAGAGCGGCAGCGTCTTGCGATAGCCCGCCTGCTGCTCAAGGCGCCCAAGATCATCGTGCTCGACGAGGCGACGGCACACCTAGACAGTGAATCGGAAGCGGCCGTGAAGGCTGCCCTGGACACCGCATTGGAGGGGCGCACCTCGTTGGTGATCGCCCACCGGTTGTCGACCGTGCGGCATGCCGACCAGATCCTGGTCGTAGATGACGGGCGGATCGTCGAACGCGGCACCCACGTCGCGCTGCTGGCGAGCAGCGGTCTCTACAGTGAGCTCTATCGCACCCAGTTCGCCGACCACGTCGATTCGGAGCCAGCGTTGCCATAGCGGCGCGACCCCAGGTGCTGTGGAGAGCTGGGAGAGATCACCTGCCGAGAGCCGGCGTACACCCAGCCGCCCGCCAGCCCCACGATCGAGATGGTCACGAGAGTTGGCGCGCTGTGTTTCACGGTACGTCGCAGGTTGGCTATCATCTGTTCGCTTCCTCCTTTTTGCGAAGGATGTCGCACGTGTACCGACTAATCTATGGCGCTGGAGTGAACCCTGGGGCGGGAATCGGTGAAATTGTGTTGGACAATGACGGCATGGACCTCGGCCTCACTGATCGCGTCTACATCGTCACCGGGGGCACTCGCGGGCTGGGGAAGGCGGCAGCCCATGCGTTGGTGGCCGAGGGCGCCAAGGTTGTGGTGTCGTCACGATCGGCTGGCAATGTCGAGGCGTGCGTGGCCGAGCTTGGTGCCGGGTCGACAGTAGGAGTGGTCGCCGACAATGCCGACGTGCAGACACCGGGGGCGTTGGTCTCGGCCGCTCGGCAACGATTCGGCCGGCTGGACGGGATGCTGATCAGCGTCGGCGGCCCACCGGCCGGAAGCCTGCTCGGCATGACGGACGAACAATGGCGAGCCTCGTTCGAGAGCATCTTTCTCGGCGCCCTCCGACTGGCCACCACCGTGGCGCCGGAGCTACCGTCAGGGGGCTCGATCGTCTTCGTGCTGTCCACTTCGGCCAAGCAGCCGATCGCGAACCTTGCCATGTCCAATGGCCTGCGCCCCGGCCTGGCGATGGCGGCCAAGACGTTGGCCGACGAGCTTGGTCCGCGCGGCATCCGGGTCAACGGACTGCTTCCCGGGCGCGTCAACACCGAGCGGGTCCAAGAGCTCGACGCGGCGACCGACGACCCGGCCAAGGCGTTGGCCGCCCACACCAAAACCATTCCGTTGCGTCGCTATGGCAGGCCGGAGGAATTCGGTCGTGCCGCGGCGTTCTTGCTGTCTCCGGGCTCGGCCTACATCACCGGAGCTATGCTGCCTGTCGACGGTGGTCTTACTCGGCCGCTGTGACCGGCTCGCGAACCTGGTCCGGTGCCGCCCTCGCGCGCAGGACCTCCTGATACTCCGCCCAGCCGAAGTAACACCAGAAGCCGAAGCCAAGGAGCGCGAAAAAGAACCACTGGACGCCGTAGAAAAAATACGGCCCCGAACCCAGGTCCGGACCACCAGACTTCAACGGTGCATTTTTGACACTCGGCTGTTCCTTGATTAAGGCGACGAAGCCGTCATAGGCGGGATAAGGCAACGTTGTCTTGATGGCCGCTGCCGAGATCGACCGCACCGCACCGCCTACCGGCGTCACGAGGTTCGAAGCGTCGGTGGCGTCGATACGAACCCAGCCGGTGACCGTGACCCGGCCCGCCGGCGGCGCCGGCGGATGCTGGTCCAGGTTGCCGTTGGTCACCGACGGGACCCAGCCACGGTCGACCAGGACCGCGGTCCCAGACGGCGTGACAAGGGGCACGACGACCTCGATGCCGGGTTGGGAGTTCACGCTGCGGTACAAGACCACGACCTGATGCTTGGCGTCGTACGTGCCAGTGGTCCGCACGACGCGCCACTCGTCGCCGCTTGCGGGTTCGGCGTTGGTGCTGAGGATGCCCGAGACGGCAATCGGGGCTGCCTTGAGGTTTGTCGTGGTCACGGCGTTGCTGTGTTGGCGCTCGTGATAGCGACGGAACTGCCACAGTCCCAGCTCCACGCAGGTGAAGCCGACGACGATGACGACGAGGAACAGCCCGATCCAGCGACGGGTCAGCAGGAAACGAAACACAGCACGTCAAATCTAGTGCTCGGCCCTAGCGCCGCTCCGGCGGCACGGTTTCCTCTTCCATGCACGATCACCGTCAGCTGACCACCGCCTGCGGGGCGATCACCCCGTAGGGTGGGGTGGTGGGAACCGTTCAGCTCCAATCGGGTGCGCTCGTCGACCAATACGACCGGGTGGCTACCGACTTGCGCGTGTCACTTACCGATCGATGCAACCTGAGGTGCTCCTACTGCATGCCGGCGGAGGGGCTCGACTGGCTGCCGGGCGCGGACATCCTCACCGACGACGAGGTGATGCGCCTCATCGCGATCGCGGTACGCCGACTCGGTGTCGATGAGATCCGGTTTACTGGCGGGGAGCCGTTGATTCGCCGTGGGTTCGTGGACATCGTGCGACGCACCGCGGCTTTGGAGCCTCGGCCACAGATTTCGGTGACCACCAACGGGCTCGGACTGGACAAGCTGGCCGACGCATTGGCCCAGGCGGGTCTGGACCGCATCAACGTCAGCCTCGACACGATCCGCCCTGAGACGTTTCGTGACATCACCCGTCGTGACCGCTTCGAGCAGGTGGTCATCGGGCTTGCCGCTGCGGCGCGTGCCGGCCTGACGCCGGTCAAGATCAACGCGGTGCTGCTGCGCGGACACAACGACGACCAGGCCCCCGAGCTGCTCAGCTGGTGTCTAGACCATGGCTACGAGTTGCGTTTCATCGAGCAAATGCCGTTGGACGCTCAACACGGTTGGAGCCGGGCAGAGATGGTGACCGCCGAGGAGATCCTCGCATCGCTCGAGTCGGCGTTCGAGCTCACTCCGCATCCGGAGGAGCGCGGCAGCGCCCCCGCCGAGCGTTTCGTCGTCAACGGGGGTCTTGGCACTGTGGGCGTGATCGCGTCGGTCACCCGGCCGTTCTGTGGTGACTGCGACCGGGTCCGGCTCACCGCCGACGGCCAGGTGCGAAACTGTCTGTTCGCCCGCGAGGAGTCCGATCTGCGGGTCGCGCTTCGCTCCGGCGCCTCCGACGAGGAGATCGCGCAACGGTGGCGCGCCGCGATGTGGACGAAGCGGCCGGGCCACGGGATTGACGACGCGTCCTTCCTGCAGCCGGTCCGGCCGATGAGCGCGATCGGCGGCTAGTCGAACCGCATCTGCCCGGGCGGAAAGGTGGTTTCGAGACGCTCGCTTCGCTCGCTCCTCAACTACCGTGGCAGGCGCCGGCTGTGACCAACTCCGCGGTGACTCGTGCACCTATTCGAGCCGGTCGACTTCGCGTAGGAAGCCACGTGCGGCGAGGAAGTCGGCAAGCGACTGCTCGTGGTCGGGGCACGCTAGCCAGGTCTTGCGCTGCGGCTCGGTGTGGAGCTTGGGGTTGTTCCACCGCAGCGCCACAGTTGCCCGCCGAGCACAGCCACGGGCCGAGCAGATCAGCTCGTCGGGATCCGTCACGCATCACCACCATTCACAAGGTGTCGTGGGCGAGAAGTTGTCCGACCGATGGCTGTGCACCGCCAAGATGGATCACTAGCGAAACCCGTGATCCGGGCCGAAACAGGGGTGGTGCCGGACAACCACGGGGAGGCTGCCCGGCACCACGCTGCGACGGCATTCCGACGGGGGAACGGCAAGCCGTCGGCTCAGTGTTGCACGGGCACCGCTGTGCGGTCTAGACAGGTTCAGACCAAAGTTCCCGCTAGCAGTTGGGCTATGACGCCTCGTCGTTGACGGGGTGGTCTTCTTCGGACCTGGGTGCAGCCGCCTCGAGCTGTGGATGTCCGACAGCCTGGTATCTCGGTGGCCCGATGACCTCCCGACGGTCGCTGGTGTTGGCGAGCACCACGGCGACGTATGGCAAGAAAAGGGCGCCCGCAACGAAAAACCACCGGTACGGGCTCGGTGTCAACACAGCGAGCACAAAGCACGCGGTCCGGATGCCCATCGAAATCAGATAACGGGTTTGGCGATGCTTGATGTCATCGCTTCGGCTACGGCGCGCCGAGGTGATGTTGATCGGGGTTCCTGGCTGCGGCTGATTCATTACTCGTCCTGCATTCACCGTACGCCGCGGGAGGCACGAAGACACGCGCGGGCGTCACCGCTGCGGGGCATGATGGGAGCGGCGGCAGCCACTGGCTGCCGACGCCCGCTCGCCGGCCGGCCGGCTGGTGGCGCCGCACTGTGATGAAGGAGGAACGATGTCCAACCGGACTTATCGGGTGACTGAGGTGGTAGGCACGTCACCGGATGGCATCGACGACGCGATCCGCAATGCCATCTCTCGCGCCTCTCGAACGTTGCGCCATTTGGACTGGTTCGAGGTCACCCAGGTGCGCGGTCAGGTGCTGGGCGACCAGGTGGAACACTTTCAGGTGGGGTTGAAGCTCGGGTTTCGCCTCGAAGACGACGAGTAGGCCGCCTTCCGGGATACCAGCATCAGCAAATGGCGGGAGATCTGTGGTCCCCACGGGCTTGAGACCAGTAGGTCACCCGCAATCCGCGGGAAGAGACAGCGGCTGATCGGTGACCCGTTGCATCGGGTGTGCCGGTAGGCGATAGCGTCAGGCCACCTACAACCTGGGAGGCGGCGTTGAGCAGATCGGTGCTCGTCACGGGCGGCAACCGTGGCATCGGCGCAGCAATCGCGCAGGTGTTCGCCGACACCGGTGACAACGTGGCTGTGACGTATCGCTCCGGACCGCCTCCAGATCGCCATCTGGCGGTGCGATGCGACGTGACCGCCCCAGAACAGGTCGACGCGGCGTTCGCCGACATCGAGTCAGCTCAGGGGCCAGTGGAAGTCCTGATTGCCAACGCCGGCATCACCCGGGACACGTTGCTGCTGCGCATGAGCGAGGATGACTGGTCCGCGGTGATCGAGACGAACCTGACCGGCTCGTTTCGGGTAGCGAAGCGAGCTGCTCGGGGGATGTTGCGGCTCAAGCGCGGCCGCATCGTGTTGATCTCCTCGGTGGTGGGGTTGCTTGGCTCGGCTGGCCAGGTCAACTACGGGGCGAGCAAGGCGGGCTTGGTGGGGATGGCTCGGTCGATGGCTCGAGAGCTGGGCAGCCGGTCGATCACTACCAACGTCGTGGCGCCCGGCTTTGTGGAGACCGACATGACCGCCGAGTTGTCTCCCGACAAGCAGGCCGAGTATTTGCGGGCCATCCCCCTCGGGCGTTACACCACTGGCGACGAAATCGCCAAGGTGGTCAGATGGGTGGCCTCCGATGAGGCCGGCTACATCACCGGCGCGGTGATCCCGGTCGACGGCGGACTCGGCATGGGGCACTGACGGAAGGCGGCTGAGCATGGGACTCTTGGACGGCAAGCGCATCCTGGTGGCCGGCGTCACCATGGACTCCTCGATCGGCTTCGCCACCGCAAAGGTCGCGCAGGAGCAGGGCGCGACCGTGGTGATCTCCAACTTCGGCCGAGCGCTGTCGATCACCAGGCGCATCGCGAAGCGGCTCCCGATCGAACCGGCCGTGCTGGAGCTGGACGTCAGCAACGACGACCACCTCGAAGGGCTGGCTGATCAGCTACGCCAGCACGTCGACGGGCTCGACGGGGTAGTCCATGCGATCGCCTACGGCAATCCGGAGACGATCCTGGGTGGCAAATTCCTGCAGGGCCCCTGGGATGACGTGGCGCAAGCCGTCCGGGTGTCGGCGTACTCGTTCAAATCACTCGCGTCGGCGTGCCTGCCGCTGATGCAGCCCGGTGGCTCGATTGTCGGCTGCACATTCGACGCCAGTGTCGCGTGGCCCGGCTACGACTGGATGGGTTTCGCCAAGGGCGCCCTGGAGTCGTGCAACCGTTATCTCGCACGTGACCTTGGCGCGATGGGGATCCGCTGCAATCTGGTCTCCGCCGGCGCGCTGAAGACGCTTGCGGCCAAGGCGATTCCGGGCTTCGAGCGCTTCGAGGATGAGTGGGCCAAGCGTGCCCCGCTGGGCTGGGATCAACACGACCTGGAGCCAACCGCGCGCACCATCGTCGCGCTGCTGAGCGACTTCATGCCCAAGACGACCGGCGAGATCGTGCACGTCGACGGCGGCTTCCACGCCATGGGCGCCTAGGCGTGACAGCGGTCATCACCACCTGGTTGACCGACAGGTTCGGCCTCGACCTGCCGGTGGTCACCGCTCCGATGGCGGGTGTCTCCGACGGGAGATTCGCAGCGGCCGCGACCGCTGCCGGAGTGCTTGGCACGTTCGGCGTCGGCTCGGCAGCCTCGGGGGAGTGGATCGCCGATCAGGTCGCGGCGGCACGCACCACACCGCCGTACGGCATCGGTCTAATGGCCTGGGCGCAGCCTGGCCGGCCACATCAACTTGAGGCGGTGCTGGCGGCGCGTCCGGCCTTGGTGTCGATCAGCTATGGCGACTGTGCGCCGTACGTCGACGTGCTGCACGACGCGGGAACGACCGTGGTGACCCAGGTCGGCACCGTCGCACAAGCCCTGGCCGCTGAGAAAGCCGGCGTGGATGCGGTGGTGGCGCGAGGTGGTGAGGGCGGCGGCCACGGCTACAACCTGGTGGCAACGCTGCCCCTGCTGCAGGCCGTGCTCGACCGGGCGCGGCTGCCGGTGCTGGCGGCCGGCGGTATCGCTACCGCACGCGGACTGGCCGCCGTGCTGGCCGCCGGGGCAAGCGGGGCCTGGATCGGTACGGCGTTCGCTTGCTGCCGCGAGTCGATGTGGCCCGACGACCAGGTGGCCCAGGCTTACGCTGCCGACGAGACCAGCACCGGCTATTCGCGAGTGTTCGACGTCGCCTCGGGTGTGGGCTGGCCCGCCGACGTGGGAGGGCGCACCGTTCGCAACGCGTTCTCCGACGCCTGGGCAGGTCGAGAAGCATCGGTTTCCGCCGACCCCGCCGCGGCGGCGCAGTTTCGGGCCGCGCCGGCCAATAGGGACTTCGACACGTTGCCCGTGTACGTCGGTCAGGGCGTCGGCCTGTTGGCAACCGGTCGCCCGGCGATCGCCGATGTCGTCTCACAGTTTGGCGGGGCCGCGTCTTTGCTTCGGCAGGCCGCCGGCGCGATTTCGGGATGAGCGCCGGCTGCTCGTTGCCGCGACGGGTAGCGTGGCGCCGTGACGTCGTCGCTCATCGAGTTGCGGGTTCTCGAAGGTCCCAACCTGTACTTCTCCAGGGCGGCGATCAAGGCGACCTTGGACCTGACGGTGCTGCTCGAGGCGGACGACGAGGCCATCCGGCGCTTCGCCCACCGCATTGGGCTGGTCACCGCCAGACCGGGAGCGGGGGGCTCCGGGTTTCGGCAGCGTTTCGCGGGCCGTGCGGTGGCCAGACTGGTCAGGCAGATCGCACTCGAGGCGGGCACCCGACGGCTCGCGGTCCGGGTGCGGCCGACCACCGACGTACATCTCGTCGTGGTTGCCTTTCCCTGGCGGCACCGCGACCGGGCAACAGCTCTGGCGCGTGCTGTTGCCGGAGTGCTCGACGATCTGGCTCGAACCAACATCGACGCCTTGATGGGCGGCGCGGCCGCCGAGGTGCAAGGCACGGACCCCGGGCCGGTGCCGCCCACGATCAAACCCGCGATCCCGGTGGTGGCGGTGACCGGCACCAACGGGAAGACGACAACGTCACGGATGATCGGTCACATTGCGCGGGAGGCCGGCTGGCATGTGGGGTGGTCGTCCACCGACGGCATCTACGCCGACGGTGAGCTCGTCGAGGCCGGCGACTACTCCGGTCCGAGCGGTGCGGGCAGGGTGCTGGCCCAGCCGGGTGTCCAGCTGGCTGTCACCGAGACGGCCAGGGGCGGGATTTTGCTACGGGGAATCGGAGTGACACACAACGACGTGTCGGTGGTGACCAACGTGACGGCCGACCATCTGGGTCTGCAGGGCATCGACACGCTGGACCAACTGGCCGAGGTCAAGGCGGTGGTCCCGCGCATCACCAAGCCGGCCGGCTGGGCGGTGCTGAATGGCGACGACCCACGGGTGTTCGCGATGCGCTCGGTCATCGAGGCACGTCCGTGGGTGTTTTCCCGTGATCCCGGCTCGCCGTCGATCCGCGAAGTCGTGGGTGGCGGCGGCCGGGCGACCACGGTGATCGACGGCTGGATCTCCATCCTGGCCCCAGCCGCGGACCCCGACCCGCTGGTGCCGGTGGTCGACGTACCCATGACGCTTGCCGGGCTCAGCCGGTTCAACGTCGAGAACGCATTAGCGGCGGCCAGCGCCGCACTCGCGGTCGGGCTGCCAAGGCAGGCAGTGGTCGCTGGCCTCGAGTCGTTCGTGCCGGGTCCGCACCACAATCCGGGCCGGATGAACGTCTACTCTCTCGACGGCTTCACCGTGGTCATTGACCTCGCCCACAACGAGGCGGGTCTTGAGGCGCTGATCGAGGTCATGAACGGGTTGCGGTCCGTCGGTTCCCGCACGCTGCTCGGCATCGGCACTGCAGGTGACCGGACCGACGACCTGGTCCGCAGCCTCGGGGAGTTGGGTGCCCGAGATTGCGACGTGCTGGTCATCGTGCACAAGGATGCCTACCTGCGCGGAAGCGACATCGAACACATGACCGCGACCTATCGAGCCGGCGCCGCCGCCGTGGGAGTCACCGATGTGCCCGCGTTCAGGTCGGAGCTTGCGGGCCTGCAGGCGCTCGTGTCGCAGGCAGACCGAGGCGACGTGGTGGCGGTGATGTGCCATCAAGACCGGGCCGGCCTACATGGCTGGTTGCGCAGCCTGGGGGCCGCGGTAGACGACCCGCAGACGGTGCGCGACAAGGTGTTGGTGCTCCGCCGTACCGGGCCGGTGCCAGCGGCTCGTGCAGCGGATTCGACCGTGAAGGTGCGGCGCTGAGCGCGCCTCGTCCGGCGACTGGGACCGGCTGGGCGTCGGATCTTGCCGGCTTCGCCTACGCCGGGCTGGGAGTCGTACTCGCCAAGTCCGGGTCGCCGACCGGTTCGTCTTGCGCTGAGCTGGCGCCGGCTTGGGCCTGGTTGGACCACGATTCGAGCTCGGCAAGCGCCGCTGCGTGTTTGTCGACGCACAGCACCACGAGGTCGCCCTTGTTGGCACGGGCCATCGCATGCCGGATGGCGCCGATCTCGTCGATCACCACTTCCAGCTGCTTGCACCGAGCCCCCTCCACCACCCGGGAGTTGACACCGTCGGCGACGAGCCGGGCGGTCTCGCCGCGGGCTCGGCCGCGCAGTGCGGCATCCTCGCGTACGACGATGACGTCGAAGTGGTCCGCCGCGATGGCTCCCAGCTCACGCATGTCTTCGTCGCGACGGTCTCCAGCGGTGGCGATGACGCCGATCCGTGACGGTTTCGCGAGGTCACTCGCCGCCAACAGTCCATCGCCGACCTTGTCCACGAAGTCCCCCAGCATCCGCATCCCGGGTGCGTTGTGGCAGTAGTCGACGATCACGTTGACGCCCTCGACCTCGATCTCGTTCAGGCGCCCAGGGGAAAGGTAGTAGTTGGTCGAGAACGTGCGCAGGCCTTGCCGGATGTCGTGCAGCGGGGCACCGGCCGCGAACGCGGCCGCGGCGGCGGCCAGCGAGTTCTGCACGTTCATCAACGCCCGGCCACCGAATGTTGCGGGCAGCAGGTGGGTCCAGGCCAGCTGCATCTCCCGGCTGCCATGCTTGACGACGATCATGGTGCCTCGCTCGCTCTTTTCCAGCACCACTGCCTTGCCGCCACGACGGCAATGTGAGTCGATGAGATCTCGAATCTCAGAGCCTGACTCCGCCATGCTGAACCAGACCACGTCACCGGA
Organism: Nocardioidaceae bacterium; assembly: GCA_050998615.1. GTDB lineage: Bacteria > Actinomycetota > Actinomycetes > Propionibacteriales > Nocardioidaceae > JBPCQA01. Next base: position 103,532 of record JBPCQA010000033.1, read on the forward strand.
GCAGCGGCGCCGCATTGCCCGGACCAGCTCGTCGTCGGCGTTGAGGACCGCGTGACCACTGCGCGGCACCGCCTCCACCGGAACCGCCTTGACGTCGGCAAGCTGTTCGATCGTGTCGATGCCGCGGATGCCAAGGTGATCGGGTTGGACGTTGAGCACGACGGCGACGTCGTTGCGTTCGTACCCGAGACCTTCCCGCAAGATGCCGCCGCGGGCGACCTCGAAGACGGCGAAGTCCACGCGTGGATTTTGCAGCACCATCCGGGCCGACTTGGGGCCAGAGGCGTCGGCCCGGATCACCAGCCGCTCGTCGATGACAACACCGTCGGTGGAGGTCATCCCCACCTTGCGGCCCATGCCCTTGAAAATGTGGGCGATCATCCGCGCCGTGGTGGTCTTGCCGTTCGTGCCGGTGACCGACACGACTGGGATACGGCTGGGCGCGCCAGGCGGGAACAGCATGTCGACAACGGACTTGGAGATGAACTGGGGGTCGCCCAGCGTCGGATGAGTATGCATCCGGAAGCCCGGTGCGGCGTTCACCTCGCAGATGGCGCCACCGGCCTCGCGCACCGGCTCGGTGATGTCGGGACAGATGAAGTCAATGCCGGCAATGTCGAGCCCGATGACCCGGGCCGCCTCCTCGGCGATCTCGACGTTCTCCGGGTGTGCTTCGAGCGTGCGGTCGATCGAGATGCCGCCGGTGGACATGTTGCCGGTCAAGGTCAGCTTGACCTCCTCGCCGGCCGGCGGCACCGAGCTCAGTTGGTATCCCTGTGCCTGAACCAGCTCCTCGGCCGCCTCGTCGACCTTGATGCGCGTCAGCACCTTCTCGTGCCCGACGCCTCGGCGCGGGTCCGCGTTGACCTTGTCGACAAGCTCGGCGACCGTGCTGCTGCCGTCACCGATCACGCGTGCGGGCACCCGTTCGGCGATCGCAGCGATCCGCCCATCGATGACCAGGCACCGGTAGTCGCGCCCGCTCACGAACGTCTCGATGATGACTCGCCCATCGCGCGACTGCGCCTCGGCGATCTGGAACGCGTTCCTTACAGCCGCCTCGTCGGTCAGGTTCAGGCACACCCCGCGGCCATGATTTCCGTCCAGCGGCTTGCAGACGACCGGGTAGCCGATCCGGCTGGCCACCGCGACCGCCTGGTCGGCCGTCTTTATCGACTCCGCGCGTGGGACCGGGAGCCCGGCAGCGCTGAGCAATCTCCCGGTAAGGGCCTTGTCGCTCGCTACATCGACAGCAATGGCCGACGTAGCCGACGTCATCGTCGCCCTGATGCGTTTTTGGTGCACGCCCTGCCCGAGCTGCACCAACGAATACTGGTTGAGCCTGATCCATGGGATGTCTCGTGACACCGCCTCGTCGAGGATTGCCTGCGTCGACGGCCCGAACGCGGTGCGCTCGGCACGCACGATAAACCGCTCCCGCTCGGCCTCGAAGTCGAATGTCGCGTCGGGAGACACCAGGTGATTGATGAGGCGTACGGCGAGTCGGCCGGCCTCGACGCCCACGTTCTCGTCGACGTACCCGTAGATCACGTTGTAACGACCGCGCTCGCCGGGAACCTGACGGGTCTTGCCGCGCCGCAGATCATGTCCGACCTCATGCTGCAGCTGCAGCGCCACGTGCTCACAGACATGGCCAAGCCAGGTGCCTTCGACGAGGCGCTCGACGAAGCCGCCCTTGCGGCCGCGTGAGCAGGAGTGCCTGCGCAATCCAGGCAGCATCTCCAGGAGCTGCTCGGTGAAGTTCGGGATGCGGTCGGTCGGCCAGTCCTCCAACGAGCCGAGGTCGACGACGAGGTGGATTGCCTTGTCGTAGGACCAAACGTTGCCGCCGCGGTAAATCCGGGTCTCGACGATGGCCAGTTCCGGGCTCAGGTCGGTCGTGCTGCCATGGGTGCGGGCGGTGTCGGTCATCTGCTGTCATCCTCCAGGTCGTGCCCGCCGCCGCGCCGGCTTCGAGTCAGGCTTGTCGATGAGACGCCCTCGGCGGCGATGTCGTGAGCGAGTCGGCGAAGATCCGCACCCGCCTCGCGAAGCTCTGTCTCTTCGGCTGGGTCGGTTCGGGTGCCGACGGCTACCAATCCTCGCGTGACCAGGTCGAATCGGGCACCGGCCGGCAACACATGCAGCCGCGCATTGGAGATCATCAGCGGCTCGGTGCGCTTGGCGTCGTGGGCCGTCGAGGTCATGTGCTCTCCGTCGATGATCGTCACAGCGCCTTTGCCGATGACCTCCACCCGATGGCCGTCAGTGACGACAGCTGCGGTGTCTTCGTCCACCCCGATCCCGAGCAGGTCAGGCGATTGGGCGACCAGCATGAGCAGCCGTCCGTAGCGGTTGCGCTGCGCGAAGTGTTGGTCGATGACGCAACCGTGCAGCAAGCCGAGCCCGGACGCCAGCTGGGTCATGCGCTGTTTGGGCGTGGACCCTCCCGGCCCGAGCGCGACCATATGTGAGGATTGGATGCTGGCTCCGGCCGACGTGCCGCCGATCGTCACGCCGCGTCGATGCGCTGCCCTGATGGCCTCACCGAAGAGGGTTCCGTTGATGATCGCGGACAGCTTCAATTGGTTGCCGCCGGTCATGAAGATTCCGGTGACGTCGTGCAGCCGAGCAGCCAGCGCCGGGTCGTCTGCCTCTTGCCGAGACTCGGGACGGATGGCGTTCACCTTGGCAGCCCCGAGGTGCTCGAACAACGCCGAATAGATCTCCACGATCTCCGGACCCAACGACGAGGCGGTGGGAATGACCGCGATGTGGGCCGAGTGGTCGCCACAGGCGGCGACGAAATGTCGAAGCACCGTACGACGCTTAAGCTTGTCTTCCGCGCCACCGATAACGTACAAGGACCCCACGGGTTGTCGGGACGCGCACATGGACCGAACCCTACGCGGTCCCCTGAGCCGGTGCGGCATCTGCTTCGTCCGCTGCCTCGATGGCTTCTCGGCTGATGCCCAAGAGGAACAGAATCGCATCCAGGTACGGGAAGTTGACCGCGGTATGCGCCGCCTGCCGGACGGAAGGCGTTGCGTTGAAGGCGATACCGAGACCGGCCGTGGTCAGCATGTCGACGTCGTTGGCCCCGTCACCGATGGCCACGGTCTGATCCAGGGCGATCTTGGCGTCCGCTGCGAACCGCCGCAACGCCGCCGCTTTACCGGCGCGATCAAGCACGTCACCAACGATCCGGCCGGTGAGCCGGCCACCGACGATCTCGAGCTCGTTGGCCTGTGCGTAATCGATGCCCAGCTCGCCTGCCAGCCGGTCAGCCAGCCGGTTGAAGCCGCCACTGACGATCGCGAAGCGATAGCCGAGCCGTTTCAGAGTTCGCACCAACGTGCGGGCACCCGGCGTCAGCTCGATCGCGTCGTAGACCCTGTCCAAGACGTCGGCGTCAAGACCGGCAAGCAAGCCCACCCGAGCACGCAGCGCGGTTGCGAAGTCGAGCTCGCCACTCATCGCGCGCTCGGTGAGCGCCGCAACTTCGGCACCCACGCCGGCATGGGTGGCCAGCAGGTCGATCGCCTCACCTCGCACCAGGGTGGAATCCATGTCCATCACCACCAACCGGCGCCCGTGCCGCAGCAGACCGGCCGGCTGGACCGCGACGTCGACGCGCTGGATGGCGGCCTCGGCCGCCAAGACCGCGCGTAGCCGGGCGATGTTGGCGCCAGAGACGTCGAACTCGATCGCGGTCACCGGATAGCGCGCAACCCGCACGATCCGATCGATGTTGGCTCCGGTGTCTGCCGTGCGCCCGGCGATCCCGGCGACCGCTCGCGGCGAGAGGGGGTGCCCCAGCACGGTGACATGAGCGCGGCCCTGGCTACGACGATCGTTGTCACCGGCTCCGCGCACCACCTCGACATCCATGTCCATGCTCGCGGCTGCCTCCCTGATGCAGGCGTCGAGTCTGGAGCAGTCCGGTGGTGCGGTGATCAGAATGCCCAGCACCAGGCGCCCGCGCAGCACGATCTGCTCGATGTCGACGACCTCGACCGGGAACGTCGACAACGTGCGGAACATCGCTGCGGTCACGCCTCGTCGGTCCTGGCCGGTGACGGTGATCAGCAACGTGGGCGCATCGGTCATAGCGGTGGAGCCTGATCACCGTCGAGGGAGGACGTGGCGGCAACCAGCCCGGCGCGGGCAGCGCGCGCAAGCGGTTGCAACGCCGTACGACGTCGGTTGGCGACCGTCGCCGACAACGACCCCCCCTCGTCTCGCAGCGCCAGCTCGACGATGCGCTGACACCGCAGACTCGTCACCGCCAGCTGTGCCGCGCGCGGAGTGGGGAAGGGCAGCCAGGCGTCGAGAGTTGCCGGGGCCCGGAGGTTCAGCAGGGCGTCAGCGGCGTCCGGGCTCCACGAGGCGACGTCCAGCGAGCCTAGGTCGGCGGCCGCCTGGGTCACCGCAGCGCGCAGTTCCCGGTCGGCGGTGGGGATGTCGGGCAAAAAGGTCGGCGGGGTGACAGCGGAAGCCATCCAGACCGTGAGGCCGCCCGACGGCCGGGGGACGAAGCCGATGTCGGGCCCGTGCGCCACGATGGCTTCGCCGACGTCTAGCGCGTCCGCGTTGAACAGCGCCGGGCCGCCGAGACCGATCGGGTCACCCGGCGTTGGCAGGCTCGCGGTGACTCGGCTGGCACCTTGACGACGCAATTCGCCCAGCAACAGCGCGGGGGACAACCGGACGCCCGGTGTGAGACCGGCGAATTCGACCGCCGCGTCGGCACCGATGACTCCGCTGATGACGGCGTCGGCACTCTCCCGGCGAGCCAGCCACCCGTTTAGCCAGCACGCCACCCTGGCCGCGCGCGGAACAATCAACACCACCCGAGCCTACGAGAGTCGTGGAGACCGCGGTGCCGCGCCGAGGACAACGCTGGTGCAATAGGTTTGGCGCAAGCGTCCACCCGGAAGGAGCACGATGGCCGCGGTCATTGAGCTGGCGGACGTGTCCGTGGTGCGCGGGACCAACCGGCTCTTGAGCGAAGTGAACTGGCGGGTCGAGCACGACGAACGGTGGGTTGTGGTGGGCCCCAACGGCGCCGGGAAGACGACGCTGCTTCAGGTGCTCGCCGCCCAGCTGTACCCGACCGACGGCGTGGTCGGCGTCTTGGGCGAGGTAGTGGGAACTGTGGACGTGTTCGAGCTGCGTCCCCGCATCGGCCTCAGCAGCGCGGCGCTCGCGGATCGCATCCCGAAGGGGGAGCCGGTGCGCGACGTGGTGATGTCGGCGTCGTACGCCGTCGTGGGACGTTGGCGCGAGCAGTACGACGATCTCGACCGCGACCGGGCCGCCGCCTTGTTGCGTGAGGTCGGGGTGGCTCACCTGGCCGACCGCGCCTTCGGCACGCTAAGCGAGGGCGAACGCAAACGAGTGCAGATCGCCCGGGCCCTGATGACCGACCCCGAGTTGCTGCTGCTCGACGAGCCCGCCGCGGGACTTGACCTCGGCGGTCGCGAGGACCTGGTCAGCACGTTGTCCCTCTTGGCCTATGACGACGCGTCACCGGCCACCGTGCTGGTCAGTCACCACGTCGAGGAGATACCCCCGGGCTTCACTCATGTGATCTTGCTGCGCCGCGGCGGGGTCGTCGCGGCCGGCCCGTTGGAGTCCACGCTGACCGAGGCGACGTTGTCGGCCACGTTCGGGATGCCGCTGCGACTCGACCACTCAGCCGGTCGCTACAGTGCTCGCCGGCGACTGCGGGCTCGCAAACACTGACGTCCACCGCATTCGATGCGCCATGTTGGTTGCTCAACGTTGGGCTAGGGTCTTAGGCATGGACTGGGTGCGCGAACACGGTTGGGAGACCTGGCTGATCATCGCCTTGGTCCTGGCCGGCGCGGAGCTGGCAACCTTGGATCTCACCTTGCTGATGTTGGGGGTCGGGGCGGGCGCCGGCTGCCTGATGAACGTGCTCGGGTTCAACATCTGGATCCAGGTGCTGGTCGCTGCCGCGGTTGCCGTCGCGCTGCTGGCGTTCGTGCGGCCGAACGTCGTACGCCGGCTGCATGCCGGGCCTACGCTGATGAACACGCCGGAGTCCCTGATCGGTGAGGCCGGGCTGGTGCTCGAGCAGGTGACCGCGCACACTGGCCGAGTCAAGCTGCGTGGCGAGGTGTGGTCGGCCCGCACCGTCGACTCCCGCGCAGTGATCGAGCCGGGCAAAAATGTCGAGGTGGCAGAAATCGACGGGGCGACCGCGGTCGTCTATTTGCGCTCATGACGTGGGATGCCGCTGCCAGCCGATGCCGCTGCGACGATGTCGCGAATGGAGATGACGCAAGGCCGATCTCGAATCGATCCGGGCACCGCGTCCGGCGAGCAACAACCCCGAGGGAGTCGTGTCGATGGTTCCGTTGATCATCTTGGGCGTGGTGGTCGTCATTGTCATCATCGTCTTGTTCAGGTCGGTTCGTGTCGTGCCGCAGGCTCGGGCAGGGATTGTCGAGCGCTTCGGCAAGTACCGGACGACATTCTCAGCCGGTCTCAACCTGCTGACCCCGTTCGTCGACCGCGTTCGCTACACCATCGATCTGCGCGAGCAGGTCGTGTCCTTCCCACCTCAGCCGGTCATCACCGAAGACAACCTGGTGGTCTCGATCGACACCGTGATCTACTTCCAGGTGACCAACCCGGTAGCTGCGACGTACGAGATCGCCAACTACATCCAGGCCATCGAGCAACTCACCATGACCACGTTGCGCAACATCGCCGGCGGCATGGACCTCGAGCAAACGCTGACCAGCCGCGACGAGATCAATTCGGCTCTGCGCGGCGTGCTGGACGAGGCGACCGGGCGCTGGGGCATCCGGGTCAACCGGGTGGAGTTGAAGGGCATCGACCCACCGCCGTCCATCAAGGATGCGATGGAGAAGCAGATGCGCGCCGACCGCGACAAGCGCGCCGCGATCCTCACTGCCGAAGGCATGCGGCAGTCGCAGATCCTCACTGCCGAAGGGCAGAAGCAATCGGCGATCCTGACCGCCGAAGGCGATCGGGAGGCGCTGATCTTGCGGGCTCAAGGCGACCGGCAATCGCGCATTCTGCAAGCTCAGGGCGAGGGGCAGGCGATTCTCACCGTCTTCCAGTCAATCCACGACGGCTCTCCCGATCAGGCCCTGCTTGCCTACCAGTACCTCCAGATGCTGCCCAAGATCGCCGAGGGCGACGCCAACAAGGTATGGATCGTGCCGAGCGAGATCGGCCGTGCGCTCGAAGGTCTCGGCAGCACGATCGGGTCGATCCAGGGGATCCAGCCACAGACCGACGGACCCCGTCAACGGGTCGATTACGGTGAGTCGACGGCCACCGACTTCCCGGCCGGAGGGGACATCGACTCCTCGCTGTCGACGACACACGACGAGGTTGCCGAGGCGATTGCCGAGGCCGCCGAGGCGGCCCGCCCCGGTCGCCGGGTCGAGCGGGACCCCGGAGTGGCGGGCGGCCTCGGAGGCAGCCAAAACCAGGGCGGAGAAACCCAGGGCGGAGCGATTCAGGGCGGCGAAGCGGGGACGCCGCTGACGGCTGCCGTCTCATCACCCGCCGACTCGATGCCACCGACGGAGCCCACACCGCCTCCGGGTCCGAAACAGGCCACGCTGCCGGGGCCGCCGACCCATCCCGAGCCGGGGACTGGCCAGCAGCCCCGCGACGAGGAACCATCAGGCATGCCCGCGCCGCCTCGGCAGTGACGCTGGTCGAGGCAGTCGGGATCTTCCTCGCCGGAGCGGCCGCCGGCACCGTCAACGCCATCGTGGGATCGGGGACGCTGATCACATTCCCCACCTTGTTGGCATTCGGGTATCCCCCGGTCGTTGCGAACGTCTCGAACACGGTCGGCTTGGTCCCGGGCTCGCTGTCGGGGGTGATTGGCTACCGACATGAGCTGGAAGGGCAACGGGTTCGGTTAGTCCGGCTGGGCTTCGCGTCTCTTCTCGGCGGCATCGTCGGAGCGTTGCTGCTCTTGGAGCTTCCGGCGTCGGCGTTCGGTGCGGTGGTGCCGACGCTGATCGGGCTTGGCTGTGTGCTCGTGGTCCTGCAGCCGCAGATCGGCAGGTGGGTTCGTCCGTCCGAAAACGCCCCACCACACGGCTCGCTGGTGGTGTGGGGTCTGGTGTTGGCCACCGGAATCTATGGGGGCTACTTCGGGGCGGCGCAGGGTGTCTTGCTGATAGCGATCTTGGGCCTCGGGCTTTCGGAGCCAATGCAACGCATCAACGCGGCGAAGAATATGTTGGCGCTGCTCGTGAACGCGGTGGCGGCTGTCATATTTATCGGCGTTTCCGACGTGTCGTGGCGAGCGGCCGGGCTCATTGCGGTCGGCTCGGTCCTCGGGGGACAGCTTGGTGCGCACGTTGGCCGGCGGCTACCTGGCTGGATCTTCCGTGCCGTCGTCGCCCTCGTCGGCATCGTCGCCATCGTGAAGCTCACGGTGCTCCGATAATCGCCCCGATTCCGGCTGTGAGTCCGTGTGATCGATGGCGGCTCGGCAGGAAAAGCTGGCGGCTCGGCAGGATAAGCTGGCGGGTCGGCGGATTAGGCGTGGTAAGTCGCGACCAGGATTGCCCGGCCGAGCGTTTTCATGGCCAGATTGAACGAGACCACCGCGCCGGACGCGCTGGAATCAACCCCCAGCTTGTCCTCACTGACCGCATGGACCACGAAGTAGTAACGGTGGGTGTGGTCGCCGCCGGGAGGGGCCGCTCCGTCGTACTGCAGATTGCCCAACTCGTTGCGAGCATGGAAGGCGCCATCGGGCAGGCTGTCGTCGCTGGCACCCGCGGCGGTCGGCAGCTCGGTAACCTCGGCTGGAATGTCGACCACGACCCAATGCCAAAACCCAGACGGCGTCGGGGCATCGGGATCAAAGCATGTCACGACGTAGCTCTTGGTCCCCTGCGGCGCGCCGCTCCACGACAGCTGGGGTGAGGTGTTGTCACCTTCGGCGATGTGGGTCCGGTCGAGCTCGGCACCCTCGCTGATGTCGGTGCTGGTCACGGAGAACGAGGCGACGGGCGGCAGCTTGGCGTATGGATCTTCGGCGATGGGGCGTTCAAGAGTCATGGAACCATCTTGGCGTATGCGCAAAACGCGTCAAGTGCGAGCCCGCTCGTTGGCGAGAGGGTCGCGCTCACCCGCAACGCGGGTCTGGAAATAATCGCGACATGGCGCAGCTGATCCAGATCACTGACGCGGCCGACCCGAGGCTGTGCGACTACGTTGCATTGCGTGACGTTGCGCTGCGCCGACACCTCGAGGCCGAGCAGGGGTTGTTCATCGCCGAGGGCGAGAAGGTCGTACGCCGGGCTGCCGAGGCAGGATATCTCCCTCGCTCATTCCTGCTGACCGGACGCTGGCTGGCCGGCCTGGCTGATGTGCTCGCCCGTGTCGGCGACGTCCCCTGTTACGTGGTGTCAGCCGAGACAGCGGAACGGATCACCGGCTTTCACGTACACCGGGGCGCGTTGGCTTCGATGCGACGACGACCGCTGCCTACCGTCGACGAGGTGCTGGCCTCGGCACGCCGGATCGTCGTACTCGAAGACATCGCCGATCACACCAACGTTGGGGCAGTGTTTCGCTGTTCCGCGGCGCTGGGGATGGATGCGGTGCTGGTGTCTCCCCGCTGCGCCGACCCGCTCTACCGGCGCTCGATCAAGGTCGCGATGGGCGCTGTGTTCTCGATCCCCTGGACCAGGATGGACGAGTGGTACGACGCCATGCTGGGGTTGGCCGACGTGGGGTTTACCACCATCGCGCTGACGCCATCTGCCGACGCCGCCGACGTTGTCCGTGTGGCGGCCGATCACCGTGGTGACAAGGTGGCGCTGATCCTCGGATCCGAAGGCCCCGGGATGTCGACCCGATGGCTCGACAGCGCCGATGTGCGAGCCGGCATCGTGATGTCGAACGGCGTGGACTCGCTCAACGTCGCTGCTGCGGCGGCCATCGCGTTCCACGCCTTCACCCGAGGCTCATAGGCGGCCTTCTTGAGTCTTCTGCCACTACACCGCCGGTTCTACAGGGCCCGTTCACAGAACCGGTTCACAGGCCGGCCAACCCGGCGGAAAGTCCGCGGCCACTTCCGCCGCTTCCCGGTAGAGTTTCTTGCGCAGTCGATTGGACAGCCGATCGGCGAAAACGATCCCATCGAGGTGGTCGGTCTCGTGCTGGAGGCAGCGAGCCAGGTTGCCCGTCCCGGTGTAGGTAACGGCGGCGCGGGTGTGGTCAACCCCCGCTGCTGTCGCGTGGTCGGCACGTGCCAACGGCACGAAGCCCCCAGGAAGTGACAAGCAGCCTTCGTCGGACTCATCAAGCACGCGATCGCGCCCCTGCGGCACCATCAGCATCGGATTGCACACCACGCCGGAATGCACGACGCCGTCATCGTCGGCACACTCGAAGACGAACATCCGCAGCGCCACCCCTATCTGGTTGGCGGCCAACCCAACGCCCTGAGCGGCGTGCATGGTGGCCACCAGGTCGGCGGCGAGATCGGCAAGCTCGTCATCGAACCTCTCGACTGGCCGGCACGGCGTGTGCATCACCGGGTCACCCCAGCGGGTCATCGGCCGTACGGCGCCACCGGGCGGGAGTTCGCTCACGAGGGGACGTTATCGCAGTCGTCGTCACCCGAACCGCAAATGTTTGCGTTGCTAAGGTCGAGGAATGCGCGACGTTCCCTTCATCCCCCTCAACAACGGTGTCGAGATTCCTCAGGTCGGTTTCGGCGTTTTCCTGGTGCCGCCCGAAGAGACCCGGGCCGCGGTCGTATCGGCACTGGATATCGGTTATCGCCACATCGACACCGCCAAGCTGTACGACAATGAGGAGGCGGTCGGTGAGGCGATCGCAGACTCGGGAATCGACCGCGGCGATCTGTTCGTAACCACGAAGTGCTGGAACTCTGATCAGGGCTACGACGCGGCGCTCGGCGCCTTCGACGCCAGCCTGGCCGGGATGGGCCTGGACTACCTTGACCTCTATCTCATCCACTGGCCGGTTCCGTCTCAAGACTTGTACGTCGAGACGTGGCGCGCGTTCGAGCAGCTCTACACCGATCAGCGTGTTCGGGCAATCGGCGTGTCCAACTTCCACATTCCCCATCTGAGCCGGCTGCTTGCCGAAGCCAATGTCGTCCCAGCCGTCAATCAGGTCGAGATGCATCCGTGGCTGCAACAGAGCGAGCTCCGCGACTTCCACCAGCGGCACGGGATCATCAGCGAAGCCTGGAGCCCGATCGCGAGGGGTGAACATCTCCAGGATCCGACGATCGTCAGAATCGCCGACAAGCACCATGTCAGCGCGGCGCAGGTGATCTTGCGCTGGCACCTCGACATCGGCAACGTGATCGTGCCGAAGTCGGTGCATCCCGAGCGGATGGCGAACAATATCGACCTCTTCGGGATGCGGCTCGACTACGACGACCACGAGCAGATTGCCAAGCTCGACGCTGCCGAGCGCGTCGGTCCGGACCCAGACAACATGAACCGCACTTGAGAGTGACACCGTGGTGAGCGCGGAGTTGGTTTTCACCGGCGGTGCGGTGTTCCGACCGAGCGACCAGCCGGCCAAGCAGACCCGGCCGGCGACGACGGTGGCTGTTTGCGGCGGCCGCATCACCGCGGTAGGAGACGAATCGATTCGAGACCTCGCCGATCCACGCACCGAGGTCGTCGACATGCAGGGCAAGTTGCTGGTTCCTGGTTTCCAGGACGCCCACGTCCACCCGGTCCAAGGCGGCCTCGAACGATTGTCCTGTGACCTCTCGGGGCTCGACTCGGCAGCCGACTATCTCGCGGCGGTTGGAGAGTACGCCGGCAGCCATCGCAGTGTGCCATGGATAACCGGGGGTGGCTGGATGCTCGCCGCCTTCCCACAGGGTCTTCCCCACCGCAACACGCTCGACGCGGTGGTGAACGATCGACCGGTCTCCTTGGTCAACCGCGACCACCACGGCGCCTGGGTCAACTCACGTGCCCTCGAGCTGGCCGGGGTCACCGCGGATACGCCTGACCCGGTCGACGGGCGGATCGAAAGAAGCGGCAACGGGCAGCCGACCGGGGTGCTCCACGAGGGCGCGATGGACTTGGTGAACTCGCACATCCCACCCGCCTCACCCGCCGACTACGTCGCCGCACTGCTTGAGGCGCAGCGATACCTTCATTCGCTCGGCATCACCGCCTGGCAGGACGCGATCTTGGGGTCCTACGCCAACATCGTCGACGCATCGGCGGCGTACCTGTCGTGCGTCGAGTCACGGCAACTGACCGCCCGAGTGGTGGGGGCGTTGTGGTGGGACCGGTCGCGAGGCGTCGAACAGATTCACGAGCTCGTCGAGCGCCGCGCCGGATTGCTGCAGCGGGGCTTTCGGGCCACCTCGGTCAAGATCATGCAGGACGGCATTGCGGAGAATTTCACCGCCGCGATGACCCAGCCATACCTCGACGGGCACGGACATCCCACTAACAACACCGGGTTGTCGATGGTGGATCCGGACACTCTTTCGGCGGCGGTCGTGGCTCTTGACCGGCTCGGCTTCCAGGTGCATGTGCACGCGATCGGTGATCGCGCGGTGCGCGACTCGCTCGATGCGTTCCAGGCCGCTCTGTTTGCCAACGGGCCGGGCAACAACCGTCACCACATCGCGCATATCCAGGTCATCGACCCCGCTGACGTCGGCCGCTTCGCCGAGCTGGATGTGAGCGCCAACATGCAAGCACTCTGGGCGATTCACGAGCCACAAATGGACGACTTGACGATCCCCTTCCTCGGACCGCAACGATCCGGATGGCAGTATCCGTTCGCCTCGTTGCAACGCAGTGGGGCACGGTTGGTGGCGGGAAGCGACTGGCCGGTCACCAGCCCGAATCCCCTGTGGGCGGCGCATGTGGCCGTCAACCGCCGGCTCCCGCCGGCCGCCGGCGGCGTTGGGGAGCCGTTCATGCCCGAACAGGCACTCGACGTCACGGCGGCGCTCTCGGCTTACACGTCCGGATCGGCGTTCGTCAACCATCTCGACGACACCGGCAGGATCGAGGTCGGCGCATCGGCCGACCTCGCGGTGCTCGATCGTGACATCGTGGCGGGGCCGACAGCGGAGATCGGTGAGGCAACGGTGCTGGCGACGTACGTTGAAGGGCGGGCCGTCTATCGTGCGGACCGCTAAGAGCACGCGGCGTTCGAAGAGCCCCGCGCGGATAGGCTTCCTGCTGCGGCCAATCTGCTGAGGCCAAATCTGCTGGGGCTAGTCTCCCGCCATGGCACCACCAGCGACGAAGGGAATGTGGCGACTCGCCGGCATCTTCACGATCAGCGGCGTGTTGCACTTTGTCCGGCCGGAACGGTTCGAGGCGATCGTGCCACACCGGCTACCTGCCAGACGCCAGCTGGTCTACGCCAGCGGCGCTGTCGAATTGGCCTGTGCCGCGGGGCTCGCGTTCCCGCCGACCCGCCGACATGCGGGTTTGCTGAGTGTGGGTCTGCTGACAGCGGTCTATCCGGCGAACTTCCAGATGGCCGCCGACGCTCTGCGGAGCGGTTCGACGCTGTCCAAGGGGCTGCTGATTGGGCGATTGCCCCTGCAGCTCCCGCTGATCCGGACCGCCTGGCAGTCGTGGAGTCGAGTCGACGCCACCAACAATGAGTGAGGAGGCGCAGTCACGGTGGTTGAGAAAGCCGCTTCGCGTGGCCGAGCTGGATCCACGGTTGGTTGAGGAGGCCGCTTCGTGCCGGTGCGGGAAGGCGCTCGCTGCCGCTCGTACCTGACCAGGGGTTTCCTGGGTGACGCGTCACCCGAGGCCGGTCACCGCCGCGCCCAGTTGTAGCTCCACGAGCAGGTGTCCTGGCAGGAGAATGAGTTGCCTCAGACGACGATCGTGTCGCTGCCGGGTGCCACCGCCATGGTCGCCGTGTGGTCCTGCCAGCTAGGTTTGCCGCCCGACACGACGGGCGCGGCGCACGATTGGCCGCTGGAGCAGCGGACCCATTCCAGGTTCAAGACCTGCCGGGTGCCGCCCCGGAAGTTGACGGTCGCGTCCCCCGTCGCGTTGGCCTTCAGGCGGACACCGAGATAGGCCCATTTGACGGTTTCGGTGTAGACCGTCTGCGGCGTCGAGTATGTCCCCTGAGCGGTACGACGACCCACCTTGACGGCTGCGCCGGTGTTTGCGGGGTCGGTGTACGCGAATACCGTGTCGCCGTTATCGGCCACCGCGACGTCGGCGCAGTATCCGTAGCTCTCGTCAGAGTTACAGGACCAGTGTCCAAGCACGTGCTCGACCGAGGGCGCTGGCCCCCGCCGTCCGGTAGCGAAGCAGCGTGATCCACTGCTTGGTTGCAGGATCCTGTTGCGGCCAGACCACCGCGATGTCGCCCGCACCGTTAGCGGGCGTACTGTGCGACACCCACCCAGGTATAGGTCAGCCGCTGGCCCGCATCAGGCCCCACCTTTTGCGTGGCCCAGTTGTTGCCGGGGCCCCAGGCCACCGGTTGTGGAGACCGCCCTCCCCACCGAGATCCGTCGACCACCGTCTTCAACGGGCACTAACCGTAGTGCGAGCCTTCGACGTCGCGCCGGGCACGGACCACGGTGTCCAGGGCCGTGCCCGACTCGGTGACGCGAGGCAACGTCTGAGCCAGCTCGACGGTGAGGTAGGGCAGCGTCTCAAGCAACGCCCGGACCTGTTCGGGCCGGAACAACAGCTCGGGGTCCTGCGGGCCAGACCCTCCTTCGGTCAGGTTGCGCAGGTCGTGACCGACGAGGAGCAGGTGGCCCCTCGGCTTCAAGGCACCCGCGGCCCGGACGAGCAAGCGATCTCTCTCGTCGGGCGACAGATGCACGTAGCTGAACAAGGCGAGGTCGACGCTTTGCGGCTTGATCGGCTGGGTCGTGATGTCGGCTACCACCCAGTCCAGGTGCAACGCCACCCGCTCGGGCTCGGCCGCGCTCAACGTTTGAGCCCGCTCGATCGCCAGCGAGGAGAAGTCCACACCGACCACATGCCAGCCGCGACGCGCGAGCCAAAGCGCGTTGCGGCCCTCGCCGCAGGCGAGGTCGATCGCCTCACCGACCGGCAGCGCTGCGCAATGCTCGCGGACGAATTGGTTGGGCTCAGTGCCCCACACCAGCTCAGCACCGCTGTATCGCTCATCCCACGAGGCTGAGTCCATGGCCTCAAGCTACCCGCGCCGGGAACTGTTGTGGTTGCGGTGCGGTGTTTCGAGACGCTCGCTGCGCTCGCTCCGCAATCACCGTGGGGTGCCGCTCAACCACCCGGTGGGTTGGGGGTGTTCAGGAAGCGTTCGAGCTCGGCGGTGTACGGCGCGAGGTCGAGGCCCTGGGCAGCCAGCCAAGAGTCGTCGTAGTAGGTGTCGTGATAGCGCTCACCGCCGTCGCACAGCAAGGTGACGACGCTGCCGGTCTCACCGCGCTCGAGCATGCCGGCGATGAGCCGGGTGGCTCCCCACAGCGCGGTCCCGGTGGAGCCGCCCACGGATCTGCCGGTGACCCGGCTGCACCACCGCAGCGCGGCGATCGACGCGGCGTCCGGCACCCGCAACATCTCGTCGATCACGCCAGGCACGAACGACGGCTCGACGCGGGGCCGGCCGATGCCCTCGATGCGGGATCCGACGCCGGTGGTGCGGTCGGCGTCGGTGTGCAACCAGCCGTCGTAGAAGGCGGAGTTCTCGGGATCGACGACGAGCAGCTGGGTCTCGTGGCGTCGGTAGCGGATGAACCGCCCGATGGTTGCCGAGGTGCCTCCGGTGCCGGCACCCACCACGATCCAGCTCGGGATCGGATGCCGCTCACGGGTCAACTGGTCGAAGATCGATACCGCGATGTTGTTGTTCCCCCGCCAGTCGGTGGCCCGCTCGGCGTAGGTGAACTGGTCCATGAAATGACCGTTTGTCTCGTCGGCCAACCGTCGCGACTCGGCGTAGATCGTGCCGGGGTCTTCGACGAGGTGGCAGCTGCCGCCGTATAACGTGATGAGGTCGATCTTCTCGCAGGACGTGCTCTTGGGCATCACCGCGATGAACGGCAGCCCCAGTAGCCGGGCGAAGTACGCCTCGGAGACGGCGGTCGACCCGGAGCTGGCCTCGATGATCGTGGTTCCTGCACCGATCCAACCGTTGCACAAGCCATAAAGGAACAACGAGCGCGCCAGCCGGTGCTTGAGGCTGCCGGTGGGATGCACCGACTCGTCCTTGAGATACAGGTCGATGTCCCACCGCTCGGGCAGCGGGAACACATGCAGGTGGGTGTCGGCCGACCTGTTGTTGTCGGCTTCGACTCGCCGCACCGCCTCGCTCACCCATGCTCGGTCGGGTGCCTGGTGCTTCACAGCGCGACGATCATCTTGCCGATGTTGTCGCCGCCGAGCACGCCAAAGAAGGCATCCGGCGCGTTGGCGATGCCCTCCACGACGGTCTCACGGATCCGCAACTGTCCCGACTCCAGCCAAGACCGGGCCCGTTGAAGGTACTCATTAGTCCGATCCGCATGGTCGGAGACGATGAAACCACGAATCGTGAGCCGTCGAGTCGTGACGAGCCCGATCGTTCGGGGACCGGGGGCCGGCTGCGTCGCGTTGTACGTCGAGATCGACCCGCAGGCGGCCACCCTGCCGTAGTTGCGCAACCGACCAATCGCGGCCTCGAGATGATCGCCTCCGACGTTGTCGAAGTAGACGTCGATGCCGTCTGGCGCTGCTTCGGCGAGCGATTGTGCCACCGGCTCCTGGTGGTAGTCGAAGGCCGAGTCGAAGCCCAGCTCGTTGATGAGATGGTCGACCTTCGCGGCCGATCCGGCGCTGCCGATAACCCGGGCGGCGCCGAGTTGGCGGGCGATCTGCCCGGCGGTGCTGCCGACAGCCCCGGCGGCTCCCGAGATGAACACCGCATCTCCCTCGCGGAGATTGCCGATCACGGTCAGGCCGACGTACGCCGTGAGCCCCGGCATCCCGAGGACACCGAGGTAGGCGCCGGGTGGGACGTCGGAGGTGTCCACCCTCGTCGCCCGGGCTGCGTCGACCACGGCGACCTCGCGCCACCCCAGGTCGTGCAGCACCCAGTCGCCCGGGCTGAAACGATCGTCGCGGCTCTCGACGACTTCACCGACGGCGCCACCGGTCATCACCTTGCCCACTTCGAAAGGCGGCACGTACGACGGCGCGTCGTTCATCCGTCCGCGCATGTAAGGGTCGACGGACAGCACCGTGTTTCGCACCACAAGCTGACCAAGCTCGGGCCGACTTACCTCGGTGGTCGCCAGCGTGAAGTTGTCGGCGGTTGGCCGTCCATGGGGGCGACTGGCCAGCCGGATCTCGCGAGATGAGCTCATCGGGTCATCTTGACAGACTCGGCAGCGGGCCCACGAGCAGCGCAACGGCTAGGGTGACGCTCGTGCGACATACCCATGGCGCCAACGATGGCCGGCGGCTCGACCTTCGGCTGTCGGCTGCGCTGGCAGCGGCCCATGTCACGGCGGCGTCCAGCCGACGGCTGGGGCGCGGCGGCGGCACCTCGGCGCCTGGCATGGTAGCCGACCGGATCGATCCGGCGATCCTGACCAAGCTGGCAGCGAGCCTCACCTGGGGCGCGATCGTGATCGCCGGCACCAACGGCAAGACGACCACGTCGCGGATGATCGCCGACGCCCTAGAGCACGCCGGACATCGAGTGATTCACAACCGGTCGGGATCGAACCTCGTGCGCGGAGTCGTCGCGGCGTTCACCAGCCACGCCGGCTGGAGCGGCCGATTGGCGGGCGACGTCGGGGTGATCGAGTCTGATGAGGCAGCGTTCCCGGAGGTGGTGCGACTGTCACGGCCCCGGGTCATCTTGCTCAACAACCTGTTTCGCGATCAGCTGGACCGTTACGGGGAGCTCGACACGATCCTACGAGCCTGGCGCCGCGCGTTGGAGCGCCTCGACGATGGCGTCACCGTAGTCGTCAACGCCGACGACCCTGCGTTGGTGTGGGTCACCGAGGGGCTGCGTGCCCACCGGGTGCTCTTTGGGCTCAACGAACGCGGGAATCGGCTGGACCACCTGCCGATCGCGGCCGACGCGACCTCGTGCCGCTGGTGCGGGTCTGACCTTGCGTACGACGCGCTCTACTCCGCCCATCTTGGCGACTGGCGATGTGTAGGCTGTGGCCGCCGCAGGCCCGGGCTGGACGTGGCAGGCAGCGACATCGAGCTGCGAGGGGTCGAGTCGCAGGCGATCACCGTGCGTAGCGGCGACACGGACATGCGGGTCGAGATGGGGCTGCCAGGTCTTTACAACGCCTACAACGGCCTGGCGGCCGTGGCGGTGTGCGGTGCGGTCGGCGTACCAGAAACCAAGACGCGTACTGCGCTTGGACGCTTCCGGTCGGCGTTCGGACGGATCGAGCGCTTGACCTACCAGGGTCATGATCTGACGCTCGTGCTGGTCAAGAACCCGGTGGGTTTCAACGAGGTCTTGCGGATGCTCACGTCGGCGACCGGAGAGCTGAGCGCTCCGGTCATGATCGTGATCAATGACAACGCGGCTGACGGTCGCGACGTGTCTTGGCTTTGGGACGTCGACTTCGAGTTGCTGGCGGCCGGTGACGGGCCGCTGTTTTCGGCCGGCGTCCGGCGCACCGAAATGAGCAACCGGCTGAAGTACGCCGGAGTGCCCGCGGCTCGCAATCACTGCCTGCCGGCCGATCTCGCGTCGGCGCTGGAGGGCTTTGTGGCTTCGGTGCCGGTCGGTGGTGCGGCGTACGTGCTTCCGACGTACACGGCGATGCTCGAGCTGCGACGCGTGCTCACCGGCCTCGGGCTGGTCGATGCGTTTTGGAAGCAGTGACCCTGTTGGGAATCAGTGCGGAAGGGAGCCCAAGTGCACGTCACGATCGGCTGGCTGTACGGCACCACGATGAACATCTACGGTGACCGTGGGAACGTGCTTGCGCTCACGCAGCGGGCACGTTGGCGCGGTATCGAGCCTCGAATCCGACAGATCGGGGTGGGAGAGCCGGTGCCGGACGACATTGACGTCTTCTTCGTCGGTGGGGGCCAAGATCAAGGTCAAGTGGCCGTCGCCGCCGATTTGCAGGGCCAAAAAGGTGACCGGGTGAAGGCAGCGGTGGAGGAAGGATCGGCGCTGCTGGCGATCTGCGGGGGTTATCAGCTGCTGGGACACGAATATCTGCCCCACGGTGCTGCGCCGTTGCCCGGCATTGGGCTATTCGACGTGACGACATCGGCCGGGCCGAAGCGGCTGATCGGCAATGTCATCATCGATTCTCGGTGGGGTGCACTGGTTGGCTTCGAGAACCACAGCGGTCTGACTTACCTGGGTGACGGGACTGACTCGCTCGGCATGGTCCGGGTCGGTTTCGGCAACAACGGACGCGACAGCACCGGCGGTGCGCTCTACCGACATGCGATCGGTTGCTATTTGCACGGGGCATTTTTGCCCAAGAACCCCATTGTCGCGGACTGGCTGTTGGAAGCCGGAATCGGGCGACGCGAGCCGGGATTTGTGCTGTCGACACTGGATGACGAGTTGGAGCTGCAGGCACACAACTCGGCGTTCGGCCGCGCCTAGCGCGCCTGGTGATGTCCCGACGAGCCGCAGCCCCGGTGGTTGAGCTGCCACGGTGACGCAGTGGTGCCAGGCGCTCAGCGAGCTCATTCGGGCTGATCCGATTCGGCGGCCAGGTTGTGGCCGCGAAGCGCCAATGCCAGCGCAGCGACCGAGAGTAACGTCACGACGACCAGTGCGACACCGACCTGGCTGTGGACTTGCCGCAAACCCACGCTGAGCAGCCACACCGCCACCGTCGCGGCCGCTACGGCGGCCGCCGACCTCGCCCAGGCCAACCAGCTGGCCGCCTCGAATCCGGCAGATGTCGGCGCGGTTGCCGCCAAGGCGCACGATGCGTGGATCACCAAGACGCCGAGGGCGACCACGAGGACCCATGGTGTCGTGGGGTCGCCAACCGACCGATACCACGTCCATGCGATAGCGGCAATCAAAGCCAAGCTGGCATGAGACTGCGACCGGAAGATCACCAACACGGTCAAGGCGATTACCACGGCCGCGGGCCCAAATCCCAGCTGGAAGCCGGCGAGTCGCACGGACGCCAAGGAAAACAGCGACGACACAATCATCAGACCGCGCAAAATGCGCTGAGAGGAGCTCAGGTCGCGGGTCCAGTCATATAGCGACCACCACAGGTCATGCAGGCTCATCGTCGCGCCAGTCGTGGCGCTGCGGCGCGCCGGGTGAGATCACGTAACACCTGATCGAGGCTGCCCGGGCCGCGCCAGGGCACCACCGGCACGCCAAGCTCGATCACCTTCTGCAACTCGACGAAACGCTGCAGGATGCGAATTCGCCATGCCAACGCCTCCGGTGTCTGCCCGGGTTCGCCGAGCTCAGCGGGAAGAGTGTCGACCACGATCACGGTGAGACCTCGGCGTACCAGGGTGACAGCTTGCTGAAGCGAGCCGGTAGACATACACGGCGACAGCATGATGACCGTAGCGCCGGCCCCAATCCCGAACCGCTGCGTTGAGACGTCCTGTCCGGGGTTGCTGCCGGCCTTGATGACCGAAAGCCGCCCCAGGACTCGGCGTAGATGTGGTTGGCCTGTCGAGGCCGGCACAAACGTCTTGTCGGTGGTGCCGAACACCCGCAGACCGACCCGATCGCCCCGCCTGAGATAGTGCTCGGCGATCGCGCCCGCCGCGCGCACCGTGATGTCAAGACTGCTGGCCCTGACGTGGATGCCGTCACCGCCGCCGAGGTCATTGTTCGCGTCCACCAGCAAAATGATCTGGCTGTCTTGATCGGACCATGTGGAGGTGACGTGCAGCGACCCGGTCCGCAGGGACACCGGCCAGTGGATGCGCCGCAGCCGATCACCCACCTGAAACGGCCGGATGCTCGCGAACTCACTCCCGTCCCCGGGTCGGGCCGACCGGTTCACTCCGACCAACCCAGCCGGGTGTGGCGTCGGGGCGGTCGCATCGAAGGCGGCCGGCACCGGAAGTGTGGTCAACATGAAATCGTCGACATCGCGCCGCCATCGAAACGCTCCCCAGACTCCGGTGGCGGCGGCTAATCCGGCCGGCACGGTCCGTCGACCCCACCGGTTCGACACGACCGCGAGCGAGAGCTCGGTCACCGCCTCATGGTGGGCGCCGACGTACGCCGTCCGGGCCCCCGACGGCGGCTGCAGATCGAACCATTCGGCCTTCGGCAGTACGACGACAGCCTGCATCATCCCGCTGACTGGGCTGACCGTCGTCCGCCAAAGCGTCGCCTCACCCTCGCGGACCGTTCGTTTGAGCAGCTGGGTAGTGCTGGTGGGCAACATTCGTGGGCGGCGCAGCGTTGACCAGACGCCGATGATCACCAACGGCGTCGCGATCACCAACAAGTCAGCGCGATAGACGACCAGGGCCCAGGTGACCAGCACGACACCGAGCACCACGGAGCGGACATGGGCCTTGGTCGGGCTCCAAACTGACGGCTTGGGCAGGATAGCCATGGCTCAGCCGGTGCGAACGACTTCGCGGGCGGCTGGCGTTGGTGTGGACGACAGCACTGCCTCGACCACCGAATGCCCGGACACGTTGCTCATCCACAATTCCGGCTTGATCGTGATGCGGTGGGCAAGCACCGGCTGCGCGACGCGTTTCACGTCCTCGGGGGTGACGTAGTCGCGTCCGCTGATGACGGCGTACGCCCGCGATGCGAGCATCAGCGCCAACGAGCCGCGAGGCGACGACCCGACAAGCACATGCTGATGGCCTCTGGTGGCCGACGCCAGTGAGACGCAGTAGCGAGCGATGGTCTCGTCCAGCGTGACCTGCTCGACCGCGGCCTGCATGCCGAGCAGCCCGGCCGCATCGGTGACTTGCCGTAGCATCTGCTCCTCTTGCCGACGAGCCATCCGCCTGGCCAGCACATCCAGCTCCTCGGCCGGACTCGGGTAGCCAAACGCGACCCGCATCAAGAATCTGTCAAGTTGTGCTTCGGGAAGCGGGTAGGTGCCCTCGTACTCGACCGGGTTTGCCGTGGCGAGCACGTGAAACGGCGCCTTGAGCAAGAACGTCTGCCCTTCCACCGTGATCTGTCTCTCTTGCATGGCCTCCAGTAGTGCGGCCTGCGTCTTGGGGGGCGTGCGGTTGATCTCGTCGGCAAGCAGCAGTCCGGTGAACAGCGGTCCTGGCCGGAAGACGAAGTCACTCGAGCGCTGGTCGTACACGAACGAGCCCGTGAGGTCCGCCGGCAAGAGATCCGGAGTGAACTGGGCTCGTTTGAAGTCGAGTCCGAGGGTCTGCGCGAACGACCTGGCCGCCAGCGTCTTGCCGAGGCCCGGGAAGTCCTCGAGAAGCACATGACCACCGGCCAGGACGCCGCTCAGCACCAACGCCAGCGACGTACGCTTCCCGACGACCGCGCGCTCGACCTCGGTGAGCACTTCATCGGCAACCCGGGAAACCGTGCCGAGATCCGGTGATGTCACAGCGCCTCTATCTCGGTGAGCAGCTCGGCGAGGTAGGTCCGGTATCCGGTCAGTCGCTGGCGCGCCGGTCGGCTGACATAGCCCCACAACTGATCACCGAGGATCGCTCGCGCAGCGACCGGATCTGCGGCGCGCTGGACACCGTGCCTGGTCTCCAACAGTTCATCGACAATCTTGACCAGGCTCGAGTGGACCTCAGCTGCCACATTCGCCTGGTATCTGCCGGACGCGAGCAGGCCGGTCAGCCGCTGAACCCGATGGTCGACTCCCCGCTGCCCGACGAAGCTCGGTGATGGGGGAGCCCACGACGAAGAATCGGTAACCCGAAACGTGTCGGTCCACAGCCACAGCGCCATGAAGATCGTCACCACGATGCCACCCAGAATGAGCGGGCTCGGTGCGTTGGCCCCGAGCGTGGTCGAGAGCCAGGCGACCAGCCAAACGACACACACGGTAGCCACTCGCTTGGGCCACGAGATCACTATCATGGCCGGCTCCCGACTGTCGCGGCTGTTGGCGGCGCCTCGCGCAGAAGGTCGGCATGCAACTGTTGCAAGGCGGCAAGTGCTGCGGCACGGTGAGCCTCGGTCAGTGGGTGCACCGAGAATCGGGCCTCGCGGTAGAGAGCCGCCAGCGCAGTGATCGCATGGCTGTCGACGGCGTATGTGCTCAGCACGCGGGCGGTGAACTCGGTCGACGTCTCCGCTGGCTGCCGCGGCAGCCCGCCGCGGCTGGCGACCTCTTCGAGGTCGAGCCAACACGCCACGATGGCGTTGCGGGGCGAGCCACTGGCAAGAGCCGCGAGACGGGCCTCGATCCCGCCGGCCACGATGTCGGGGAGCTCCGGAGCGTCGTCGATGTCGGAGATGTCGACATCCGGGTCGAAGCCGGCCAAGCCGCCGTACTCGCGCCGTTTCTTCACGTAGCGGCGCCCCAGCACGATGGCCAAGAGCAGCAGCGCCAGCACGATCAGCCCAAGCGTCATCACGACGATCTCACTACTGCCCGCAGCATGCGTAGGCACGGCTTCGCGGCCGCGATTCGCCAGCGTGGGAGTCGCGCTCACCGGGCTTTGGCTCGGCGTCGTCAGCAATGGCTGTCGCTGCTGCCGCCACGAAGGAACGTGCGCGGCAGTTGTCACCCAGACGGCCAGCACCAAGGCGAGGCTGGCAACAGCCGCGACGAGTCCAGGTTTGCGGTGCACGACCGCACGATACCCACAGAATGTCGACACGCGGCCGTTCAAGAAGTGACGTTTTGGTTCCAATCCGTCGATCTCGCTGATCGCTGCCCCCGATGGGGTGACGCGGCGGCGTGACCGGTGAGGTCACCAGGTGGGGTCGAAACCCCGCTGACGCAACGCCTCGTAGACGACGACGGCCGCGGTGTTGGACAGGTTCAGGGATCGCAGTCCGGGCCGCATCGGCACTCGCACCGTCTCGGTGACGTGCGAATCGGCCTGTACGTCCGGTGGCAGGCCAGACGACTCGGGACCGAACAAGAAGACGTCACCAGGTTGGTAGCCGATGTCGGTGTAACGCGTTGTCGCCCCCACCGTGAACGCGAATACCCGCTCAGGGCCC
Organism: Nocardioidaceae bacterium; assembly: GCA_050998615.1. Taxonomy (GTDB): domain Bacteria; phylum Actinomycetota; class Actinomycetes; order Propionibacteriales; family Nocardioidaceae; genus JBPCQA01. Next base: position 127,664 of record JBPCQA010000033.1, read on the forward strand.
AACGATTGCCAGGCCGCCTCGAGGTCGTCGTGCACGGTGACCGAGGCCAGGTCGTGATAGTCGAGCCCGGCTCGACGCAGCTGCGCGTCGCCGAGGTCGAACCCGAGTGGTCGCACCAGGTGCAGCTCGCAGCCAGTGGTCGCCACCAACCGGATCGCGTTGCCGGTGTTGGGCGGGATCTCGGGTCGAAGGAACATCACCCTGAACACGCGCCGGTCTCCAAACCCAGCGGCTGTCTATCCGGCGTCGAGCATGATCGCTACCTTGACATCGTCGGCGCGTGCCTCGAAGGCGTCGGCGAACTGTTCCAGCTTGACCCGACGGGTCACCAACCTGCCGAGCCAGCCGAGATCGGCGGTCGCCAACGCCTGTGCCGCCAGACCGTAGTGGCGCAGGTTGGCGTTGACCGAGCCGATAACGGCGTCGTTTTCGAGCACGATGTCGCGGTTGATGGTGCCCGCCTCGACCGATAAGTTGTGGCCAGTCGGCGAGACACCGGTTAGGCAGACAATGCCGTACGCCGAGGTCGCGGCCATCGCACCGAATACGAGCTCGCCGACGCCGGTTGCCTCGATCACCACGTCAGGCTTCGTCTTCGACACCAGCTCGTCAAGACCGTTGCAGTGGTAGGTCGCCCCCAAGTCGGCGACGAGGCCAGGCTTGGGACCCTCACTCGTCACGTCGAGGACGTGCACGTCGAGGCCACGCTGGACGCCGAGCAGCGCGGCCAGCAACCCAATCGGCCCGGCTCCGGTGACCAAGGCGGTGCGTGGTTCGAACCAGGACCTCGCTCCGACCTTCTCGATCTGGTCCCAGGCCTTGGCCACCACCGTGGTCGGCTCCATCAGCATCCCGACATCGGCCAGCCGGGCGTCGAGCTTGACGACGTAGTCGGTCTCGACGGTCCACGCCTCACTGGCGTAGCCGTCGATCTCCTTGATGCCGCGCTCGGTGTAACCACCGTTGCGGCACATGTCGAACTCACCCCTCGCACAAGCTCCGCACGGCCTCGGATCGGGCCGGCGTACGACGCCCACGACCAGGTCGCCGGGAGCGAAATCACTCCCTTCGGGCGCCTCACGAACCCGGCCGAACGACTCGTGGCCGATGACGAGTCGGTCAGATCCCGGTGGCGCCCAGCCGTAATCGCCGGCCGCGATCTCGCGATCGGTGCCACAAACACCGACCGCCAACCCGTCAACGAGGAGCTCCCCGGCCCGTGGCCGCGGCTCGGGGACATCGGTTACGGACAACGAATCCGTCTGCATGGGTGCGACAGTGAGTGCGCGCATGGTGGCTCCGTTCTCGGGGCATCGAAATGCCGACCCCTCCTTGTTACCACGAAATCGACCAGCGAGTGCGGACGGCTTGCCCATGCGGGTCCGGACGGCTCGACGCTTCGCCGCGACCCTTAGGTGGCGCCGCGAGCCGTCGCCGACACCAACGAGTTGGTGGCCGCCGCGATCAGGCCCCAAGGGCGCTGCGATGGACAAGCGGGACACACCAGTAGCACCGACGCCGCGGTCTGAGTCAGTCGATCAGCGCTGGCGGTACACGTCACGCCGGTGCTCGGCCGTGAGCACGGTGACCATGCAGACTTGCTCGTCGATCGCGTACAGCACGCGGTAGCTGCCGCGGCGCGCCACCCAGCGACCCCCAAGTTCGCGTTTTAGGGGCTTCCCGACTCGACGAGGCTCCCGCAGGAGGTCCCCGGTGATGAACTCAACCGCCGCCGCCGCGACCGCTTCTGGCAGCTCGTTGGCGATAGCCCTTGCGGCGGGTCGCGCGACCTGAAGCCGGTACGGCGGTTGCGGTGCCGCCGGCACCTGTCAGCGCGTCCGTTTGGCTACGAGCTCTGGTGAGATGATCGTCGGTATGTCCCATGATGAGTGGGCGGCACTGGCCGATCCGTTCGTCGATGGCGCATATGCCACGGTCAAGGGTCAGGTTCGCACCTATGTGTTGCACCAGCAGCTGCTTGAGCATTTACCGCCGCCTCCAGCGCCTGTGCTCGACGTCGGGGGCGGCGCGGGTCATCAATCATTTCCGCTGGCCCAAGCCGGTTACGACGTGACGTTGCTTGATCCGTCGCAGGCGATGCTAAACAAAGCCCAACAGCGACTCCAGCGGCTGCCAGTTGAGGCCCAGCGACGGGTGACGCTCTTGCAGGCCGACGGTGAGCATGCCGACGAGGCGGTGGATGGTCGACGCTTCGCCGCCGTGTTGTGCCATGGCGTGCTCGGATACCTAGAGCAGCCGGAGCCGTTGGTCAACCAGCTGTGCCGGTGCGCTGCTGCCGGTGGCGTGGTCTCGGTCATGACGGGCAACGCCAAGGCGATGGCGGTGCGCCCGGCCTTGGAACGGCGGTGGGACGACGCTCTGGCGTCGTTTGACACCAGGGGCGAGATTGGGGTGCTGGGAGTGCTGGGCCGAGCCGACACGGTGGAGGAACTCAGCGAGCTCGTGCGGAGCCGGGGCGTGGAGCCACTGCGGTGGTACGGGGTATGGCTGTTTGTCGACTGGCTCGAGTTCAGTGGAGCCACGCTAGACCCCAACGATTCGAAGCAGGTAGCGGCGGCGGCCGCAGTCGAACTTGAAGCCAGCCGACGTGACCCCTACCGCCAACTCAGTCGCGTCTTTCATCTCGTGGGACGCAAAGGTCCAAGCTAACGGGGCACCAGCAGCCCCTTCTTTCGGCTAGTGGTGGTTGCCGCAGCGGGGTTGCGGGTCGATGCTCCAGCTGTGGTTGTGCAACCAACTGGTGAGGGCCGGCGGCCACTGTTCGGGGTGAAGCCCGTTGGGCAGGGCCAGTAACCAACGGTCCGTCCCCGCAGCGATCGGATTCGATGATCAAGGGCGGCTGGTCGTGGGGTTGACAGGCGACGCAGTGCTGCTCGTGGTTTCGATCCGCGTGTCGATGAAGCTTCGCCTTGCCGCACACCTTGGTGATCATGGACGTGCGGAGCCGGTGGTGGAGCGCCGTCGCGTTGAGCATCGCTGACGAGTGGTCAGTCCGCGGCGATGCCCAGATTGAGCCTCCGCCAATGCGCCTTTGCTGGCGCCTACGGCGTCGGCAGCCTTGGGCTGTCCGAGGTCCACGCCACCGTGGCCGCACCGAACACGGCTTCGCTGGCCGTGCTGGCCAAGCTCGGCTTCGAGCATGTCCGGGACATCGACGAGGACGACGGCGGCACCACCCGCCCGGCCAACTGCATCACCAGCCTGCCCGTCGCTTACGGCTGAAGATCGACCTCGGCCCGGGGCCAAGACCTGGCGGCAGCCTGGGATTCGTCCCGATACGCCATCGACCCATCGGATGACCCGTTGGGGTTTGCGTGCCTGGAGAAGTCTTTGGTCCGTCGGGGCGGAGTTGCCCGTGGGTGAGACGTGGCGGTACGGGGTCTGGCGGGTGGCCCCAGTTCGGCGCACAGGTCGCCGACGTTGGTGTCGGGCTGACCCATGGACGCGGTGGCCAGGCGCGTCTCCGGCTTGCGCCTGGACGTTCAACGAAGCGAGCCATCCCGCGATCAAGCTGCCGGTTCTACCGGAAAGGTAGCAGTGCCCCTTATCGGTCTGCCGACGCGGTGGGCGGTGAACCGTGTGGCAGACTCCCTCGCACTTGCGTGCACACCAGGGATCAAGGGAACACGATGAGTGACGAAGACCAGTCGGCCGGCCCCGCCAGTGACACCGGCAACCTGCTGGCGGGCACGCCGCTAGGCGCCCTGCTCACCGGCAACGGCGCAGCCGCCGGCTTCTCGATCAACTACGAGGCTCTCCCACAAGCCATCGCGGACCTCGAAGCGGCTGCCGCGTTCGTCGACGTCCGGGCGAAGACAGCGCTCAGGCTGGCGTACATCCGTCCCCCCGGTACCGATGGAGTCAGCATCAACGCGGCCCGGCAGATTGGCAATTGGGCGGCAGACGAGGGTATCAACAACCTGCATGCGACCCTTACCGCCGGCGCAAAGCAGCTTAAGGACCTGGCGCAGAAGTTGCGCGAGGATCTGAAGACTTATCTTCAGGTTGAGGATCTGAATATCCCCACAACGGCGAGCCCCGGAC
>JBPCQA010000015.1:0-20128 GCA_050998615.1 Nocardioidaceae bacterium
TCCGAGTAGCGCAGTGGCCGAAGCCGGCTTCAGGGTCATATCGTGCTCGGTCCACTCGGCGGCCTGCTGGTAGTCCTTCTCGGTGCTGTCACTGGGTTTCTCCCATCCGGTCGAGGTGTTTCTGGCGGCCGATCATCACATGAAAGATGTGCAGTTCACGCGGTGGAGCCACTTCCACCGGTGTGCAATACAGAAGGCCCTGTGTCCCGACAGCGGCTACTTGTTGACTTGCCCTATGACTGACGCCTGGCGAGGCTCGGTCTAGGCGTCCGGGCTGTCGCTCTCACATCGGCTGCCCACGTTCGTCGTGTGGCTCTCACATGGCCTGCGCAGCTCCGGACGTCGCCAGGGCAGGGAGAGGCTCAAGAGGGGTTTGTCATGCTCGAAGTAGCGTTGCCCTCCCAGCTCGACAACCTGTATCGGATCGAGCATTGGAGGAGAGAGATGAGCCAACAGGCAGAGCGCGTGGTCATCGGTATGGACCCGCACAAACGCTCCGTCACGATCGAGGTGATGGCCGGCGACGAGGCTGTTCTGGGCGGCGGCCGGTTCGCCACCGACCGGGCCGGCTTCGGGTCGCTGTTGCAGTACGTCAAGGCCTGGCCCGACCGGGTGTGGGCGATCGAGGGCTGCAGCGGCATCGGCCATCACGTCGCGATGCGTCTGCTATCTGATGGGCAAGGTGTCATCGACGTGCCACCGAAGCTGTCGGCTCGGGCACGCATGTTCTCGACCGGGCAGGGTCGTAAGACCGACGCTACCGACGCCCACTCAGTCGCGTTGGTCGGGACCCGGATGGCCGGGCTGCGGCCGGTGGTCAATGACGAACAGCTCGCGGTGCTCCGGGTCCTGGTCGACCGGCGTCGCTCACTTGGCGAGGACCACACCAGGATGGTCGCCCAGCTCCACCATCTGCTGCTGGAGCTCATCCCTGGCGGTGCGAAGAAGGACCTGTCCGCGGCCCAGGCCAAAGCGCTGCTCGCCAAGGTGCGACCACGCGATGTCGCAGGCAAGGCACGCCGCCGGGTCGCCGCCGAGCTGATCAGCGACCTCGAACGGACCTACCAGCGCAAGAAGGCCGCCGACAAAGAACTCACAGCCCTTGTCGCAGCCACCGGCACCTCGCTGATGGACCTCAACGGCGTCGGCCCATCCGGCGCGGCCCGGCTGCTGGTTGAGGTCGGCGACATCACCCGCTTCCCGGACCGGGCCCACTTCGCGTCCTGGAACGGCACTGCCCCGATCGACGCCTCCTCCGGCGACCAGGTCCGTCATCGGCTGTCTCGGGCCGGGAACCGACAGATCAACCGGGTCCTGCACATCATGGCCACCGTCCAACTCCGCAACCCCACCGAAGGACGCAGCTACTACGACCGCAAGAAGGCCGACGGAAAGACCTCCATGGAAGCCATGCGCTGCCTCAAACGCAGACTCTCCGACATCGTCTACCGGCACCTTGTCGACGACGCCATCAAACACGCGGTGACGGGCCCGGGAGGACACCGGGGAACGACTCTCAATTCCAGCGTGGCCGACTCACACCCCCACATCGGCTCTTCGGAAAAGTCACTTCCCGAACCCGCCAACCCCCACCCTACGACCCCGCTCAGAACGGCGTCTTGACACAGAGGGGTGCCACGAGCGGACGCTCGAAGGGCCGCTTTGGTCTGGTCGCCAGTGGGCGTGCCGGTTGTTGCCCACTTCGGCCCATCGCACTCGCGCATCAGCCTGATGTTTCGTCCACCAAGAGGGCCGCCTCGACCAAGGCGCGGAGGTGGATCCGGATGGCGGCAGCATCCGGATCGCGGACGTAGCGCGTGCCTTCTGAGGCGGAAACGATCCGCCGGTGGTCGATCTCGAACTCCGGCTCCCAGGCATCGAGCCTGACATCGGGCCGCCAGAACGAACGCACAAGCACGAGTCCGTACTCGTGACCCTTCACGCACACCGCGTGAGTAGCCGAGCAGACGCGCCTCGAGCACCTCGACGCAAGCCCCCTCGCGCATCTCCCGTCGCAGCGTCTCCTCGTTCGTTTCGTCGCCCTCAGGGCGGCCCGCGGGAAAGCCCCACCAGCGACCGTCCAGGCTGATCAGGACGAGCTGACCCTCGGGGCCGACACAAACGCCGTCCGCTCCATGTGGTTTGCCTATTGGTGCCTCGACAGGACCATGCCATGACACCAACCAATCCTGTTCGTTGGAACGCATTGGCATCTGCTCACCCTCGCGCGCGGGCATGTTCCGTGACACAAGTACGACTCCCTTTGTCGGCAACTCTCGTCCTCGGCTCGTCGACGTTCCACCGTTTTCGTCCAAGCCGAGACACCGCATTCGCCTGGCCGCGCGCCTAAGTCGACACTCTTGTGGGCCGTGGCACCTTGTGCAATAGCAACCGGAGTCCCGCCGCCCCCCGGACCCCGCACGACCTGCGTAAGAGCCCTGTCATCTGGCCGCGCGGACTGCGGCTACGAGAGCGGTTCCATCGAGCAATGGCCGCGTTCGGCCGTAGTTCAATTAGTCCGGAAGGTGAGAACGGGTTCCGCTTCGGGGTCGGAGTAAGCCCAGTGTCCGCCTGACTGGACGTCAGTGCTTGACACATGTCGATACTGGAATATGATGGGCAGGTGGCCCGCTCTTCCACGACGTCGGATGTCTTCAACGCAATTGCCGAGGCGCACCGTCGCGCAGTCCTAGACGCGCTGATCACAGGCGAGAAGGCGGTCGGGTCGATCGTGGACGACCTGTCGATGTCCCAGCCTCAGGTTTCAAAACACCTACGGGTGCTCAGTGAGGTCGGACTCGTCAGGTGCCGGGCGGACGGGCGTCGCCGGCTGTACCGCCTGGAACCAGCGCGCCTTCGGCCGTTGCACGAGTGGCTGGCCAAGTACGAGCAGGCGTGGAACGACCGACTTGATCAGTTGGAGGACTACCCAAAGAGCTACAACAACAAGGAGAGCGGCAGTGACACCTAATCGGCATGGGTCGGCAGTCATCGAGTTCCCGAACGATCTCGAGATCGTCCTCAATCGAGAGTTCGATGCTCCGATCCAACTCGTCTTCGACGTACTCACGAAGCCAGAGCATGTGCGCACAACCATCGCCCCATATGGGGAGGAGGTGAAGGTCTGCTCGATCGACCCGCGCGTGGGAGGGAACTACCACTTCGTCTTTGTGACCGACGACGGACGCGAGATGTCGTTTCGTGGGACCTACTTGGAGGTCGAGCCGCCGACCCGGACCGTCGAGACGTGGCTGTACGACGGGTGGCCAGATGCGGAGGCCGTCGAGTCGATGGATGTGCACGAGACTGACGGAGTGACGAAGCTGACGCACAGGCTGGCGTTCCGCGACAAGGCTGGCCGTGACCACATGACCGAGTTCGATGGCCTCAACGTGGAAGATCTCTTGAGGTCACTGCTCGATCCAAAGGGAACGGTCTCTGGGTAATTGCGGTTCCAGCTAAACTTCAATGCCTGGTTCATGTAGGTGGGCCATCGGGTGATGCTCGGTGTGTTCTTGCAAGAACGCACCCAAGGAATTCGGCCGATGGCCCCGGGGTAGGCATCCCACACACTTCCGCAGCCAAGTTGAGCCGTATCTCGCCGTGCATTGGCCAACTCGCTGGGCTGCGAGCATCGTCGCGTCACGGCCCGGCTGCCGACAGGCATCTAGGGGCATGGCAAGGTCTCACCTACCATGCGGCCTACCTGTCTCACTACCGCGACCCATGGACAGGTGGAAGGGCCGGTGGGTGTCGCCTGACTACGGTGGACGAGGGCAGTGTGAGGCGGTGGATTGCCGATGTGTCCAGTCCGCCAGTCGGCACGATCGCCGAGCGTCCACAGGTCGATAGCTGCTACTGAATTGTTACTGAACTTGGAATGACGGGCTGGACGGAAGATGACGGAGCAGACTGGCCGCCGGATCTGGGCTCAAGCACTTCGCGTCCCGTGCGGGGGCAGCATATAGCGCGAGCCGGCAGCGTCGAGCGCTGCGGAGCTGGGCTTGAGATCCTCGATGAGCTGGTCGAGCTCGCTCGGCTTCAGGCTGTCGTACGCCGGCGCCGCTAGGTCGTCGGTGAGCGACTCGATCCGCTCCTTGTTCTCCCGGCCAGCGTCAGTGAGCCAGCCGGACGCCTCGATGAGGCCGCGGGCGCGCATCCCGTCCACAACCGCGGCCAGCCGTACCGCGGGGAGGTGGTGGACCCTGCCGAACTTCTCCGCGGGGATGCCCTCGGAGAGAGCGTGAAGCACACGGGACTCGGTTCCGCCGATGCCCTCGGCGACCAGAGCAGCGATATGACCGTCCGCGCGAGACCGGGGGCGTCGGCGAGGTCCTCGAGGATCCGCCTCAGCGCCGCGACGCTGCCCTGCTCGCGAGCGGCGGCCGCCTCGGGAGTGGCGGTGTCCCAAACGCGCGGGTCGACGTGACTCGTTCGCCTCCAGAGGACATCGGGCTCCTCACCGAGCCAGTCGATTCGGTGGGTTGGCTGGCGACCATTCGATCCGGCTATGCGTTTGTCGTAAAGCTCGACGAGACCGAGCAACGTGTCGCGCGCTGCGACCCCGGTGAAAATAGCTGACAGCGTGCTACTGAGCTGCTACTGAACTGAACAGGAGAGGACGGTCCGGATCCAGTCTGACGGGGGAGACAGAGGACGCAACCTGAGCTGCCACGATGGACGCAGGCGGACGCTATGGACAGACGGGGTCGCACTACGGTCCAAAGGTTGGGGGTTCGAATCCCTCCGAGCGCGCCGACGAAACAACGGCGGCGGCCAGACCGGACCGTCACCGGCGCGTCCGGCTCGTGCACCGACAACTACACCGCCACCACCATCTGGTAGCTGCGGAAGCAAACCTGGGTGATCTTCGACGTTCCATACATCGTCTCAACCCGGCGGCCGCGACGTCGTTCACCATGCGAGCCTGTTTTCCCGAGTGCCGCTCAGACGAGGATCCGCGGCGCCCGGCCACCGAGCAGCCCGCGGATAGGCAATGCCGGTGCCGCGTACCCAGCCATCTGCAGAATGCGGCGCTCGTCGACGACCCGGGACGTCCACGCGCCCAGCGCTTCTGGGCGGGCTCTGGCTACTTTCAGTCGATCGCGTCGGCTACACCGAACAGGCGAGGCAGATCGGCGGAGTCTAGGAAACGGGTGATGGTCTGGATTCGGTCGTCGCACACCGTGAGGACCAGGATGCCGGTGACACGCGCGGGCTCCCCATCGCGGTCGTCGAGATAGCAGCCGAAGCCCGGCTGAGCATTGGCGCCGGTAGGCACCAGGCGCACGCGGCGGCCGGCGCGCCAGTCGGCACTGGCTGATTGGAATGCGGCGATCGCGTCGAGGCCGTGGTATTCGTGCGGGGCCGGCGGCATGGCCAGCCAGGCCTCCTCGGTAAGCAGTTCGATGACGCCGTCGATGTCGTCGTCCGTGAACGCCTGGGCGAAGCGCCGTGCTAGCACGCGCGCCGAGTCGTCGTCGTAGGCCGTCCTGGCACTTGAGGTGTGGGATCGGTGGACGGATGCGCGAGCGCGTTGCAGGGCACCCTTGACCGCGAGCGCGGTGGTGTCGAGCATGGCGGCGACCTCGGCGGTCGAGAAACCCAGCACGTCGCAGAGGAGTAGTGCGGCGGTTTGCCGGGGTGGCAGTCGCTGCAGGGCCGCGACGAACGCAAGCTCGACCGTCTCGCGAGCCAGATATCGCGCTGCGGGTTCGGGTGCCTGATCGGCGGCCCGTTCCAGCCAGGCGTCCGGGTAGGGCTGTAGCCAGGTCACGTCTGCGCGGCGCGACGGTAGCGGTGGATCGAACGGGGGGACGGGTTCGAGCGGCCTGCGGCGCTTGGTGTCGCGGATCGCGTTGAGGCAGCGGTTGGTCGCAATGCGGTACAGCCAGGCGCGAAGCGACGAGCGGCTTGCGAAGCCGTCCAATCCGCGCCAGGCCGCGAGCAGCGTCTCCTGCATAAGGTCCTCGGCGTCGACCAGTGAGCCGAGCATCCGGTAGCAGTGCAGGTGCAACTCACGCAGGTACGGGCCGGTGAGTTCGTGAAACGCCTGCTCGTTCCCATCGCGGGCACGATCCAGCGTGGATTGGCTCACCGACACATCGTGACACGCGCCGATCGTTCCGCCTCGACGAAGACGTGCGGGAGCGTTCCGTTCGACGCCGGGACGGTGTCTCAACAACATCGGACTTCGTCAAGGAAAGGACCAGCAATGACCGAGCACAGCACAGCGGCACGAGACGTCGCCCTCGCCTACTACCGTGCGTGGACACGCGGCGACTTCGACCAAGCCATGGCGCATATCGCCGAGGACATCGTCTGCCAGGCACCGGCCGGACGGCTTGAAGGCGCCGATGCATTCCGCGGCTTCATGGGGCCCTTCGCGCAGATCGTCACCCGAGCCGAGCTGATCGCCGCGTTCGGTGACGACACCAGGGCGGTGCTGGTGTATGACACGGACACCGTTCCAGTGCAGGACGCCCCAGGCGCGGAGTGCCTGACCGTGACCGCGGGCAAGATCACTCACCTGCGGATCATCTTCGACCGCCTCCCTTTCGACGCGGCACGCCGGGCCGCTGCAGACGCTGAGCCTCCTCATGACCCGTGACCTCGCTTAGCGACACCGCCGCCGTACGAGGCTGCGGTTCTTACCGACTCAAGCGCAACCGTTCAGCGAGGAAGTCTTCCCAGGTTCGGTGGCCATCGGCCTGTCCAGGGGCGAGGTTGGCGCCAGCTCGGTATGCACGGGCCGCCTTGCCTGGGAGCCTGACTGGCATGATGAGCCGGTGCTTATGAGTGGCTAAGAGGTAGCTGCGGAGCAGTTCTTTCATGTCGTACACGCGTGGCCCGGCGATGTTGGGCACGAGGCCGGACGGCTTGCCGCGGGAGAGCTCGACGAGCCGGGTCGCCACCTCTGCGGCGTCGATCGGTTGGACCCGGACTCCGACCGGCGCCGGCATGACCGGCATCTTCGCCATGCTGCGGGCCGTCGTCAGCATCAGGTCGTGAAACTGGGTGGCGCGCAGCGTGGTCCACGGCAGGCCGGAGTCGGCCACGATGCGCTCGGCGGCCAGCTTGGACGCGAAGTAACCGAACATGGCCCGGTCGACGCCGCTGACGACCGGGATCCGGTCGGCTCCGACGACCGAGATGTTGACCAGGTGCGGCGTACCGGCCGTGGACGCAGCGCGCACCAGGTTCCGCGCCTTGCCCTCGTCGCCCTTTGCGCTGCCGGCGCAGTGCACGATGGTCTCGACGCCGTCCACGGCGGCCTCAATCCCCTCGCCGGTGGCCAGGTCACCCTTCACATACTCGACGCTGTCCCCCGGCTCGTGGCTGCCGCGGCTGAGTACCCGCATCTCGTAGCCGGCCTCCCGTAGACGCGGTACGACGAGGCGCCCGAGCGTGCCCGTTCCTCCGGTGACCAGGATGGGTGATGTCATCGCTTCTCCAAACTCGTTCAGTCCGGGGCGTTGGTCTCCCGGTCACGTCAGGAGCACCTTGCTTACATCTTGGCCCGTTTCGGATGGCTGCGTCGCCTCGGGCGATGGCGCGGCGGAAGCATTCGACGCTGAGCTCGCCCCAGCCGGTTGAGCATCTCATCTTGGCGCATGTCGGGGCCAGCAAGTTCGATCTTGAAGGGAGCCTCCAGATGCATGGTCATGCTGGCCGGGTCCAGTCAGGGCGTCGGCCGGACAGCCCGACGAGGCGATCCAGCGGTGGTGCGTCTTCGGGTACGGCGACGCGTTCGGCGAAGGCCTTGCCCTCGCCTTGGTAGTCGTCGGTGAGCATGGTCGGGGCGAAGCCCAACGACTGTTCTGCCGCCGCGGCTGGCGGGTGCCAGGGCTGCCCGGTGGCTCGGGCCAGATCCCATCCGTGCACCTGGTACTCCCACAAGATCATGCCGAGAGCCATCTTGCCTGGCATGGCGGCGTCACCTAGCTTCAGCGGTCGAGCGGCGGCCCCACCGCGGATCGCCTGGGTCAGGAGCTCGGCGGCGGCACGCACCTCGGCCGCCGGGTCAACGCCCGCATGCTGCCCCTCGACGGTTGCTTGTGGTGCTTGCCCGTTCGGGTCGGCGAAGCCTGCGGCGAAGTTGCCCAGCCATCCAAGGACGTGGTCCTGCAGCTGGCCGACGTCGTATTCCGTGCATGGTGTCGGAGTGTGCAGCTGGTCGTTGGTGATCGCGCCGATGACAGGTGCGAGGTCGTCGAGCACCGCCTCCAGCAGGTCAGCAGTGGTGTTCGTGTCAGTGGTCATGCGGACAACGCTACGGGCGGATGGGGAGGGATGGCTTGAAGATCTGCGTAAGTCGGCACGGATATCCTGACCGCCGTGGCGGCGAGGTACCGAAGCCGGTGGAGCACGACAGCCGCGGGATCCTTGATCCGTGAATGTTGAGGCAGCGCGTGTCCCTCACCCGGTATCCGGTTGAGCCGACGCTGGCCGGGCTGATCGATGGCTTTGCACCCGGGAGATCGACTCGCTCTAAGCGATACTGGTGGCTATAATCGAGGTATGTCCAAGGTCATGGTGTCCCTGCCCGAGGATCTGCTGGCGGATATCGACAGAGAGGCCAAGCGGCGATCAACGAGTCGCAGCGCGTTGTTGGCGAGCGCGGCTAGGCGTGAGCTCGCCCGCCGAGATTCCGAGCAGGTCGCCGCGGCGATTGCTCGATCAGAACGACGGTTTGCCGATGCGGGAAGCTTCGAGGCGGCCCAGGTCGTTCACAACGACCGCGTCTCGCGCAGGTGACCCGGTTGCTGGTCGACACTTCGGTGCTGATCAAGTGGTTTCACAGCGACGGTGAGAGTGAGCTCGAACCTGCGCGAGCACTACGGTCAGCGCACGTAACGGGTGAGCTCGACGCCCACATACTCGATCTCGCGGTCTACGAAGTGGGCAACGTGCTTGGCCAGGCGCTGCACTGGCCGGCCTCCGACGTCGCCGACCAGCTCGACGATCTGAACGCTGTCGTCGGGCCTGCCGTGGTTATGGCGCCAGCCTGGCTGCGAGGCGCCGCGACGCTGGCAGAGGTCCACAGGTTGTCGTACTACGACGCGAGTTGGGCCGCGACGGCACTTGAGTTGGGAATGCCGCTGGTGAGCGCCGACCGTCGACTCCTCGTCGCCGGTCTCGCGGAGTCGGCGACTGACGTCTGCAGCCGCCTCAAGCTCCTGCCTAGCTGACTCATCCGCTTGGCTTGGTGGCACGGATAAGCGCGGCGAGTGGGGGCACTACCGCCTGGCTCCCGGCGCCTTGGACGCTTCCGCCGGCGCGCTCACCGCCACCAGCCGCAGTCGCTGATCACCGGTCGGGTTGCGCACCAGCACCAGTGGCCGCACCACGCCAGGCGGACGCGCGGAGTAGCCGCAGCCCGTTGAGACCGACGATAACAGTGGACCCTTCGTGCCCGGCGACACCCAGCGGTAGCGGCAGATGCCCGATCAGGTCCCAGCTGACCAGGGCGGTGATCACCGACGCGGCAATGACCAGATTGGCGATGATCAGCCGGCGGGCGCGGCGGGACAGACCGATGACGTTGGCAAGCGTGACGAGTTCGTCGCGGACGATCACCGCGTCGGAGGTCTCCAGTGCGAGGTCGGAGCCATGTCGGCCCATCGCCACACCCAAGTCGGCCGCGGCCAACGCGGGCGCGTCGTTGACGCCGTCACCGACGAGGAGGACCCGTCGTCCGTCGGCTTGTAGGGCATGAACGTGTTCCACCTTGGCTGCTGGCAAGAGCCCGGCGTGAACGTCGGTGATGCCTACCTCGGCCGCAAGCTGGCTTGCTGCACCGGCGTTGTCACCGGTGAGCAGCACTGGGGCATGCCCGGTCAACGCCCCCAAGAAGGCGACAGCGGCGACCGCGTCAGGCCGAACCTGGTCGGCGAGCGCGAGCACCCCGGCTGGCTCAGTGTCGATGAGTACGACGACCGCGGTGCGGCCGCCTGCTTGCACCGAGGCGACGAGCGTCTCGAGCTGTGCCGCCCCGGCTGACGGGCTTGCGCGCGAAGCGTCGTCGAGCAGGGCTGGTGAGCCGACGTGGACGAAGTGGCCGTCAACGCGAGCGGTGACGCCACGGCCTGGCGCAGAGTCGAACTCGGCGGCCGGCGCGAGGTTTAGACCCCGATGCTGCGCGGCGGTGACGACTGCGGTCGCCAGTGGATGTTCGCTGGGTCGCTCGGCGCCCGCAGCGAGCTGCAGCACCTCATCGGGCTCGAACCCGGCGACGGAGTGGATCGCAGCGACACGGGGTGCCCCGACGGTGAGGGTGCCGGTCTTGTCGAACGCCACGGTGTCGACCAGGCCGAGCTGTTCCATGACGACGGCGGATTTGACCAACACGCCGTGACGGCCGGCATTGGCGATCGCGGACAGCAGCGGCGGCATGGTGGCGAGCACCACCGCGCATGGCGAGGCGACGATCATGAACGTCATCGCCCGCAGCAGTGTCGGTTGCAACGCCGCACCTGCCAGCAGCGGGACGATGAACAGCGCCAGGGTCGCGGTCACCACCCCGATCGAATATCGCTGCTCGATCTTCTCGATGAACAGCTGCGTTTTCGCCTTGGTCGCCGAGGCTTGTTCGACCAGGGTCACGATGCGCGCGAGCACCGACTCGTGGGCCGGCTTGTTCACCTGGATCGTCAGCGCGCCGGTGCCGTTCACCGTGCCGGCGAAAACCTCGTCCCCGACCTGCTTCAGCACCGCCAGCGGTTCCCCGGTAATCGAGGCCTGATCGACCTCGCTGAGCCCGTCGACCACTGCGGCGTCGGCGCCGATCAGCTCACCGGGGCGCACCAGCACCCGATCGCCGACATCGAGACTGCCGGTGTCGATCAGCTCCTCTCGGCCATCCTCACGAAGGCGCGTGGCCTGCTCGGGGGTCAGGTCGAGCAGGGCCCGGACGGAGGCCTCGGTGCGCTGCGTCGCCCATGCCTCCAGCGCTCCGGAGGTGGCGAAGATGACGATCAGCAACGCCCCGTCGAAGACTTGGCCGATCCCGGCCGCGACCAGCGCGGCGACGATCATCAGCAGGTCGACGTCGAGCGTCTTGACGCGCAGAGCCTCCAATCCGGCCAGCGCGGGTTTGAATCCGCCGCAGACGTAGCAGACTAGGTACGCCGTCCACCACAGCGGCGTCGGTGCCCCGGCTAACTGGGCGATCCCGCCCAGCCCGAACAACACAGTGGCGATCGCCGCCCAGCGGACCTCGGCTAACCGGAACATGCCATGCAGCACCGCACCGATCCCGCCCGTCGGCGCGACGGTCGTCGCCGCAGGCACGGGCGACATGGTGACAGACATCAACGGGCCTCCATCGGCGGTAGTGATCGGCCGCGCACGCAGCGGCGGCGACAAGCAGACTACCCCGATCGATGAAAACATGTTCATCTGGTCCTGAGTTATGATCCGGCTATGGGCCACGGCGTACAAGGGCGCGACACTCCTCCGGCGCGGCTAAATGCCGACTCCGCAGCGGCGGTTGCGGCGACGCTGCAGGCGCTGACCGCCCCTTCGCGGTTGTTGATTTTGGCGCGGCTGCGCGAGTCACCGTGCACGGTCACCCAGCTGACCGCCGCAGTGGGGATGGAGCAGTCCGCTGTCTCCCACCAGCTGCGGCTGCTGCGCACGATGGGGCTGGTCACCAGCGTCCGCACCGGACGCAACGTCACGTACGGGTTGTATGACCAACACGTCGCAAGCCTGCTCGACGAGGCGGTCTACCACGCCGAGCACCTACGCCTAGGCGTTCCCGACCGGCCGTCCGCTGCTAGCTGATCGACGGAGCATCAGTCGCGGCTGTGGCTGAACGATTTGCCAGATTCTGAGCCAGACACCTTCAGCCATAGGCGGGGGAAACGGCGTCGGCGCCAGGTAGCCTCAAGTGGCGACACCCTGGCCCTGAGTGGAGACTGCGGCCAACGACCAAAGAGGGGGAACACATGATTGACATCAACTCGCTCGAAGCAGGCATGGACCGCGACGTCAGGCCGCAAGACGACCTGTTCGGTCACGTCAACGGCAGCTGGTTCAAGACGGCCGAGATCCCCCCGGATCTGCCCGGCTTCGGCGCCTTCGTCCAACTGCGGCTTGACGCCGAAGAGCACGTTGGCGCGATCTTGCGGGAGTCGGCGGACGCACCACGGTCTGACGCGCCGGCCGAGTCGAACCGCCAGAAGATCGGCGACATGTTCGCGAGCTTCCTCGACGAGCAACGTGTGGAAAAGCTCGGCTCGACACCCATGGGCGACGACCTGGCCGCTGTCGACGCCATCACCAGCCTGGCTGACGTCGCCGGGCTGCTGGGGCGCCTGGAACGCAGCGGAGTGTCCGGCGTCGTACACGCCTATGTGGACACCGATGACCGCAAGTCCGACCGGTACATCGTCAATGTGGCGCAAGGCGGCATCGGGCTGCCCGACGAGTCCTACTACCGCGAAGACCAGTTCAACGAGATCCGCGCCGCGTACGTCGCCCACGTGGCGGCCATGCTGCAACTGATCGACCGAGCGGACGCCGACGGTGAAGCCCGGCGCATCATGGACCTCGAGACCCGCCTCGCGTCGGGCCACTGGGACCAGGTCGCATGCCGTGATGTCATCAAGACCTACAACCTCACCACCGATGCCCAGCTTCGCGAGCAGGTTGCCACGTTCGACTGGTCGGCCTGGGCTGCCGGGCTGGCGGCGCCCGCGGGCGCGTTCACCGAGGTCGTGGTGCGTCAGCCGAGCTACTTGTCGACGCTGTCTGAGACGCTGCGCGACGCGCCGCTTGACGACTGGAAGGCGTGGCTGCGGTGGCAGATCGTGCACGCCACGGCGCCCTACCTCAGCAGCTCGTTCGTCGAGGAGAACTTCGACTTCTACTCTCGCACTCTCGCCGGCACCGAGCAGCAGCGCGAGCGGTGGAAGCGCGGGGTGGCGGTCACCGAGGCAGCGCTCGGCGAGGCCATCGGACAGGAGTACGTCGCCCGGCACTTCCCGCCGGAGGCGAAGGCTCAGATCGACATTTTGGTCGCCAACCTGGTCGAGGCCTATCGCCGCAACATCGAAAAGCTCAGCTGGATGGGCGACGACACGAAGCGGCGGGCGTTGGACAAGTTGGCCGTGTTTCGACCCAAGATTGGCTACCCGAACAAGTGGCGCGACTACTCAACGCTCCACGTCGACCGCGACGACCTGGTGGGCAATGTCCGGCGCGCTACTGCGTTCGAGACCAGGCGGCAGCTCGCCAAGATCGGCAAGCCTGTCGACCGCGACGAGTGGTTGATGTTTCCACAGACGGTGAACGCCTACTACAACCCCGGCACGAACGAGATCTGCTTCCCCGCTGCGATTCTGCGCCCGCCGTTCTTCCACCCGGAAGCCGACAGCGCGCTGAACTACGGGGGCATCGGTGCGGTGATCGGACACGAGATCGGTCACGGCTTCGACGACCAGGGCTCGCAGTACGACGGTGAGGGCAATCTCGTCGAGTGGTGGACCGAGGAAGACAGGGCCCGTTTCACCGAGCGGGCCGACAAACTCATCACGCAATACAACGCCTTGGAGCCGCGAGAACTGCCGGGGCACAAAGTCAACGGCGCTCTCACGGTGGGCGAGAACATCGGCGACCTTGGCGGCCTCACTATCGCTCTCAAAGCGCATGAGATCAGCTTGGCCGACGCCGACTCGGCGGTGGTCGACGGCCTCACCGGCGTACAACGGGTGTTTTACAACTGGGCGCTGGTATGGCGGGGCAAGCGGCGCCAGCCATTGGCGCAGCAACTGTTGTCGGTCGATCCACATTCGCCTCCCGACCTGCGCGCCAACATCGCGCGCAACCTCGACGAATTCCACGTGGCGTTCCGGACTTCCCCTGGTGACGGCATGTGGGTCGACCCACCCGACCGGGTGCGTATCTGGTGAGCCGGTGGGAACTGTTCCTGGCCGAAGTTTTTGCGGTTGGGCGGCGACCTTGAGAGAGTCCGTTTCGACTTCACGGCGCTTTCAGGGACAATGGGGGCCGTGTGTGACTTCACGAGCGGCATCGGGCGCGCCGGGAGCAGGCTGGCCGAGGTGGCCCGGCCAGTGACTCCGCGCAACTGCGTCGCGCCATCGCATGAGATCGGGGACTGATGAGCACACTCACGCAGACGTCGACCAAACATAAAGTCTTGACGCGGCCGTGGCTGATCGGCGAATTGCTGATTGTGCTTGCTTTGATCAAGGGGTACGACTACGTGCGGTCACTTGAAGCCGTGCGCAGACTGCCGGCACTGCATAATGCGCAAGACCTCGTCGCCATCGAACGCACGCTTCACCTGCACTTCGAGCTGGCGGCCAACCGCTGGTTGGCCTTGCACGACTCGTTGTCAGTCCTGATGTCGTACTACTACGAATACGCCCACGCCTCCGTCACGATTTGCGTGCTGGTTTGCTGTTACGTCTGGCGTCCCAACGCCTATCGGCCGGCTCGCAACGCGCTCATCATCACCAACTGCGTCGGCATGGTGATCTTCGTCGTCTTGCCGGTGATGCCACCGCGGCTGTTGCCGCACTCGCACTTCATCGACTCGGTGGCGCTCGCTGGTTTCGGGTCAACGCATGGCGGTCCCGTCGCGGCGGATCAGTATGGCGCGATGCCGTCTCTGCATCTTGCCTGGGCGACCTGGACTGCGGTGATGTTGTGGGTGATGGTGCGCCATCGGGTGTTGCGGGTGCTCGCGGTCATCTATCCAACGGTCACCGCCATAGTCGTCCTACTCACCGCCAACCATTATCTGCTCGACGTCTTCGCCGGGGTATTGCTGGCACTGGCCGCTGTCGCTCTCACCGGAGTGACGGCGTACGCCGGTCGACCCGTCTGGTGGCAGCCGGTGAAGGCCCCGGAGACGGCCTATCGATAGGCCAGCTTTGCGGAACGCTTGAATGCCGGAAGATAGCCAGGTGAGCGAGACCACCGATACATACCTGACGCTCGACCTGGCGCTGCGAGTCGGCGAGGTCTTGTTGTCGTCGGGTGCCGGGGCCGCAGACGTGACCGCCACGATGCTCTCGATCGCCTCCACTTGCGGGCTGCGCAACTGTGAGGTGGATCTGACCTTCACGTCGTTGTCGATCAGCTATCAGCCAGGCCCGGAGCTCCCGAGCCAAACTCAGCTACGGCAGGTGCGGCAGCGGGTCAGCGACTATTCGCACCTTACAGACGTCGACCTGCTGGTTCATGCCTTGGTAGCCGGCGAGATCGACCGCGACGAGGCCCGCACGCGGCTTGCCTCGATCGTCTCCTCCGGCCACCGCTACACCACGCTTGCGGTCGCGATCGGCTGGGGCTTCATGGGCATGGGAACCAGCCTGGTCATCGGTGGCGACTGGATCGTCACTTTGATCGCCCTGTTCGCCACCATCACCGTCAATCTGGTGCGGCTGCGGATGCGGCGGATGAGATTGCCGGCGTTCTACCAGCAAGTTGTCGGCGGCCTGCTGGCAACACTGCTGGCGGTGGCGGTGGCCGCGGCTCGCGTTCCGGTAGATCCGTCCCTGGTAATCACCGCAAGCATCATCATGTTGCTTGCCGGGGTCGCGTTCATGGGTGCGCTGCAAGATGCGCTGACCGGCTTCTACGTGACCGGAGCGGCGCGGACCCTTGAGGCACTGCTGTTGACCGGCGGCATCATCGGCGGCGTCAGCGGCGGCCTCGCGGTGGCTCACCGCGCCGGTCTGCAGATCCACTTCACACCCGGCAGCGCCGGCTGGTCGCAGCTACCCATTGTGCTGTTCGGGGCAGCCTTGACCGCGGCCGCCTTCGCGTTCACCTCCTATGCGCCGGTGAGGTCGCTGCTGCCGATCGCCCTGGTTGGGGTGGCCGGCGAGTTCGCCTATCGTTCCATCACGATCGAGGGCTTCAGTCGCGCCTGGAGTTCGGCGGTGGCCGCGGTCGTGATCGGCGTCGTCAGCTACGCGCTGGCGGGCAGGATCCGGGTGCCGCCGCTGATCATCGTCGTCTCCACCATCGTCCCGCTGCTGCCCGGCTTGTCGATCTACACGGGTCTGTTCTTGATCTCCGAGGGACAGACACTGGGCCTCATCAGCCTGGCGACCGCCGCCGCGGTCGCGATGGCGCTCGCCGCGGGCGTGATCTTCGGTGAATACGTCGCACAGCCCCTCAAGCGGGAGGCGCACCGGCTGGAGACCCGGCTCGCTGGTCCGCGGCTCGTCGGCCCATTTCGAGCTCGCGCGAAGAGCCGGCGCGGGTAAAGAGTCGCGAGCCGGCCAGCCGCCGCTCGTTAGGCCCCTTCCTCATGGACCGTGGGCTGGCGGCTAGCTCACGGTTGGATCCGGTTGCGCTTCGTTGCGCGGCGCTCTTCGGCGCGGCGGTGTTGCTCGGCCGCATCGAGCGCCAACGCCTCCTCGGGACTCGGTGCCGACCCGCCGTACGACCGGGGCAGCCACCACGCCCCCTCGGGCATCTCCGGGTAGGCCCGGATGGTGCGATCCAGAAGCTTGGACATTTCGGTGCGCAACGCCTCGTTCGCTTGAGCCGGCTGCGCGCCGGTTGGGTGCATCGGCTCGCCGAGCGTGAGGAGAACGGTCTGGCCTCGCGAGAAGTCCCGCGGGTGGTCCTTGGTGTAGATCCGTTGCGTTCCCCACGCGATCAGCGGGATCAACGGCACGCCTGACCGGGCAGCGAGCCTTACCGTGCCGCTCTTGAACTCCTTGAGCTCGAAGCTGCGGCTGATGGTGGCCTCAGGAAAGACGCCGACAACTTCACCGTCGCGCAGATATTCAAGTGCCCTTCGGTACGACGCTGTGCCCTCGGCTCGGTCGACCTCGATGTGATGCAAAGATCGCATCAGCGGCCCGGTCAACCGATGATCGAACAATTCACGCTTGGCCATGAAGCGCACCAGCCGCTTGGCCGGCTGGGTGGCGAAGCCGCCGAAGATGAAGTCGACGTAACTGATGTGGTTGAGGGCCAACACGGCGCCACCGGTGGTGGGCACATGCTCGCTGCCGTCGATCTCGACGTTCAGCCCCATGGCCTTGAACGCGCACTTGACCGCGACGATGATCGGCGGGTAGGTGATGTCACGCATTCGAGCAACGTAACCCACCGCCTGGAGACTCGCTTCGCGGGAGCGTGCCTTGCGTTATCGGGTGCGCGCTGAGCTGGTCAAAGGAGGGGTCGTGTTCGCCGTGGTCGGTGAGGCTCTGCTGGACATGGTGCAGGGCGGCGCCGAGGGCTGCCACGTCGCAAAGCCCGGCGGGAGTCCGCTGAACGGCGCGAGTAGGCGGCGACCCGCCGACCAGGCGACAATACGACGACGCAGTGCACGGGCTCTTGGGCGTCGATAGGCTGCAGAGACGATCGTGAGCGGCTGGAGGCAACGCGATGAGTACCGATACGAGCCCGTCGATTACCGAGGGGTCGGGCAGCGCTCTCTCGGTCGAGCGCAATGGCATCAACGTGATCGACGAGTCGGAGCGCAAGGGCCGGCCAGCTGAGCTGTTCTGGCCGTGGTGTGCGGCCAACATCTCCGTGCTCGGCCTCTCGTACGCCGCGTTCGTGCTCTACTTCGGCCTGTCCTTCTGGCAGGCGGCGGTCGCGTCGGTGATCGGCACCGTGTTGTCATTCCTGCTTGTCGGCTTCGTGTCACTGGCCGGCAAGCGCGGCTCGTCGCCGACCATGGCGCTGTCTCGGGCGGCGTTCGGCGTGCGCGGCAACGTGCTGCCAGCGGTGGCCTCCTACCTGATCCTGGTCGGCTGGGAGACGGCGCTGGTGGCGTTGTCGACCCTGGCCACCGCGACCATCTTCAGCCAGCTCGGCTGGAGCTCTGGCAACCTCACCAAGATCATCGCGTTCCTGATCGTGGCGGGGTTGATCGTGATCGCGGGCGTGCTCGGTTTCGACTTGATCATGCGCATGCAGAGGTGGCTGACCATTGCCACGGTCATCATCACCCTCGCCTACATCGGGCTGACCTTCCACCAGATCGATTTCACCGCGGTGAAGGCGATGCCTGGCGGGTCGATCACCGCCGGGATCGGGGCACTGGTGCTGATGATGACGGCCTTCGGGTTGTCGTGGGTCAACTCGGCGGCGGACTATTCTCGCTACCTGCCACGCGCGGCTTCGAGTCGCGGAGTTGTCGCGTGGACGACGTTCGGCGGGGCGATCGCGCCGGTCATCCTACTGCTCTACGGCCTGCTGTTGATCGGTTCGCATAACAACCTGATCGACGCGATCGGCAGTGACCCGTTGGGAACTTTAGCGACCTTGCTGCCGAACTACTTCCTGCTCATCTACGCGATCGTGGTCGTGGCCGGGTTGGTCGCCGGCGCTGTGCTCGACATCTACTCTTCCGGGCTCACCCTGCTCACCTTGGGGCTGCCGTGGCCGCGGTGGGCGGCCGCGCTGCTCGATGGTGTCTTCATGATCATCGGCGGCATCTACATCGTGTGGGTTGCCCAGAACTTCCTCGGCCCCTTCCAAGGCTTCTTGATCACCCTCGGCGTGCCTATCACGTCGTGGTGCGGCGTCTTCCTTGCCGACCTCGCGTTGCGCAGGAAGGACTACGACGAGGCGGCGCTGTTCGACGCGTCGGGACGCTACGGCGCCGTCAACCCGGTGCCGATCATGCTGATCCTCATCAGCATGGTGGTTGGGTGGGGCCTGGTGACGAACCTCTCCCCCGGCTTTGGCTGGCAGGGCTACCTGCTCGGCGTGTTCGGCCTGGGCGGCAAGTCTGGCACCTGGGCCGGTGCGAATCTTGGCGTCGCGTTCGCCTTCGTGTTCTCGTTTGTCGGCTATGCGGTGTTGTGCGCCCGCCGGGTTCGAGCCCAGGAGTCGGTGCCGAGCAGCCGGAGCGCGACGCTCGTCTCCTAACCGCACGCCATCTCACGCGGCCTCCGCTCAACCCGTCTCGCACAATGACCGGCACTGTGGCTGAACATTTGTCCCATCGGTAGGCGTGGCGCGTTCAGCCACAAGCGAGACTTGGCAGCGACGCTGGTTACGCTGACAACCATGTTGCGTCCTGGAAGCGTCTCGGAGATCTTCGACCCGCAAGCGTGGCGCGAAGTGACCGGTTTCGAGGACTTGACCGACGTGACCTACCACCGGGCGGTTGATCACGGCACGGCGCGGATCGCGTTCGACCGGCCGGAGGTGCGCAACGCGTTCCGTCCGCACACGGTCGACGAGCTCTACCACTGTCTTGAGCACGCCCGCACCTCTTTCGACGTGGGTTGTGTGCTGCTCACCGGCAACGGGCCGTCACCGCGCGACGGTGGCTGGGCGTTCTGCTCCGGCGGTGATCAGAGAATCCGGGGCAAGGCGGGCTACCAGTATGAGAACGCCGAGCCTGCCGGCGGCGTCGACGGGCCGGAACCCGCGATCGATCCGGCCAGACTTGGCAGGCTGCACATTCTGGAGTGCCAGCGGCTGATCCGCTTCATGCCAAAGGTCGTCATCGCGGTGGTGCCGGGCTGGGCGGCCGGTGGTGGCCACAGCCTGCATGTGGTTGCCGATCTGACTCTCGCGTCGGCCGAACATGCGCGCTTCAAGCAGACAGACGCGGACGTGGCTTCCTTCGACGGTGGCTTCGGGTCTGCGTATCTCGCCAGACAAGTCGGGCAGAAGTTCGCCCGCGAGATCTTCTTCCTTGGCAACGAGTACGACGCCGTGGCAGCCCATCGGATGGGGATGGTTAACGCCGTCGTGCCGCATGCCGACTTGGAGAGCGTCGCGCTCGAGTGGGCAGCGAAGATCAACGCCAAGTCACCCACGGCTCAACGGATGCTGAAGTATGCGTTCAACCTCGTCGACGACGGGCTCGTCGGCCAGCAGCTCTTCGCCGGCGAGGCCACTCGGTTGGCCTATGGCACCGACGAGGCGGCCGAGGGGCGCGACGCATTCTTGCAGAAGCGGGACGCCGACTGGTCGGCGTACCCCTGGTATTACTAGATCAGCCTATTTCCGCAGCTCAGCAACCTGGCGCCTTCGCGAAGGCGCACCGTGGTGCGCGAAGATTTCGTTGTCGGGTGCGGCCGGGTTTGTGGTCTGGTGGTGGGGGCTGGTCGGGCGGACAATGGTTGGTGTTCGTCACGGTTGGACGCCGAAGCCTCTGTAGTGCCTG
>JBPCQA010000021.1:0-80356 GCA_050998615.1 Nocardioidaceae bacterium
GCTCGAAGCTGCCGTTACGGTCCCTGGGTGTGTCCAGGTCGACGAGGCCGACCTCGGTGCGCACCGTCTTCGGTGTCGACCCGTTACGGGCATTGGTGCCACCACCGGCTCGCTCGTGCTTGTGATAACCCAGGTGGTCGCTCAGCTCGGCTCGTAGACCGCGCTCGAGGACCCGTTTGATCATCTCCGGCAAGAACCCGCCCTCGCCAGTCAGCCGGAGGCCACCGTCATCGACGCGGCTCATCAAGTCGTCGAGCAGGCCCGCCTCGACCATCTCGTCCACAGTCTCCCGGGCCGTCGCGCCCGAAGCCGGCACCGCGTCGCCGAACGGGTTCTCCCGATCATGCTGGTCAGACATCCGCCTCAGATTAGTCACGTTCATTCCCTCAGTTCACTCCAGGAACAACTTCCACAGACCATCTGACACGCCTACACGTCAACGGCTGTCTCCACGCCACTCGGATGAGAGCTTGCACCACGAGCACAGCGACGATGCCAAGGCTCCCGACGATCAGACAGGCCCACACAAAGCTCGCGGCGCCGAAACCCGCGAGGAGCGGACCTCCGTAGAGCGCCAGCAGCTGCGAGGCCCTGGGCGACCTGGAAGCGACCCACATGCACCGCGACTTCGGCTGTTGGAGCCGCCGCAGCGATCAGAGCACCCGGGACGATCACGACCATCAGTTCCCCCAGGCTCCAAAGAGTGGTCCAACCCAGTCCCCACGGCCAAAATGTCTGGGCCGCGATACCAACCGCCATGGCCGTGATGGCAGCGATGCTGACCGCCGTCGCGCCAAACAGGCGAAGGACTGGAGCGCTCAGCGGTTGGGCGAGGACGAGCGTGATGGCGTTGACCAGCACCATCAATCGATAGGCCTCCGGCGGCATCGCAACGGCCAGTCCACCAAACGCCTGGAACATCAACATGGTTGCCGGGACAAATGCGAGCAAGAGAAGGCGGGCGTCGCGACGCGAGTGTCTCGTGTCGGCCGCGGTCGGCCGTTGTGAGTCCGGCACAGCCGGGAGGGAGTCGATGGCGCCGAGGTTGCGGGGAAGGATCCAGGTAAGCACGAACGCTGCGGTGGTAGCCGCCGCCTGGGTGGCGAACAACGCTCGGAGTGGGAGACCTGCGGCCCCGGCGGCTGCGCTCGCGACGGCGCCGATGTTCGCGACCCAGAACAATGCCCCGTTAGCCCGGGACCTCAAGTCGGCGTCTGCACTGCTGACGACGGGGACATCGTCCGTTGCGGATTCTGCCCGACGAGGATGGCCGGGACCATCGCTTGCACGGTGGCGCGCCACGCTCCCGACGCGGCACCGAAAACAGCCGCGGCCACGTCAGCGAGGAGAATAGAGTCAGCCGTAGCAAGCACGCACACCGCAACCGCGGAACCCGCCAGACCCCATCGGACGACCCTGGTCAGGCCAACGAGCCGGCGCTTGGGGTACGGCGTACTGGGCGGCCACGACCAAGAGAGGTTGGTTGACATGGAGCAGCATGCCGCCGACGGCGACAGCCGCAAGCATGGCGGGTCCGACCGGGAGCAGGAGCGTGGCGGACAGTGCGAATGCCGCCGCGATGATTGAAGTAGCCGCGGTCAAGGCGACACCCAGCCGCAGAGAGACCATGCCTCCGGCGATTGCGCCGAACGCTGCGGCGACCGAGAACACCGCGAGGGTCCAACCCAGGTAAGAAGCACTAGTACCCAGACGGCGGTCGGCGACCAGCCACAAGGGGATCGCGTTGGTGAAGGTGAGGAAGGCCAACCCCACTAGGGCTTCCACCACGGTGAGCAGACCGAGCTGGCCGAGCAGCCGATGGCGGTCGAAGGTCCGATGCCGCAGGCCTTGCCAGTGGGGCTCCCAGTCCAGGAGCAAGGTGTAGACCAGGATCGCCAACCCGAGGCCGGGCAGCATCAGCCAGGGCGTGGCCTCGAGTCCGAATCGTGAAGCCAGGGCCAAGATCACCACTGGGCCGACGGCAAAGGCCGACCATGCCTCCGGCCGTGAAGAACCCCACCGCGAGTCCGGGACGGCGATGCCCGGCGGCTCCGACAATACTTGTCGACGTCGGGTGCAGCGCGGCTGATCCCAACCCGCCAAGGGTGAGCAGAACGAGCAGCACCGGAATCGTGCCCGCAACCCCGATCAAGCTGAGCGCAACCGCTGCGAGGGCGACCCCTGAGGCGGCGCCGCGGCGTCGGGGATGCCTGCCTCAGGCGGAAACGCGACTCTCGGACTCCTCCGGCGCTACTGGACCCGCGCTTGGTGTGTCGAGTCGGCCGCCGTCGTTGGAGGCCCCGGAGGTGAAGCGGCGCAGCCGGAGGCTGTTGGAGACCACGAAAACTGAGGAGAACGCCATTGCCGCACCGGCCAGCATCGGGCTCAGTAGCCCGGTGGCGGCCAGCGGTAGAGCGGCGACGTTGTAGGCGAAGGCCCAGAACAGGTTGCCCTTGATGGTGCCCAGGGTCCGTCGAGCCAGCCGGATCGCGTCCGCTGCCACCCGAAGGTCCCCGCGGACCAGGGTCAGGTCGGAGGCCTCGATCGCGACGTCGGTCCCGGTGCCCATCGCCAGGCCGATGTCGGCCTGGGCGAGTGCAGCGGCATCGTTGACCCCGTCGCCGACCATGGCGACCACCTTGCCCTCGGCCTGGAGTCGCTTGATCACCTCGACCTTGTCGGAGGGAATGACCTCGGCGATCACGGTGTCGTCGCTGACTTCGATGCCGACTTGGGCCGCCACGGCCCGGGCGACGGCGGCGTTGTCGCCGGTCAGAAGGATCGGTGTCAGGCCGAGCGCACGCAGCTGCCGGATCGCCTCGGCGGAGGTAGGTCTGACCGCGTCGGCCACTGTCAGGATCCCGCGGGCGTGGCCGTCCCAGCCGACGGCGACGGCGGTCTTGCCCTCGGCTTCGGCTGCGGTCTTGGCCTGCTCCAGCTCGGGGGGTAGGCACTGCGACCAGTCGGCGAGCAGTTGCATCCGTCCGGCCAGCACGGCGTGACTCGACCCACCCTCGGTAACGATGCCTTGGACCCCGAGGCCTTCGATGTTGGCGAAGTCCTCCACCCCCGGGAGGTCTCCGAGACGGGTAACGGCGCCCTTGGCGATGGCCTGGGCGATCGGGTGCTCGGAGGCGTCCTCGAGTGCTCCGGCCAGCCGCAGCACCTGGTCGGCGTCTTCTCCGTCGGCGGGGACCACCTCGAGGAGGGTCATCTGGCCGGTGGTGATGGTGCCGGTCTTGTCCAGCACGATGGTGTCGACACGGTGGGTGGACTCCAGAACTTCGGGGCCCTTGATCAAGATGCCGAGCTGGGCGCCGCGGCCTGTTCCGACCATCAGCGCGGTCGGGGTGGCCAGGCCGAGGGCGCAGGGACAGGCGATGATCAACACCGCGACCGCGGCGGTGAAGGCGGCAGCGATCCCGCCGCCGGTGCCGACCCAGAACCCAAGCGTCGCTACCGCTAGCGCGATCACGATCGGGACGAAGATGCCCGAGACCCGGTCGGCGAGGCGCTGCACCTGGGCCTTGCCGTTCTGGGCGTCCTCGACGAGCCGGGCCATTTGCGCCAGCTGGGTGTCGGAGCCGACCCGCGTGGTGCGGACCACGATCCGGCCACCGGCGTTGATGGTGGCCCCGGTGACCGCGTCACCGGGGCCGACCTCGACCGGGACGGACTCGCCGGTCAGCATCGAGGCGTCGACCGCGGAGGTGCCTTCGGTGACCACCCCGTCGGTTGCGATCTTCTCGCCCGGACGGACCACGAACAGGTCGTCGACCGCGAGCTCCTCGACGCGAATGCGTTCCTCGCTCCGACCGCCGGGGCCCTCGGGCAGCACCGAGACCTCCTTGGCACCGAGCTCGAGGAGCGCACGCAGCGCGGCGCCGGCTCGGCGCTTGGAACGGACCTCGAAGTAGCGCCCGGCCAGGATGAACGTGGTCACCCCGGCGGCGGCCTCAAGGTAGATGTTGCCCGACCCGTCGCTGCGACTGATCGTGAACTCGAACGGGTGGGTCATCCCGGGGACGCCGGCGGTGCCGAAGAACAGCGCATACAGTGACCAGCCCAGGGCGGCCAGGGTGCCCATCGAGATCAGGGTGTCCATCGTCGAGGTCGCGTGACGCAGGTTGGTCCAGGCGGCCTTGTGGAAGGGCCATGCCCCCCATGCCACCACCGGGGCGGCCAAGGTCAGCGACAACCACTGCCAGTAGGTGAACTGGAACGCGGGCACCATCGCCATCGCGATGACCGGGACCGAGAGCACCGCCGACCCGATCAGACGGTGCCGCAACGACCGGGTCGGGTCATCATCAGATGCGCCCTCCTCAGAAGGGTCGCCGTCGGCAGGGGTGGGCAGGGCTGCCTGGTAGCCGGCCTGCTCGACCGTCGAGACCAGGTCTTGTGCCGACATGTGGCGGGGGAAGCTGACGCGGGCCTTCTCGGTGGCGTAGTTGACGGTGGCGGTGACTCCCTCGAGCTTGTTCAGCTTCCGCTCGATCCGGTTGGCGCAGGAGGCGCAGGTCATCCCGCTGATCGCCAGCTCGACGTGTGCTGGTGGAGTCTCCTCCGGGGTCGGTGGGCCGTGCTGGGCAAGGGTGCTCATGGGTGTTTCCTCCTACTGGCTCGGAGCCTGCTCGATGTCGCGAAGGTCAGTGGTAGTGCTCGCCCTGGCTACCGGTGGAGCCGCCGGCGGAGTCATCTGTGGGTACGCCGGCCGCCCCCGTCCCTGGGCCGCCCTGGGTGGTCACGGGGGAAGGACGCGGTGTGTACCACCCCGTGGTGTTTGAAGTCGAAGAAGAGCCGGTAGCTGCCGTTGCTGGGCACCGTGGCGAAGAAGTCCACTTCGGGGCCGGGCGGGGTGGTTGCGTCGTCCGGTGAGCCGTCGGGGTGCACATGGAGGTAGGCGAGGTCGCCCTCGCGTAGTGCAGGTGTCCGTAGGCGCCGAGGTAGGGCTGCAGGTCGGTGACCGGCTTACCGTTGCGCGAGACGCGCAGCTTCAGCTCGGCCTCGCCTCCGGCGGCGAGCTCGCCGTCGAGGGTCACGGTGTAGTCGCCGACCTGAGCCACCTTCGACGGCGTCGCGGCCGAGGCAGGCGTGTACTGGCCCGGCACTGCCAGGTCCGTGCCCAGGGTCAACGGGTCCGCCCCGGCTGCGGCGAAGTCGGCGAACAGCCGCCACTGGCCGCTGGTCAGTTCCAGTGGCGTGGTCCATACCCCGGTGGCCGGATCGAGGCTCGGGTGGACGTGCTGGTAGCCGGTCAGGTCGCGGCGTACCGCGATCAAGTGAAGACTCTTCTCGTGTGTCTTGGCGTAGTCGGTGACCGGGTGGCCGTCGGGTCCGGTGATCGTGCACTTCACCGGTACCGACGACCAGCGTCGCGGGTGGGGTCCAGGAGATTCAGGCTGTAGCCGTCTTGGGAGACCATCAGGCCTCCGGGCAGGTGGGTTGCCATTCCCTGCATTCCCTTCACGTCGTCCCCCTGCATGTCGTGTCCGTGAGTGTCGTTCATCGCCGAGCCGCCGTGGGCTTTCCCGTGCGCTGCGGGGGTCGCGGCATGGAGGGGGCCGACCGCGTGCCCGGCGCCAGCGGCGACGCCGAAGACAGCCGCTAGGCCAGCGACGAAGGTCGTGATCTTGGTGGGTGTGTTCATGTCAGCGCATACCCAGCGTCCTCGATCGCCATGCGGACGGTGTCCTCGTCGAGCGGGTCCGCGCTGGTGATGATCAACGAACCGGTCTCCAAGACCACATCGATGTCCTGGACGCCGGGGATTTCCTGGACTTCCTCGGTGACCGAGGCCACGCAGTGGCCGCAAGTCATCCCGGTCACGGTGTAACTAGCGGTGCTGCTCATCAGAGCTTCCTCCTGTTGGTAACGGGTCAACTGGCTGGAACGTGGTGTGACGTGATGCGGGTCAGGAGCGGACCAGCCGCGCGATGGCCTCGGAGGCCTCCTTGACCTTCTCCTCGGCCTCTCGGCCGCCGATCGCCGCAGCCCCGACCACGCAGTTGTTCAGATGCTCGTCCAGCAGCCCGAGAGCCACCGACTGCAGGGCCTTCGTCATCGCAGACACCTGGGTGAGGATGTCGATGCAGTACTTCTCTTCCTCGACCATCCGCTGCAGGCCGCGGGCCTGGCCCTCAATGCGGCGCAGCCGACGCAGGTAGTCGTCCTTGCGATTGATGTAGCTCGGCGAACCGATCGCCGGGGTGATGTCGTTCATGGAGCGCCTTTCGCGCCGGGGTGCAGCAACCGGTACTGCGTCATCGTTGTCAACAACACTATACCCCCCCACCCTATTCCAGATGAATGAAGACTTGTCAGAAATACCATACCCCCCTACTGTAGTCGCCAGCCCACCAACCTCGGTCCGTTCGGGCCCGACGCTCTACCCGACGCACTACCTAGGAGGACATCGTGTCCAGCACTACCGCACCACCGGCCACCCGCAGGTGGCTCGGGCTGGCGGTCATCGCCGCCGCCCAGTTCATGGTCATCATGGACACCTCGATCATCGGGGTCGCACTGCCGCAGATGCAGGCCGACCTTGGGTTCTCTCAGGAGAACCTGTCCTGGGTGTTCAACGCCTACGTCGTCGCCTTCGGCGGGCTGCTGCTGCTCGGCGGCCGACTGACCGACCTCTTCGGTGCCCGCAAGATCTTCACCCTCGGTTGGGTGCTGCTGCTCGGCGGATCCCTGGTCGCGGGTCTCGCCGGTTCGGTCGGGGTCGAACTCGTCGGCCGCGCGGCCCAGGGCGGCGGTGCGGCGTTGATCGCACCCTCGGCGCTGACGATGCTGATGATGCTGTTCGGCTCCGACGCACGCGAGCTCACCAAAGCCATCGCCTTGTACGGCGCCGCGGCACCGGCCGGCGGGACCGCCGGGGTGTTCCTCGGAGGGGTGATCACCGAGTACGTCAGCTGGCCGTGGGTGTTCTTCATCAACATCCCGATCGCCCTGGTCATCTTGGCGGTCACCCCGAAGCTGATGCCCGCCGGCGGCGCCGGCACACGAGGGGGCGTGGATCTCCTGGGCGCCCTGACCGTGACCGGGGGACTGGCCGCGGCTGTCTACGCCATCGTGCAGGCCCCCAAGGTCGGCTGGGATGCCGCCCAGACCTGGTGGATGCTCGCCGCGGCCGCTGCGCTGCTCGCCGCGTTCGTGGCCATCCAGGCGAACCGGCGCGAGCCGCTGATGCGGCTGAGCATCTTTTCCACGCCCAATCTTGCCGCCGCGAACGTCGCCCAGCTGCTGCTGGGCGGTGCTTGGATTCCGATGTGGTTCTTCCTGAACCTTTATCTGCAGCAGGTGCTGGGCTACAGCGCCTTCCCGTCGGGCGCCGCCCTGCTACCGATGACCGTGTTGATCATGATCGGCATGATCGCCCTCGCCCCACGAGCGATCGGCCGGTTCGGTCCCAAGGCGATCACTGTGACCGGTCTGCTGATTCTCGCTGTTGGACTGGGATGGTTGTCCCTGGCCCGGCCCGGCGGATCATTCGTCATCGATGTGCTGCCCGCCTCTCTGGTGGCCGCACTGGGCATGTCGCTTGCCTTCATCCCCTCACTGGGTACCGCGATCTCCTCTGCACGAGCCGAGGAAGGCGGGCTTGCGTCCGGGATCGTGAACACCAGCTACCAGGTCGGGTCCGCTCTTGGCCTGGCCGCCATGACCGCCCTCGCCGCGGCGAAGGGCGCCGACCAGCTCGGTAACCCGATCGCTCTGACCAACGGTTTCTCGGCAGCCTTCCTCGGTGCCGCCGCGGTCGCCGTGGTCGGTGCCCTGGCCTCGGCAGCACTGCTGCGCAGCAACCCCGGAGCCACCGCGGCGCCGGCCACCCCCGAGACCA
Organism: Nocardioidaceae bacterium; assembly: GCA_050998615.1. Lineage (GTDB taxonomy): Bacteria > Actinomycetota > Actinomycetes > Propionibacteriales > Nocardioidaceae > JBPCQA01. The sequence continues at coordinate 7,850 of JBPCQA010000021.1, forward strand.
TCGAGGAGAACTCATGGCCATCACACCTACCACCGACAGCCCGATCCTGATTGCCTACGACGGCTCCGAAGGCGCCCGCGCTGCCATCGCGGCGACAGCGGAGCTGTTCCCCGGCGCCAGCGCCGTGGTCGTCTATGCACGCCAACCACTCGAGGCCGCCGCGGCTCATCGGGAGGGAACACCCCGCACTGGAGGAGATGCGCCGCCTCGACGGGCAGCACCTCCACCAACGTGCTGCACCACACCGCACGGCCCACCCTGGTGATCCCGTCGCACGTCACCGCACAGGCTGGCCAGGCGCCGACCCGAGCCGGCTAACACACACCGAGGCGACGCGACCAGGACGAACCGGTAGCCCCCGAGCGGGGCTTCATCGGCTCCCGTGGTCGCGACGCTCTCGGGCCAATCACTCTCCCGGAGGACTCATGACCACACAAGCAACCCTGCACAACCCCACGCGACCCTCGGACCGGGTGTCGAGCAGCCCATCGGTGCGGTGGGCCCTGTCTTGTCTCCTGGGCTGGGCCCTGGAGGCCACTCGCTCCGCAGCTCTGCGACGACTCACAGACCAGCCGTGCGCCGGCTCAGGATGCCCCGGGGCACGGTGAAACAACACCCGGTCCGAAGACCTTCTGCACCAATCGAGCAGTCCGCCCAAGTGCATGGTGGGAACGGCTCGTCGAGGGACAGTACCGACGGGCAGCACCCTAGTCGCATAACACCAACAGTGCCGCGCGGGTCTGAGGTCGCCGCCAGCATTCGAGGTCTCCGCCCGACCGTCACCTTGATCGACGGCGCCGCGCTGCCCCTCGAACGGGCCGTCGGGACGCAGGGGTAGCCCTCAGCGGCGCATGGACATGGAACTAATGGGGGTCGAGAACATCCTCGGCGGCCAGGACCCGAACGACCCGGCGGTCGTCAAGGAACTCGACTACCAGCAGGACGTCGAGTGGCTGGCGGAGACCTTCGTCAAGCCACGTTGATCGGTGCTGTCCTCGTCGGCGCCGCGCTGGTGCCCGTCGCGTTCCTGGCCACCGGCCGCGGCGGCGAGGGGGCACTGCTGGCGGCCCTGGCCGTCGCGTTCGCGCTGGTCGGGGCGCCAGTGGCAGCCGCCCTTCCCGAGCGGTTGCCCGTGAGCGAGGCGTTGCAGCTCTTCGCGACCAGCCGCGCTCACAAAGGTGACGACCTGCTCGAGCAGTTCAGGTTGGTCCAACGCCGAAAGTCGGCCTTCGCCTCGCTAAGCGGCGGCGAGCGGCAGCGCCTCTTCCTCGTGCTCGCACTGCTCAACCGGCCGCGCATGGTGATCCTCGATGAGCGCGAGCGCGCCGCGTCCCTCGGTGGCACCTGTGAGGCAGGCCCTAGCGGCACCGGGTGGCGGGTGCAGGCCGAGCTGCCCCCGCGAGCCCGGTCCGTCCGATGATCCGCGTCTTGATCGTCGACGACCAGGAGCTCGTGCGGGCCGGACTGCGCGGCATCCTTCGCCAGCGCTACGGCTTCGACATCGTCGGCGAATGCGGTGACGGCTCGACCGTGCCCGACGCTGTGGAATCGCTGCGTCCGACATCGTGCACATGGACATCCGGATGCCCGGTCTCGACGGCGTGGCAGCCACCCAGACGCTGCGCCGAACCCCGGCCAGCCCACCCGTTCTCGTGCTGACCACGTTCGACGACGATGAGATCCTCGCCGCCGCGTTGCGCGCGGGCGCCTCGGGATTCCTGCTCAAAGGCGTGCCCGCCGACGACCTACAGCGAGCCGTGCGAACCGTGGCCGACGGCGGCGCGTGGCTGAACCCGAGCGTCACCGGCAGAGTACTTGCCACCTACCGGGCGGCGCCCGCACCAACCATCGACGATCGACGCCTAGACGCGCTCACCGCGCGCGAGCGTGACGTCCTCGCCCTCATCGGGCAGGGCCTGTCCAACGCCGAGATCGCGGCCCGGTTCGTCCTCGGCGAGGGCACGGTCAAGACCCACGTGAACCATGTCTTCGCCAAGCTGCAGCTGCGCGATCGGGCTGCCGCCGTCGTCGTCGCCTTCGACAGCGGCCTTGTCACGCCCCGAGGTCCGGCCCGCTGATTCCCAACCTTGGCGGCGTCGAGCCGGTGTCCAGCACCAGCGCGCTCACGCTGCCGGCTCGGTCGAGACCGGTTTCGGCAGGGCTAACTCGGCGGTCGCCTTACTCAACTCAACTCAGCGAAGGTGAGCGATCCGTGCTCTGCCTCCCAGGCGTCGAGAAAGCCCGAAAGTGCGTCGGCACGGAGTTTGGCCGCCGCGGCGACGACCGCGGGACGAGCCTTGCCCGGCTCGCCGGCACGTCCCGCGCCGAGTGCCACGACCCAGACGTCCCCGCGGCGTGGCGTGTCAGTCGAGTCCATCATCGAGGGTGCCTTCCCACTCGCGGAGCTCGGCTTGGGTGTCTGGATTCTGCTCATCGATGCGGTTGGCCTGGTGTTCTGAAGCCCAGATGGCGTCGCGTCGACGCTCTTCGGCAATCTCGGCGAGCAGTGCCGCCACCGACACTCCACGCTCGCGCGCCTACTCAGCGAACAGATCGCGGGTGGCGCGGGCCAGCCGGATCGTGCTCGGCTCAGTCACCATATCGCCAAAACATAGCGCTTCGAGGTGTCGCCGGCATCGGCCCATTCTTGTCCCCGAAGTCGACGCAGCGCCTCATGGACGCAAACCGACCACGAGCACATGGTCGCCGAATCGGCCGAAGTCATCAGCGTTCATGGTGACGACGGTGTCGATTCCGTGCACAAGCATGGTCGCGACGACGTTCGCATCGTGAACCTGTTTGCCCCCGCACTCGACCGTCTCAAGTAGCTCCAGCAGGCGGTCGCTTACCTTGGTGTCTTCGGCCAGCAGGTTCAATCTCACCCGCAGCGCTCGCACGTTGGCAACCGCGTCGAGCCGCCCCATGCCGAGCCCGTTCTGGCCGACCGGGCGCGTGGCCACTGCGAGATACTCACGCAAGATCTGCCCGCTGGTGTAGAGCACCAACCCGGACGCCGGCCAGACATTTATGGCTGCAACCGCTTGCTCATGCTCTTGTCGTGCTTCGTCAGTTGCCGCTAGCAGGACGTTCGTGTCCAGGACGGCACGGTCAGCGACCGGCGTCGCCATAAATCTCCTCCCGGCCCCACGTGGAGGTAACGGCAGTTCGCACCTTAGTCAGGCACACCGGCTCGGGAACCTCGCGAGGCGGTGACGCCTTTGCGGCTGCCTCCAGGATTTGCCGGATCTCTTGCTGCATCGACTGGCCGTGTCTGGCAGCCCGCTCGCGCAGGGCGGTCACCACTGACTCCGGCAGGTTGCGGATGTGAAGAGCCGTCATACAAACATGGTAGCGCTACTGGTAGCATCCGCGTGGGAGTCGATTAAGAATCGGCCATGGTCTGCACGGCGGCGTGCTCGTGACCGAGCGACTCGCGGCAGATTGCGACCGTGCGGCACAAGTGGTCCGATGCCCTCGGTCACGTCAGGAAGGCTGCGATGGTCGTGGTGAACCAGGTGGGGTCGTCGAGCCAGGGGCAATGGCCGCCTTCCGGCTGGGTGACGATCGTGGCGTTCGGGAACAATCCGGCGTACTCGGCCACGACTCTCGGCGGGGTTGCCACGTCGAGTTCCCCGGCAACCAGCAGCACCGGCGCGCCGAAGTCGGCCAGAGCCGCGCGAGTGGCCGGTGGGTCAAAAACGCCCTCTTCACCGAAGACGGCCGCCGCCTCCGCGTTGCGATGCTTGTCTCCGCTCACATGATGGGCTTGCGCTGCAGCGTCCCACCGGCCATAAGTGAAGGGTGCGATGGCCTCCCAGTCGGCGTCCGTGGCCTGCCCGGCCTGGACCGCCTCGAAGGCTGCCAACGCCGACGCGAACCACGGCTCTCTTTCCCGCAGCCGCACAACCTCACGCCGCAGCTGGCTGGTTGCGGTTATGCCAACGGCGTAGGTGCTCGGAGTGACCAGGACGAGCTTGCCGATGCACTCGGGATGGCGAGCCGCATACAACGCCGCGAGGTTCGCCCCAGCGGAATGCGCAAGCAGGTCTATCCGGCCCAGATCCAGGTGCCCGCGCAGCGCCTCGACATCCGCAACGAGGTGGTCGCAGCGGTAGGAGACGGTGTCTGTGGGTGTCTGCGACTGGCCGGTGCCGCGATAGTCCAACAGGATCAGCCGCAAGCGCCCGGACAGTCCGCCCAGGTCGCCGAGGTACGCCGAGTCCTGCATCGGACCACCCGGCAGGCAGACCACCGGGCTGCCCTCTCCGAGCACGTGGTAGGCGACCTGCGTTCCGTCGTGCGCGCAGAAAACAGGCATAGCCGAGATTATCCCAGTGCCACTTCCGCGGGGGCAATCAAGAAACCGGCAAAGAGCCCGCGCAGATCTGCGCGGGCGTAAGCGAATTCCGACCCAATCCCGCCTACAAGCGCCGCGTCACAAGAGGATCCGTCAGCGGCGATCGACCATCGGGATCTCCCGCCCGCCTGTCGGGGCGTACACGCGGTGCGGTATGGCCTGTCGTTGCTCCCCTCATGCCTGAGCGAGATCGGTCTTTGTGAAATCGTCGCCCTTAAACAGCAACTCCTCGCCAGTGGCGCGCGCGAGGGCATAGCCGAACAGGTCCCCGAAGTTCAGCCCGGCGCGGTGGCGGCCCTTGCCGTAGCGTCGCCACGCCGCGCGCGCTAACAGCACCTGTTCCTCGTCCACGGCCACGGTCAGCACGTCAGCACGATGGAGGAACAGATCGAGCTCGCGGCCAGCGACCTCGCCGCGCCGGGATTCCACGACGATCGAGGACTCGATCAAGGTGCCGGCTGAAATCAGCCGCCGCGACGCGATCGCGATCCGGCGGATGAACTCGTCCCGATCGGGCTCATCGAACAGCACCGCTACGAGCGCAGAGGTGTCGAGGACCATCAGGCCGGCAACCCATGATCGTCGTAGCCGAGGATCTCCTCTTCCGGCCGGTCGTCGAGCAACGGAAGCCTTGCGCAACGGACGGCGATGGCGTTGAGCTCGTCGGCGAGAGCTGGCCCGCGAGCACGACCTCGTACTCGCTCCAGGCGCTCGCGCAAAGCAGTGGCCACGGCGGCGGTGAGGCTCTCGCCCGTCGCCTTGGACAACTCGCGGGCGAGACGGTCGGTCTCTGGATCTTTGATGCTTAGCGCCATGGGAGAAGGCTACCTCACAAGGCAGAATCTACCTCTTGTTGATCCGGCACCACTCCAACCGCGCACTTCTTCGAGGTGGCTACCTGCAGGAGGATGGGCGGGTCAGTCTGGCCAGCCGCCGGTCAGTCGACATCGAGCAGCTCGGATGTGGCTGGTGCCGTGGTGGTCGGTGTCCACCGGTGCATGGTCACGGCGACCAGCCCGGCCAGGGCGATAAAGCCGGCGGCGACAAGTAGCGAAGTGTCGGCGCCCTGCAGGAAGATGTGCTGTGCTTGCTCGGCGGCGTTGCCGGACACGCTGTGGCCGGTGGCCGCGGGCCGGCTCGCCGCACTGAACACCGTGACGAGCACCGCAAGACCGAGGGTCGAACCGACTTGTTGGGCGACGTTGACCAGTCCGGATGCGGCACCGGCATGTTGAGGCGGCACCCGTTGGAGGGCTGCCGCGGTCAGCGGCAGGAACGCGGTCCCGTTCCCGAGGCCCATGAGGAACAGCGGGACGCCGATGGACAGGTACGACGGGGTCTGCGACGTGTGACTCAGCCAGAAGACGCTCGAGGCAGACATCAGCGTGCCGAGCACCATCGTGGCGCGCGGACCGATCGCGCCGACCAGGCGCCGGGCCGCGACTTGGGAGGACACGAACACCCCGACGGTCACCGGCAGGAACGCCAGCCCAGCCGCGAGCGGTGAGTAGCCGAGAACGTCCTGCACGAGCTGGGTCATGAAGAAGAACATCCCCATCATCCCGGCAACGAGGAGCATCCGGCCGAGGTACGCCGACGAGCGCGTCCAGTCGGTGAACAGGCCCAGTGGCGTGATCGGCGCCTCGGCGCGTTGCTCGACAAGGACGAACGCTGCGAGCAGAGCCGCCGCTGCGAAGAAGGACCCGATGGTGACGGCGTCGCCCCAGCCGGCATCGGCCGCGTGGACAAAGCCGTAGACGAGGCTGCTCATGCCGAGCGTGGAGGTGATCGCGCCGGCCACGTCGACCCGGCCGGTGGTTCGGGCAGTCTCTGGCAGGACCAGCGCGGCGGCGAGAAATACGCCGATGCCGATGGGGACGTTGACGAACATCACCCAACGCCACGACAGCCACTCGGTGAGCATGCCGCCGGCGACGAGTCCGATCGCCGCGCCTCCGATGGAGGTGGCGGTGAAGAGGGCCAGCGCCCGATTGCGGGGTGGGCCTTCGGGAACGCTGATCGTGATCATCGCCAGCACCGTCGGCGCAGCCAGGGCGGCGCCGAGGCCCTGCACGGCGCGCGCCAAGATCAGCAATTCCCCGCTGGTGGCGAATCCACCAGCGAAGGAAGCGACGGTGAAGACGGCCATGCCGAGCAAGAAGATCCGGCGCCGGCCAAACAGGTCTCCAGCCCTGGCGCCCAGCAGGAGCAGTCCTCCGAAGGCAAGCGTGTAGGCGTTCATCACCCACGACAGGCTGGTCTGCGTGAGACCCATGTCTCGTTGCATGTGCGGTAGGGCGACGTTCACGATGCTCGCGTCCAAGACCACCATCAGCTGGGCAACCAGCACGGTTCCCAGGATGAATGCAGCGGATGCGGCGATCGGGGCGCTCGGCCCGGGCGATGATCCTGGAGCCGGGTTGGGTGGTGCGGTAATGGTTTGCACTGACACGAAGTGCTCCTTGACGTACGATAGAGAAGTGGAAGATGTCCTCCGGTTGACTATACGGAGGCAGCCTCCGTTTGACAAGCGGTTGGCTGATTTGTGCCTAAGACCGATTCCATAGAGGTGGTGGCGACGTGGTGACGGTGAGCGCCGACCCGCAACCGTTGGCGTACGACGGCGCACCGCAGCGGCCGCTGCGGGCGGACGCGCGACGCAACTACGAACGGATCGTCGCGACCGCTCGGGAGGCCCTGCAGGAGCTAGGCGGCGACGCATCCTTGGAAGAGATCGCCCGCCGCGCTGGCGTTGGCATCGGCACCCTCTACCGCCGCTTCCCGACGCGGCTGACGCTGCTTGAGGCGGTCTACCGGGAGGAGGTCGACACCCTCCGGAAGCGCACCAACGAGCTGGTCGAGACCGCCTCGGCGTGGGACGCAGTGAGGGGGTGGGTCGACGCCTTCCAGGACTACGCGTCAACCAAGCGCGCACTGTTCCAGGCGCTTGTCGAGGCCGCCGGCAAGGACTCCGAACTGCTCACCTACTCCCGTCAGGTGATCACCGACACTGCCGGGGAGATCCTCGAGAACGGCAAGCGATCAGGGGTGGTTCGCCCCAACGTCGAACCTTCGGACCTGCTACGCCTCATCGGCGGCTGCTCGATGATGGGGACACTCGACGAGGCCCAGAGCAGGCGCGTCGTCGAGATCGTGCTTGCCGGCATCCGGGCCTGACACCCTGCAAGTGACCACCTCCAACACGACCACTCGGACGGAGCCTGCGCCAGCCGCCGGTGGATCTCGCACGTACGTAGTCCCATTTGCGGTCGGATCGCCGATCGTGACTCCGAAGGTGCCTTGGGCGGGCACCTGGTCGCGATCGGGACATAGGGGTACGGCGCCGCTGACGTGCCGGCATTGCAGGGCAGTTGCTGACCACCAACCCGCCCACACGTTTACTGCACCTGGAAGTGAACGGCGTCCCTAAGCGGCTGGCCGGTGCTAGAACCAGGCCTTCACCACCAGCACGTTTTGACCCGGCAACAGGTCACGCTCTTGCAACTGGGCGACTTCACGAGGGGCCTTGGCGTGGAAGAAGTCAGCGGTCACGTCGTGACCCCCAAGACTCGCCATGAACGACCCGGCGTGCACCCGTCCGGTCAGCTTGACGACCGTCTCGACGGTCCCGCAGACGATGTCGGCGCCCTGAAGCGGCGACACGATCCACAAAGCCGCTGCCGCTTGTGCGCGGCTGGGACTAGGCAAACCTGGATGGCCGGCTGGGGCAGCGCCGGCAGCCAACACGATCAGAGCAGCCACCAGCGGAATCGTTGCCAACGCCTGCCGCCGTACCCGTGTGTCAAACACGTCAATTCCTCCTATGACCATGCCAAGATCCATGGCGTTAGCCCAGCGGTAGCGGGGTCAACAAGAGTGTGACGACACGGCGCAACGCGAGCGCAACTCCGACGTCTTCGGCGGGGCGCCGACAAGATCGCTGGAAAGCTCAGCGCCGGGCCGCGAATTCAGAGCGTGACGAGGATGAGCGACGGATCCAGTGCATGCAGATCGTCCGGGTCGTGGTCACCACAGCTTGCCTGGTCCACCGCGCGCACAAGACCACGTGGACGTGCACGATGTCTGCCGTACCGGATGCCGCCAGCAGCCGTCCGACGCTCATTGCGTCCGCGCGATCAAGAGCCACCACATCTGTTGCCGGCTGGCGCACGAGACGAGCGAGGCGTCGAGCGCTGTGTTCGACGATCGAGGCGCACTGACCTCCTTCGGCTGTCAGGTCACCTCGCCGAGAGGTTGGTGAGCGCGCCGCGTCATCCGCCACACTTCATGCTCCGCGGCAAACTGAGCCCCCGATCGCCTGCCAAGTCAGCAGAGTCAGGATGGGTGTCTTGACCAAAGGCGGTAGCACGCTACCTGGCGGATACGAGTGCTCTCGCGCGACTGGATCGTCGCGCGGTCGAGCGTGCGCGCCCCAGCGCGCGCGTCTTGTTGGTGGACGACGCCGGTCGGCTGCTGCTGTTGTCAAGCCGGAACGAGTCGGACGGCTCCACCCGCTGGTACGAGGCGGTGTCCAGCCGGGTGAGAGCCACGGCATGCCGCGTTACGCGAAGTGCGGGAGGAAACCGGGCTAACTCACTTGTCGCTGAGCCAGGAGGTGTGGCGAGGACGGCCTTGGATCGCGGTCTGGGATGGCGTCACCTATGAAGTTCGGCAGTGATACTTCTTGGCTCGCGTGCCCGCGTTCGAAGTTGACACCTCTGCCTTCGAGGAAAGGGAGAGGGCCTGTGTGACGGGGCACCGCTGGTGGACCGCCGAAGAGTTGGCCATGACGACGGACCTGTTGCGACCGGAGGGATTGCCGGCGCTGTTGACGCAAGTGCTGTCTGACGGTCCGCCCGATCAGCCGATCAGCGTAGCTGGTTGAGCCGGCAGGTCGCTCGCACTGGCCTCTACCAGCCCGCCGAGCCGGCCGGGGAGGACAGTGCGCCAGCTCGGGTCGAGATGCTCTGCGGGCGGCTGGGTCGAGGTCAAGGATGCGCAAGGCGGTTCCTTTCCAGGAGCCCTGAACATCGTGGGTCTGCACCTACTGACATCGTGCGAGGGTGAAAGTCATCGGTGGAAACTCGGTTTCGTCGTCGGGGTGGATCTGTGAGGATCACTCGCCATGAGCCCTGCCATTCACCCTCGCCCGGTCGCGCTCGTGACCGGCGTCGGCCGCACCGTCGGCATCGGCGCGAGCATCGCCACCCGACTTGCCCGAGATGGCTGGGACGTCGCCACCGCCCACTGGCCGGCGTACGACGATCGGATGCCGTGGGGGTGTCAGCCAGGTGATGTCGAGAAGGTCGCAAACTCGATTCGCGAAGCCGGGGCAGCCACTGTGGCAGTGTCGGCCGATCTGCGCGTCGTCGAAAGCCCAGCCACGATTTTCGACGCTGTCGGAGCCGAGCTGGGGCCGGTGACGGCGCTGATCATGTGCCATTGCGAATCCGTCGACTCGGGGCTCCTTGACACGTCCGTTGAAAGTTTCGATCGGCACTTTGCGGTGAACACTCGGGCGTCGTGGCTGTTGATTCGCGAGTTCGCCTTGCGGTACACCGCACAGGAGGACCGAGGCAGGATCGTGGCGTTGACCAGCGATGCCACGGTCGGCAACCTTGCGTACGGCGCGAGTAAGGGCGCCCTCGACCGCATCGTGATCGCCTCCGCACGTGAGCTGGCGGAGCGGCGCATCACCGCCAACGTCATCAATCCCGGCCCGGTCGACACCGGTTGGATGAGTGACGAGCTCCGCGACCAGATCGTTCGCGCAACACCTCGCGGTCGCGGCGGACGCGCCACCGACACCGCCGCACTGGTGTCCTTCCTTTGCTCCGACGAGGGCGGGTGGATCAATGGCCAACTGATGCATTGCGACGGCGGCCTTCACACGTAAGCCGCAGCACGGCGCTGCCCCGAACTCGCACCGGCACCGAGCCAGCCGGCTTCAGGGCCGCTCATCGGGTGGGATCACCACGTCGATCAGCCCGGTCGCGACGTCGTACACACAGCCGAGCACTGGCAGGTTGACGGGCAAGTACGGCGAGCTGCGGATCCGCTGCACGTCGCGCTTCAGCGTCTCGGTTTGGTCGGGGATCGTCCGGAAGTCCAGGCTCCTGGTGTCAACGCCGCGACCCAAGATCTCGGCATGCACGTCGTCATCGCTCACCTTCGTCATCCGGCAGTCCGTGTGCGCGATCACCATGACACGGGTGACGTCGAGCAGATGCACGGCAAGAACGAGGGTGCGAAGAACGTCATCGGTCACCCGCGCGCCGGCATTGCGCAGAATCTTCGCGTCTCCGCGAGTCAACCCGAGCATCTGCAGCGGAGCGATGCGCGAATCCATGCAGGTGATGACCGCAAGGCCCCGGGCGGCCTTGCCCCCAATGCCCGCGCCGGAGAAGCCTCGACCGTATTCGGCGTTCCCCGCTAGTACGTCGTCGAACGCGCCCACGTCACCCATCTCACCAGATCCCTCTGAGCACCGGCAGCTCAGCTTGCGATTCGGCAAAAACTTGCCGGTTGAACGATGAGTTTCGCGGCACCGCACGGTCTACCCGTCCAGAAGCCGGCACCCACAGCCGGATGGAGGGATGTAAGCATGAGCCGCCACATTTTCGTCAATCTGCCGGTCAAAGACCTGCAGCAGTCGATCGACTTCTTCACCAAGCTCGGGTTCGAGTTCAATGCCCAGTTCACCGACGAGAACGCCAGCTGCATGGTGATCAGCGAGAACAGCTACGTGATGCTCTTGGTGGAAGACTTCTTCAAGACGTTCACCAAGAAGCACCTCTGTGACGCGACAACGCATACCGAGGCCATCGTCGCGCTCTCCGCCGACAGCCGGCAAGCCGTCGACGACCTGGTGGGTCAGGCACTGGATGCGGGCGGTCGACCTTCGGGCGACAAGATGGGCCAGGGCCCGATGTACGGGTGGAGCTTCCAGGATCTCGACGGCCACCTCTGGGAGATCATTTACATGGACCCGGCCGTCATCGAGCAGTGAGCGACGTACGCCGACTGGAGAAGCGATTCCAGCCGCGCTCGGATGAGAGGATCAACGATGACGCAAGGAGGCGCACCGTGAGCCAGATCGCCCGGCCTGTCGACGACGACTTTCCCCGACTGACCGACCCCTACCGACGAGAGCTGTTCGCCCACTGCTACCGCATGCTGGGCTCGGTCCATGACGCCGAAGACCTGGTTCAGGAGACCTACCTACGCGCCTGGCGCGCCTACCACAACTTCGAAAACCGCTCCTCGCTACGCACCTGGCTGTATCGGATCGCCACCAACGTGTGTTTGACCGCCCTGGAGAGCCGCGAGAAACGACCGCTCCCGACCGGCCTCGGCAGCCCGAACGCTAGCCCCGACGAGCCGCTGGTAGAGCGGGCCGAAGTGCCCTGGCTCGAGCCAGTGCCGGATGCGCTGGTGGGAGCGGACCAAAACGACCCGGCGACGATCGTCGCTTCCCGCGAGAGCATCCGACTGGCGTTCGTCGCCGCGCTCCAACACCTGCCACCTCGCCAGCGCGCCGTGCTCATTTTGCGCGACGTGCTCAAGTGGCGAGCCGCCGAGGTGGCCGAAGCCCTCGGCACCTCGACCGTAGCGGTGAACAGCACGTTGCAACGAGCCCGCGCCCAGTTGGAGCAGGCCGCACCGACCGAGGACACGGTTGTGGAGCCCACGTCGCCGGAGCAGCGCGAGCTGCTGGACCGCTATGTGACCGCGTTCTGGGAGAAGGACATGGCCACCATCGTGGAGCTGTTCACCAAGGATGCTGTCTGGGAGATGCCTCCGTTCATCGGGTGGTATCAGGGTCGAGAAGACATCGCCCGTCTCATCGGCACCCAATGTCCCGGTGGGCGTCAAGACATGCGTCTGGTCCGCACCGACGCCAACGGTCAGCCGGCTTTCGGCCTGTACATGCGTGCCGATGACGGCCGGTTCTGGCCGTTCCAGTTGCAGGTGCTGACTCTGGGGCCGGCGGCCGTGAGTCACGTCGCGGCGTTCTTCCACGCCGGCCTGTTCTCGACGTTCGGCCTGCCGGAGAGCCTGGCGCCGGAGCCGGAGCAGCAACCGGCAGCAGACTGACCGGCTCAGCGAAGGAGCAGCCATGCCTACCGGGGCGGCGCCCGCACCGTTGATCGGCTCGCTCGGGCTGCTCGAGCGGGCGATCGGTTACACCCGCGGCAGCCTTCAGTTAGTGACGGACGCCGATCTGACGCTCGCCACGCCCTGCCGCGAATGGAACCTTCGCGCCTTGCTGCGTCACATGAACGACTCGCTCGCCGCGCTGCAACAAGCTGCCGACGTCGGGTACGTCGAACTCGATCCGGTCGGTGCTGACACGTCGCGCGATATCGTGGCGACGATCCGCATTCGGGCGTGTTCGCTGCTCGGCTCCTGGACTCACAACGACGGCGCCACGCTGGTGCGTGTCGCCGACTCGGCGCTGACGGCAAGCGTTCTGGCGAGCACCGGTGCTCTGGAGATCGCCGTACACGGGTGGGACGTCTCGCAAGCTTGCCGGCACGATCCCGGCCTGCCGCCGAGGCTGGCCGAGGAGCTGCTGGAGCTGGTGCCGCTGCTGGTCAGCAATCGGGACCGTCCCGAGCGGTTCGCGCCCTCCGTCGACGTACCCCCCTTCGCCTCCCCTGCAGACCGGCTGCTCGCCTTCCTCGGCCGTCACCCCTGACACTCGGACGGTCAACGAGCGAGCCGGGTGCGGTGACCGCGCCCGGTGACTCGTGGTGAGATGGAGTCGTTCGGTCAGGAAAGGGGCACGGCCAGATGACGCCACCTACGCAGCCGCCCGAAGCGGGCGCCGGCAATGACGCCGTGGTGGCCGGCGATCCGTTGGACATCGATCTGCTGGTCGTCGGCGCCGGACCGACCGGTCTGTACGCCGCTTACTACGCGGGTTTTCGCAACATGTCGGTAGCGATCGTCGACTCGCTTCCCGAAGCGGGCGGGCAGATCACCGCGATGTACCCAGAGAAGGTCATCTACGACGTGGCAGGATACCCCGCGATAGTTGGCCAGCGGCTCGTCGAGGCGCTCGTGGACCAGGCCGGCCAGTATTCTCCTCATCTGTTGCTCGGACAGCGTGCCGAGACGCTCGTCGCGACCGATGACTCGGTTACCGTGACGACAGACCTCGGTCAGGTCGTGACCGCGCGGGCGGTTCTGATAACTGCCGGAATGGGTGTCTTCGCGCCCCGACCACTCCCCACCGGCGTGGCGTTCGAAGGCCGCGGCCTGCGCTACTTCGTGCCGCAGTTGCAAGAGCTGGCCGGCCTCGACGTGCTCATCGTCGGCGGGGGTGACTCGGCGTTCGACTGGGCGATGAGCCTGGAGCCGTTGGCCCGGTCGGTGACGCTGGTGCACCGACGGGAGCGTTTCGGAGCACACGAGAGCTCGGTCGAGACTGTGCTCGCGTCCTCGGTGCGTGTGCTGGTGCCGTTCGAGGTGTCCGCGATCCACGGTGACGGGTACGTGTCTGGAGTCGAGCTGGCCCGAAAGGGCGGTCAAGAGTCGCTCACCATGGATGTGCAGGCCATTGTCGCTGCGCTCGGTTTCACTGCTGACCTCGGGCCGATGTCGCGATGGGGCCTCGAGCTGGAGCGCCATCACATCGTCGTCGACACCCGGATGCGCACCAGTCTGCCGCGGGTGTTCGCCGCCGGCGACGTCGTCGAGTACGACGGCAAGGTGCCGCTCATCTCGGTGGGTTTCGGCGAAGCTGCGACAGCGGTGAACAACGCCGCCGGTGTGATCTCGCCCGGGGCGAAGTCGTTCCCCGGCCACTCGTCGGCCTCGCCGAACCCTCACTCACCGCCGGCACCTTAAGAAGGTGCTCTCAGAGCCCGCGCGGGCTCTAGGCCGAAAGCTCTCCGGCAGTTCGCTGACCGGCGAGTATAAAGGTGCGGTGACCACCACCCAGCGAGCAAAGAGAGGCCACCCCGGTGAGCCGCGACTGCCGGCGGCATGCGCGGTCGTCGCCGCGATCGTGCTCTACGTGGTGCTGCCCGGCCAGCTCATTTTCGGGCCGCGGTTCATCGTGCCCGCCCTGGAGCTGCTGCTGTTCGTGCCGCTGATAGCCGCCAATCCCCGGCGTCTGACCCGGGAGAGCATCCTCCTTCGCCGGCTCTCGCTCGCCCTGGTGCTCATCATCGCCGTCGCCAACACGGTGGCGCTCGTGCTCCTCGTGCGCGAACTGCTCTTCGGGCAGGCCGGCCAGGGCATCACACTCTTGCGGGCAGCGGCTCAAGTGTGGTTCACCAACATCATCATGTTCGGACTGGCGTTTTGGGAGCTCGACCGCGGCGGCCCCGTAACACGGACGCAGGCGCTGGCCGTCAACCTGCCGCCGGCCGACTTCCGGTTTCCACAAGACGAGGATCATGATGCAATCGCCGAGGTGGCCGCACGCTCGTCGGCGAAGTCGGGATGGACGCCTGGCTTCATCGACTACCTGTACGTGTCGATCACCAACTCGTCGGCCTTCAGCCCGACCGACACCATGCCGCTGTCTCCACGAGCAAAGCTGCTGATGGGCGTTGAGTCGATTTCCGCATTGCTGCTATCGGTGCTCGTCATCTCCCGAGGCGTCAGCCTGCTCCACTGACCCAGTGCACGACGCACCGCCGGTCGCGGTCGGTCCCTGGATACGAGAGAATCGGGCCGTGACTGGGTTTGAGAGACGCCCTGCTGACGGTTGCAGCGACGTACCGGCTGGTTCGCCCCTCGCGCCGACGCATCCGGCAGTCGATTTGCCTGCTGGGTGGTGGTCATCCGCGTCTCCGGGCGTAGCAGACGTGGCGCGACTTGCAGATCTTCGTCGTCGCCATGAGGAGTGGGCGAGGGGATGGGCGACAGCCACCGACGCCGACGTCGCCGCTGGGGTGACGGGGCGGGGAGCCAACCGTCGCCAGCACGTTCAAGTGGTAGACGGGTCCGGTCCCGTCCAAGCCTGGGCGAATGTCCATGATCGGGCCGCCGGGCGAGTCGACGTCGAGGTCATCATCGACCCCGAGCTGACGGGCTCACCTGACGACACTCGCGCCGACTCCCTTGCTGAGCGGCTCTTCGACTGGGCGGCGGTTGCGGCGACCGGGATCGGAGCTCACCGCGGCTTGACGCTCACCCAGCTCGACAGCAGCGCATTCTCCGACGACGAACGCCAACAACGTTGGCTAGCTGCCGCGGGCTACGCCAAGGCGCGCACCTGGTGGCAAATGAGCCGTCCCGTCACCGCTGCCGAGGGTGCGCCGGATGCGATGCCGGCACCGCGCGCGGGAGTCGTCGTACGCCGCGTCGGCGCCGGCGTGGACGGCCTGCCAGACGAACATGATGTGAGGACTGTGCATGGTGTGCTGGAGGCAGCCTTCGCCGACCACTTCAACTCCTACCAAGAGACGTTCGACGAGTTCTGCTCGAGGCTCAAGGAAGATCCCGGCCACCGGTGGGACCATTGGTGGATCGCCACGCTGACCAACACCGCGCACACCGCCACCGGGCACGCCGATAGGGAAGTCGCCGGCAGCGGACGGCCGGCCCAACCGCCGCTGGGCCAAGGCGACGCCGATGTTGCCGGTGCCCTGGTCGGTGCGGTGCTTCCGGCTGGTTCGTCACCCAACGGTGAGGTGCAACCGGAAGGAAGCTACATCGCCTATATGGGAGTGTTGCCGAACGCTCGCGGTCGTGGCGTCGCGAAGTCGCTGCTGTACGCCGTAATCGCGGACGCTGCCCGACGCGGTCGCAACCGGGTCGGGCTCGAGGTCGATGCCGATTCCCCGACCGGGGCCGAGGCGATGTACCAATCCATGGGCTGGCAGACGTCATACATGACCCAGTCCTGGCATCGCGAAATCACCGTCCCCAGCTGACTTCCCGCCGAGCCGTCAGGTTCTTCCGCCACCCGCCACCGCTCGAAGACTCGGCAATGGGCCCATCAGCCGGTGAACTGAAACAGCTCCACGAGGTTGCCGGCGGGGTCCTCGAGCAGTATCTGCTTCCCACCGACGCCGACAACAACGTCGTTCCGAAAGTGCATCCCGGCGGCGCGGAGCCGGTCGACCTCGGCTTCGAGATCCTCCACGGGAAGTGAGATGCGGTTCCAGCCGCCCGGTTCGGGCAGGCGACCATCGGGCATGCTCTGTCCCCCGCCACCGCGTCCGCTCGGTGCGCTCAGCAGCAACCGCAGGGCACCGCGAGAGAGAATGGCGAACGTCGGCGCCGGGTGCATCTGCACATCGAAGCCTAACTGGATTGTGTAGAACGCCAGAGCCGCGTCGACGTCATCGACGATGTAGCGCACGCTCACGGTTTCGGCCATCTCGACTCGCCTTTCGCTAGTCCGGCTCAGCTATGCCAGCGCGCCACCGCTTCGCCAGCGACGCGACAAGATGCTGCTTGGAGACAGTTTCACCGAGCGATCGCGAGCCCGCAACAGCGCCACAGCCCACGGACCCAACGCTTCGACCCATCGAGGTGCCGCCCGCCGCACTGCCCCAGCGGCGCAGATCCGGCTGCGAGCAAATACCTGGCGGGTCGGTGGGAAAAAGCTGGCGGGTCGGTGGGAAAAAGCTGGCGGCTCGGCGGGAAGGTCAGACGCGGCGTACGAACAGGTGGCTGGCCGCCTCAAGGTCGATCTCGGCCGCCTCGCCGCCACTGCCGATCAGCACTCCGCCAGCCCCACGGGCAACCGTCAGTACTGCTCCGGGCAGCGCCCCTACCCGGCTGAGCACCGACATCAACTCCTCGTCGGTCTGCAGCGGCTCAGCGATGCGGCCCACAATGACGCGCTGCTCGTCGTCGGCAACTATCGTGTCCAGCGCCTCGACACCGTCGAGGAACTCCTCGAGACGGTGACCGCCTGCGCCCAGCTCGTCGAGCCCGGGAATGGGGTTGCCGTACGGCGACACCGTGGGGTGGCCCAAGATTTCGAGCAATCGGCGCTCGACAGTCTCCGACATCACGTGTTCCCATCGACAGGCCTCGACGTGCACCTGCTCCCATTCGAGCCCAATGATGTCGATCAGCAACCGTTCGGCGAGCCGGTGTTTGCGCATCACCCGCATCGCGAGCATGCCACCTTCGCTGGTCAACTCCAGGTGCCGGTCGCCTTGCACCGTGAGCAAGCCGTCACGTTCCATCCGTGCCACCGTCTGGCTCACCGTGGGGCCGGATTGGTGAAGGCGTTCGGCGATTCGGGCTCGCAGCGGAACGATCCCCTCCTCTTCGAGCTCGAAGATCGTCCGGAGATACATCTCCGTGGTGTCAATCAGATCGGTCACGCGGCGCGTCCATCTGTCGATTCGGGTGTCGTGGTCCTGGCGGTGAACGGCTTCGCACTCACCGCAGCCGAATCGTGGACACACACCACTGACGGTCATTGTGGCCCATGCAGCAACTCGAGCCAAGTTCGCCGCCGGAACAATCAGACCTTGAGCTAGCCAGAGCCGGCTAAACGCCTGACCTTGCCGTGTGACCTGCCAGCAGGGTCGAACGGTGAGCTTCCCAAGAACCGCTCGCCAGGACCGAGTGACTGAGCCTTGCGCGATCGGGACGGGGCGGGAGGCTAGCCTTCCCGTGATGTCCGTTCATACGATCACCATCGCGTCACGCTTCATGGGGCCGCCCGGGTCGGGCAACGGCGGATACACGGCCGGCAGGCTGGCGTCCCATGTCGGCGATGGCGATGGCGGTATCCCGGTGTCCGTGACGCTTCGTCAGCCTCCACCACTCGACGTATCGATGCGGGTCGAGCACACGGACCAAACCCGGCTACTGCTCGCCGGTTCGATCATCGCCCAAGCCAACCCGGGCAAGCTTCGCGGCGAGCCAGTGGAGCCGGTCGAGATGGCGGTCGCGGCCGAAGCTGAATCGACGTACCGAGGCCGGCTCGACCACCCGTTCCCCACCTGCTTCACCTGCGGGACCGGGAGGCAGTCAGGTGATGCTCTTCGGCTGATGCCCGGGCTGTTCGCGCCCGGACGCACCGCCTGCGTGTGGGTCCCCGACTCGTCTCTCGCCGCGGCGGCGAACTCCGATGTCGCCGCGACCGAGTTCGCTTGGGCAGCGCTCGACTGCCCAGGTGGTTGGACGTCGGATCTCGACGTGCGACCCCTCGTGCTGGGTCAAATGACTGCGTTGTGCGACGAGCCGCCGCTGATCGGCCAGCCGCACGTCATCGTGGGGCAGTTGCTGGCCGAGGAAGGCCGCAAGACGTTCACGGCAACCACATTGTACGACGACGACGGCCGCGTGCTGGGCCGCGCCGAGCACGTCTGGATAGCGGTCGACCCGGCGACGTTCGGCTCCCGATAACGTTCGCCGTGTTCAACCACAGCCCGGCGGGAGGACCGCGCGTGCGCAATGTCTCGTGGTGAGCACTCTCCCGCCCGACACCGTCGCCTGGTTCCAGCGCTCCTGAGGACACCTGCCGTCCAAGCTGCTCAACCCCAGCTGGAGGCGGTGATCGGCGTCATGGCGCCGGGTGCGCGCCGTCATAGCCGAGGAAGTGCCGCTCGCGACTCGCCGCGACGAGCACCCCCACCAGGCAGGCCAGCCCACCACCGCCCAACGCAATCGTCGGTGTCGCCAACGCCGCGGTCGAGCCCATCAGGAAGTCCCCCATCCGCGGTCCACCGGCCACCACAACCGTGAACACCCCCTGCAGCCTGCCCCTCAGGTTGTCCGGCGCCGCGACCTGCAGGATCGTCGAACGGTACGCCGAGCTGACCATGTCGGCGGCACCACTGGCCGCCAAGAAGAGAACGCCAAGCCAGAGCGTGCGGGTGATGCCGAACGCGGCCACCGCGGCGCCGTACGTCATCACCGCGACGGCAATCGCGACCCCCTGCTTGCGCACCTTGCTCACCCAACCCGAGAACGTGAACGCGACAAGGGCCCCGATGGCGGGTGCGGCTTGCAGCAGGCCCACGGTTCGAACTCCGCCGCCGAAGAACCCGCCCGCCACCGCAGGGAACAGCGCACGCGGCTGCGCGAACACCATCGCGCACAGATCGAGGATGAACGTCATCCGGATGTTTCGGGCGTTGGCAAGGAAGCGGAACCCTTCGATCACCGACCGCAGCCCTGGCCGGGTCGCTGCGCTGCCCACCAGCGGCTGCGGCGGAATCGGCGGCAATCGAAACAGCGCGTACAGGGCGGCCAGGAACGTCACGGCGTCGATCGCGTATGCGACCTGGTAGCCGCCGGCGCTAATCGCCAGCGCCCCAAGCAACGGGCCAGTGGTGAATCCGAGGTTGAATGACGCCATGTTGAGCGCGTTGGCCGCCGGTAGCAGGTCAGCCCGGATCAGCCGAGGAATGATCGAGGTGCGGGTCGGGCTGTTGACTGCGTAGCACGCCGACTGCAAGGCCACGATCCCGTAGAGTATCGCCACCGACTTCAGGTCGAGAGCCGCCTGGGTGACAAGTGTCAGCGACAGGATCCACAGCCCCGCAGACGAAACGAGCGCCAGCTTTCGGCGGTCGACAGCGTCGGCGAAGGCACCGCCGTACAAGCCGAACGTGATCAGCGGGAACAGCGAGAACAGCCCCACCAAACCGACCGAAAACGTGGAGTGGGTCAAGGCGTAGACCTGGATCGCGATCGTCACCGCGGTCATCTGCTGACCGAGCTGGGAAACCGTGCTGCCCAGCCACAGTCGCCGGTAGTCCAGTGACACCTGAAGCGGCCGCACATCCGTCAGCACCCGGCTCAGCGCGCGACCCACCGGGACACCCTAGTGTGAGGCACAAACCTCTTGTCTGCTGGTACGCCGCGACGTACGGTGTAGCCACACATGAAGGGAGGTGGTCCAACAGATGTGTCCTGAACGGACTTGTGAGGTGGCTAGCCGCTAGGCGGTCCCAAACACTTGGACGGCGTAGCGAATCCACGTTAGCTACCCGAGCCCGCGGGCGCTGGACAGTCCATCCAGCCGTGGCAATGCCACGACCAGCCCGCGGGCTCGCCGTTGCCCTCATCCATTTCCCCGGTGGTGAAGGAGCGAGCGTCTCCTAGGGTGGTGGCGGCAACCAGTAGTGTCACGGCCATGACCACTCCGCAACCCGGCGACGTCGCCAGTTGGCGCCGGGAGTACGAAGCTCGCGGTCTCACCGAAGGGGAGTTGGGCCGCGACCCGATCGCGGCGTTCATCGGCTGGCTGGCCGATGCCGAGGTTGCGGGGGTGTATGAGCCGAATGCCATGGTGGTGGCCACCGCGGCCGGAAATGCGCCGTCGGCGCGGATGGTGCTGCTCAAGGCGGTCGACGAGCGTGGTCTCGTCTTCCACACCAACTACCGCTCACGCAAGGCGGTCGAGCTGACCGCGAATCCCGCTTGTGCGCTGCTGTTTGCGTGGCACCCGCTGGAGCGGCAGGTCCGTTTCGAGGGCACTACCGAGCGGGTCGAGCCAGCGGAGTCCGACGCCTACTTCGCCACCAGGCCGAGGGGATCGCAGCTTGGCGCCTGGGCGTCACCGCAGTCCGAGCCGGTGCCCGGACGGCAATACCTTCAGGACCGCTATCAACACGAGACGGACAGGTTCGCCAACAGCGAACAGGTGCCGCGGCCACCGCACTGGGGCGGGATGTTGGTGCGCCCGCACTCGGTTGAGTTCTGGCAGGGCAGGCCCGGCCGAATGCATGACCGGATCCGGTTCGAACGTGCCGACGCCACCACCTGGGTGATCGATCGGCTGGCGCCGTGACCGTGCTCTGTCGGCTGCGCACCCGAGAACGGCTCGGAACCCCCCGTTTGGCCGCCACCGTCGGGCAGATCAGACTGAGCACATCAGAGTCCGCACAGCACAAAGTGGCGCAGGAAGTGCCGGGCTCGCCCCCTGAAGAACAGGAGCCGTACATGGTCGAAGTGCAACACGGGCTGGAGGGCGTGATCGCCTTCGAGACCGAGATCGCCGAGCCGGACAAGGCAGGGTCTGCGCTGCGATACCGCGGCGTCGACATCGAAGACCTGGTCGGTCGGGTGCCGTTCGGCCACATCTGGGGTCTGCTCGTCGACGGCAGTTACGATCCCGGTTTGCCACCGGCGGAGCCTTACCCGATTCCGGTGCATTCCGGTGACATCCGGGTCGACGTACAGAGCGCGATCGCGATGATCGCCCCCGCCTGGGGCATGCGCCCGCTCTACGACATCAGCAACGAGGAGGCGCGCGACGACCTGGCGCGGACCGCGGTGATGATCTTGTCGTACGTCGCCCAGGCCGCGCGTGGTCTCGGGTTGCCGATGGTTCCGCAGCGCGAGATCGACCAGGCCGCCACGATCACCGAGCGCTTCATGCGCCGCTGGCGCGGCGAGCCCGATCCCAAGCATGTCAAGGCAGTCGACGCCTACTGGGCTTCGGCCGCAGAGCACGGCATGAACGCCTCGACGTTCACCGCCCGAGTGGTCGCCTCTACCGGCGCCGACGTGGCCGCGAGTCTGTCCGCTGCCGTGGGCGCGATGTCCGGGCCGCTGCACGGCGGCGCACCTGCACGGGTGCTCCACATGATCGAGGAGGTGGAGCGCCGTGGCGATGCCGTGGGGTATGTCAAGGAGCTGCTCGACCACGGTGATCGGCTGATGGGGTTCGGCCATCGGGTCTACCGGGCCGAAGACCCCCGAGCCCGGGTGCTGCGTCGCACCGCTCACGAGTTGGGCGCGCCTCGCTACGAGGTGGCTGTCGCCTTGGAGCAGGCCGCGCTGGCGGAGCTTCGCGCCCGTCGCCCTGATCGGGTGCTGGAAACAAATGTGGAGTTTTGGGCGGCAATCATGCTCGACTTCGCCGAGGTTCCCCCGCACATGTTCACGTCGATGTTCACCTGTGCTCGCACCGCCGGGTGGAGTGCTCACATCTTGGAGCAGAAGAAGACCGGGCGGCTGATCCGCCCCTCCGCCCATTACGTCGGCCCTGCCTCGCGCAACCCGAACACAGTCGAGGGCTGGGACCCGGCATGGGCTCAGCCGCTCCAACCCGACGCGTTGACCCGGTAGCGGGGAGCCACCATGCCAGACCTGCGGATCCCGGCCGGGCTGCTGCCGTCCGACGGCCGTTTCGGCGCCGGACCGAGCAAAGTGCGGGTCCAGGCTCTGAACGCACTCGCGCGGACGGGGTCGACGTACCTTGGCACCTCTCATCGACGCGACCCGGTCAAGAATGTCGTGGCCCGGGTCCGAGCGGGCATCGGTCAGCTCTTCTCGATGCCCGACGGATATCAGATCGTGCTCGGCAACGGCGGGGCCACGGCCTTTTGGGACATCGCTGCGTGCTGCCTCATTCGGCGCAAGAGCCAGCACCTGTCGTTCGGGGAGTTCTCGGCCAAGTTCGCGGCGACGGTCAGCGCTGCACCGTTCCTCGACGCGCCAACCGTGATCTCGTCGGCGGCCGGCACCCGGGCTGACCCGCGAGCCGAAGAAGGAGTCGATGTCTACGCGTGGGTGCACAACGAGACGTCGACGGGTGTCATGGCGCCGGTCACCCGCGTCTTGGCCGCTGCCGACGACGCGTTGATGCTGATCGACGCGACCTCAGGGGCGGGAGGTCTGCCGGTCGACATTGCCGAGACAGACGCCTACTACTTCGCCCCCCAGAAGTGCTTCGCCGCAGACGGCGGCCTCTGGCTGGCGTTGCTGTCACCGCGGGCCATCGAGCGGGTTGGCGCCATCAGGACCACCCCACGGTGGATACCGGCCATCCTCGACCTGCAAACCGCAGTCGACAACTCCGCGCTCAACCAGACCTACAACACGCCGTCCCTCGCGACGCTGTTCTTGCTTGCCGAGCAGACCGACTGGATTAACAACCTGGGTGGGCTGTCTGGTGCTGTCGCTCGTACGACGAATTCCTCCACCCGCCTCTACACCTGGGCCGAGAAGTCCGAATACGCCACCCCGTTCGTTGCGGAGCCGAACGACAGGTCGTTGGTGATCGGCACGATCGACTTCGACGGCTCGGTTGACGCGATGGCGGTCGCGCAGACGCTGCGCCGTAACGGGATCGTTGACGTCGAGCCCTACCGCAAGCTCGGACGTAACCAGCTGCGGGTTGCGATGTTCCCGGCGATCGACCCCGCGGACGTCGACGCGCTGACGAACTGCATCGACTGGACCGTCGCTCAGCTGACCTGAAGAGCCGACTTGTCCGAACCACAGCGGGTTACTGTCCTCGCAGAGTCGGAGAACTAGCGATCCTTGGTCGCTAGAGCGGGGGAGCGCGTCAGCGGGCAGCCTCGCGTAGCGCAGGCAGCAACTCGGATTCGGCGAAGTCGAGGAACTCGCGTTTCCGCTCGTCGCCGACCTGCACCAGCGCGATGTCGGTGAAACCCGCGTCCCAGAAGGCCCGCACCGAGTCGACCATCGGTTGGACGTCGGGCCCACATGCGATCGCCTCCGCCACATCCTCCGGCCGGACAAACTGGCTGGCCGCCGCAAACCCGGCCGTTCCGGGCAACTCGGCGTTGACCTTCCAGCCACTCCCGAACCAGCGAAACTGCGCATGCGAACGTTCGACGGCTGCGTCCTTGTCCGGATCCCAGCACACCGGAATCTGGCCGATCTTGCGACATGGTGTCGACGCCGCCGCATCCCAACTCCGCACGAGATCCGCGTCCGGCTCGACCGCGATCATCGCATCCGCCCGCGGTGCGAACGCGTCGACACCCTGGCTCCCCGACACCGCCACCGCGATCGGCAGCCGCTGCTCGGGAAGATCCCACAGCCGCGCCGAATCGACCCGGAAGTGCTGGCCGGCAAAGTTCACGTAGTGACCGGCAAGGAGATCGGTGATGATCGTCAACGCCTCGCCGAACATCTCGTGACGCACGTTGACCGGCGGCCAGCCCCGACCGATGACGTGTTCGTTGAGGTTCTCTCCGGCACCCAGGCCCAAGACGAAACGATTGTCGGACAGCAGCCCGATCGTGGCCGCCTTCTGGGCGACGACGGCTGGGTGGTAGCGCATCAGCGGGCAGGTCACATACGTCATCAACTCCACCCGTTCGGTCACCTGGGTCACCGCGCCGAGCATGCTCCACGCATAGCCCGCGTGGCCCTGCTCGTCGAGCCAGGGGAAGTAGTGGTCACTGGTGACCTCGAAGTCGAATCCGGCCCGTTCCGCCCGGGCTGCGTATCCGACCAGCTCACGCGGTCCGGACTGTTCGGTCATCAGCGTGTAGCCGAATCTGGTCTCGCTCGTCTGCCCCGGCCGCCCCGCGGTCTCCGTCATGTCGCCTCCTCGTCGAGTGTTCCGGGGATGTACCCACTCTGGACCGCGGTCTACTGTCGATTACCGCGACCTCAGGCAGAAGATCAGCTCGCACTCAACAAGAGGGCCAGGACGTTGTCCAGCGGCCGTCCTACGCTGACCGAGCGGGCCGGCGCGATCGGCGCCCGGCTGGAGCCGGTACCCATCCCGTGGGACCGCTGCGACGGCAACTTCCCCTCCTACTGGCGGCGGCCGGAGGCGTATCTGAATGAGCAGGTCCGGCGCGCAGTGTCGGTGTGGCACCAGGTCGGCCCGGCAGTTGAGGAGCGGGTCGTGCGCGAGCTGTGTGCTGATCTCGAATCGGGCCGGTGGGCCGCGCGCAACCAGGAACTGCTCGACCTGGACGAGATTGACCTCGGCGGCAGGCTCCTTATCGCCTGATAGAGGCATGGCAGCAGCCAGCCACCAGAACGCAGCCAGCTGGGATGCGAGGGGCCGCGAGCCCGGCGACTCCCTACCTGCGCGGGCTCTTACCTCACGGGTTGCGCGCCTGGAGAACGGGGAAGTCCGCGCTCAACCGCACCGCCAGCGCCGGCGCTACCTGCCACGTCGACACCAGGCCCCGATACGCATCGACGGCGTCCTCGGCCGGTGGCATCGGTGGCTGACCCGGAGGTGACGTCTTGACCGCGCGGATAAGCGCGTTGCGGGGCGTGTGCGCCGAGTTGACGAACTCGATCACGTCAACCCGGTAGCCGCACAACCGAAGGATCGCGGCGCGGAATGCGTCGGTGAGCACGTCGGCGAAGCGCTCTTTCAAGATGCCGTGTCGGGTGATCAGCCGGTATTCGGCCGGCACGACCGCCGCACGGAGTTGGCGGGAGATGTCGTGGTGACAGCACGGAGCCGCCACGATCACCGGCGCGTCCCATCCGACGGCTCGGGCGAGCGCGTCATCAGTTGCCGTGTCGCAGGCATGCAGCGCCATCACCAAGTCCGGGCGAGCGTCGAGCGCGGCCTCTCTTATCGTGTCCTGCCTGAACTCCAGCTGATTGGTCATGCCGAGATCGCCGGCGACCTGGGCGTTGTGGGCACGCGATTGCGCCTTCACGTCGACGCCGATCGCCTGCACCGGCAGGCGCTTGACCTCGATCAGATAGCGGACCGTGGCGAACGTAAGGTAGGCGTTTCCACAGCCGAGGTCGACAAGCCGCAGCGGCCGATCCGGCGACAGCTCGGCGCCGGGGCCTAGCCTGACTGCATCTTCGATGAGTGGGTCGACGGCCGCCAGCAAGTCTTGGACCTGACGAAACTTCGCCATCCGAGTGGGCTTGACCTGACCGTCAGCCGTGGTGATGCCCAGCGACGCGAACATCGGGTCGGACTCGTCGAGTATGCGACGTTTGGTTCGGTCGTGGCCGTGGTTCGGCTCGCGCAGTTCGCCTGCTGGTCTGCGGCTGCGGTGCAGCAGGGCGCGGCCCTTCTTGGTGACTCTCAGCTGCAGTATCTCGGTCGCCGTCTCGACGTGCCAGTTGGCGTATGGCTGGCTCAGCAACTCCTCGACGGCGTTGTGCGCCGGGGGGCCGACTTCGACGTTGCGGATGTGGGCCTGGGTTTCGTCGTACGACGTTATCTGCAGCCTGCGACCACCGGACACGTCGACGTACCGCAGCTCGACGCGTCGAAACTGCACGGCAACGTTGCGCTGCCGGCCGCTCGCGACCGCCCTGACCAACGAGGTGTCATCGACCAGCAGCTCGTGCACCTGCCGCAGCTCAGCCGGGCTCGCAGCCGTCATTTGGCAGCTCGCACGAGAGCCGACACCACCACAATGAGCAGGAGCAAGGCCAACGCCGCGGGAATGATCAAGCGGCGGTAGCGCGGGTTCATGTGCGCGAGGCTACCTGGCGGAGAGCGCCTCTTAGGCAGCCATCCTGTTGGGACGCAACGACAGGTCGTGTACGTCGATGTGCTCGGTCCTGATCAACCAGACAGTCGCGGCCACGACCGCGATCAGGGTGCCGGCGCCGCCGCCAATCAGGGTCCAGCGCGCTCCAAACGTCTGGCCGACCCACCCCACGATCGGTGCTCCGAACGGTGTGCCGCCCATGAAGATCATCATGTACAGCGCCATTACCCGACCACGAAGCTCCGGGGAAACCGTGAGCTGCACGATCGTCTGCAACGAGTTGAGCAAGGTCAAGGCGGAAATCCCCACCACCGGCAGCCAGCAGGCGAATGCCCAATAGGTGGGCATCAGCCCGGCCACGATCTCGGAGGTGGAGAACGCGACTCCAGTGAGCACCAAGAAGACCCGCCGCGGGTAGCCGCGCCGCGCGGAACCCAACGCCCCGGCCAGTGAGCCGATCGCCATCACCGACCCCAACAGACCGTATTCGCCGGCGCCCTTGTGGAACGTGCCGGTCGCGATCAGCGCCGTCGTCATCTGGAAGTTCATCCCGAACGTGCCGGTGAAGAAGGCGACGATGAACACGAACATCAGATCAGGGCTATTGCGGACATACCGTACGCCGTCGCGCAACGCGCCCTTCGCGCGAGCGACGACTGGTGGGGTGCTGAGCTCGGACCCGCGCATCACCCGCAACGAGAAGATCACCGCCAGATAGCTGATCGCGTTGATCGAGATCACCCAACCTGTAGCGGTGACTCCAGAGCCGAGCGCTGCAATCAGCAACCCTGCCAAACCGGGGCCGACGATACGACCGAGATTAAAGGATGCCGAGTTGAGCCCTACCGCGTTCGGCAGGTAGTCGCGGCCCACCATCTCGACCACGAAAGACTGCCGGGCGGGTGAGTCGAACGCCGTACCGACACCGAACAACAGCGCGAGGAGATACACATGCCAGGCTTGGGCGACACCTGTCACCGCGAGCACGCCCAGGAGTCCCGCACTGACCGCGAGAGAAGCCTGGGTCAACGCCAGCAGGCGGCGCTTCGCGTACCGGTCGGCGATCAGCCCCGCGAACGGCGTGACGAGCAAGAACGGCAAGAACTGCAGTCCGGTGGTCAGACCAAGAGCGCTGCCCGAGTGCGTGAGCTGCAAGACCAGCCAGTCTTGGGCGACTCGCTGCATCCAGGTGCCGGTGTTGCTGACCAAACCGCCCATTGCGTAGAGCCGGTAGTTGCGGACGGCCAAGGCCTGGAACGTGGGACTCATACCTGCGACAGCCGGTCGAGGATCAATGCGGCGTCGCGCAGTGTCTGGCGCTCGGCCGCAGTCAGCTCACGCAACCGGCAACTGAGCCAGGCTTCCTTGCGTCGCCTCGACTCCGCGATCACGTTCTGAGCGACGTCGGTCAAGGAGATGACCACGAGCCGGCGGTCATGTTCGTGTGGGTCTCGCCGGACGAGACCCTTGTCGCACATCGCGGTGACTGTTCGGGTCATCGAGGGCGGCTGCACCCTCTCGGCACAGGCGAGCTCACCGATTGTCATCGCACCGCACCGAGACAGCGTGCCGAGCACCGCAAGCTGATTGGCGGTGAGGTCGGCTGCTGCGTCGCGCTCGTTTCGCAGTCGGCGCGACAGCCGCATCACCGACACCCGCAGCATGCTGGACAGCCCGGCGCTGGTGCGAGAGTGCTGAGCGACGGTCGAAGTCATCTTCTTTAGCATAGCTCTTTAGCCTTGCTAAGGAAAGCTGCCGACCTTCTTGCGGTGCGGCCCCCATCACGCTTGGGTGCCGTCGCCAACGGCTCGGGGTCAGCTGACCCCGAGCCAGCCGCCGATCGGGTGGATCGCGAAGTAGACCAGGAAGAGAGCCGCGACCACCCACAGCAGCGGGTGAATGCCGGCAGCCTTGCCCCGGGTGACTTTCAGGAGGATGTAGGAGATGAAACCGGCGCCAATCCCCGCCGAGATTGAGTAGGAAAACGGCATCACGACGACCGTCAGGAATGCTGGGATCGCGATCTCCATGTTGTTCCAGTCGATGTCTTTGACCTGGCTCATCATCAAGAAACCGACGAGCACGAGGGCCGGCGCGGCCGCCTCCTGCGGAATCACCGCGACCAGGGGTGCCAGGAACGTGGTCAGCAAGAACAGCACGCCAGTGACCACGCTAGCAAGCCCCGTGCGGGCGCCCTCCCCGACACCGGAGGCCGACTCGATGTACGACGTGTTGCTGGAGATCGATGCCGCGCCACCGGCGGCCGCGGCCAACGAGTCCACGACCAGGATGCTCTGGGTCTTAGGTGGCATCCCATCCTCGTCGAGCAGACCGGCCTCCGCGCCGATGGCAGTCATCGTGCCCATGGTGTCGAAGAAGTCGGCCAGCAAGAGCGTGAACACAAACAGGGCGGCGGTGACGACGCCCGCGTGTACGAACGCGCCGAACAACGAGAAGTGCCCGACCAGTGAGAAGTTCGGCGTGGCAATGATCGAGTGCGGCAACTTCGGGTCGGTCAGATTCCACCCGGCGGGATTGGTGAGCGTGTTGCTCTTGAAGTCGTAGCCCTGGTTGCCTAAGTGGCCGATCGCCTCGATCGCGATGGCTAGCGCGGTAGCGACCAGGATGCTTATCAAGATCGCGCCCTTCACCCGAAGCGAGTAGAGCGTGATCATAAGCAGCAGGCCGAAGACGAACACCACGATCGGCCAGCCGGTCAACACCCCACCGATTCCAAGCTCTAGGGGGGGAGCGTTCGCCGCGAATGGTCGGCCGACGAAGCCGGAGTCGAAGAAGCCAATCAGCGCGATGAACAGCCCGATGCCCACGCTGATCGCGATCTTCAGTTGGCCGGGCACCGCATGGAAAACCGCGACCCGGAAGCCTGTCAACACCAGCACCAAGATGATCAGGCCCTCGAGCACCACCATGCCCATCGCATCGGCCCAACTCATGCCTGCAACGATCGTGAAGGCAAGGAAGGCATTGAGCCCCAGTCCGGTCGCCAAAGCAAGCGGGTAGTTCGCGACCACGCCCATCAGGATCGTCATGATCCCGGCCACTAGTGCGGTCACCGCGGCGATCTGCGGCAGGTCGGCGGTCTGGCTGCCGCCGGTGATGTAGCGCTGATGGACATCTAGCGCGGCACCCAAGATGAAGGGATTGAGGACGACGATGTAGGCCATCGTGAAGAAGGTGACAACACCGCCACGGATCTCGCGAGCCACGGTCGACCCGCGCTCAGAGATCTTGAAAAACCTGTCGAAAGCCGCCGCCGAGGCGGGCCCTGGCCTGGTACGAGTAGTGCTCACAGGTCGACAGCCTAGGGCCCAAGGCCGCCGGCCGCAGCCCCTCGTGGGGCGTAGGCTTGCCGGGTGACTAACGAGCCCCGGGAGCGACTCCGTGGCCCTGCCCCGCTCGATGTTCCGGCGCAACCGGACCACGTCGAAACCGATCACGTCGAAACCGATCACGCCCAACCCGGCCACGCTCAGGCCGGGCAGCAGAGCACGCACCCGACCACCCAGCCGACCGCGCCGGTCGCACCCCTCGACGTCACCGGCGTGCGCACGATCGGAGTCGGGACGGTGCTGTGGCTGCTGGCGTTCCTGGTGCTGCTGCCGTTCCACGAGGCCCTCGCTGATCACGGCAGAACCTGGTGGCTCTGGACCTGTCTCGCGGGCTTCGGGCTCGGCGTGATCGGCGTACTGTTTTGCCGGCGCCGCCGCCGCCGGCTCGCTGCCAGGCCAGCCCAGGATGTGGAAACCAGCCCCCTGGGCGCCGCCGGCCTCTAAGAGCCGCAGGCTCTAGGCCATCAGCGAGTGATGAGCTCCAGGTCGCTGTCTCCCCAGGTGTCCCAGGTCATGGTGTCGTGGAATGGCTCGGCTGCGCTGGCCTGACGCGCCGACGGATCGACGTGTACGTCGGAGTGCGCGCCGCATCCGTGGTCGAAGGACACGGCCTGCCCGTCGCTCGGCGCCGAGGCGTTGGCGCACAACCCGAAGACCAGGCTCAACGGACCGCTGAGCCGCACCAAGAAGCCGCACGAGCCGCAGCGAGCCGGGGCGGACTTGGCGATTGGGTCGTCGGGACCGTTCGGTCCGTCGTACCAACGGTCCGCTGCCTCGGCGCGCCCCTCGATCGACAACACGCGCGGGCGTCCCAGCCCTATCTCACGCACGACCTCACGGACTTCTCGCGCCGAGCTTCCGTCGAGCGGCTCGTCTCCGACCAGATACCCCGGCACCAGCCGGGCATCACCCTCCGCGACTGGGACCAGATCACCTGGACCCAGGTCTTCGGCTGCGACCCGGTCTTTCCACGGCAGCCACGGCGGCGCTACCAGGGAGCCTTCGCCGGGCAACAATACGATCTCGTCGATGGTGACGACCTTCTGCCGAGGTGCTCGAGTGGTGGTCACCGCCCAGCGCCAGCCCACGTAGCCCCGATCGCGGTTAGCGAAGAAGTGGGTCACCACTCGCTCGGCTTCGGCCTGTGCACCCAGATGGTCGCCGACCTCCGCAATGCCGACGGCCTCGACCAGCGCAGTCCACGCTTCCTCGACGGCACCCCTCAAGAGCGCGTCGGCCTTCGGTCTCTTGACAGCGCTCATCGGTTCATTGTCGCACGGGCAAAGTTCCTGGCCTTCTTAGCCAACCGCCACGAGCCGATGCCTGCCAAGCCGTGATCAGTTGGCAGGATGGGCGTGTGCAGCCCTCCGTGGGGAGTCGAGGATCGACCCGAGCCGATCGTGCCCGCAAGGCGGCCGGTGCTGGCTGGCGGGCTGCCGCGGTCTCGGGTCGGACAGCCGGTGGCGTTCTTCGAGTTGCCCGGCGCGCCACCCACGCCGGCGGTGCCGGGGAGACCGGGCTGGCGCGACTCATCGAGTTGCACGCCTTCAACGCGGCCGGCGACGCTGCGCTGGCGGTGTCCTTGGCGGGAACCTTGTTCTTCCAAGTGCCGAGCGGGCAGGCTCGAGGGCAGATCGCACTGTTCCTGGGCATCACGATGCTGCCGTTCGCGATCGTCGCCCCGCTCATCGGGCCTTTCTTGGACCGGTTCCGGCGCGGTCGGCGGTGGGCGATCGGCTCCACCATGGCGTTGCGCGCGTTCGGCTGCTGGGCACTGGCCGGGGCGGTGGTCAACCAGTCTGCGTGGTTGTTCCCAGCCGCGCTCACGTGTTTGGTGGCGTCCAAGGCGTACGGCGTCACCCGAGCCTCCGCCGTGCCCCGGCTCATCCCTCAGGGTTTGAGCCTGGTCAAGGCGAACTCCCGCATTTCCCTCGCCGGGATCGCTGGCGCGGCGATCTCGGCTCCCCTCGCCACGCTCACCTCCCTGGCAGGCGCGCAGTGGTCGCTGCGCTACGCGTTCCTCGTGTTCGCCGGCGGCACGATCTTGGCGATCCTGCTTCCCTCGCGGGTCGACTCCTCGATAGGCGAGGAGCAGGTCGGAATGCGCGAGGTCACCGAGTCGACCAAGCGGTCGCGTCGCATCGGGATCCATCCCGTGGTCGTCACCGGATTGCGCTGTAACGCGGGCCTACGCATGCTTTCCGGTTTCTTGACCATGTTCATGGCGTTCTTGCTGCGTGACAAGCCGATTCACGGGTGGGAGCACGACAAGACGTTGCTGCTTGCGCTGGTGATCGGCTCGGCCGGTGTCGGCAGCACGCTTGGCACGGTGCTCGGCTCCATGTTGCGAGACCGCAAGCCTGAGTCGATTGTGCTGGTCACCCTGATCGCCGACGCGATCGCTGCGGCGTACGCCGCGTTGTTCTTCGGGCTGATTGCGGCCATGCTGCTCGGATTGGTCGCCGGACTCAGCCAGTCTCTGGGGAAGCTGTCCCTCGACGCGCTCATCCAGCGAGAGGCGCCGGAGGCGGTCCGCACCAGCATCTTCGCGCGCTCGGAGACGTTGCTGCAGCTGTCATGGGTGATCGGCGGCTTTCTCGGTGTGTTCATGCCGCAGATAGCCCAACTCGGGCTGAGTATCGTCGCCGTGGTGCTGATCGGCTGGCTCGTCTTCATCCTGCGACGGCAGGTGCTTGCACGCCGCTCCGCGCGGCTGGCCCGATGAACCGCCCTAGCTGAGCTCGAGCTCGTCTGCGAGGGCGCGGAGCAGAGCGGCTGTCTGCTTCGCCGAGCGAGGATCGGCGTGCCGGCCGCGCCGGTAGGTCTGCTCGAGGGTTTCCAGCAGCCGCATCAGGTCTTCGACGATGTTGACCATCTGCTCGGGCTTCTTGCGCATCGCCTTCGCCACCGACGGCGTCGGCTCGAGCAGCGTCACCTGGATCGCCTGATCGCCTCTGCGGCCCGACACGAGACCGAACTCCACCCGGCTGCCCGACTTCAAGGCGTCGACACCCGCAGGCAGGGATTCTGCCCGAACGAAGACGTCACCACCGTCATCGGTGGTGAGAAAGCCGAAGCCCTTGTCAGCGTCATACCACTTGACCTTGCCGGTTGCCACCGTTGAACCCCATCGTTTCATCGGATACGTCGGATGAGTCCCCCACAAGCCGCCGAAGACAAGACAACGGCCGCGAAGACAAGCAGGCCGCCGAACAGCCAACGGGAGATCCCTACCCGCTAGAGACGCCTGCGCCGCCGGAGATGTCCACCCAGCCTACAGGTCAGCGGTGACGGCTCCGGGTGCCAGCAGCTCGTTCATCGCGCCGGAGCGAAAACCTGCCGGGTCGATGAACGGTTCGGCGAACCCAGCCGCACGTACGGCGTCCAACAGCACACCGGAAACTTCCTCATCACCGGCCAGCGCGGCGACGACCTCGCGGTCGAGCTCGATGCGGCCCCGGTCACCGAGGTCCCGGACCCGCACGTTAGCCGACCACATTTCGTGTGAGAAGAGCACGTCGCGCACGGCCACCTCGGCGCGCTCGACGCGCGATAACCGCGCCGGCGTCACTTCGATGCCGTAGGCGATGCGGGAGGACAGACAGGCTGCGGCCGGCTTGTCCCACGTCGGCAACCCCCAGTGTCGAGACGCCTCCCGAACTTGCGCCTTGCTCAGCCCGGCGTCGAGCAGTGGAGTCCTCGCGCCACGTTCGAAGGCGGCCCGGATGCCCGGCCGGAAGCCGGCCACCGCGTCGTCGGCATTGGTGCCGGTGGCGACGGCCGCCATCCCAAGCCGAGCGGCCAGCGGGATCAACACCTCGACGAGCTCGGCCTTGCAGAAATAACACCTGTCACCGGCGTTGGCGCGGTAGCCCGCTCGGTCCATTTCGTGGGTGGTGGGTGTCAGGTGGCGCACGCCCAGACTTCGGCAGAGGTCGGCTGCCGGGTCGCGCTCGGCAGCCGGTAGCGAGGCGGACAACGCCGTCGCGGCAACCACCCGGCTCGGCCCGAGAGCGCGCACAGCGGCGGCCAGCAAGAATGCGGAGTCGGCTCCCCCACTGAACGCCACGACCACACTGCCAAGCTCGCGCAAGGAGGCATCCAGGTGGGCTAGCCGCGCCTCCAGCAGACGCTGCTCTGGGGCGCTTTCCGTGCCGGACTCCACACCTTCGACTGTAGCCCCTCGGCACCGCCGTCAGCTCGGAGTGTCGTTGGGGGCTGCCAGCCCAAGATCGGCGATCGATTTCTGTCATCTCGACCTTGCGGATCTTGCCTGTCACGGTCATCGGGAAGTCGTCGACAAGCACGACGTAGTGCGGGATCTTGAAGTGGGCAAGCTTGCCGGTGGCGAATGCGGGAATCGCGTCGGCATCAAGGGGAGAGGCTCCATCGCGCATCTTGATCCAGGCACACACCTGGCGCCGATCGTCTCGTCGAGAAGCGCCGCATCAGTGGGGCCGGCGGCGCAGGAGAGCTCTTCAGCGCGGGCCATAGCGGTCAGATTACGCTCACTCAGGCGTCGCGGATCACGAAGAGAACCGAACCCGCTACGATCAGGATCAAGATGCCCACCCAGTAGACCAACGTGCTGGCACCCAGCCCCCAGATGTTGGTTTGCTGCAAGTCGAGGTTGGCCAGGATCTGGTAGGGCCGGAACATGCTCCGGCGGCCCGCCGACGCGGGCAGAAAGTTCGCGATAGTGCCAAACACCTCGCTGGTGCGATGACCGGCGAACCGGAGAATCGTGAAGACGATCGGCTCGATCGCCAACGGCCAGACCAGAACCGTGACGATCGAGCCCACCTGACTGCGCAAGATCGCGGCAAGCCCGAACCCCGCCAGCGAGAAACCGATGCAATACAAGACGAAGAACGCCATCGGGCGCACTGACTCGCTGTCCAAGGCCATATCAGAGACCAACAGCCAGGCGATAGCCGTGTTGATCAATAAGATGAGCAAGGCGACTATCGCGACCCAGACCGTCAAGACGATTGCCTTCGCGGCGAGCACGGCGTAGCGGTCGGGCAGCGCGGTTAACGTCGCCTTGTTGGTGCCGTACCGATATTCGTGGCCCATCGCCAACGCGCCCATCACCGCGAGGAAGGCGGCGGCCAGCACCGGCATGCCGGGACCCGATGCACCCGACGTTACGATCCAGGTCGAAAACACCGGGGTGTGTGCGAGATCTCCCAACTCGGTGCCGCTGCTTTGGTTCACCACGAGGCACAAGATGACCGCGATGCCGGCGCTGAACACCACGGCCAGCGCCGAAAGCCAATAGCTGGAGGCAATGGTGCGAATTCGCGTGACCTCGTATTTCAGTGCCCCGATCATCGATCCTCTCCGTTCCGTGGCGGCTGTTGACGTGTGGCGCCATGACCCGGAGGAGGGGGTCCGTAGCCGCCCTGCGGTGGCGGGCCGTAATCCTGCTGTGGAGGTACGCCGTAGCCCGGTGATCCGTAGCCTGGGGGCGGCCCATACCCCGCGGCCCCGAAGCCCATCGATGCCCGGAACTCCTCCGAAGCACCGGTGGCGTCGAGGAACGCCTCTTCCAGCGTGGCCTCGCGGTTGCCGAGCTCGAAGACGCGCACACCGAGCTGGTGGGCCAGGCCTCCCACGGCGTCTGAATCCATGCCGGTGATCGCGAGCTTGCCGTCGGGCTCCTCGACTACCGACGCCTGTCGGGCCCGAAGCTGGCGCCCCAAGAGAGCCGAGTCGTCGACCCGGACCACCACGGCATTGCGGCTGCTGGTGGAGATGAAGTCGCTCATCTTGCCGCTAGCTATTAGCGCGCCACGACCGACCACCACAAGATGGTCGGCCATCAACGCCATCTCCGACAGCAAATGACTCGAGACGAAGATCGACCGTCCTTGTGAGGCGAGCATCTTGAGCATGGTGCGCAACCAATGCACACCCTGGGGGTCCAAGCCGTTGGCTGGCTCGTCCAGGATCAAGGTTCCGGGGTCGCCCAGCAATGCGGTCGCCAGGCCCAGTCGTTGACCCATGCCCAGAGAGAATGTCTTCGGCTTCTTGTTCGCCACGTCCCCCAGGCCCACCAGGTTGATGACGTCGTCGACCCGCGCCCGCGGGATGTCATTTGAGATCGCCATCATGCGAAGGTGGTTGACGGCCCTGCGGGTGGGATGGAAGGGCTTGGCGTCGAGCACCGACCCGACGTTGCGCAGCGGATGCTTGAGGTCGCGGTAGGGCACGCCGTCGTACGTGGTCAGCCCTTCGCCGTTGTCGAGGCCGAGCATGAGTCGCATGGTCGTGGACTTGCCTGCCCCGTTGGGACCCAGGAAACCCGTCACCGAGCCGGGGACCACGTCGAACGACAACCCGCGCACAGCAACCTTGCCGCCGAACGTCTTGCTCAGCCCGCGCGCCTGGATGAGCGCCATGTCGAGGACCCCTTCTATCAAGAGCCCGCGGCTCTAACAGTCTGCGCCATCTTGTCACACCACGGTTCACCGACCTGCTGGTAAGAGGCGACTACCGTGAACAGTGATGGTGTCAACGAGCAGCAATCCGCACACACTTACGCAGATGTTGCGCGAGTGGGACGACGATGCCTTGGTTTCGCTGCTGATGGCCCGGCCGGAGCTGGCATTCCCGCCGCCGACCGGCTTCAGCCAGGTCGCCTCCCGAGCCACCACCCGGCACGCCGTGGCGGAGGCCGTCGGAAGACTGAATGCGTTCGACCTCTGGGTTGCTCGGAGGGCGAGCACCCACCCCGCCCGGTTCTCCGCAACCGAGCTGGCCGCCGACTTGGCTACGGATAGCCGGGTGACAGCTGAGGACGTCGACGCCTCTCTCGGCCGGTTGCTCGGCGTCGCGTTGTTGTGGGGGGACTCGACGTTGATGCGTCCGGTCCGCGCGCTGAGCGGGCTGCTGAATGCGTCGGCGGACGAGCTACCCACTCCTCCGCCCGCCTCGCCGCCGCTCTTCCACGATGTCAGGCTGG
This sequence comes from Nocardioidaceae bacterium, assembly GCA_050998615.1. Taxonomy (GTDB): domain Bacteria; phylum Actinomycetota; class Actinomycetes; order Propionibacteriales; family Nocardioidaceae; genus JBPCQA01. The sequence continues at coordinate 44,654 of JBPCQA010000021.1, forward strand.
TGGCGCCGTCGCTGGTCGCCAACGTCGCTGCTGGCTCCGCCTTCGAGTTCGTACGCCGGATCGACGTACTCGTCGAACACAGCGACCACCAGCCAACCCAGCTGCGCCGAGCAGGTGGCCCTGCCGCCCGGGAAGTGCGCAGCCTCGCCGCGCTGTTGGACCTACCCGGGACGATGGCCCTCGTACATCTGGAGCTCGCTCAGGCTGCCGGGCTGCTCGGCGTGGGCGCCCAAGGGAATGACGAAGTCCTCATGCCCACGCAGCGGTTCGACGACTGGCAGCTTTGTTCACTCGCCGAGCAGTGGACCCAGGTGACCCGGGCATGGCTGGACCACCACCCTCCTAGTGGGCACCGGTGGTTGAAGGACTTGTGCCTGTCGGCGTTCGGTGACCCCGGGGAGGGCCGGGTCTTGACCTTGGAGCAGCTGCAGGTGTGGCTGGACTGGCAGCGGCCACGACGTGCACCGGCAGCGGACCGCCAGACCGCGGCAATGCTCGAGCACGCCGGGTGGATCGGGGTGACCGGTCTCGGCGCGCTGTCAGACTTCGCTCGCACTCTCGATGCCGCCCAGCTGGAGCCAATGTTGCCGGCCAGAGTCGACAGCGTCGTCTTGCAGGCCGATCTCACCGCGGTCGCTCCGGGACCGCTGACGTCGGCGGTGGCGCGAGACCTCGCTGCGATGGCCGACGTCGAGTCGCGCGGGGGCGCGACTGTGTACCGGTTCAGCGTCGAATCGTTAAGACGCGCCCAGGTGACGGGCTGGTCAGCGAGCGACATCGCCTCAGCACTTGAGCGGATGTCGACAACGCCGGTTCCGCAACCGCTGCGATATCTCGTCTTCGACCTCGAGCGACCGCAGGGCGGCCATGGACAAGCCGTCGACGTACCGGCTGGATCCGCTCGTCAGGACATCGCGCCGGTGCCTGAACGGCATACTGTCAGCCGCCGGGCCGTGCGGACGCCAAATAGGGACCTAGCCGCCGGGCCCGAGGATCGCCTCGATGAGACCATGGCGCGCGCCATCGTGGCCGCTTTGCAGCGTAACGCCGTCGAGCACCTTGGCGCTACCGCGTTGCGGATGCCTACCCCGGGTGAGCAGATATTCGACTCTCCGACCGAAACCCTGCGCGAGGCGGTGGAGACGGGCGAGGTCGTTTGGTTCGGGTACGTCGACACGGCTGGCGGCTCGGGTGAGCGTCTGGTTCGCGCGACGGCAGTGGAGCAGGGCCGGCTGGAGGCCACCGACGCCCGCACCGAGCAGTCCTTGACGGTGCCGCTCCACCGAATCACCACCGCCCACATCATCCGAACCGACTCGTAAGATCCATTCGCGAGCTTGGGCATTACCGCAAGTAGCGAACGAGCCTTAGCATTGTGTGGTGGACTTCGTTCGCTACGCCGACCTGGCAGCCAGCCTCGTCAACGCCCGCATCGACAGCCAGCACGACCTGGCCGGCTTTCTGGCCGAGCGTAGCTGGCTGCTACGACGCGTCGAGGAGCGTGACCTCGCCCCGATCAAGCGGCTGGGACGCGAGCTTCGACCGATCTTCGTTGCGTCGGACCGGGGCAACGGCCAGGAGGTGGTCGCGTTGGTCAATGCGCTGCTTGCCAAACACCCGGTCTCTCCACATATCGCCGGCCACGACAGCGACAGCTGGCACCTGCATGTGGTCGAGCGCGGCTCGTCGGTGTCTGCCCTGATGACCGCCGAGTGCCTGATGGGGTTGGCTATGCTTGTGGTCGATTTCGGCCCCACTCGCCTCGGCGTCTGCTCCTCGACGTGTTGCGACAACGTGTTTGTCGACACCTCCCCGAACCAGTCTCGCCGCTACTGTTCCGAACGCTGCTCATCACGGGCGAACGTGGCGGCCTATCGGGCCCGACGCAAGGCAGCGGCCCTGGTGAGATCCCACTCGACTTCCATTTTGGAGACACACCCCTCGTGACCGATGGCCCCCTGATCGTCCAATCTGACAAGACACTTCTGCTGGAAGTCGACCATCCGCAGGCTCGAGAATGTCGGCGCTCGATAGCAGCGTTCGCCGAGCTCGAGCGCTCACCGGAGCATGTCCACACTTACCGGCTGACTCCCCTCGGCCTCTGGAACGCGCGGGCAGCCGGCCACGACGCCGAGCAGGTCGTCGACGCATTGCTCACGCATTCGCGCTACGCCATTTCCAATTCCTTGCTCGTCGACATTGCCGAGACGATGGGACGCTATGGGCGGCTGCGTCTCGACCAGCATCCGGTGCACGGGCTGGTGCTGTCCAGCTCCGACCGGGCCGTACTAGAGGAGGTGCTGCGCAGCAGGCGGATCGCCCCGATGCTCGGCGTCCGAGTCGACGACGATTCGATAGTTGTGCACACTTCCGAGCGTGGCAATCTCAAGCAGGCGTTGTTGAAGATCGGCTGGCCGGCTGAAGACCTCGCGGGGTACGTCGACGGGGAGGCGCATCCGATCGACCTTGCCGAAGACGGTTGGGCGCTTCGCCCCTACCAGCACGAGGCCGCCGAGTCCTTGTGGGCGGGTGGCTCCGGGGTGGTGGTGTTGCCGTGCGGCGCGGGCAAGACGTTGGTGGGTGCCTCGATGATGGCCCAGGCGCGCACCACCACGCTGATACTGGTCACCAACACGGTGTCGGCGCGGCAATGGAAGGACGAGCTCATCCGGAGGACGTCGCTGACCGCCGACGAGATCGGGGAGTATTCCGGGGCGGTCAAGGAGATTCGGCCGGTCACCATCGCGACGTACCAAGTGATGACGACGAGACGAAAGGGCGTCTACTCCCATCTCGAGCTGTTCGACGCGCGAGATTGGGGTTTGGTCATCTACGACGAAGTGCATCTGCTGCCGGCCCCAATCTTTCGGATGACCGCCAATCTCCAGGCCCGGCGCCGAGTCGGGCTCACCGCGACGCTGATCCGGGAGGACGGCCGGGAGGGGGACGTGTTCTCCTTGATCGGTCCGAAGCGCTATGACGCGCCATGGAAAGACATCGAGTCACAGGGCTACATCGCGCCGGCCGATTGCATCGAAGTTCGGGTGTCGCTAACCGATGCCGAGCGGTTCGTGTACGCGACCGCCGAGGCGGAGGATCGCTACCGGCTCGCGGCCTCTTGCGATAGTAAGGCGAAGGTGGTGTCTCAACTCGTCGAGCAGAACGCGGAAGAGCCCACGCTGGTGATCGGCCAGTACCTCGACCAACTGGACGAGCTCGCCGAGCACCTCCGCGCACCGGTCATCAAGGGTGAGACGCCGGTGACGGAGCGCCAGCGGCTGTTTGCCGCGTTTCGCACCGGCGAGGTCAAGCTGCTGGTGGTCAGCAAGGTCGCCAATTTCTCCATCGACCTGCCGGAGGCGTCGGTCGCGATCCAGGTGTCGGGGACGTTCGGCTCACGGCAGGAGGAGGCCCAGCGGCTCGGGCGGCTGCTACGCCCGAAGGGGGACGGTCGTACGGCGCGTTTCTACAGCGTCGTGGCCCGTGACACCGTCGATGCCGAGTTCGCCCAACACCGGCAACGTTTCCTGGCCGAGCAGGGCTATTCCTACACAATCGTCGACGCGGACTCGCTGTCCCCCTGACTTGTCCGACTCTGCAGTGCTCTGGGCCCCTGTGCTCTGGGTCCTGACATTCGGACAAGTCAGGGGATTCGCGCCGAAAGGTGCGGGTACAGGAGGAGTCGCCATGCAATCAGCGACGCTGCAGGGATGCAGGAGCAACCAATGGCTATTGCAGCGCTGATCATCTGGATAGTCACCGTCGTGGGAGGTTTGCGGATGTTCGGGCGGTGGGCGAGCAGAGGCGGCCTACAGAGCCGGCAAACAGCGTGGTCCCGCCACCTGAGAGCAACTTCCCCGAGTGGCTGGTCCGGGGCCATGGTGCACTTGCCGCGCTCACCACACCGCTGGTGTCTTTGACGGCGGTCGGTGTCGGCGGCGTCTGAGGCGCGCGCCCTGCCGGTGGTTGAGGAGGGGATCCGTGAGCGGCACACCTGGAGTCAGCTGCGGTAGGCGTCGGCGCGGTGGCGGATCGCAGTGACCTCGACGACGCGGTTCGTGTCATCGAGAAGATAGAGGATGCGGTAGCTGCCTCGACGTGCGGTCCAGGCAGGGGCCATAGGCGGATCGAGGGGCTTGCCGATCCGGTGAGGATCATCGAGCAGTGGGCCGGTTATGAACTCGTATACGGCATGAGCGACCTTTTCCGGCAGCTGGTCGGTGAGGGCCCTGGCCGCCGGGCGAGCGATCCGCAGGCGGTAGGGATCGCTCACCTGGGCAGGCGATCAGCCGCCCGCATGGCAGCGGTGAGCTGTTCCGCGTCGAGGTGGTCACCTGCGGCGATCGCGGCCTGGCCTTCGTGGTGAGCGGCGAGCAGCTCGGTGTCGGAGAGCACGGCGAGCATGTCCTGCAAGGTGTCGTAGTCGTCCGCCGATAGCAGCACTGCGGCGCGGTGCCCGTTGCGGGTGATTTCGAAGCGCTCGTGGGTGGTGGCGGCTTCGTTGATCAGCTTGGACAGCTGCGCCCGAGCGTCAGCCACCGGCAGTGTCGTCATGTACATGATTATAGCGTCTTTCGCCGGCTGGGCGCTCGCTGCCCCACCCACCGCGAGGGTTTGGGACTAGAACGGGTGTTCGATTCGGAGTACAGTGGGGGGATGACGATCGCGTTTCAGGGCTCGCTTCTCGACGGTCTTGACGGCCCCAACACCGAGCCAGTCCTGCATTCGCTTGCCGACCGGATCGAACGCACGAAGCTAACTCGCGGAGCCTGGGTCGACGTATCGCCCGGATGGGTGAGCGGATCCGACGAACTGTTCCTCCGCCTCGTCGACACCGTTCCCTGGCAAGCCGAGCGACGGCAGATGTACGAACGCGTGGTGAACGTCCCTCGGCTCCTGAGCTGGTACGCCGAGAGCGATCCGCTGCCCGACGCCATCCTCGACAGGGCGCGCGAGTCGCTAAGCGAGCACTACCGGGCCGAGCTCGGCGAGCCGTTCCGCACCGCCGGATTGTGCTACTACCGCGATGGCCGCGACAGCGTTGCCTGGCACGGCGACACCATAGGTCGCAGCAAACACGAGGACACCATGGTGGCGATCGTCTCGTTCGGCGCGGCACGTCGGCTCATGCTGCGTCCCCGCGGCGGTGGCTCCGCCATGGGTTTCGCGCTGGGACACGGTGACCTGTTGGTGATGGGCGGCTCGTGCCAGCGCACCTGGGAGCATGCGATCTTGAAGACGGCACGCCCGGTCGGGCCGCGCATCAGTGTGCAGTTTCGACCTCGCGGGGTGCGCTAGCCCAGCTCGCCCAGCACCTCTTGCGGCAACTTCCGACGCTCAGCAGGCCTGTCGGGGCGGCTGAGCGTCGGTTCCTTGTGCCGGGGTGCGAGGGTCCAAAGGGAAATCGGTGGACGGTTCACCGGTAATCCGGCAGGATGCTCTAGTGCCCGCCGACGATGACCTGGCAGCTGCATGCCCAAAAGCCGACAGCTTCTGCACCTCGCCCATTCCTAGCCCGTCAACTTCCATCACGCCGGCTCCCACTTCGACAACGCCATCGCCGGGCTCAACCTCGGCGACGGCACACGTGCCCCCCGACGTCGCCACCGAGCAGACGCACCTCGAGGAGTCACGAGCGGCTCTTCGGCGCATGCGGGAGCGAACCGCGTCGATGTCGGCGCTGGCTGGCGACCGGGTGAGTGGGGAGTATCTTAAGTTCACCCTCTACAAGCGGATGAAAGCGCTCGAGGACGATCCCGAGATCCCGTTGTTCTTCGGACGGCTCGACTACTGGCAGCGTGCCCAAGACGGCCACGTCCACGCCACCGCCGCCCAAGCCCAATCTGGCGAGCACTTCTACATCGGCCGGCGCCATGTCACCGACGAGCGTGGCGACCCGTTGGTCGTCGATTGGCGAGCACCGATCTCCCGACCGTTCTACCGGGCCAGCAGGACTGATCCGATGGGCCTGCGGTTGCGTCGGCGCTTCGGGTTCGCCCACGGCCGGGTTACGGCGTACGAAGACGAGGTTCTCGACGCCGACCAGCCGGCGCCGACGGCGGCCGCCACTACCCACAGCGCGATCTTGGAGGCGGAGATCGAGCGGCCTCGGGTCGGCCCGATGCGCGACATCGTCGCGACGATCCAGCCAGAACAAGACGACATCGTGCGCGCCGACCTCACCACCAGCGTGTGTGTCCAGGGCGCGCCCGGCACCGGCAAGACGGCGGTCGGGCTGCACCGCGCCGCCTACCTGCTCTACGCGCACCGCGACCAGTTGAGCCGACAGGGGGTGCTCGTGGTAGGCCCGAACGCCTCGTTCCTTCGCTACATCGGCGACGTGTTGCCAGCGCTCGGCGAGATCGACGCCACCCAGAGCACCGTCGAGCAGCTCGTTGCGCGGGTGCCGATCACGTCCGTCGACACTGCGGACGTGGCCCAGATCAAGGGCGACCCGACAATGGCGGCCGTCCTCGAGCGCGGCCTATGGTCGCTGATCAACCCCGCCGCCGAAGGGCTCGTGGTCCCCATCGGCGCCCGACGGTGGCGGGTGCCCGCGTATGAGGCCGACGAGATCGTAGCCGAGCTGCGCTCCCGTAGGGTCCGGTACGCCGCTGGCCGGGCCATGCTCCCTCAACGCCTCGCGCACGCGATCCTCGTCAAGATGGAGCTGGCCGGCGATTCACCGGATGACCGGGTCCAGAACTCGGTGGCTCGCAGCCGGCCGGTCAAGCAGTTCACCGCCGCGCTGTGGCCCCAGGTTGACGCCAGGCGCCTGGTGATGCGGCTGCTCAGCGAGCCGGAGTTCCTCTCCGCTGCTTCCGGTGCTCTCCTCACGGCCGACGAGCTGCAACGCCTGCTCTGGGTCAAGCCGCCCAAGGGCCCCGGCAGTGCTCGATGGTCGCTGCACGACGCCGTACTCATCGACGAAGCCGACGACCTGCTCGAGCGCATGCCGAGCCTCGGCCACGTCGTGCTCGACGAGGCGCAAGACCTGTCACCGATGATGTTGCGGGCAGTCGGCCGGCGCTGCTCGACCGGGTCGGCGACCGTCCTCGGCGACCTCGCCCAGGCCACGACGCCGTGGGGGGTCGGCGACTGGGACACCGCGTTGGCGCAACTCGGCAAACCGGCTGCGCGTCTGGAGCAGCTCACCTTGGGTTTCCGTGTCCCCGGTGAAGTCATCGAGTACGCCGCCCGGCTGCTGCCGTCGATCGCGCCTACGCTGACACCGCCAACAGCCGTGCGCCGAGCCCGCGGTGAGCTGAGGTTCCACCGCAGCGACGAGCCGTTGGACGCGGCCGCTGCCGAGGTGACCCAGCTGAGGAGTGAGGCTGGGTCGATCGGGCTGATCGTGCCCGACGCGATGGTGGCTCTTGCGCACGCCGCGCTCGACCGGGCGAGCGTCCCGCACAGTGTGCTCGGCGACGAAGACGTCGACGCCATCGAAGCCCGCGTCGACGTGGTCGGTGCGTCGCTCGCGAAGGGCCTCGAGTTCGACCATGTCGTGCTGGTGGAGCCGGCAGGGATCGCGGCCGCAGAGCCCGACGACATCACCGGCTTGCGGCGCCTCTACGTCTGCCTGACCCGCGCGGTCACCTCCCTGGTCGTCGTACACGAACGCCCGTTGCCGGTCTGACGTCAACGGTGACAGACATAAGCGGGGGCGGGGGCATGGGAACATATCGGTCGTGCGCGCGCAAAATAGGGCTGTGATGAGTCGAGCCGACGAGTTGAGCGACGCGTTGATGCGGCGTTGGGAGGAGAAGCTGCCCGGCCGTCAGGCGCTCGGGCGTGAGCTGGTGCGCCGCTACGGCGCGGTCATGCGGGTCTACCACGATGTCCGACACCTCGCCGGCGTGTTGCGGGCCGTCGACCTGCTCGTGGGCGAAGCGGCCGATCCGCTGCTCGTCGAGCTCGGTGCGTGGTTTCACGACGCGGTGTACGACGTCCGCAGCGCCGACAACGAGGAGGCTTCCGCCGCCCTAGCCGTGGCCAGCCTCCCGGCGTACGACTTCACCGACGACCAGACCGCCGAGGTCGGCCGCCTGGTCCGGCTCACCAGAGACCACGTCGTCGAAGCGGCCGACTTCAACGGGGCGGTGCTCTGCGATTCCGACCTGGCGATCTTGGGCAGCAACGCGGCACGGTATGACCACTACGCCGAGCTGGTTCGGGTGGAGTTCCAGCATGTCGCCGACGAGGAGTTCCGGCGTGCTCGCGTCGACGTGCTGCGTCGGCTCTTGGATCACCGGCCCCTGTTTCGGACCGCAGCCGGCCGGGAACGGTGGGAGGCGCAGGCCCGCGCCAACCTCGGCCGCGAGCTCAAGGAGCTCACCAGCTGAGTGCCGTGCGGGCTGTCAATCGAGTGCGGGTTGACGCAGCCGCAAGGTGCCGCGGTCGGCGTTCAAGGCAGCGCGCACTCCCAACGGCACCGCGGTGGCCGTCGGCGTGTGGCCGAAGTCGAATCCCTTGACCAGCGGCACATTCAACGGGGCAAGCCGATCGACCAGCACCGCGTCGACCAGCGCCGGGTCGCCACAATCGGTGAACTGGCCGAGCACTACCCCGGCCACGCCGTCGAACCAGCCGGCGCGTAGCAATTGGGTGAGCATCCGGTCGATCCGGTACGGCTCCTCGGTGACGTCCTCAAGGAGCGCGAGGCCACCTCGCGCGGGTCGGCTGTACGGCGTGCCAATCTCGGCCACCAGCAGCGCCAGGTTGCCTCCTACCAAGACGCCCTCCGACCGACCTCCGACGACCACCTGGACGTCGCTGCCGGCGAACAGGTCCAAGGCAGGAGCCTGCTCCATCACCAACTGGCGCAGGGACTCCACGCTGCTGTCATTGGCAACGCCGAGCGAAGTCGCGACGTGAGAGTGGATCGTGACAAGTCCGAGCCGGGATGCGCAGGCCTGGTGCAAAGCGGTCACGTCGGAAAACCCGCACAGCACCTTCGGCTCCGCCTCGGCGAGCCGCTTCCAGTCCAGCAGCCCCAGCATGCGCTGCGTGCCGTAGCCGCCACGCGCCAACATCACCGCCGAAACGTCGGGGTCGGCCCAGGCCGCCTCAAAGTCAGTGGCACGGTCCACGTCGTGACCCGCGAGATACGTCAGGTCGCCATGAGTGTCGAAGACGTGGCGACTCACCCGCACCCGAAGCCCCCAGCTCTCCAACCGCGCGACCCCTGCCGCGAGCCGCTCGGGCGAGACAAGGCCAGCAGTGGCGGGGATCGCCACCAGATCCCCGCTGACCAAGTGCCGGGGTCGCAGCAGCTCGTTGCCTAGCGCTCGCCGCGCCATGGCCCGACGTTTGGGTCGGCGCAGGCCCGAGTCGACGAGACGCCGTACGACGTCGCGACTGCTCACCACGGTCGCCCCAGCGGCGATCAGGCGCTCGTACGCATCGGCGGGCACGTCGTAGTGGTCGCGCTCGAAGCCCCGGCGAGGGATCCCATGGGCCGCGGCGAACGCGTGCAGCTCCTCGATCGACGAGTCACTGACGAGGTGCGACCACACCCGGCCATGAGCAGGCCACGCCGGCGGATCGATGAAGAGGCCCATCCCTTCGGCCGCTAACTCTCAGGTTGGGCGCGCTGCGCACGAGGGCCAGGCTCACCCGAGGCGCGCTCGACGGAATCGTCGAGCAGTAGCCGCCAGGAGCGGACGAAGCCGGTGTCCACATGGGACTTCGCCCATGAGCCACCAGGACGTACCGACGAGCCGAGGTGCAGCCGGCGTACTCCGGAACGCACCAGCCACGGCACATCCTCGGCGCGCACCCCACCTGCCGCGACCACGGCCGACGCGAACCTGGCATCCGCCTGGGCCAGCGCGACGAGGTCCTCGACCCCGGCTGCCATGCCGAACACGGAACCTGCGGTATGGATCGCGTCGAGCCCGCTGACGCCGGCCAACTGGCGCCACGCGCGCCGGGCGTCGAGGGCATGGTCGAACGCGCGGTCAAACGTCCACGGTGCGCCGGCGAGATTGTCGGCAAGGGTCGTGCAGATCTCCACGTCGACGTCGAGGTCAGCGGTCAAGAAGCCGAACACGAATCCCTCGACGCCCAAGGAAAGAAAGTCGGTGACCAAGCCGACTAAGCGCGTGAACTCCCCGCCCTGGGTGGTAAACCCCTCCGACAGCCGCAGTGTGACGCGCACCGGCAGGTCGGTGGCACGCACGATCGCGCTCACGGCCGCCGGCTCCAACGTCATGGCTTGACCTTCGTCAATGACGCAGGCGTGCAATCGGTTAGCACCGCCGGCCTGGGCGCGCTCGGCATCGGTGGGATGCAGCACCACGACCTCGAGCGACGGCTCGCTCGGAGGGTCGAGCCGTCCGGCCAGCGCTCCGGGAACGGTTGTCACACCAACAGCCTGCCAGCTTTTGTTGCGTGGTGGCTGAAGGCGCCTCGGGTGGCGATAACTCTGACGTTCAACCGTAACGACTGGGACCGCTCAGGCCGCTGTCTCCAACGTCAGCAGCGCGCGTTTGGCCTCGGGACCACCGGCGTACCCTCCGAACGAGCCATCGGAGCGCACCACCCGATGACAGGGCACCACGATCGGGAGCGGGTTGGTCGCGCAGGCGGTGCCGACGGCACGTACGGCGTTCGGACTCCCGACGGCGACCGCCACCTCGGCGTAGCTCTGCGTCTTGCCGTAATCGATCTCGGCCACGTGCGTGAGCACATCGAGCCGGAAACCCTTCGCCAGGCGGAAGTCCAGTGGTACGTCGAAGCCCCGGCGCGCGCCGGCGAAGTATTCGTCGACCTCACGGGCGACCGTGTCCAGCCGGGCCGGCGTCTTGAGGATGCGCGGGCTGACTTTCAGCGCCAGCTCTGCAAGCACCTTGTCGTGGCCCTGGCCGTCGTACGCGACCCGCATCAGGCCGAGCTCTGTCGCGGCCAGCAGCAGCGATCCGACCGGGGTGTCGATGGTGCGGTAGGCGATGTCGAGAACACCGTCGTTCTCGGCAGCGGTTTCAAGCTTGTCATGGAGGCGCCGCATCGCCTCCTCGTCGACCACGGGCAGCGCGGCGAACACGTCGCCGGCAGTCGGCTTTGATCCGGCACTCCGCTTTGATCCACGACTCATCTTTGATAGAGCGTTCATCAGTGTTATCCCTTCTCGGCCGCAATACTTCGGGGTTTGGTGCTGCTCAGAGCCGGCGGCCCTTTCAAGGTCTTGCGCAGCGTCGCGATGCCGTCGGCGGCGGCCCGTCTCGCGGCTGCCGCCGAGCCACCGACGATCCCGGCGACCTCACGATGGGAGAAGCCGGCCAGGTAGTGGTAGGCCACCGTCTGGCGTTGCTTGGCGGGCAGCTGCTTCAAGGCCGCCCACAGGTCACCGACCCGCTCGTCCGGATCGTGCCGAGGAGCCGGTTGATCCAGGACGTGCGCGGTCGGGTCCGCACGCCTGGCGGTGGCTCTGGTGATGTCGATGGCCTTACGGTGTGCAATCGTGACCAGCCACGCCTCGACGTTGGCGTCGGGGCGAAGGTCGGGTAGGCCCGCAGGGCAGATAGGAACGTCTCTGGCCAGGCGTCCTCGGCGTCCACCGGCCCAAGCACGGCCCGGCATACCCGGAACACGGTCGGGCCGTGCCTGCCGACGATCTCCTTGAACGGCACCTTCACACCGGTCGCCTTGATACTGGTCGGGGCCACGCTGATTGCCTTCACAATGGTCGGGCCACGCTGGTCGCACCCACGCTAGTCACCCTCACACTGATCACTTCCACACCGGTCACTTCCACACCGGTCACTTCCACACTGGGTAAACGATCCGACCGGGCGCAATGTGAGGTGGCACGGGAAGTGTGGCACGGAAACGCCAAGGAGACAGGCTCTAAGCCCGAGTGGCTGACGCGCCGGCCGTGGGCCTTGACCGCGGTAGCGGGGAAGGCCAGGATTTGCAGGTCGGCCCCACGACTCGGAGGTGGAACATGATCAGCCGCACCCGCAAGCTCCGCCGATCCACGGTTCTGGTCTGCGCCGCCGCGTGTATTTCGGCTTGCACGGCCGGGAACCCCTCCACCGACACCGTCGGCGCACCGGCTGCCTCCCAGACCCAGACCAAGCCGGACCAGTCGCAAGAGCCGCGGCCGGGTCAGCAGCCCGCTGCCCAAGGTGAGGCAAGCGCCGGCTGGACCGACGCGATGGAACGGGCGGCCGAGGCCCGGGGCCCGGAGATGCCCGAGGACTCGTTCTTGTTCCAGCGGTTGATGCCCTCCGGCGTGCCGAGCAGCAGCGCTTTCGCAGCGGCGGCGCAACAGGCCGCCTCTGTTCGAGCGCTGACCTCCAAAGTGTCGCCGGACCTTGCCGGTCGGGCCTGGCGCTTCCTCGGCCCGCGCAATGTCGGCGGCCGGGTCGTCGACGCGGCAGTCGATCCACGACACTCCGGCGGTCTTTATGTCGCGACCGCCACCAACGGCGTCTGGCACTCCAGCGACGCCGGTCAGACATTCACGTCCGTGTGGCCAAAGGGGGCGCCGCACTCGATGGGGGCGCTGGCCATCACGCCGGACGGCACGCTGTATGCCGGAACCGGTGAGACCAACCCTGGCGGCGGCAGCATCACGTACGGCGGAAGCGGTGTCTACCGCTCCACCGATGGTGGAAAGACCTGGCAGCACATCGGTCTTACCGACTCCAGCACCATCGGCAGGATCGTGGTCGACCCGACCAACCCCAGGCGGATCTGGATCGCGGTGAGCGGCAACCTCTTCGTGCCCGGTGGGCAACGCGGTGTCTACGAGTCCACGAACGGCGGCAACACGTGGCATCGCTCGCTGACGCCGCCCAACGCCACCACCGGAGCCGCCGACCTCGCAGTCGACCCGGCGGACCACAACCACGTGATCGCGACCATGTGGGACCACATCCGCAAACCTTCCACCCGGATCTACACTGGGGTGGGCTCGGGCATCTGGGAGACCCGCAACGGAGGCCGCAGCTGGCATCGCCTCGGCACCAAGCAAGGCCTACGGGCGCCGGCGAAGAATGTCGGACGGATCGGAGTGGCGTTCGCTCCGTCGGACTCCAACCGGGTCTACGCGATCTACGCCAACAACGGTCTCGGCTCGTTCCAGGACTTCTACGCCTCCACCGACAACGGGTCGTCCTGGCGGCGTCCGGCCGGCGCCGCCGACCTGAAGGACTCACAGAGTGTCTACGGTTGGTGGTTCGCCCGGATCTTCGTCGACCCCAAGAATGCCGACCGCCTCGACGTCGCCGGCCTCGATATGTGGCAGTCCACAAACGGCGCGAAGTCGTTTGCGCCGGTGTGCTGTCTGCATTCCGACCAGCACATCATGGTGTGGGATCCCACCAAACTGACCCGGGTGTACGTCGGCAACGACGGCGGCCTCTACGTCTCCGCCAAGGACGGCGCAGACAAGACCTACACCCAGTCCAACGACCAGCCGTGGTCGCAGTACCAAGACGTCGACGTGTCGGACCAGCATCCGAGCCGGTTCATCGGCGGCCTGCAAGACAACGGGACACCGGCTAACTGGACCAATCCGCCGTTCCAGCAGGTCTACGGCGGCGACGGTCAGCGGGCGCTGATCAACCCGAACGACTACCACATCTACTACGCGTGCGCCCAGTACGGTTACTGCTCCGGTTTCGACCACGGCAAGTCGTTCCGGCTCGACATCACGTCGAAACGGTTCCCGTACTTCATGCAGATGGAGTTCCAGCCCGGCAACCCGAAGGTGATGTACGCCGGCGGCAACCGGCTGAACCGCTCCACCGACAGGGGCCACACCTGGACGCCGATCACCGGCGACCTGGGCCATGGCCAGTCCGGACACGACCGCAACCCGCTCTACCGCAACCACTACGGCACGATCTCGGCGCTCGCCATCGCCCCGAAGGACCCGAAGACGATCTGGGTCGGCACCGACAACGGCTACCTTTACCGCAGCACCGACCGCGGGGCCACGTTCACCCAGTTGCCGCCGCCGGTTCGGCCGCGGCTGTGGATCTCCCGGATCACCGTCGACCCCAACGACACCAACGTCGTCTACGTAGCGTTCTCCGGCTACCGGGAGGGCATCGATGCGCCGTATATCTTGCGAAGCCGCGATGGTGGCAGCACCTGGACGAACATCTCCGCCAACCTGCCGCATGCGCCGGTCAACGACCTTGCCGTGGTGAAGGGCACGCTGTACGCCGCCACCGACGTCGGCGTCTTCTTATCCAGAAGGCGGGCGCCGCACTGGATCTCTCTCGGCTCCGACCTGCCGCAACTCGTCGTCACCGACCTGCGGTATGAGCAGAAGAACGCGACCCTGTACGTCGCCACGTTCGGGATGGGAGTCTGGTCGATCCAGATCTGAGCTCGTTCAGAACGGCGACACCACCAACAGGGCGGTTGCGGAGCGAGCGTCCCCCGACGGTGGTTGAGGAGCAAGCGAAGCGAGCGTCTCGAAAACCATCGCCGAGCAGCGTTGGCGGCCGGCGATTCCTCGGAAGCTGGCTGGGCCAGGTATTGCGTTCTGTCGACTTCGATGTTCGGTTCCTGGCGTTCTTGTCCAGAACGCCTCGCGAAGAAAGTTGTCCAACAAAAACTGGGCGGGAGCTGTTGCCCTTCGGTGCGTGATTATGGCAAACCAACACTCAGGTTTATTGACAGCTCCTCACCGAAGAGAGGACCAAAAAATATTAGATGAGATCCAATAAGTTCGCATTTCTCAATTTCAAACCGAATAAGGAACACCACTGAATCGCCGTAATTTGAAGCGCTTGAGTCCCTAGGCGAAAGAACCATCTGAGGAAGACACAGACGACAGCTCAAGACATTTACATGAAGATCCAACGGCTCCTGTCCCACAAATTCACAGAAAACAAAGAGCTCAGATTCAAGCTTGACAGGAGGAAGAACTTGAAGTTGACCAGTCAGAGCGGTAACGCGAACGGATTCCTCAGAGACGGTTAGGTAAGCACCTCCCGCCACTAATCTCCGCACCTGACTATGTCAACAGTCCCGATAACATTTGGATGGGACTGGTAATTCGCCTCAATATGCCGAGCTTCAGGTCTGTAATCTCCGATCTCCCCAGGAGTACAAGGATCAAACGCATCTGCTCGCAATTGATGCGTTATGTCGAACTTTATGCGGGAATGAACGGCATCGAAACAATTATAGTTTCCAGGAGGGCCTGCTCGATAACACTCTTGAATGACCACCTGTAACTGCTGCTGCACAGTCTCTGTGCAACTCTGGACCGCACCGTATTGCACTGTCGCAACGTTTTTCAGGGGCTCTGTTAGGGCACCCCGACAAACGCCCACAGCCCAAGTTGGCTTGACTCGTTGTGAGTGAGCGGCATCGACATGCACTTCCCGATGATGCGTCGCGCGAACGCTTCCAGGCCTGGATGCAGCGCTAGCCCCGACGCCAAAGCTCAGCGTCAGGAGAGCGCTCATCGCAAAACCTGTTAAAGCAACAGTGCGGCGATTCACGAGCTCCTCCAGTGGAATCAACATCACACTTCGTTGGGTAGCGCTTACACGTGTTATGTATCACAGCTTTGCGCGCCTGTCAACCCGCGACCCCGTCGACTTGTCCGACTCTGAGGGGGCTATAGCCTGCCGACGTTCGAACAACTTAATGGCGAGGAGGCAGACGTGGGCGACGGATCTCAGGGCTACGTCGTCGGTTGGGGGACGCTGTCCCTGATCAACGCGGGCCTCGCCCAAGCAAAGGGTCGCAGCGGTCTTGGCTGGTGGCTGCTCTCCCTTCTCCTCGGACCGATCGCCACGCTGCTGATCGTGGTGCTCCCGCTGGCTGCACCGACGTCCAGAGCCGCCCCTCAGCGCAACAAGTCGTGACCTCCGCCTCGTGCAATCAGCTCATGGCTGCGTGACAGAACTGCCAAGTCGGGTAGCCGGACTCGAGCAGCCTTCGGTGGCTCTCCCAGGTGTCCAACCAGAGCGGCGTTGGGGCAAACAAATCCACCGGACGGCCGGAAGCCAGCCGGTACCCCCATCTGAAACCGACCACCGGCGCCAACGTGCGCGACCGTACAACGTCGAGAATCGTGACGACCCAGGCGTGCGCCACCCAGTCACCATCGCGATGGTGCGGGTTGGCGGGAAAGTCCGAGAACGTCGGGAGAAATCCGAACGTGTAAAGCGGACACTCCGCGCCGAACACGGGCACCGCATCAACCTCTTCCGAGACGGTGCCGTCCAGGTCGCATCGCTCGATGACTTGTAACCACCCAAACCAGGCGCGCAGCCCCTCGCCGTCGTACCGGATCGTCGCCTGCACGCACGGAAAGCCACGGAACGCAGCCTCGTCGTAGCCAACGGCAACCAGCCCAAGGCCGAGCTCCTCCGGATCGTCGTTGGGCCATACCTCCACATAGATCGACCCGGCCCGGTCACGGACCTGAAACGGCATAACCAACGTTTGCCGGGAAGCAGGAGGCATGATCTTGAGTCTGTCACTTCGGCCAGCCCGGGCATGCCTCCCGGCGTCGTTTGAACCGCCTGCCAGGATGGAAGACATGACGCCGGGAGACCCGTTGTTGAGCGCACGCGCACGCGTGCTGAGAGATCTCGCTGCGGAGGGAGCAGTCGACCCGCACACGGTCTCGTTGGTCGAGGAATGCGTGGCGCAACGCCGGTGGTGGCTGTCGCAGTGGGCACAGGGATCGGCGTACGTCGAAGGGCTGGTCGCCCAGGACGTGCAGGACGCGCTCTTCGACGAAGCCCGCAGGTGGCCGGTATGCGCCAGTTGTCCCGACCCCGTCGAGCACAGCCTGTCGATCGAGCCAGAGCTGGGCCCGGATCCGCACTGGGTGTGCTCGGAGTCCGGTGCGGTGATCGCGCCGCTGGGGCATCTCGCGATGCGGGCCAGCGAACCCGGCGCCCAGCCTGACTGAACGCCGTCGGCTCGAACGCAGCCAGCCCTGAGCCGGACTGAGCTACCGGCAGTTCGACTATCGCCGGCGCCGGCCGAACAGCAGCTTCTTGAGTACGACGAGCACCGCCAGCGCGCCAGCCGCGCCGGCCAGGTAAGGCGCATACCGCTTCGCCAAGACCGGCAACACCGTCGCCCCCAAGTTCAGCTCAGCCGCTGGCGTGGATTCTCGTGGCTGGGCTGGGGCGGCCGCGGCCCGGTGTTTGCCGGCGGCGTCCGCGGACGAGCCGTCGTGCGAACCGGCCGACGAGGCCGCGACAGCCGGCTTGCTCGTGGTGCCGCTCGCCGACAGCGGTTGGGCGGCCACTGGCGACGAGGGGCTCGGCTGTGTCTCGGCGCGACTCGACTGGTTGCCGGCCTGCCCGGCGATCGCCGGGTCGGCAGCGGTCGCAGCCGCCGCTTGCCCGCCCGCTGCCGAGGGCGAGCCTGTGCCAGCCGCCGGGGCAGTGCCAGCCGCCGGGGCAGTGCCGGCCGCCGAGGCAGCCGCCGTCCCGGTGTCCGAGCGGCCGGTGTCCGACGTGCCGAGCTGTTTCTCCAGGCACGCGACGAACTGGGCGAGCAGCTTGTCGCTGACGTCTTGCATGACACCGCGTCCGAACTGGGCTGGGCGCCCGGTGACGTTGAGGTCGGTGGTGACTTCGACACCCGTGGAGTTGTCGCCCTTGGCCGTCAACCGGGCGGTCACCCCCGCACCCGCGGTGCCGTTGCCGCGCTTGTCCTTGCCTTTCGCCTCCACTACCGCCCGGTGTGCTGCTTCGTCTCGTTCGACGAAACGGCCGGTTCCGGCGTACTGCAAGGAAATCGGGCCGAGCTTGACCTTGACCGCGCCCGCGAAGCTCTCACCGTCGTACGACGAGAGGGAGGCGCCCGGAAAGCACGGCGCGACCGACTCGAGGTCGTTGAAGGCCGCCCAAGCCTGCGCGATCGACACCGGAACGGTGAAGCTGTGCGTCAACTGCATGGCGGTCCCTTCGTGATGGTCCTTGCGGGCGGGAAGTCGTCAGCTTCCGGCGGCGGCCAACACGGCACGGCGCGTCAGCACGGTGGACAGATGCCGCCGGTATTCGGCATCGCCATTAGTGTCCGAAGGCGGGTTGGTGCCCTGGGCCGCCTGAGCCACCGCGGACTTGATCCCCTCGGCGGTGGCCGGCCTGCCGACCAGGCCCTGCTCGACCGCGGTGGCCCGAATCGGGACCGACCCCATGTTGGTCAAGCCCACCCTCGCCTCGGCGATCTTGCCGCCTTCGGAGCGGATCGCGACGGCCACCCCGACGATCGACCACTGCTGCGCCACCCGGGTGAACTTCTCGTAGTGCGACCGCCAGCCGGTGTGCTTTGGCACCCGGATCTTGGTCAGCAGCTCGTTTTCGCCCACTGCGGTGGTGAACAGGTCGGTGAAGAAGTCAGCTGCCGGCACGGTTCGCTCCCCGTCCGGACCGACGATGACCAGCTCGGCGTCCAGCGCGAGCACCGGCGCGGGCATGTCACCAGCAGGGTCGGCATGCACGAGTGCGCCACCAAGCGTGCCGCGGTGCCGCACCTGGGGATCGGCGACCGTCTGGGCGGTGAGCGACAACAGCTCGGCGTGCTGCTTGACGAGCTCGTCATTCACCACGTCGTCGTGCGTCGTCATTGCCCCGATCACAATCGCATCACCGTCATCGCTTACACCGTGCAGCTCGGGGATCCGGCCAAGGTCGACGATCAGCGTCGGCGCGGCCAACCGCAACCGCAGCACCGGGATCAAACTCTGACCACCGGCCATCACCTTGATCTCCTCGGCGTCGGACGACAACGCGGCCAACGCCGCTTCGATCGACTCAGGCGCCTGGTAGTCGAATGCTGCCGGGATCATGCCGGCCCTCCCTCATGGCTAGTGCCCTCGTTTGTCGTGCCTTCGCTGACCGCGGCGTTGTGCGACGGCAAGGCGTTCTCGTCGACGGTCGGATTCTTCGCAGGCGTGGCCGCGCCGGCCGAGGCGTGCTGGATGGCCGTCCACACGCGATGCGGCGAACACGGCATCGCGATGTCGTCGACGCCGAGATGACGTACGGCGTCGACCACCGCGTTGACGACCGCCGGAGTCGAGGCGATCGTGCCGGCCTCGCCGACGCCCTTGACGCCGAGTGCGTTCGTGGTGGACGCCGACTCGGTGCGGTCGGTGGTGAACTTCGGCATGTCGGCGGCGCTCGGGACGAGGTAATCGACGAACGAGCCGGTCACTAGCGTGCCCGCGTCGTCGTACACCGCCTCTTCGAACAGCGCCTGGGCGATCCCCTGGACGAGCCCACCATGGACCTGTCCCTCGACGATCAGCGGGTTGACCACCGTGCCGACATCGTCGACGCACGTGTAGTTGCGGATCTTCGCCTCACCGGTCTCGGTGTCGACCTCGATCGCGCATAGATGGGTGCCGTGGGGGAAGCTGAAGTTGACTGGGTCGTAGGTCGCGTCCGCGTCCAACGACGGCTCGACGCCGTCGGGCAGGTTGTGCGCGGCGAACGTCGCCAACGCGATCTCGCCGAGCCCCAGGCTGGAGTCGGTGCCGCGGACGGTGAACTTGCCTCCCGCGAACTCCAGGTCGTCGGCGTTGGCCTCAAGCAGATGCGCCGCGATCGGTCTCGCCTTTTCGATCACCTTGTCAGCAGCCGCGACCACCGCCATGCCGCCGACCGTCAGCGACCGTGACCCGTAGGTGTCGAGGCCCTTCGGCGAGATCGCGGTGTCGCCATGGAGCACCTCGATGTCGTCGAACCGGACACCGAGCCGATCGGCCACGATCTGGCTCCAGGCAGTCTCGTGGCCCTGCCCGTGGGCGCTAGAGCCGGTCACCACCTCGACAGTGCCGCTGGCTAGCATCCGCACCGAAGCGTGCTCCCAGCCACCAGCGCCGTACGACAACGACCCAAGCACTCGCGACGGGGCGAGCCCGCACATCTCGGTGAACGTGGAGATGCCGATGCCGAGCTGGACTGGATCACCGTTGTCGCGGCGCTGCTTCTGCTCCGCTCGCAGCGCGTCGTAGCCGAACAACTCCTTGGCCTTGTTGGTGGCGGCCTCGTAGTTGCCGGAGTCGTATTCGAGGCCGCACACGGTGGTGAACGGGAACTCCTCGTGCCTGATCCAGTTCTTCTCGCGCACCTCCATCGGGTCGACACCGAGCTCAGCGGCCAGCTCGGTCATCATCCGCTCGATCGCGAATGTCGCCTCTGGCCGGCCTGCTCCGCGGTAGGCGTCGGTCCAGGCCTTGTTGGTGAAGACGTTCGTGCACGAGAAGCGGTAGGCGGGGAACTTGTAGATCGAGTTGTACATGAACGCGCCGAGCACCGGGATGCCCGGCGTGACGAGGCCGAGGTAGGCGCCCATGTCGGCGAGCAGCTCGACCTTGAGCCCCGTGACGGTGCCCTCCTTGGTGGCCGACAGGGTGAGTTTTTGGATCTGGTCGCGGCCGTGGTGTGCCGCCACCATCGATTCGCTGCGCGTCTCGGTGTATTTGCAGGGCTTCCCTAGCCGGCGCGCGGCCACCAAGGTGATGACCTCTTCTGGGGTGACCTGCAGCTTGCCGCCGAAACCGCCTCCGACGTCGGGTGCGATGACCCGCAATTTCGACTCCGGCACACCGCAGGTCAGCGCCAGCATCAACCGCAAGATGTGCGGCACCTGGGTTGCCGACCACATTGTGATTTGTTCGGTGGTTGGGTCGACGACCACCGAGCGTGGCTCCATAAACGCCGGGATCAGCCGCTGTTCGCGGAACGTGCGTTCGACGACGACCTCGGCGTCGTGAATCGCGTCCTCGACGTTGCCGCCGGTGCCGGCCTCCGCCGAGTCGAACACCCAGGTGGCCGACACATTGGTGCCGAGGTCCGGATGGGTCAGGTCGCCTCCCTTGGCGGCGGCGGCCATGTCGAGCACAACCGGGAGGTCGTCATACTCCACGTCGACCAGCTCGACCGCATCGCGCGCGGCGACCGCCGAGCGGGCGATCACACACGCGACGACCTCGCCGGCGAAGTTGACGGTGTCGACGGCGATGGCCGGATGCGGTGGCGCCTTCTGATCCGGGGTGATCGGCCATGCGCATGGAAGGCTGCCCTGCTCGTCGGCGATGTCAGACCCGGTGAGCACGGCGACAACACCGGGTGACTGCTTGGCCGCGCTCGTGTCGATCGACGTGATCTTGCCGTGCGCAACCGGGCTGCGGACCATCGCGAGATGCAACATGCCGGGCAGCGTGAAGTTGTCGGTCCACCGGGTGCGCCCGGTGATCAGCCGGCGGTCTTCCTTGCGCCGGCGTGGGCTGCCGACCTCGGTGGTGGGCTGCTCTTGGGTGGGCTTGTCCTCGGTGATCGTCATGCGGCACCTCCGCCGGCGACGCTCATGACGGCCTTGACGATGTTCTGGTAGCCGGTGCAGCGGCAGAGGTTGCCTTCGAGGCCGTCACGGACCTCGTCCTCGGTTGGCGTCGGATTGTTCTTCAGCAAGTCGATGCTCTGCATGATCATCCCCGGAGTGCAATATCCGCACTGCAGTGCATGGTTTTCGTGGAATGCCTGCTGCATCGGGTGCAATTCGCCGTCGCTGACCAGGCCTTCGATCGTGGTCACCTCGTGGCCATCGGCTTGTACGGCGAGCACCGTGCAGGACTTCACACTGGTCCCGTCGAGGTGGACGGTGCACGCGCCACAGTTGCTGGTGTCGCAGCCGATCACCGTGCCCGTCTTGCCGATGCCTTCTCGCAAATAGTGCACCAGCAGGGTTCGAGGCTCGACGTCGTCTGAGTAGCTAACCCCGTCGACAGTGATGTTGATTCGGGTCATGCGGGCAACCTCTCGGCGTGGGAGTTCGTTAGCAGCCGTCGGAGTCGGGGCAGAGAGCGCGGGGGCTGAGTCGACGCATGGCGGCCATAGAGGTAACACAACCTTGCTTCTCGCCTCCACACAAGGCCTACCCAAAAGTCGACCCGCCAACTTCTTACCCTCGACCCGCCAACTTCTTAGCGGCGGCCTGTTTGGTGTGGTGGACGGGACCGGCGGTGCCGGCTAGGCGCTCGCCGCGACCACCCCACCTCAGCGCGATGATCTCCGCGGCAATGCTGACCGCCGTCTCTTCGGGGGTGCGGGCACCCAGGTCCAAACCGATCGGGCTGGAAAGCCTGGCCAGCTCCTCGTCGGCAAGACCTGCGTCACGCAAGCGGGCAGTCCGGTCGTCGTGTGTGCGTCGCGACCCCATCGCCCCGACATAGGCGACCTCGGGCAGTCTCAGCGCGACCTCCAACACCGGCACGTCGAACTTCGGGTCGTGGGTCAACACACAAATAACCGTGCGTGAGTCGATGCGTCCAGCCTCGGACTCTGCCGTGAGATACCTATGCGGCCAGGTGACCACGACCTCGTCCGCCTCGGGAAACCTGGAGGCGGTGGCGAACACCGGCCGCGCATCACAGACGGTGACGTGGTAGCCGAGGAAGGACCCGACCCGCGCGACGGCCGCCGCGAAGTCGATAGCACCGAACACCAGCATTCGGGGTTTCGGTGCGTACGACGACACGAATGCCGCCATCCCGTCACCACGGCGTTGACCGTCCGGACCGTAATGCAGCGTCTCGTTGCGGCCGTTGGCCAGCAGCCCTCGGGCGTCCGCCGCCACTGCCGCGTCCGCCCGGCTTGACCCAAGCGATCCCTCCAGCTCCCGCTCGTCCCCCTCGGGTCGCACGATCAACCGCCGGCCTACCCAGTCGGGATCATCGTGGCTGACGACGGTCGCCACCGCCACCGGTCGGTCAGCCTCGATGTCGGCTGCCACGTCCGCGAGTTGCGGGAAGCTGCCTCGGTCGATCACCTCGACGAAGACGTCGAGGATCCCGCCACAGGTGAGGCCGACGGCGAAGGCATCGTCGTCGCTGACGCCGTACCTTTCGAGCACCGGAACCCGATCGGAAAGCACCTGTTGGGAGAGTTCGTAAACGGCGCCCTCGACGCATCCGCCGGACACCGAGCCGACGGCTTCGCCCTCGGGACCGACCAGCATCGATGCACCGGGAGGTCGTGGAGCGGACTGGAAGGTCGCCACCACGGTGCCGACTCCGACGGGCTCGTCCGCCTGCCACCATTTGAGCAGCGGCGCCAACACCTCACGCATCCGCGATCACCTCCAGCGCCTCGGCGAATGTGGCCATGCTGTGACCGGCAATGAAGTCGTCAACAAACGGCAGGGCCGCGACAATCCCGCTCTGCACAGGTTGGTAGCCGTGCTTGCCCTGATGTGGGTTCACCCAGACCACCCGATGGGCGAGCCTGTGCAGTCGCCGCATCTGCTCTGCCAGAGTCACGGCATCGCCGCGCTCCCACCCGTCACTGACGATGACGACGACCGCGCCGCGCGCCAGCCCACGCTGACCCCACCGCTCCAGGAAGGCTTGCATCGCCTCACCGAGCCGGGTGCCGCCTGACCAGTCGGGGACTGCCTGCCCGGCTGCCTCGAGCGCGGCCTCGCCGTCGCGCTGTCGCATCGCCCGGGTGACCCGGGTCAGCCGGGTGCCGATCGTAAAAACCTCGGTGGCGGCCCGATCGGCCGAGGTCACTACATGCGCCCAGCGCAGCATGCTGTCGGCGTACGGACCCATCGAGCCGGAAACATCGATGAGTACGACGACGCGGCGGGCCTTGGTGGACCGACCGCGATGGCGCAACCGGGCCGGCTCGCCGCCACGTCGCAACTCCTCGCGCAGCGTGCGACGCGCATCGACCTCGCCTCGCCTGGCCGGCCGCCTCCGGGCTGATCGGCGCCGCGGCAGGTGCGCCGTAAGGGCCCCGAACAGCCGGCCCAACTCGGCTCGCTCGGCGGCGCTCAGCTCGGCAATGTCTCGGTGACGCAACACTTCGACCGCGCTGGCGGCCGCCGCCAGCACGGTCTCGTCCTCGCCCTCGCCGCTGGAGTCGTCCCCCTCACCGAGGTCGGCCTGGGCCACCCGCCGCATCGACTCGCGCGGCGACGCGGGAACCAGCGCTTGGCCGCTGAACCAGGCGGCAAACACGCAGTCATAGCGCGCCAGGTCGTCAGGGTTGCCACACAGCGTCGCCCGACCGACCCAGTAGACGGCGGTCTGATCGTCGGCGCCGAGAAGAGCGCACGCGCGCATGAACTCGTGGGTGCGGTCGGGCGTGACCGGCACACCCGCGGACCGGCAAGCGACCCCGAAGGCGGCCAGGATCTCCTCGGTGGGGTGGTAGGGGGTAACGGTCACGCCGGCCCACCAGTCATGATGGAGCGAGGATCTTGTTGAGCGAGGCGCGCACCCGTTCGGCGTCCTCGCGGTATTTCAGCACGGCACCCAGCGTGATCGCGGCCGCTTCGAGGTCGAGCCCGGAATGCCCCAGCGTGTCGAGTGCTTGTGCCCAGTCGAGAGTCTCCGCGACTCCCGGGGGTTTGACCAGATCGCCACGTGAGCGCAACCGGGCAGTGGCCCCGGCGACCTGCTCGGCGAGTTTTACCGGCACCTGCGGAAGTCGACGTCGTACGATCTCGATCTCGCGCGCCAGGCCTGGATGGTCTAGCCAGTGGTAGAGACAGCGACGCTTGAGGGCGTCGTGCACCTCGCGAGTGCGGTTCGACGTGAGCACCACGATCGGCGGTGTGGGCGCGGTGACCGTGCCGAACTCGGGGATGCTCACCTGGTTGGTGGACAGCACTTCGAGCAAGAACGCCTCGAACTCGTCGTCGGCCCGGTCGATCTCGTCGATCAGGAGCACCACCGGGCTTTCGCGCAGTGCCCGCAAGATCGGTCGGGCCACCAAGAAGCGCTCGTCAAACAGCGACTTCTCGACCTCTGCCTGATCGACACTGTCATCGCCCTTGGTGGCCTCGACGGTCCGCAGATGCAGGATCTGGCGGGCGAAGTCCCAGTCGTACAAGGCCTGGCTGGCGTCAATGCCCTCGTGACACTGCAGTCTGATGAGCGGCACGTCGAGGGCTTGCGAGAACGCCTCTGCCAGCGCAGTCTTGCCGGTGCCCGGCTCACCCTCGAGCAGCAGCGGCCGATGCATCGCAAGGGCAAGGAAGCCGATCGTGGCCAGCCCGTCGTCGGCCAGGTAGCCCGTCTGGGAGAGCAGCCCCGCGAGCTCGGAAGCTGAAGTGACGTCATGCACCTAGTCAGGATCGCCCATCGCGAGCCATTCCCCAAGCGCGTGCGCGGTGTCCACATCTTCGCCAGAACCGATGTCGCCGCATTCCACCAGCCGCACCGACCGCGACTTGAGGTAGTCCCGCGCGCCCCGGTCGGCGTGCGCGACGTCAAGGGCGCCGTGCCAGTGGTCGCGACCGAGCAAGACTGGGTGACCGGGGACGCCGTCGTACGACGCCCGTGCCAGCACGCCGGGAGCGCCGAGGTTGATCAGCCGTCGAACCACCGCGGCTCCGACACCCGGTGTGTCGACGAGCATGACGATCACCGCACCGGCGGCCGGTTGGTCAGCGATCACCGCGCCGAGCCCAGCACGTAGTGAGGCGCCCATGCCGTCTGCCCAGTCAGCCGCCCCAATAATCGTGACCGAGGCGCGGCCCCGGGTTTCGGATGTCAGCTGACGCTGCACGTGCTCGGCCTCGGCACCCAGGACGACGTACGACGCGTCAACGCCGCCATCGCGCAATGCGTCGACCGCCCGCCCCAGCCAACTGCGTCCGTCCCGATCGGTGACCAGCGCCTTGGGCCGGCCCAGGCGAGTCCCGGCACCAGCCGCCAGCAGTAGCCCGATCACCGGGCCTGCGGGCGCCGGCGTCATGTCGACGTTGCGTCTTGCATGCTTCGCATCGCCTGGAGCACGTTGCCATGGCCGAGTTTGACCAACTCTGGCTCAGACCACCCGCGCCGACGAAGAGTCTCGAAGAGCAGCGGGTAGCTCGACACGTCGGCCATCCCCTCAGGGAAGAACATTGCCCCGTCGTAGTCGCCGCCGATGCCGACGTGATCGACACCGGCCACGTCGCGGATGTGCTCGACGTGGTCCGCGATCTCGTCAACGGTGCAAGCCGGGGGTGGGTCGCCGGTCAAACGCTCACTGATCACGATGTCCACGTCTGAGAACCTGCGCCGGTCGCCGCCGCGCTGCACGGCCATGTCGAGGCACTCGGCGTACCAGTCGGCAACGCCCTGGGAGACGAACATCGGCACGAACGCGACCATGCAGACGCCGCCGTTGCCTGGCAGTTGGGCGAGTACGTCATCGGGGACGTTGCGGTTGATGTCACACACCGCCCTCGCACAGCTGTGGCTGAAGATCACCGGCGCGGATGTCGCATCCAACGCGTCGCGCATTACGTCCGCGGACACATGGCTCAAGTCCACGAACATGCCGATCCGGTTCATCTCCCGCACCACGTCCCGGCCAAAGTCCGTGAGACCGCCGACCGCGGCCACGTCCGTCGCGGAGTCGGCCCAGGGCACATTCTCGTTATGGGTCAAGGTCATGTAACGGACACCCAGCGAGTGCATCATCCGCAACGTGCCCAACGAGTTGTCGATGCTATGGCCACCCTCGATGCCGAGCAACGAGGCGATATGCCCGGCGTTCACGGCGAACTCCACCTCGGATGGCGTAGTCGCCAGCGCGAGCTCGTTGGGATAACGCGCCACCATCGCGTGCACGAAGTCGATCTGCTCAAGCGTGGCAGTAACAGCGGCATCACCTGCCAGCGAGCACGGGACGAAGACGGACCAAAACTGCGCACCAACGTTGCCGGCGCGCAGCCGGGGCATGTCGGTGTCGAGATCCGAAACCACCGTGCAGAGGTCTGCCCGGTCGAAGTCGTAGCCGTACTGGGTGCGCATCGCCCACGGCAGGTCGTTGTGCCCGTCGAAGACGTACACGTCGTCGTGCCGCTGGGACATCGATGCCTCCTCTGCCAACCTAGCGCCCAAGGATCGCTAGTGCACGTTACCCGGCCACGACGGCCAGCTCACCAGCAAAGTGCAACGCATCGAGCAGCGTCTCGCGGCCAGATAGCCGAGGAGCTGCTGGCCTGTCAGGACGGCTCGGCTTAGAGCGAGCTCTTATTGGTGCTTGCGTCGCTCCAGGGCTCGCTGCACCCGAGACTCAGGCTGCCCGAGCAGCTTGGCCAAGATTTGCGTCCGAAACGTGTAGGCCGCCACCGCGACGACCACGATTATCAACAGGATCCACCACATACTGACAGCCTACGTGGGGGATCCAGACGCGCCCGGTGATCCCTATCTGCGCAGGCTCTTAATCGTTTGCAGCAGTTGTACGCCGTCCGGCACGCCCAGGCCGGTGCACGGATCCCAGCCCGGACCGGCCGAGTAGGCGCCGTTGTCGCCTTGGGTGATGTCCCGGAAACCCGAGGCGACCTGACCGGCTGTCACGCCGGCGTACAACGTGGGTTGCAGTAGGCCGAGCTTCTTGCCGGTGGCCTGCACCAACCTGGCGACCAGCGCCGCCCAAAGCGGCGAAACCGCGCTGGTGCCACCGATGACCTCGTCGTTGCCGTCGACTCGCACCTGGTAGCCGGTTCGTGGGTCGGCATCCGCAGCCACGTCCGGCACCCCGCGTCCCCCACTCCCCGACGCAGTTGGGACACCTGCGCTCTGCTGCCACGTGGGCAGCGCGAACACGTCGCTCACCCCGCCACCAGTGGCGCCCTGGCCGACGCCGTTGTTCCACACCGTCTCGGTCGTCACCGCCCCAGACGTCGCGTCCGCGTCCAGATGGGTGCCCCCACAGGCCAGCGCATGCGGGCTGGAGGCTGGGAAGTCGACATGCACCTTCCCGTCGGTGGCGCGATCGGCGGAGCCGTCGTCCCCGGCGGCAGCCGTCACGGTGACGCCGAGCGCGGCCGCGTCGGCGAACGCCTGGTCGAGCGCGGTGCGCGCCTGACCTGTCCAGGCGTCCTCGCTTTGACCCCAGCTGATGCTGAGCGCCGTCGGCACCGGGTTGGCGTGGGCCGCCTGGCTGACCGCGTCGAGGAATCCGGCATCGGTGTTGGGGGCAAAGTAGACGATGATGGCGGCGCTTGGAGCGAGCGCCCCCGCCACCTCAATGTCTAGCAGCACCTCGCCGTCGGCACCTTGCGGGTCTTGCCCTGGATTGTTGGCCGCGCCGTCGACACCAACCGCGGTCACCGTGGGGCCGGTGATGCCGAGCCCACCGAAATAGGTGTCCAGGTCGGCCCGATCGAAGCCGCCGCCGAGCTCGATGATCGCGATGGTCTGGCCACTGCCGTCGGTCTGCGGCGGGAAGCTGTAGATGCTCGCGAGCTGGAGCGGCGTGTAGCTCTTGGTCACCGACCCTGGGGCGGCCACGCGAAGCAGGGTCCTGGCTTGCGGTCGGTCGTCGAGCCCGAGCACTGCCGTGACAACGCCATCGAGTGCCGCGGGGACGCTCAGACCTCCGGCTCGGCGACGAGAACTGACCGACTTCCCGTCAGCCTGTCGGGTGGTGGCCCGCTGCACCGACGTGCCGAAGACGAGGCCGAGCGCTCTGACACTGCCCGCTACGTGCATCAGCCGGGCGGCCTGGTCGGCGCTGACGATGTCGACGCCCAGGTCGGTCAGCGTCGACTTGACGAGCTCGACGTCGGCGGGGTCGGCGCCGTACGACGCTGCGAACTCCTCGCGAGGCAGTGGGTCTGCCCCGGTGGTGTCGGGCAGCTCGGCCCTGCGCCGCAAGACCAGCGTCAGCTCGATCCGGACAGCAGGATCCAGCGGCTCGAGCGACGTGTCTGGCTGGTCGACCGGGGGGCGCTCACTGCCCGCCAGCGGACGGAGGTCGAGGTGGTCGAGGTTGGGAAGCTGATCGCTCATGCCCTAGGTCTACCCGCTCACACCGACATTCGCAGCATCCAAGAGCCCGCGCAGATAGGGGCGTCGGAAAGAGAGCGGGTCCTTCGCGCCCGGATGGCCAGGCCGAGGAGGGAGGCGCACCGGGGGTGCGCTGACCGACGAGAACGCAGCCAGCCGGGATGCGAGGGGCCGCGAGCCCGGCGACTCCCTATCCGCGCGGGCTCTACGCGGCCCGGGTGCTAAAGAACCGGACTCTAACAAGATGGCCCCGACCAAATCTTTGGTCGGGGCCATCTTGCGCGTTTTGCATGAGCCGTTGACGCTGGCTCGAGGTAGGACCTCTAGGTCAGAAGTCCATGCCGCCCATGCCGCCGCCCATGTCGGGGGCACCGGCACCAGCAGATGCCTTCTCGGGCTTGTCTGCGACGACGGCCTCGGTGGTGAGGAACAACGCGGCGATCGAGGCGGCATTCTGCAGTGCAGAGCGGGTCACCTTGACCGGGTCGTTGATACCGACCGACAGCATGTCGACGTACTCACCATTGGACGCGTCGAGACCGTGACCGGCTGGCAGGTTGCGGACCTTCTCGGCCACAACCCCGCCCTCGAGCCCGGCGTTGATCGCGATTCGCTTCAGCGGAGCCTCGGCGGCGAACTTGACGATGGCTGCGCCGGTGGCCTCATCACCTTCGAGCTCGAGCTTTTCGAACGCGACGGTTGCCGCCTGCGCCAAGGCCACGCCGCCACCGGCGACGATGCCCTCTTCGACGGCGGCCTTCGCGTTGCGAACGGCGTCCTCGATGCGGTGCTTGCGCTCCTTGAGCTCCACCTCGGTGGCTGCACCGACCTTGATCACTGCGACACCGCCGGCCAACTTGGCGAGCCGCTCTTGCAGCTTCTCGCGGTCGTAGTCGGAGTCGGAGTTGTCGATCTCGGTGCGGATCTGGTTGACGCGACCCTGGATCTGGTCGGTGTCACCGGAGCCCTCGACGATCGTCGTCTCGTCCTTGGTGACGACGACCTTGCGGGCCTGGCCGAGCAGGGAGATGTCCGTCGACTCGAGTTTGAGTCCGACTTCCTCGCTGATGACCTGGCCGCCGGTGAGGATCGCGATGTCGCCGAGCATGGCCTTGCGGCGGTCACCGAAGCCAGGAGCCTTGACGGCCACCGACTTGAACGTGCCGCGGATCTTGTTGACAACGATGGTGGCCAGCGCCTCGCCCTCGATGTCCTCGGCGATGATCAGCAGCGCCTTGCCCGACTGCATGACCTTCTCCAAGACCGGCAACAGGTCCTTGACTGCCGAGATCTTCGAGTTGACCACGAGGACGTAGGGGTCGTCCAGGACGGCCTCCATGCGCTCGGTGTCGGTCACGAAGTACGGCGAGATGTAGCCCTTGTCGAAGCGCATACCCTCGGTGAGCTCGAGCTCGAGCCCGAAAGTGTTGCTTTCCTCGACGGTGATGACGCCTTCCTTGCCGACCTTGTCCATGGCCTCGGCGATGATCTCGCCGACGCTGGAGTCCCCGGCGGAAATGCCGGCGGTGGCAGCGATCTGTTCCTTGGTCTCGACGTCCTTCGCGGCGGCGAAGAGCTGCTCGATGACAGACTCGACAGCAGCCTCGATGCCGCGCTTGAGCGCCATCGGGTTCGCGCCGGCGGCGACGTTGCGCAGACCTTCACGAACCATCGCTTGGGCGAGCACAGTCGCCGTCGTGGTGCCGTCACCGGCCACGTCGTCGGTCTTTTTGGCGACTTCCTTGACGAGCTCGGCGCCGATCTTCTCGTACGGGTCTTCGAGCTCGATTTCCTTGGCAATGGACACACCGTCGTTGGTGATCGTCGGTGCGCCCCACTTCTTCTCTAGGACGACGTTGCGGCCCTTGGGCCCGAGCGTCACCTTGACGGCATCGGCGAGGGTGTTCATACCCCGCTCGAGTGCCCGGCGGGCGTCCTCGTTGAACGCAATGGTCTTCGGCATTCTCCGCGATTCCTCAGCGTCGAAGTGGATGGTCCGGGGTGATGCCCGCGACGGACGGCCCCTGCCTGCGCGGTCCCTTCCCGCCTCGGCGCTGGGGCCTCATCGAGCCCGGTCCTTGGTTGTCACTCTCTTGGTGAGAGTGACAACACCGTGTTTAGCACTCGACATGCCCGAGTGCAAGCGAGCAGCCCACGAAATGGGGCGCAGCGCGCCGGTCCCGCCCGCACGGGGGCGCTTATGTGCCATTGGGGGAGGATCAGCGCATGAAGGTGTCATCTCCTCCGACGTGGAGGGCACCGCCGGCATCGTCGACTGGTCGCAATGCCTGCCGGGCGAATCGGCGTACGAGAGCGGGCGCGAGCTGTTGCTCGGCGAGGTCAACGCCGCCATCGACGGTGCCTGTGCCGCCGGCGCCACCGGGTTCCTCGTCAACGACTCCCACTCGTCGATGGCGAACCTGCCGCCGCAGCAGCTACACGCCCAGGCGCCATACCTGTCTGGCAAGCACAAGCCGCTCTACATGATGCAGGGACTCGACGCGACGTTCGACGCCGTGTTCTTCGTCAGCTACCACGGCTCCATGGGCGATCCGAGCTCGACGCTGTCGCACACCTACAACCCGCGGGCGATCGCCGAGGTGCGGGTCAACGGCGTCGTTGCGGGTGAGGCAGGCATCAACGCCCTGGTGGCGCTGGGTCACGGGGTGCCGGTGGCGCTGAGTCACGGGGGGCCGGTGGCGCTGGTGACCGGCGACGAGGTCACCGCCGCTGAGGCTGCACCGTTCTGTCCGGGCGTCGAGCAGGCGGTCGTCAACCATTCGGTCAGCCGCTTCGCCGCGGAGTCACTGCACCCCGAGCTCGCGCGCGCCCGCATCGAGGCGGCCGCCCGTCGGGCGCTGGAGCGGCTCGGGGAGTTGGCCGCGCCTGCGATCAGCCTGCCAGCGACGTTGGAGGTGCGCTGGCGCAACGCCGATCTCGCCGAGATGTCCACCTGGCTCCGCGGTGTCGATCGCGTGGACGAGGTGACCGTATCCATGGCCGACGACGACCCCGCACGTCTCTATCGCACCTTCGTCACCGCGGTGCTGCTCACCCGCGGCATCGCCGAGTAAGCCGCGGGGTCAGCCGCCGGCGACCGCGGGGATGACCGAGACGGTCGACCCCTCCGGTGTCGCCGTCCCCAGCCCGTCGGCGAAGCGCACGTCGTCGTTGCCTACGTAGACGTTCACGAAGCGGCGCAGCTGTCCCTGCTCGTCGACGATGCGGCCCTTGATGCCGGGGTACGCCGCGTCGAGGGAGTCGAGCAGGTCCGCCAGGGTGTCGCCGTCGGCGGCAACCTGCGACTCGCCGCCGGTGTAGGAGCGCAGGATCGTCGGCACCCGCACGGTCACGCCCATGGCAGTCCTCTCATCCCAGCCCGGCCGCGCGGAACGCGGCATACGTCGGCTCGATCGTGACAGCCCGACCCGCCAGGTCAGTGACCGCGTCGAGCGTCTTGAGCCCCTCCCCGGTGTTGAACACCACCGTCTCCGCGTCCGGGTCGAGCCGCCCCGTCGCCAGCAGCTTGCGCAGGGTGGCCACGGTGACGCCACCGGCGGTCTCCGCGAACACCCCTTCGGTGCGGGCGAGCAGCGCGATCCCCTCCCTGATCTCGTCGTCGCTGACGTCCTCCACTGCGCCTCCGGTGCGCCGGCAGACGTCGAGCACGTAGGGCCCGTCCGCCGGGTTGCCGATCGCCAGTGACTTCGCGATCGTGTCGGGCCGCACCGGCGAGACGACGTCGCGACCTGCGCGGAACGCCGCGGCGACCGGCGAGCAGCCGGTGGCCTGGGCGCCGAAGACGCGGTAGTCGTGCGGCTCCACCAGACCCAATCGGACCAGCTCGCGGAACCCCTTGTCGACCTTGGTCAGCTGCGCCCCCGAGGCCACCGGGATCACGACCTGTTCCGGCAAGCGCCAACCCAGCTGCTCTGCCACCTCGTAGCCGAGCGTCTTGGAGCCCTCGGCGTAGTAGGGCCGGACGTTGACGTTGACGAAGGCCCAGTCGGGGTGCTCTCCCGCGATCTCGACGGCCAGCCGGTTCGCGTCGTCATAGCTGCCGCGCACCGCGACAAGCGTCCCGCCGTAGACCGCGGTCGTGAGGACCTTCGCCCGCTCCAGGTCGTGCGGGATCACGACGACGCTGGGCATGCCGGCGCGGGCAGCAGCCGCAGCGACCGCGTTGGCGAGGTTGCCCGTAGACGGACAGGCCAGCACCCGCAGACCGAGCTGGCGGGCAGCCACGAGTGCGACCGCGACCACCCGGTCCTTGAAGGAGTGCGTCGGGTTGCCCGAGTCGTCCTTCACCCACAACGTCCGCATACCGAGCTCGCGCGCCAGGTTGTCGGCGCGGAGCAGTCGGGTCCAGCCCGGGTCGGTGGTGCGAAACGACGCCACGTCCGCGGGAACGGGCAGCAGCGCGGCGTAGCGCCAGATGCTCGGCGGTCCGGCCCCGATATGCTCCCGGCTGACGGACGGGAAGTCATACGCCACCTCCAACGGCCCGAAGCACTCATCGCAGGCGTACGAGGGGCCGAGCGGCTGCCGGGCGCCACAGGCCCGGCAGACCAGGTCGGTGGCGTTGCCGAACGCACCGGGACGCGGCTCGCCGTCAGCAGCTGGGGTGGGGTGCGGGTACACGGTCGTGGTCACGAGGCCTCCTCTCATCTTCCCTGCGCCGGCTCTCGCCGCAGGACGGATGTAGCACCGTGTGCAACGGGGCCTCGCGAGCCTGTGGGGCGCCAAGACCGTTGCGCGGTTGCCGGGGCTTCGTCGGGCCGTGTCCCTCTGCCCCTCGTGATGAGTGTCGTGAGGCTAGCGCACGGGCTCGGCTGAGGCGATGCTGGCCACCATGACGCGGGCGCAGCGACTGCGGGAGGTGCTCAACTGGGCCAACGGCAGCACTGCGGCGGGACTGCTGATCGCCCGTGCCGGTCGGGCCACAGTGGCCCTGCAGGGCGACGGCATCTGGACCGCGACGCGCTACCGCGGTATTGCCTCTCATCGCCACTTCACCGTGGGAAACGTGCTGGTGACGCGTCACGATGCCAGCGAGCTCCGGCGCCGCCCCCGGTTGCGCGCCCACGAGGCACGGCACAGCACCCAGTGGGCCGTGCTCGGACCGGCGTTCCTCCCGCTCTACCTCGGCGCTGCACTGACGAGCCGGGTTCTCACCGGTGACGACGCGGCGGTGAACCCGTTCGAGCTGCTCGCCGGGCTCGCCGACGGCGGCTACCGGCCGTGAACTTGTCGGTGAGTTCCGGCATCTCACCTCCTGACCGCCCATCCGATCACTTGGCATGGGGCCGCATGAGCGCACACGTCCCGCACCCGCGACGACTCCTGGCAGCGGGCATCGCTGCGTCCGCACTGTTCGTGACCACCTCGGTGCCGTCGGCGCAGGCCGCGACGCGCACAGTCCACGACAAGCGCGGTGACAGCAGCGCCGCCAACGACATCACCCGCGTCCGTTTCGACAACGGTGGCCGACGGATCCGCGTGGCGGTCCACTACCGGGACATGGGGCACCACCCGCACAGGCCAAATCTCGGCGCCGGCGTCATCGTCGACGTCGGCCGGAAGGGAGCGCGGGCGTACGAGCTCGCGCGCTACCGCAGCTACGAGGACGACACGATCCGGGTCCGGTTGTGGCGCTTCACTCAGAAGCGGCGGGCAGCGCCCTACCACCGGGTTCATTGTCCCGCCAAGGTCGTCCGTGCGTTCCCCGGCCCCAAGAGCAAGGTCATCTACCGGCTGCCGCAACGGTGCCTGGGGTCGGACAAGGGCGACGCGTGGTTCCACGTGCAGGGCTTCCGTCGTGAGGGGCCGCCGGAGCCAGATGTCGCGCCGCGCAAGCCGGTCTTCGTGACACGCGACTGACCGGGTCGCTCAGACGCCGAGCCGATCGGCAAGCCGCTCCAGCCAGCCGACCAGGC
The DNA here is from genome assembly GCA_050998615.1 of Nocardioidaceae bacterium. Lineage (GTDB taxonomy): Bacteria > Actinomycetota > Actinomycetes > Propionibacteriales > Nocardioidaceae > JBPCQA01. The sequence continues at coordinate 79,340 of JBPCQA010000021.1, forward strand.
CGTCCGGGCCAGTGACCACCACGTCGGCGCGCTCGGCCACGGCGCCCTGCTCCGCCGACGCGGAGCACACCAGGATGCCGGCCAGACCGGAGTCCCGCATCGCGTCGACCTCGTCGTAGGCCGCGAGGTCGCCGAGGTCGTCGCCAGCGTAGACGACGCAGCGGGCACCTCGCTCGCGTACGAGCGCCCGCAGCGCCCGGCCCTTGTCCATGCCGGGTGCTCGCAGCTCGAGCACGAGCCTGCCAGGCTCGACGCTCAGCCCGTGCGTCGCGGCGAGCCGGGAGACCGGCTCCTGCAGCCGCGCGAGCGACTCCTCCGGATCCGGGAGCTCACGCACGTGCACGGCAACAGCGCGTCCCTTGTCCTCGATGCGAGCGCCGCCAAGTCCCAGTCGGGCAAGCAGGTCCGGAAATGCCGCCCGGACCTGCGCCACACCTGGAGGCGCCGGTGGCGACTCGACCTCGCCGGTGATCGCGTCCCAGCGCTCTACGCCGTACTGGCCGAGCACCACCAACGTCTGCAGCCCCGGCACGCCCGCCACCGGCGCGAGCCGCAGCACGGTCTCGACCGGTCGCCCGGTGATCACCGCGACCGTGCCGACCGCCGGTCCGAGGCGAGCCAGGACCGCGACGGCAGCGGGATGAACGTATGCCTGCTCGGGGTTGTCCACGATCGGTGACAGCGTGCCGTCGAAGTCGAACGCCAGCAACGCAGCGGCCGGTTCGGCCAGCAGCTGGTCCCAGCCGCGGCGCCCCTGGAGGGTGGTGGGCACCCAACCCGTCATGCCGCAGCGGTGAGGATCACCGTGAGACGGTCGAAACGCATCGGGCTCACCGCCGGCAGCACACGCGCGATCCCGAGGTCGCGAGCCAGCAGCTCGGCCTACTCCGGCAACCGATCGGGGAAGTAGACCGTCGTCGCGGGGATGTTGCCGTACCAGTTGTCAGTCCCGACGACCTGCCAACCAGCGTCCTGCAGCTCGGCGGCGGTCTGTGCCGCCAACCCGGAGACCGTGGA
>JBPCQA010000043.1:0-42733 GCA_050998615.1 Nocardioidaceae bacterium
AGGTGGCCACCGAACTCAACGACCGGCCACGCAAGACCCTCGGCGGCATCACACCCGCGCAAGCGATGCAGCACCTACTGTTGGACCCCGAATCACCCCTCGTTGCGACGACCGCCTGAATTCGCCGATCGCCATGCGGCGCAGGCGGCGCGGGTGAGGTCGGTCGTGCCGCATTGGCGTGTCGCCTGTGCGACGAATGGGTCCGACCGTCCGAGGGCGGCAGTGCCGGTGAGCGGACTCACGTCCGGGAAGAGCAGCTTACCGTCGAACGTGAGCAACTCCTCCTTGACCATCCGGCGCATCACACCGTCGGTGTTGACCTTGTGGTGACCCGCGCGGTACTGGCCGACGTACCGGTCCTTGTCGAGCAGGGTGAGGAACGCCTGGAAGTTGGCCTCGCTGCCGACGTGCGGTGTGGCGGTCATCAGCAGGAAGTGCCGTGACACGTCGGCCAACACCGGCCCAGCTCGAATCGCTTCGTGCGTTTGAGCTCCGAGCCGTAGTAGTGCGCCGACATGCGGTGCGCCTCGTCGACGATGGCCAGATCCCACCGGGAGTTGCGCAGCTCGCCGAGAAGGTCGTGGTCGCGGGCCACTTGGTCCATCTTCACGAGCAGCAACGGGTGCTTGTCGAACACCGTGGATTCGATGGTGGTGTGGACCATGTCTCGGGTCAAAATCTCGAACGACAGCCCGAACTTGGCGAGCAGCTCGTCTTGCCACTGCTCAACCAGGCCGCCCGGTACGACGACGCAGCGGTTGAGATCACCGCGGAGCTTAAGCTCCTTGATGTAGAGGCCGGCCATGATCGTCTTGCCGGCGCCCGGATCGTCGGCAAGCAGGAACCGCAACGGGGTGCGCGGCAGCAGCTCGCCGTACACCGCCTTGATCTGATGCGGCAACGGGTCGATCAGGCTCGTGCAGACCGCCAGCATCGGGTCGAACTGAGCCGCATCTTTGATGCGAGACGCCTCGGCCGCCAGCCGGAACAGCTCACCATCGGCGTCGAAGGCGACGTAGAGCTTGGCGAGCGACAGCTTCGCAGCGTCCTCGGGGAACACCATCACCTCGCCGACGCTGCCATCGAGCGCGCGGAATGTCACCGTGCACGCCGAGTCTCCGGTGCGCTCGACCGCCAGAACCCCTACCGGGCCGTCAGACCGAATCCCCACCACATGCTGGCCCCTTTCAAGCTCGGCCAACTCCACGATCGCGACCCTTCGTCCATGGCGCACGCCAAAGTGCTGTGTGGCTGATCCTAGTGACGTTTCTGACCAGGGCAGCCAAAGCGATGGGCTTGCGACAAACGGAGAGTATGCGTCGTTGACGATTGGTCTCAGAAGCTGTCGGAGGGCCCGCTCATCATCGGGTCAGACCCTTCCGGATGCGAGTAAGGCTGGTCACCGGCTCTGTACCGGCCGCCCAAAGGTGGCGACGCGGTAGCGCACTGGATGAAGTTCGACGGCTCGCGTTCACCCAGCCGACCGGACAAGACCTTCCCCGACACTCGGCAGCACGGCGGAAGCCGGACGCCGAGCACCAGCAAGCAGAGCCAAGACAGACACGACCGCGGCGCGCTCTGGTTCGGCCGCACGCGACGGGGCGGTGGCGCTATCCTGCACCACTGCTACATCAGGCCGGTCCTGATACGCGAGTGGTCGACTCCGATGGACGGCATCACTGCGACGATTTGGGTCCACCGGACCACGATTCGGCCCACGATGGACACGAGCACAGCTAGCCGCGGCACCTGCATTGTGCTGTCACAAGCTCATACAGTGGACGTCTCGGTGCCGGGCCCGGCTACCGTGTCGGTGAGGCTGGCGTGCCGGAATGGGCTTACTCCAAATCCGACCGCGACGAGCAGGAGACCACCGGCGGCAGCCAGCAGCATCGTGCGGAAGCCGAACGCGTCGGCCAGCAGGCCACCCAGCGGTGCGCCGATCACGATCATGGCGCGATTGATCGAGCGCATCGTGGCGTTCATGCGGCCCTGCAGATGGTCGGGGGTTATCGACTGTCTGTATCCCATCTCGTTCGCGTTGGTGGTCCCCATGGCGAAGCCGAGCAGGAGTTCCCCGGCGCCGAACAGAACCCAGCCGGGCCAATCACTGACGCTCGCGGCAACCATAACGAATGCGACGGCTTCACCGATGGTGCCGGCTATGATGACATGTCCTGCGCCGAAGCGACGGCCGAGCGACGTCGCGACAAGCGCACCCAAGAGGCCGCCGAGTCCACCGACCGCAATCAGGACACCGAAGCCGAATGCACTCAGATGAAGGGTTCGCAGCGCGAACGGCGGCAGGACAGCGCTGGCGACGGCGTTGCAGACGAACCACGCGTGCGTGCCAAGCGCAAACGGTCGCAGAGTCCGATGCCGGTACACCCAGCGCAGTCCTTCGGCGGCTTCGGTTCGAATGCCGCCCAGTGACACCCGGCGCGCGGTAGGCTCCACCACCTGGACGCGCAGCAGAAGCAATCCGGAAACGAGGTAGCTCGCAGCGTCGACGAGTACTGCCCAGGGCGCGGTGAGCAGCGACACCAGGCCACCGGCGAGTGCCGGGCCGGAAGTCTGGGCGACGGCGTCGCTCTGATCAAGTCGGGCATGGGCGGGCGTGAGCAGTTTGGCCGGGACCAGACGAGGGACGAACGACTGCGAGGCCGCGTCGTTGACGAGCGACATCGCGCCGAACACGACCATGAACGCCATCAGCACGAGGATCGTCAGGTGATGGGTGAGCGCCAACAGCGGTATGCCGATCAGCAGGACGCCTCGCCCCAGGTCGGTCGTGACCAGCAGCGGGCGGCGGCGGGAGCGATCCACCAGGACGCCGGCTATCAAACCGAACAGAAGATAGGGAAGCCAGCGCGCCGCGCTGACCAGGCCAACCCCTGCGGCGCCCTCGTGTAAAATCACGACCACCAGGACCTGGATCGCAAGCGTCGTGACGTAGGTGCCGAATCCTGAGACAGTCGCTGCCGACCAGAAGATCACGAAGCCGGGGCAGTCGCCCAATCGCTCCCCAGACCTCGCAGCGCCCGTCATTCACAGTGTCTACCAGATCGATCATCTTCGACCAGTCGCAGGTCCTGCGTCGGACCAGCGCGCCTGCCGGGGAGCCAAGAGGGCGCACGCATCGATTCTGCAACCTATGTCTGGACGACTTGCGCGTGCGCCAACCAGACCTACCTTGCGAAGCCCAGGCCAGACCGGGCGATCCCTCGCAACCTTCGACTGGACGAGACACCGTGAGATGCGCGTGGTGGGGGGGTAGATCCTGTGTCGCTGAGTGCGGCTGCCGACCTACATGAACCAACTCCGTTGTGCGAGGCACTGGCAGTGCCTGAGAGATCTGGCCCACCGTGCCGGCCGCCCAACTGGGCCGCCGGCTTGACCGTGCGGAAGAGGATGCGATCCTCGGTTACGGGCCTGGCGGCGTGTGATTGTCGACTCCTCGGCCCTGGTCGCCATCACGATGAAGGAGCCCGGTTCGGATGGCCTAATCCACACCTTGGCCTCCGCAAGCCACACGGGCATCGGTACGCCGACGCTCGTTGAGCTCGGCATCGTTTTGACGGGCCGCCTTCGCACCGATGCGCGTCCCCTAGTGACGCGACTGATCGACGAGTTTGAGATAGCCGAGGTCGCCTTTGGTGGGGAGCATTGGCGTGAGGCGCTGAACGCGTTCCAACGCTATGGTCGAGGAAGACACCCCGCACAGCTGAACTTCGGCGACTGCCAAACGTACGCCGTCGCCCGGCTGGCGGACGAGCCACTGCTCTTCGTTGGCGAGGACTTCGCCGCTACCGACCTTGAGGCTGCTTGACGACCCTCTTGTCCGACTCTGGGCGGGTCAGAGCAGGAGGGCGGTCAGAGCACGTTCACATTCGGACAAAGCGGCTCGCTGGGCCGCTGTGCTCGCCATGGTGATCTCGGGCTTCAACCTCTGGTACATCGAAGCGGTCGACCAGGTGGCAGCGTCGTCACCATGCCCATCGTGCCTCTTCTCGGTCACGTCTCCCAATGATGCCGGGAACAGACCACGCTAGGTCGATCATCCACAGCCTCCTAACGACCGGGGATCGGTCTCGCCATTGTCGGCGCCGCGCGTTAGTGTGCGAGGACTGTCAACCACAACGAAGGAGCATCCGGTGGCAACTCGTCTCAACCCTTATGTCAGTTTTACCGACAACGCGCGGCAAGCCATGGAGTTCTACAAGGGGGTCTTTGGCGGCACCTTGAACCTCAACACCTTCGGTGAAGCCGGCGCGCAGGACTCCCCCGATGCCGACAAGATCATGCACGGCATGCTCGAGACTGATCGCGGATTCACCCTCATGGGCGCCGACACTCCGACTGGGATGGAACACAGCCAGGGGAACAACATCGCGGTGAGCCTGAGCGGAGACGACGCCGACGACCTGCGCGGCTACTGGGAGAAACTGTCCGCCGGCGGCACCGTGTCGGTCCCCCTGGAAAAGCAGATGTGGGGCGATGAGTTTGGTATGTGCGTGGACCAGTTCGGCGTTCCGTGGATGATCAACATCGCCCAGCCACAGACCTGATCCGCCCCTGGCCTAATCAGGTTGGTCGATCACGTATGCGGCGGCCCCAGCCGCCGCATGTCCTGGCTCACGACGAGCGGCAGCACGCTGAGACTCAGGATGGCTGCCATCGCAAGCATCGCTCGACCGCCGCCCAATTCCGTGAATAGCAAGCCGCCGACAATCGGTGCTGCGGGCGACAACAGGGTTGCGGCAAAGTTCAGCGCCGAGCCGACTCTGCCTTGAAGCTGGTCGGAGGTGATGGCAACGAGATAGGAGGAGATGGACGCGTTGCCCGCCGGCAGCAGGAATAGCGCGACAGCGAGCAGCAGCCCGATCGTTACCACGCTGTTGGTGAACGCCATCGGGATAACCGCGACAGCAACCGCCACGCCGACCATGATCGACAGGGATCCGGTCGGAACCCGGTTGATCAGTGCTGGCGCGACTATTGCACCGCCGATCCCGGCGACAGCTCCGAAGGCTTCAATGAGCCCGATCGCGGCTGGGTGGATGCCGGCGCTCAGCAATTTCAAGGTCAACACGATAAAGAAAGCGCCTGAAGCAAAGTTCACCAAACCCGCGAAGACGACAATCGCTCGCAACACCGCCGATGACGACAGAAAGCGAAGCCCTTCGCCGATGTCCGCGCGCATCGAGCCCTGGTCCGCGCGCTTGGGCGCCGGCAGAGGGGTCTTGATGCGGCCGATCGCAAGGGCGGGCAAGAGGAAGCTCACGGCGTCCATCAGGAAGGGGATCCACCGCAGGACACCGAAGAGTGCCCCGCCCAGCGGCGGACCGACAAGGCTGGCCATATGCTGGCGAGCTTGGTTTTGACTGAAGGCGGTCGGCAGCTGTTCGCGCGGGACCACCGACTTGATGGCCGCGGTTTCGGCGGGTGAGAGGAACCGGCCAACGACCCCGGTGATCAACGCGGTCAGCAGCAGCTGTGGCAACGCCAAGTGGTGCAATAGCGTAGCCACCGCCAGACTGGCGTACAGCATTGAGCCGGCGACATTGGACGCGATCATCACCGCTCGACGGTTGCACCTGTCGACCCAAACACCGGCAGGCAGGCCCATCACCACTGTGCCAAGTGTGTACGCCGCCCCAGCGAGGGCGGCCTGAGTCGCGGAGCCGGTCAGCGCGTATCCGAGGATCGGGAACAAGAAGAAGCTCATTGAACTGCCGAGATCGGAGACCAGTTCGCCACTCCAAAGCGCCATGAAGTCACGGTTTCGCCACAGCGAGGACGGCATGGCGATCGCGCCTTCCCCGGTGCCCGTCTCGGCAGCCTGGCCGCTGGTATCGCCTGACGATCGGTCGGTTGGGGACCCGGGCCCGGCCCTGGGACTGCTCTTGCCGGTCACTCGCTGGAGCCCGCTTGCTCGAGCGCCCCACGATGGGGGGTGACCCTTGGCGCGATGGCAAAGTCAACGAGTGCCGGGTGTGACCGAAGGGTCGGCCAGCGGCATAGCGTCGGAGAGGAGCCGCCTGTTAGGCCAGCCAAGTCGGCCGCAACTTCCACAATATCTGTTGTGCAATGAATGTTGACCTTTAGTCAAGCGAACTTGCGCAATATTCGTTGTTGGCGCCTAGACTTCACTCATGGTCAACCAAGTTGTCGCCGCCGATGCGCGAATTCTGCGCGCCGTCGCGCACCCACTGCGCGGGGCGCTGCTCTACGAGCTGCACGCTCGAGGCGCGAGCACGGTCTCCCGTCTCGCGGCCGCCGTCGGGCAGCCGGTGAACTCCGTCAGCTTCCATCTCGGCATGCTCAGCAAGTACGGCGTCATTGAGGCCGCGCCTGAGCTGGCTACCGACAAGCGGCAACGTTGGTGGCGCGCCTCCGACCAAGGCCTCGCCATCAGCTTCGATGAGATCGAGGGCGAGCGCGGAGGCAAGGCAGCGCTCGAGATCTTCAAGCAACATTCGGTTGCCTGGTGGCACGCGCTAATTGACCGATTCTTCAACATCGAAGGGGTCCGAGACGAGATTCGCAGCATCCACGACGTGCCTATGTACCTGACCAAGGCCGAAGCGAAGAGAGTGGACGCCGAGGTCGTGGACCTGTTGCAGCGGTGGTCAAAGCATGGGCGCGAGGCGGCACAGAGGGAGCAGAGTCCAGAGGCCGCCGCTCACGGTTCTGACGCCGGACTACGACGCACCTACCTGGGGCTTGTGCTCGTGATGCCGCACCCCCCTGACGTCGTCAAGCAATAGGGGACCAATGGCCGACGTGCACCGCGTGGCCAGCTGCTTACCGTCATGCATCGGCACTTAGGCGTGCGGGAGTGCGGGGCCGTTTTGCCAACGCCTACGGCTCATCAATGGGTCCCGATGTGCTGGCTGATCCACCACACTCGTCGTTGGGGAAACAACCTTCGCAGCCCGGTACACCGTCAGGGACCGGCTTGGTGCCGATCACGACAGTGGCATTCAGCTGTTCACAACTGGCGACCCCCGTGGTCAGCCCATGACGGGTGAAGGCTTCGACGGCTCGCGGGGCTTGACGCTCGCTCGTCTCGACCAGTAGGTGGCCACCGGGTGCCAGCCACAGTGGCGCACCGGCGCTCACACGCCGCAGGACGTCCAGACCGTCCACGCCACCGTCGAGTGCCACCCGCGGCTCGTGTAGGCGGGCCTCGGGGGGCATCAGCGCGACCGCTTCGGTGGGCACGTAGGGCGCGTTGGCGAGCAGTACGTCGACGCGCCCCTGCAGCATCGATGGCAGCGGGTCGTAGAGGTCACCTTCGTATACCTGACCGCCGACCGCGGTGACGTTGCGGCGTGCCCACGACACTGCGGCGGGATCGACGTCGACGGCGTACAACTCGACCGCGCCAAGCGCCGCGACCAGCGCGGTGCCCACCGCGCCCGAGCCGCAGCACAGGTCCACGACAACCCTCGGTTGCCACACGCGGCCCCGCCCTGCGGGAACACCGGCCTGCCGCATGAGAGCGACGGCCTGGTGGACGAGGAACTCGGTACGCCGGCGCGGCACGAACACGCCGGGGCCGACCGCTATCCGCAGGCCGCAGAACTCCGCCCAGCCGAGGACGTGCTCGAGGGGAAGCCCCGAGGTCCGCCTCTCCACCATGGCAGCGAGCTCGGCATCCGTCCGTGCTGCGGAGACGAGCAGTCGGGCCTCGTCCTCCGCGAAGACGCAGCCAGCAGCTCGAAGCCTAGCGACGATGGTGGATTGAGAGCAGGATGATCGGCGAGCCGACATGAGAGCCTTTCGTGACGCGAAGGGCGCTCTGGGTCACCTACACGGGATGGACCGCGCGGCCGCGAGGCGAGGGCACCCGGCCTGATCTGGCGGTAATGGGTCTCACCTCCTCGACATGTTCACTGCTGTGGGCTGAAAGCCTACCCGAGTGGGCCGCGGGCGCCGGCCGGCCCGGTGCTGTTGCCGACCAGTGATGTCAGGGGACTTCCAGTTTGACCAGGAACCCGACGGCTTTCCACTGCTGGGCGGGTAGCAGATGCCCGAACTCGCGCAAATACTCGCCCTCGGCGACGAAGCGCAGATTGCCAGTTGCCCGCGGCGGCTCGTCGCGTAGATGCTCCACCGACGTGTCGGGCACGACGCGTGTCCGCACCACACCTGGTCGGCGTACCCACCGGTCCGAGCCGCGATCGTGTAGCTCGGCGATCGCCCGCACCTCGCGTACGACGCCGACGGTCGGCAGCAGGCCGCCTCCTGACACATGTACCGGTCGTAAGCCAGGCAACCGTTAAGCCGGAGCACACCCTCCTCGGCGTGGTTGCAGCGCAACACGGTCAGCGACCCGCGGGACAGCAGCTGCCCGACCAGAGTCTCGTCGCGAAACAGTGGCCGGGCCGCGAACTCGACATCGTGCACAACACTGATGCGCGCGAGCGGCTCATCCACCCATGCCAACATGCCACTGACTTGGTCGCCGATCTTCCACGGGGGAGACATCGGCTCAGCGTCCACCAAGACGGGCCACAGCACAGCACCATTTTGCCGGACGGTCGCGACAGCGCCCACCTCGCCTCCTCAACCACCGTGGGACCGGAGCACGCAGAACTCGTTGCGCTCCGGGTCTGCCAGCACCGCCCACCCGGAGCCGTCTGGTTTGCGCCGGTCGTCGACCATCGTCGCGCCGATGCCGATCAGACGGTCGACCTCCAAATCGCGCGACTGCTGCGGTCGAAGACATAGGTGCAGCCGGTTCTTGACCGTCTTGGGTTCGGGGACCTTGATGAAGAGCAACTCGCGGCCCTCGGCAAGTGGCACGCCAACCTCCTCATCGTCAGGCTCGTTGTCGGGGTGAACTGGCAGGTCGAGGACCTGGCTCCAGAACTGGGCCAAAGCGTAGGGACTGGCGCAGTCGACGCAGATGTTCTGGATCACAGAGCTCATGTGTGCAGTCTGGTCGCTGTGCGACGGATCGGCCAGCGAATTCGAGTGCCGTCTACAGGTGGTCGGCAACGTAAGACAACGTTCGGCGATCTGCACCGGCGTGCATCCCACGAGGTTCGGTCACCCAGGCGATGTAGGGGCGACTGTGTTGGCTGCGAGCTTCGCAGCGGCGACGAGATTGGCCGGATAGTGGCAGGAAACGAACCGTCCGGGCAATAGTTCGGTGAGGACCGGGTGTTCTGTTTGGCAACGGGCCTGCGCCGCCGGACAGCGCGGATGGAATGGGCATCCGGGCGGCTTATTGATCGGATTCGGCACATCTCCAGTCACGATGATCCGCTCCCGCTTGGGACGAACCTCGCTGTCTACTTGTGGGACCGACGACAACAGCACCTCGGTGTAAGGATGCATCGGAGCGGAGTAGATCGCGCTCGCGTCTGCCAACTCGACGAGCTCGCCGAGGTACATGACGCCGACCCGGTCAGACACGTGCTCCCCCACACCTAGGTCGTGTGCGATGAAGACGTAGGTCAGGCTCAATTGGGACTGGAGCTCCTGGAGCAGGTTGAGCACCTGAGCCTGGACGGAGACGTCGAGTGCTGAAACAGGCTCGTCCGCTACCAACACGCTTGGATTGAGAGCCAGCGCCCGGGCGATCCCGATCCGCTGGCGTTGCCCTCCGGAGAACTCGTGCGGATAGCGGTCCATCCAGGACGGGTCGAGGTGGACGAGCTCGAACAGCTCTGCCACCCTTGCGTCCGTTTCCGCGCGCTTGGAGACCCGGTGGATCCGCATCGGTTCTGCGACGATCCTCCCGACTCGTCGGCGTGGGTTCAATGACGCGTAGGGATCCTGGAAGATCCATTGGAGTCGACGCCTCATCGGCCGTAGCCGTCGCCGCGACATGGTCGTGATGTCGGTGCCCTCGAAGATGACGCGACCGCCACTGAGGTCGGTAAGGCGCACTAAGCAGCGCCCCAGGGTTGACTTTCCGCAGCCGGACTCACCGACGATCCCCAGCGTCTCCCCGGCATGCACCCGCAGCGAGACTCCTGTCACGGCTCTCACCACGGCGTGGCGACCCGCCGAGCGTTGCACAAAGTTCTTGGACACGTTCTCGGCCTCCAACAACACCGGCCGCTGTGACTTAGTCACTCTCGCCTCCATCGACGGCACCGGTTTCGCCCGCATCGCCGGCGTACGTCTTCGCCCGCAGGACATCTCGATCCTCATCGGGCAACCAGCAGGCGTCCAGATGGCGCCGACCGGTCAGCGGGGGATCCTCGTCGCATGCCTCGAAGCGAAACGGGCAGCGGGGTCCAAACGGACACCCGACGGGAAGGTTGATAGGCGAGACCGGCAAGCCGGAGATTGTGGCGAGCCTCCTCCCACGCATCCCGGGCCGCGGGATCGCGCCGATGAGCCCCCAGGTGTAGGGGTGCCGAGGTTTGCGGATCAAATCCGATCGCGGGCCAGCCTCCACCGCGCGGCCGGCGTACATCACGACGACCCGGTCGGCGATCTCAGAGATGACTCCCATGTCGTGCGTGATCAGGACCACCGAGGTCCCGTGATCGTCACGCAACCGACGAATCAGGTCAAGAATTTGGGCCTGCGTCGTGACGTCCAGCGCTGTGGTCGGCTCGTCCGCGATGAGCAGGCTTGGGTCGCAGGACAGCGCCATGGCGATCATGACGCGCTGGCGCATACCGCCGGAGAACTCATGCGGATAGTTGTCGACTCGGTGACGGGGGTCGGGGATGCCAACCTCGGCAAGCAGGTCAACCGAGCGCGCCCGGGCCTCCCGTCGCGACATCTTCTGATGCGCGCGTAGCTGCTCGGAAATCTGCCATCCGACCTTGTAAACGGGGGTCAGCGCAGTCATCGGGTCCTGAAAGATCATCGCGATCTGGCTGCCCCGCAGTCGACGCAAACCGTGATCATCGAGTGAGATCAAGTCGTTCCCGCGGAACAGGGCGCGACCGGCTATCTCCACATTGGGGTTGCGATTCAAGCCCAGCATGGAGTACATCGCCACGCTCTTACCCGACCCCGACTCACCCACGATGCCGAGCACCTCGCCGGGCGCAACCGTCAGAGAAAGCCCGTTGACGGCGTGCACCACCCCGCGACGGGTGCGAAACCGCACGTCCAAGTCGTGGACGTCCAGCAGCAAGTCGCCGTGAGCCGCTGGCTCGGCGGCCATGCTGGTCGACATGTCCAGGCTCTCAGACATGGCGCACTCTCCGCACTCGAGGATCCAGCCACGCATAGAGCATGTCGACGACGGCGTTGGCCAACACGACGAAGAACGCCGCGTAGAGAACGCACCCCATAATCACCGGCAGATCCAGGTTCTGCAAGGAGGTGTACGTCAGGTATCCGACCCCGGGAAGGCCGAACACGACTTCGGTGAGCAAAGCGGCTCCGCCCACCAGCGAACCGAAGTCGAGGCCGAACAATGACACGACGGGGATCAGCGAGCACCGCAGGGCGTGCCGCCACATGATCCGTCGTTCGGAGAGCCCCTTGGCGCGGGTAGTGCGCACGTAGTCCTCGTTGAGAGCTGTGACGAGCTCGCTTCGCAGGATCCGGGCATAAATGCCGGCGTAGAGGACAGCCAAGGTCAGCCACGGAACAACATGTGCAAAGCCCATTGCAGGGGATCGCTGCTGAACGGCACGTAGCCCCCGCCGGCGTCGTTGAGGCTTGCGCAGCCATGCCATCCCTTACTGCACCCAGAGCTGATCGACGAGCATGTAGAACTGCAGACTGAACTGGTAGTTGCCGACTCGCTTCGAGACGAAGTCGAGCAGTTTGGGCGTGATCAACGGAGCAACCGGGGCCTGTTTCATGAAGGCCATGTCAACCTTGCCCCACAATGGATTTGCCGCCGCCGGGTCGGTCACCTCCTTGTTCTCGGCGTTGGCCATCATGGCGTCGATGCCGGGGTTGCAGTAGCCGGAGATGTTGATGGAGCTGTCGCTGCCGGGGTGGAACGAGCTGCACGACAGCAGAACCTGGAGGAAGTCCGACGCGGCCGGGTAGTCCTGATACCACGAGGACAGGCTCAACTGCACGTGGTTGTTGGTGTTTTGGATATAGCTGAACTGGATGTTCCCCGACAACGGTTTGAGCGTCGCATGGTAGCCGATCTGGTTGAGCAGACTTTGCAGATACTGTCCAATCGACAAGTTGACCGTGTCATTTGAGACTACGATCCCCACTGACTGACCGGCTGTCCCGGAGGCTTTGACGAGGGCCTTCGCCTTTGCGAGGTCCGGCCCCTTCCAGGTGCTCCCACCGCCCGTCGTGTAGTCACAGAAGTTCACGTGCCCGGGGAAGTTCGGCGGCAAGATGGTGCACACGGGCTGGGCGAGAAGCGAGCCGCCGTACAGCTTGACAATCGCGTTGCGATCAACCGCCCAGTTGATCGCCTGCCGGGCCATCAGGCTGTTGAACGGGGGCTGTTGGTGTTCATCGCCAGATACCAGAAGGCGGTAAGCGAGTTGACGTGAGCCTGGCTGGCGTACTGGTTCGAGATCTCAGTGAGCCGATCTGGCGGGGGCGGGTCGAACATCCAGTCGGCGGTCCCGTTCTCGACCGCGGTCACTTCCGCCTCCACGGACAGACCGAAGGTCATGTCTATCTCGTCCGGATAGCCCTGGGGCGCGGCTGCCGATGACCAGACGTGGAAGTGCGGATTGCGCTTCAACACAAGGGCGCGGTTCGGGTTGTAGCTGGCGAAGTAGTACGGGCCGGTCCCGGGTATCGGAGTGGTGCCGGCATCTTGCGCAGGCGCGTTCGCAGGCAGGATCGAACCGAACGGCACCGCAAGCTGGTCCTCGAACTCGGCGTCGGCATGAGTGAGGTGGAAGGTCACGGTGTTCGTCTTGGCATCCGCGGTCACTCCGCCGGCGAGGGCCCGTCATAAACGGTCTGGTAGAGCTGCCAATATTGCAACGTGTAGTTGACCTGCGGGTCGAGAGTGCCGCCGGCGGCTTGGGCGACCAGATGCAGCACCCCGCCCTGGTGCGCCGGCTGGAAAGCCCCACCCGAGGAGCCGCTGGACGACCCAGTGGTGCCCGGTGACGTAGCGCCTCCGCCGCCACTGCAGGCCGCAGTCAAGATCAAGGTGATCGCGGCTAACGCCGCCGTCAAGACAGCGCTGCGTCGACCCATGGAAGTCACTCCGCTCTCTCGTTTCCGTCCAGGAACTTGCCGACGATGTCGAGATAGCGCTCCTCTTCTTCGACGTGCGGCATGTGGCTGGACTCTTCGAAGACCTCCCACCGCGCTCCTTCGATGTGGTCTGAGAAGGGTTGCATCGTGGCGGTGGTCGCTTCGTCGTATCGGCCATTGATCAGCAGCGTGGGGACGTTGACCCGGTTAGCGCGTTCAACGATGCTCCAGTCCCGCAATGACCCGGTGACGTGGAACTCGTTCGGCCCGTTCATCGTGTGATAAACCGTCGGATCCGCTTCGATGGCGGCGTAGGTGGCCACGACCTCCGGCGGGTTGGGAACCACTCGGCAGACGAAGTGTGCGTTGAACACGTCGGTGGCACTCTGGTAATCGGGATGATCCGTGGTGCCAGCCTGCTCGTGGCGCGACAGGGCTTGCTGTACGTCGGAAGGCAGCAGCTCAACGAGGCGCGCCGTCTCGGAACGCCAAAGCTCCATCGAGGCGGGCGAATCAGCGATTACCAGACTTCGCAGGCCGGCGGGACGACGTACCGCGTGCTCGGCCGCCAACATTCCACCCCACGACTGTCCGAGGAGATGGTAGCGGTCGGCGATGTGAAGGCGGGACAGCAGATTGTCCAGCTCGTCGAGGAAGAGCTGCACGGTCCAGAAATCCGCACCTCGATCCGGCAGATGCGTGGACCGACCGATCCCGAGCTGGTCGTAGTGGACAACCTGGCGGCCGTGCTCGGCGAGCCGAGCGATTCGCAGCGTGTAGTCGTGCGCCGCTCCGGGGCCGCCGTGCAGCACCACCAAGGGAGTCGACTCCGACGCGAGCGATCCCGAGATCCGGTACCAGGTCTGCCAGGCGCCGAAGTCCACAGTGCCTTCGGTTGTCGGCTCTGGAATCGGCATGCTCACTCCAATGCGTCCCGGATCGGTGCGGGACATCTTCCGTTAGTCTGATCCCGGTTATGGACACATCACAAGACCTTTAGACCATTTGTTGCCTGTCGATCTGGCCCGTCTGCGCAAGACCCCGGGTCGGCGAGGCGGTAGGAATAGGAGTGCGTCGTGACGGGACCACGACCGCCATCCCTCAAGAGCGAGATCAACGCCACACCCACGTCACCGCCGGCTGACGGCATCTCCCGGCTGTTGGGAAGCTTGCTGGACGAGGCCGCGCCCACCCCGCTGCTCAGCCCCATCAAGCGTCCTACCGCGTCGAGCGAAGTGGCGGATCGGTTGATGACGGCAATCGCGATGGGCGACTACCTCCCCGGAGACCGACTACCGACGGAGCGGCAACTCGCGGCCACTTTGGAAGTCACCCGGACCTCAATCCGGGAGGCCATCGCGCGGCTGGAAGCTGTCGGGGTCATCGAGGTACGCCGCGGTCGGCTGGGCGGCAGCTATGTGTGCCGTAGCTGGGGCGAAGCGTCGGCAGAGGCGGTACGCCGCACCCTGGTGCCGCGGTGGCCAGAGTTCCAGCAGCTGCTCGACCTGCGTGGACTCATCGAAGACCTGGTGGGCCGCACGGCGGCCGAACGGGGGACACCCGGGGACTTCCGAACCATCCGCAACGCCTTGAGCATCTTTGCTAAGGCGGAGACGCCGCATGACGAGCAACTCGCGGACTCCGCCTTCCACCGCGCCGTGCTCGAAGCGACCGGCAATCCCCAGCTCTTCGCGCTCAGCCGCAGCCTCTTGGCCGGCACAAGCCTGGCGTTCCCGTTCGAGCCCTGGCACACCACCGAGAGTGCCGATCGCTGCGAGTTTCTCAACACGCTGCGCGACCACGAAGCAATCTGCGAGGCCATCGTGCGGCGGGACGTGGACGAGGCCGGACGCGTGTCCAGACAACACTTCACCATCACCGTCAACACCTTCCGTGACGTGGTCGAGCGTGCACACGGACGTCAATCCAGTTGAGTGGCCGCCTCTAGTCGATCTGGAGTGGCGATGTCGTCGAGGCTGCGCAACCTGGGGATGGGTGACGGGAGCAGCCACAAGAAGCACAGGCTGCCGCCTATCGCGGCGAGAATTAGCGTGGGGCGTAGCCCAACCCAGCCGCCGAGGACGCCGCCTACCACCGCGCCGAGGGGCCGTACGCCGTAGTTGATCGTGCCGAACGTGCCGGCGACCCGGCTGCGCAACCGGTCCGGGATCACGGCGGTCTTCACGGAGTTCAGGTTGATGTCAAGCAACATCACGCCCACGCTGGAGACCAGTTCGGCGCCTGCGAGCACGGCGGCGGCGACCCAGCGTGATCCGCCGGCGAACGCGATAGCCGCGGTGGGGGCGGGGAAGAGAATCGCACCGGCAACGATCATCGGACCAACACCGAATCGGCGCGACAGTCGTGGCGCGAGCACCGCGCCGACCAGCCCTCCGACGGCGCCGACCCCGAACGCCAGCCCGATCATCCCTGCCGGCAGCCCGAGAGTGCGGCTGGCAAACAATACGATCAGCGCGGTGGCCAAGAAGCTGAAGAAGTTCACGGTGGTGACGCAACCTAGACCCGCTCGCAAATAGGGTTCGCGCAGCACGTAGGACAGCCCGGCCCGCGCGTTGGCCAGCAGTGAGGTTCCGGTCTTCTCCGGCGCAGTGGCGACAACGCGGACCTTCCCGATCAGGATGGCAGAGACCACGAACGAAAGTGAGTCGACAAGCACGGCCACCGGGGCCGTCAGAACCTGAATCAAGAAGCCACCGACGGCAGGTCCGGCCACGAACGACGCCGACCGGCTGGTGTTGAGCTTGCTGTTCGCGTCGATGTACTGCGAGCGCTCGACCAAGCCGACGAAGAACGACGGGTAAGCGGTGGAGAACAACACCTGGCCGGCGCCCGACAGCAGGGCGACGGCGAACAGCTGTCCCAGGGTTACCACGCCGAACCAATGCGCGACCGGCAGGCTGACCAGAGTCGCGGCTCGCACCAGGTCGGCGGTCACGAGCACCGACTTCTTGTGTGTCAGCTGGTCGACCCAGGACCCGACAAGGAGCGAGAGCAGATTCGGGACCCACACCGCAGCGGTCAGCAGACCAACCTGGGTCGAGGTGGCCGTCAACGTGACGACCGCGATCAAGGGCAGCGCTAGCTCGGTGACCCGGTCGCCGAATTGTGAGACGGTCTCACCGGCCCAAAACGCGGTGAAGCCGCGATGTTTCCATAACGAAGCCGGCCGTTCTACCGCCGCCGCGGTGCGGCTCATGTCGGACCCGGTGGCAAGAAGTAGCGCAGCACCCGCACCAACCGCGCACCGTCCGGTGCCGCCGCTGGCTCGCGGTGAACGTACTCCGCGAGCAGATCGTCGATCCGTTCCTCGAGCTCGTCGAGCTCGGCATGTGCGAGGACGATGCGGGTGTTGGACGGCCCGGCGAGTCGGCGCCAGACCGGCTCCAGGTCGGGTTCCGTCTCGGCCAGCCACTGCCGCGTCTGCTCTTGCGCGGTCGAGAACAACTCGTTGACAAGCATCCGGCCGGCGGCCTGCGACTCCCGATCGTCACCCATCTGCAACGAGAACCCGCGGGCCTTCGCCTTCCACCACCGCTGTCGCCGGTCACCGCCGACCTCGGAAGCGTCGGCATCGGTCACCAGCCCGAAACTGGCCAGATGCCGCAGATGCCAGCTAGTCACCGAGGGACTCGCGCCGACGTGTTCAGATAGCTGGGTTGCGGTGGCGGGGCCGTGCCGCTGCAGGTACGAGAGTGCGGCCAGCCGGACCGGGTGGGCCAACGCCCGCATGGCCTGCGGGTCGGTGACCACCAGATCACCCATGCGATTCGTGAGAGACATCTCTCGAAACTACTCTCTCAGACTTTCCACCGCAAGCATCTACTCACCCCTTACGCGAGCAGAGGAAGCAAGGTTGATCAACGGTGCATCGTCATCTTGGCATGCCCTTTGCATGCTAGTGTCATGCTGTGAGCACGCTGCAAGTGAAGAACCTTCCAGATGATCTGCACGCCAAACTCGCCGCCCGGGCCAAGAGCGAACGCGTCACGATGTCGGAATGGGTTACCCGGACGCTGCGCAGGGAGCTGGAACGCCCCAGCGTCGACGAATGGATCAGCATCGTGCGGTCGCGCGGCGAGCCGGCGCGGGACATGGACAGCGCCGCCGTCGTACGAAGCGTGCGAGCCGACCTCGATCCCGACCACCGGTTCGACCGCGAGTGAGCCTGGTCCTCGACGCCAGCGCAGCGGTCGACGCGCTGCTATCAACGCGGCTGCGAGAGCCCGCATTGCGAGCCATGGAGGGTCAAACTCTCTACGCGCCGCAGATCATCGATCTTGAGGTGCTGTCCGCCATCGCCCGGCTTGAGCGTGCGGGCACTCTCACACAGGCGGAAGCGGATCGCGGCAGTGCCGACTGGGCTGGGCTCACCGTCGAGCGAGTCGATACTGGGCTGGTGGCGTCGTCGATCTGGGAGTTACGTCGGTCCGTTCGCATCAGTGACGCGTTCTACCTTGCGACAGCCGGCGCAATGCAGCGCCCCCTACTTACCTCAGATGGGCGGCTTGCCCGAGCACCGGTCGGGGGCGTAACGATCATCCTGCTGAGCTGATGCCCAGCTCAGTCGAGTGCGGGCTCTTGGCTTAGCCCTCAGGCTGACGTTGCCGTGGTATGCCGCCGAGCAGCTGACGCACTTCCGACTCGCGGTAACGGCGGTGACCGCCAAGGGTGCGAATGGAGCTCAGCTTGCCCGCCTTGGCCCAACGAGTCACCGTCTTGGGGTCGACGCGAAACATCGCCGCCACCTCAGCGGGAGTGAGCAGAGTTTCAGTATCGGTGGGCCGGGTGTTCATCGCGTCTTCCTTCTGTCGTCCATGCGCCTGACCGCACCGCCTGGGAATACAGTGCGTCGATTCCCCTTCTCGTCACGAGAGACGCCGATCGTCCGGCATCACGCTCCGAGACCCCTCATGCGACCACTGAACACAAGCCCGCACAGCGGCATAAATCGGTCACTAGGCTGCAAAGCCTAGCCGATCCAGCAAGGCCGCGTTTCAGCACGCGCCGACAGCTCCCCGGCGCCGACCAGTCACCGAGAGGGCAACGGTGGGGCATATCGTGTCAGCACACCATGCCGCACCACCGGGCCGGATCACCAATCGGCAAAGGAAGAGTCACCTCGTGATCGACACCTCAGCGTTCACCGTCTTTGGTCAAGGCACCGGCCATGAGCAGGTGGTGTTTTGTCATGACGAGCCGAGCGGGCTCAAGGCGATCATCGCGATTTTCTCCACCGCGCTCGGTCCGGCGCTGGGTGGCACCCGCTTCTTTCCGTACGCCGGCGAGGGTGACGCCTTGCATGATGTGCTGAACCTGTCCAAAGGGATGGCCTACAAGGCATCCCTGGCCGGGCTTGACCTTGGGGGTGGAAAGGCGGTGATCATTGGTGATCCACATCGAGACAAGTCCGAGGCACTCTTGCGCGCCTACGGACGGTTCGTTCAGTCGCTGAATGGCCGCTACTACACCGCCTGCGACGTCGGCACGTTCAGCGAGGACATGGACTACGTCGCGCGTGAGTGCGACTTCGTCACCGGCCGCACCGTCGAGCATGGCGGCGCTGGCGACTCCAGCGTGCTGACCGCTTTCGGCGTCTTCCAGGGCATGCGCGCCGCCGCCGAAGTGACCTGGGGTGCGCCGACCCTGCATGGGCGGCGGGTCGGGGTGGCCGGGGTGGGCAAGGTTGGCCACCACCTGGTGGAGCACCTGATCGAAGACGGCGCGGAGATTGTCATTACCGACGTCTACGAGCCGGCCGTGACGCGCGTACGCGCCGCCCATCCCGAGGTCGAGCACGTCACCGACACCGATGAGCTTGTCGCCTCCGATCTCGATGTCTACGCGCCGTGTGCGCTAGGCGATGCCGTCAACGACGAGACCGTACAACTCCTCAAGGCCAAAGTGGTCTGTGGCGCGGCCAACAACCAGCTGGCGCATCCCGGCATCGAGGACGTGCTGGAGAGCCGCGGGATCCGCTACGCCCCCGACTATTGCGTCAACTCGGGCGGCTTGGTGCAGGTGGCCGACGAGCTCGAGGGCTTCGCCTTCGACCGAGCTAAGGCGCGAGCCAGCAAGATCTACGAGACGACCAAGCAGGTCTTCGAGGTGGCGGCCGCCGAAGGCATCACCACCGCAGTAGCCGCCGATCGGATCGCGGAGCGCCGGATCGCCGACATTGGCCGACTACGCGGCATTTGGCTGGGCTGAAACCTCGCCGGGCGTGAGCCAGCTAGAAGGCTAGGACCGGTCGTCGTACAAATCGGCATAGGGGTCATCCGCCTCATCGGTGCCGCCGACATCGTCGGAACGGCGTGACGAGTGAGGCTCACCGTCCCCACCGTGGAGCTCGCGCTGCAATTCGTTGAAGTCCGTGTTGAACTCGCGGTACTTCAACTCGCGGGCAACCTTGGTCTGCTTCGCCTTAGCACGGCCGCGCCCCATAGGGTCGACCCCCTCGCACGTCTTAGCCGGGGTCACCAAAGGTGCCCGGTCTGTCCCTGGTTCTGTCGTGAGCACCACGATACCCGCCTGCCCACTTCGATACACATCATCCTCGGCGAAACCCGGACGACTCCCTCTCGGCGCGGGCTCTCAGTCGGCGAAACCCGGACGACTCCCTCTCGGCGCGGGCTCTCAGTCGGCGTACGACCCGGTCAGTCGAACGTTCCCCCCGGGCTGAGCGACGATCTCGCCGCACACCCAGGCCGGGATCTCCACCAGCCGGAGCAAGTCCAATGCCGCGTCAACGTCTGAAGACGCCGTGGCTGCGATCATCCCCACGCCCATGTTCAGTGTCCGCTCCACGTCGTCAATGGCCAGGTCACCAGCACGCTGGACAAGATCGAAGATCGGCTGCGGCGTCCAGGTGCGCCGGTCGACGACCGCGCTGACATCGGCGGGAAGCACCCGGGCGAGGTTCGTCGCCAGGCCTCCCCCGGTGATGTGTGACATGGCATGAGTCTGCGTACGCCGAGCCAGCTCCAGGCACGGCAGCGCGTAGATCCGGGTGGGCTCGAGAAGCTCCTGCCCCAAGGTGCGGCCGAGATCGTCGAGGTGCCGGTCGAGCGACCAGCCCGCGCGGGTGGAGAACACGTGTCTCACCAACGAGTAGCCGTTGGCGTGCAGGCCAGATGAGCCAAGGGCGATAAGCGCGTCACCGGCGCGCACGCGGTCGGCCCCGAGCAGGTTGTCGGCTTCGACAACGCCGGTTGTGGAGCCGGCCAGGTCGTAGTCGTCCACGGCCATCAGGCCGGGGTGCTCGGCTGTCTCGCCGCCCAGGAGCGCGCAACCGGCCACGACACACGCACGGGCGATGCCACTGACGATCTCGACGATGCGCTCGGGCACCACCCTCCCGCAGGCGATGTAGTCGGTCAGGAACAGCGGCTCAGCGCCGCACACCACCAGGTCGTCGACGAGCATCGCGACGAGGTCGAAGCCGATGGTGTCGTGCTTGCCGAGCCGTTGGGCGATAGCCACCTTGGTGCCGACACCGTCGGCGCTGGTCGCCAGCAACGGCCGGGCGTAGCCCTTGAGGGCGCTCGCGTCGAAGAGTCCGGCGAAGCCGCCGATGCCTCCTACTACCTCTGGGCGTCGGGACTCCTCGACCCACTCCCGCATCAGGGAGACCGCCCGATCACCCGCTTCGACGGACACGCCCGCGGCGGCGTAGGTGGTCTGGTCGGGCATCGGCGCACTCCTCGTCGTACGACGCTTCAGGGACGGCTGAGCGAATCGACGGCGCCGACGCCGGTCAGGCTGCTGACGAGGCCATCGGGGCCGAGTGGCTGATCGAGCTCGGTCTCGAGCAGATGTTTGCCAAGCAACTGTGGATCCGGCAGGTCGACGGGGTAGACGCCATCGAAACAGGCGCGACACAGATCGTCCTTCTCGACCCCGGTCGCCTCGATCAGGCCGTCGAGCGACACGTAGCCGACCGAATCGGCTCCGATCGAGCGGCAGATCTCGTCGACGGTCATACCGTTGGCGATGAGCTCGGCCCTGGTGGCGAAGTCGATGCCGTAAAAGCACGGCCACTTCACCGGCGGGCTGCCGATGCGCACATGCACCTGCGTGGCACCGGCCTCACGCAGCATCCGCACCTGGGCGCGCTGGGTGTTGCCTCTCACTATCGAGTCGTCGACGACGACGAGCCGCTTGCCCTCGACCACGTCGCGCAGGGGGTTGAGTTTGAGCCGGATGCCGAGTTGGCGGATCGTGTCGCTGGGCTGGATGAACGTACGGCCGACATAGGAGTTCTTTACGAAGCCCTGGCCATAAGGGATCTTGCTCTCATCGGCATACCCGATGGCGGCGGGTGTGCCGGACTCCGGGACGGGGATAACCAGGTCTGCCTCGACCGGGAACTCCCGAGCCAGCCGGCGACCGATCTCCGCGCGCACGGACTGAACCCGTTGACCGCTGATCAACGTGTCCGGCCGCGCCAGGTAGACGAACTCGAACAGGCATCCTTTGGGCTTGGCCGCGGCGAAGCACTGTGTGCGAAGTCCGTCTTCGTCGATCGCCAGCAACTCGCCGGGCTCGACTTCGCGGACGAACGTGGCGCCCACGATGTCGAGAGCCGCCGTCTCCGACGCGACCACCCAGCCACGTTCGAGACGCCCCAGCACGAGGGGCCGGATGCCCTGCGGGTCACGGGCGGCGTACAAGGTGCCCTGGTCCATGAACACGAAGCAATACGCGCCCCTGATCGTGGGCAAGACCTCGACGGCTGCCTGCTCGATCGTGCCATCCGGATGAGAAGCGAGCAGCGCGGTGACCAGGTCGGTGTCGGTGGACGCTTCGCTGGTGTGGCGCGGAAGCTCGAGCTGACCGTTGAGAACGCCAAGCTCATCGACGCGCTTGGCAAGCTCGCCGGTGTTGGTCAGGTTGCCGTTGTGGCCGAGCGCGATGGAGCCGGTGGGGGTGGGCCGAAACGTCGGCTGCGCGTTGTGCCACGTGCTCGACCCGGTGGTGGAGTAACGCGAATGTCCGATCGCCAGGTGACCTTTGAGCGAGTTGAGAGTGGGCTCGTCGAAAACCTGTGAGACTAGGCCCATGTCCTTGTAGACAAGGATTTTTCTGCCGTTGCCGACCGCGATGCCGGCTGACTCTTGGCCGCGGTGCTGAAGGGCATAAAGCCCGAAGTAGGTGAGTTTGGCGACTTCCTCGCCGGGGGCCCAGACACCGAAGACGCCGCATGCGTCTTGGGGCCCGCGCTCGTGTGGATCAAGGTCGTGGGTCAGCAGCCCGTCTCCTCGTGGCACCGGCACAGTCTAGGGGCTCGGTCGGACGAGAACCTATTCGGCGCCTCGCGTGTCCGACATGATGCGCTGCGAATTTGTCGGGATGTGCTTTGGTTGCTCACCCGGCGGCCACTGATCAGCGTACGGCGTCGGCAACGTTGCGCAGCAGCAGCGCCTCGGCGAGGCAGACCCGTTTGAACTCGGCCAGGTGTAGGCCCTCGTTGGCGCCATGAGCCCGAGTGTCCGGATCTTCCACGCCGGTCACCAAGATCGCCGCCTCCGGGAAGATCTCGGCGAACTGGGCGATAAACGGGATTGAGCCACCCATCCCCATGTCGACCGGCTGCTGGCCGTCCCAGGCCTCGGCGAAGGCGGCCCGGGCGGCGTCGTACGCCGGACCGTTGGCGTTCACGGCGTAAGGCTGACCGGTGTCACCATCGGTCACGGTGACCTGAACCCCCCATGGCGCATGGTCGTTGAGGTGCGCTTTGAGCTGCTTCAGCGCCGCGACGGCGTCCTGCCCGGGTGGGACCCGAAGGCTGATCTTGGCTCGTGCCGATGGGATGAGGGTGTTGCTCGCATCGGCGACCCGGGTGGCGTCGAGCGCGATCACAGCTATTGCCGGCTTCGTCCACAGCCGGTCGACGATCGACCCGGTGCCGATCAAGTCGACACCGTCGAGGATGCCCGCCTCGGCACGAACTCGATGCTCTGGGTAGTCGAGGGCGGCCGCCTTCCCGGATGCGATGCCCTCGACTGCAACGTCACCCTCCTCGGTGTGCAAGGTGGCAAGCAGCCGGCACAGGGCTGTCAAGGAGTCGGGAGCGACGCCGCCCCAGATCCCCGAATGCACCGCATGCTCGAGGCTGCGGACTTCGACGACGCAGTCCGCGAGCCCGCGCAGTGATGTGGTGAGCGCCGGTGTGCCGATGTCCCAATTGGCGGAATCGGCGATCACGATGACATCACAGCGCAGCGACGCTTGGTGTTCTTTGAGGATGGTCGGCAGCGTGGCCGACCCGACCTCCTCCTCGCCTTCGACGAAAACGGTCACCCCGACCGGCAACTCGGCGCCGTGGGCTCGAACCGCAGCGAGATGGGCCGCGATACCGGCCTTGTCGTCGGCCGCCCCCCGGCCGTATAGCCGAGCGCCTCGCTCCGTCGGTGCAAAGGGGCTGGTGTCCCACGCGTCGTGGCTGCCTTCGGGTTGCACGTCGTGGTGCGCGTAGAGCAGCACAGTGGGTGACCCTGAAGGACCGGCCTTGTGGGCGATGACAGCGGGTAGACCGCCGCCGACAGTGACGGTGCGCACCCCAAAGCCCTCGGCCTCGAAGAGTTCGGCGGTCCTCGCAGCGGACCGGCGTACCTCGTCATGCCTGGCCGGGTCGGCGCTCACCGACTCGATCCGCACCAGCTCCTCCAAGTCTCGCCGCACCCCGGGCAGGACATCATCCAGCGCAGCACGCAGGTCGGTTGGCATGCCGAGATGCTATCGCCCTCGACCCAACGGTCCGCCGCCGTTCGGTCACTGATGAGGGCAGTCGCTGGTCAGTGGGAGGTAACCGGAGAGATCAGAGCGTTCACCGGAGGCGCTGAGCTTGCCCCCGTACACGGCGTCGCCAAAGGCCAGCCGACCGCGGGCAAGTGCGATCCAGGTGGCTGCGTCCGCCTCCACCACTGCCGGCGGAGTGCCGCGGGTATGCCGGGCTCCTGGCACGCACTGCACCACAGAGTAGGGCGGCACCCTCACCTCTACGCTCTTGCCGGGGAACCGCTCGGCGAGCACGGCGAGGAAGTGCTTGACAGCATGCCGTACGTCGTCCGGCTCGGCGGCCGCGCCGGCGGCCGCTGCGTCGTCGAGCCGCTGCAGCACCGCGGCAATGTCGGCGGCAGCCAGCGGGCGCAAGCGGGCGGGCATTACCTCAGCCCTCGAGGGCGACCGGCAGCGTGCTGGCCCGCAGAGCCCACAACTGCGCGATCGGGACACCGAACTGGCCCTGCACCTTCAGCATCGCGGCGTCCCCCGGATCAGTGGTCACGCCGAGCTCGGTGCGCTGCACGCCGCAGGCGGCACACAACTCGGCCAAGGTGCCGGCGCTGTCCGGCGGCACCGCCACGATGGCCCGGGCCACGGACTCCGAAAAGAGCGCCACGAAGGCGTCCAGGCCGGCCGGTAGCATCACCTCCGCCCCCACCCCGTGACGCAGACACGACTCGACAAGCGCCTGCGCCAGCCCACCATCGGACAGATCGTGGGCTGCCGACACCAGTCCGGCCCGGGCTGCCTCGATAAGCACTGTGGCGAGTCGTTGCTCCGCGGCCAGGTCGACGGCCGGAGGGTGGCCGCCGAGGTGACCGTGCACTGCGTGCGCCCACTCCGACCCGTCGAACTCGTTGCGGGTCAGCCCAAGCAGGTGAATGGTATGCCCGGCGACCGGGAAGCCGATCGGCGTACGCCGTCTCACATCGTCAAGCACCCCCAGCACAGCTACCACCGCAGTGGGCAGGATCGCGGTGTCGCCAGTCTGGTTGTAGAAGCTGACATTGCCGCCGGTTACCGGGATACCCAACGCCCGGCATCCCTCGGCGAGACCACGGGTCGCCTCGGCGAACTGCCACATCACGCCGGGATCCTCCGGTGAGCCGAAGTTGAGGCAGTCGGTCACCGCAAGTGGTCGGGCACCGGTGGTCGCGACGTTCCGGTACGACTCTGCCAGGGCGAGCTGGGCGCCACGGTAGGGGTCGAGTTTGGTGAAGCGGCCATTGCCGTCTGTTGAGACGGCCACGCCGAGGTTCGTGGACTCGTCGACGCGCACCACGCCGGAATCCTCCGGCTGGGCGAGCACCGTGTTGCCCTGCACGTATCTGTCGTACTGATCGGTGATCCACGACTTGTCGCAGAGATTCGGCGATGCCACCAGCCGCAGCAGCGTCTCTGCCAGCTCGTCCCCGGTCATCGGCCGAGTCAATGTGTCCGCGGTGTCGGCCTGGAGCGTGTCTTGCCACGCAGGGCGGCCGAACGGTCGTTGATAGACCGGCCCTTCGGCCACCGTGCGCGGAGGCACATCGACGATCGTCTGGCCGTGCCAGTCGATCACCAGCCGCCCGGTTGCGGTGACTTCGCCGACGACGGCCGCGTCAACATCCCACTTGTCGCAGATTTTCAGGAACGGCTCGACGTTGTCCGGCTCGACGATCGCCATCATGCGCTCTTGCGACTCACTCATCAAGATTTCCTCGGGTGCCAGCGTCGTGTCTCGCAGCGGGACCCGATCGAGCCACACCTGCATGCCCCCCTCTCCAGCGCTCGCCAGCTCCGACGTGGCACACGACAGGCCCGCACCTCCGAGGTCTTGCATCCCCACCACAAGCTTCGCCGCGAAGAGCTCCAGCGTGCACTCAATCAGCAGCTTCTCCATAAACGGGTCGCCGACCTGCACGCTGGGCCGCTTGGCGGCGCCCCCGGCCGAGAACGTCTCCGACGCCAGCACCGACACGCCCCCGATCCCGTCGCCGCCCGTCTTGGCGCCGTACAAAATCACTTGGTTGCCCACGCCGGACGCCTTCGCGAGGTGGATTTGCTCGTGCCGCAGCACGCCGATGCACAAAGCGTTGACGAGCGGGTTTCGGGCGTACGACGGGTCGAAGCAGGTCTCGCCGCCGATGTTCGCCAGGCCAAGACAGTTGCCGTAGCCACCGATCCCCGCAACGATGCCGGGCAGCACCCGCTGGGTGTCCTCGGCAGCTAGCGGTCCGAACCGCAACGCATCCATGACCGCCACCGGGCGGGCGCCCATTGCCAGGATGTCGCGAACGATCCCCCCGACGCCGGTGGCGGCGCCCTGGTAGGGCTCGACGTACGACGGGTGGTTGTGCGACTCGACCTTGAACGCGACGGCATAACCGTGGCCGATGTCGACAACGCCGGCGTTCTCG
Source organism: Nocardioidaceae bacterium (assembly GCA_050998615.1). Taxonomy (GTDB): domain Bacteria; phylum Actinomycetota; class Actinomycetes; order Propionibacteriales; family Nocardioidaceae; genus JBPCQA01. The sequence goes on from JBPCQA010000043.1 coordinate 26,325, forward strand.
CCGATTCCGACCATCAGCGGTTCACGCATCGCCTCGGTCATCAACTCGGCGAACTGGCGAAGGTGCACCTTGCTCGACTTGTAGGAGCAGTGCTCGCTCCACATCACCGAATACATCGCCAGCTCACTCGACGTCGGCCGACGCCCGAGGACCTCGCGGAGATGAGCGTATTCAGCGGGTTTGAGCCCCAACACGGACCATGGCTGCTGGACATCTGGCAAGTCGCGGGCGTCGGCAACACTGTCGATGCGCGTTGTCCCGGTGTTGACTGTCGTGCTCACCCGGTCGGTCTGCGGCATGTCGAGAAGATACCGCCGCTCGCCCTCACGAGAAGTGCTGGGCCGCCCAGCAGCTGGCCTGCCCGTGACAGTGCTCCATCTTGACGAGGGCCTTGTGGTACTTGGCAAGCAGCGTCGGCGACAGCGAAGCGGCGATGTTGTCCAGCTCGTAGGGGTCGGCCACGGTGTTGTAATACTCCCGTTCGCCGGTGCTGTACTCGACGTACAGCGACGTCGGTGTCCTGATCGCTTCGTACCCCGGGGGGTTGCCGGACAGCGGGCCGGTGTAGTCCGGGTCGGCAGTGTCCTTGGTCGGCCCATGATGCTCGACCAGGACGGCGTTGCGCCAGTCGGGTTGCGGTTGCCCGCGCCAGAGTGCCACCAGGCTGTTGCCGTCGACCGATGGCGGGGGCGTGGCGCCACCAAGCTGGTCGAATGTCGGAGCCAGGTCGATGTTTTGAGTCATCGCGCCGATTGTCTTGCCAGCTGGGACTCCCGGGCCGGTGACGATCAGTGGCACTCGGATATCGGTGTCGAATGCCGTCTGCTTACCCGGTCTGAGGTTGTACTCGCCCATATGGTAGCCATTGTCGGAGCTGAAGACGAAGTAGGTGTTCTGGGAAAGGCCCAGCGCCTGCACCTCCGCCTGGAGCCGGCCGATCATGTCGTCCACCGCGAGCACCGACTGCGCACGCTTTTGGAAGTCTCTGTTGATCTTCTTGAAGTCCTTTGATTTCAGCGGCGGGATGCTGGCGAGCCAATTCGGTGCGTTCTTGACCCGATGGGCGAATGCTGGCGTCCTCGGCGCAGTAAGGCCCGGGAATTTGGTGGCGTCCCGCGGCGCCGGCACATAGGGGGCGTGCGGTGCGAAGGAGGCAACCTCGAGCATGAACGGCTGGTGGGTCTGCGCGGATTGGTTGACGAAGGCCTGCGCCTTGGTCGAGAGCACGTCGGTGAGGTAGGCATTCGCCTGGTCTGAATAGGCAAAATCTTGGTGGTTTTGGGCCAGCGTGTAGCCAAACTCGCGGTATCCGTGCCTGTCTGCGACGTCCCAGGTCGACCAGCCCGGAGAGACGTACGGCAACTGGCCGTCCACTGGCACGGTGGGGTCGTACTTGTTCAGGTATTTGCCCATCATCGCCGTCTGGTAGTGCTGGGCGCTTAGCGACGTGGCGAACGTGTGCGTCTCGTTCTGGTGGGCCTGAAATGCGGAGAATCCCCCGTCGGTGCCGCTGTTGCGGTAGACACCGGTGTCATGCGGGAACTCCCCGGTGAAGATCGACGCACGTGACGGGCAGCACAGCGAATCGGTGACGAAGTAATTGCTGAAGGTGGCACCGGTCTTCTGCATTTGCAGCACGTGCGGCATGAAACGCACGAGGTTCCACGATAGATCGTCGGTCAGCACGAAAATGATATTGGGTTTCGCCGTGGGAGTTACCTTGGTGGTCGGCAACGGGGAGGCAGAGCTCGGGCTGCTCTCCGACTGCAGACGCGACGAGCTGACCGTGCAAGCGCTGGCGAGCACGGTGATCGCCAACGCCGCGAACAGCCAACAGAGACTCTTCTTGCGTGCCAAGACTGGACACCTTCCTGAATCAGTCCGCGAACCGGACAGACCCACACCCCTGCGGAAGGGTTGTTGGCACGTGCGGCGACGGGTGCGTGACTTCATCCGTCCCCACGGATTGTGAACGACTCACGTTTCGCGCTCGTTCCCTGCCGAAGCTACCTCACGGCCGCCGGTCAACGAAGCCCGGGACATGTGAGCTTTTCGGATCAGGTCATGGCGCGTGGGCGCGGCGGCTGGGCCGCGACCAGCGAGTCGAGCACCGAGGTGAAGAAGCCCAAGCCGTCGGTGCTGGGGCCACAGAGCTCGTCGACCGCGTGCTCAGGGTGCGGCATCAGCCCCACAACGTTGCCGCGTTCATTGGCGATCCCCGCGATATCGCGCATCGATCCGTTGGGGTTGAGGCCGACATAACGTACGACGACACGGCCCTCGCCTTCGAGCCGATCAAGCGTCGACTCTTCGGCGACATACGCACCCTCGCCGTTCTTCAGCACCAAGGTGATGTCGTGGCCAGCCGCGTATCCAGACGTCCAGGCCGTCGCGGCGTTTTCGACCCGCAGCCGCTGGTCGCGGCAGTCAAACTTGCGGAGGTGGTTGCGGATCAGCGCGCCGGGAAGCAGGTGAGCCTCACAGAGGATCTGGAAGCCATTGCAGATCCCCAGCACCGGAAGCCCCTGCTTAGCCGCGGCAATGACCTCGTTCATCACCGGCGAGAACCGCGAGATCGCACCACAGCGCAGGTAGTCGCCGTACGAGAAGCCACCCGGGAGCACGACGGCGTCCACGGCGCGCAGGTCATGGTCACCATGCCAGAGCGCGACCGCCTCAGCACCGGCCAGGCTCGCAGCGCGACGCGCATCGACGTCATCGAGGGAGCCGGGGAAGGTAACCACGCCGATCTTCAAGGGCGCTCCACCCGCACGGAGTAGTCCTCGATGACTGGGTTGCTGAGCAATGTCTCAGCCGCCGTGCGGACCTCTTCGAGGCGCTCGTCGGTGAGGTCGCCCTCGATGTCGAGCTCGAACCGCTTGCCCTGGCGTACTCCGGTGACACCGGCGAAACCCAGCCGTGGCAGCGCGCCTTGCACCGCCTTGCCCTGGGGGTCGAGAATGTCCGGCTTCAACATGACGTCGACGACGACACGGGCCACATCTGCTCCTTCGACGTGCTGCGGTGGGCTGGTAGGACGATCAACACGACGATGCTGCCAGCCGCCAGGCCAGTCTAGTTGAGTGGGCACGCCGCGCCGGCGAGCAAATCTGGAGAATCTGCTGAATCAGGCAACCAAACCGTGGCTCGCGACGTCTATCTCTGTAAAGGAGGCGAGAGCCTCCCCCTAACCGATACACCGTAGGCAGCATGAGCTCGGGGGAGTTGATGCCGCTTCTTCTCACGGGGTTAAGGGGTTGGCGGGGCCGGGTGCCGGCGAATGCGCCCGGCCCCGCTGCATGAGACAACACCCGACCGCTGTCGGCCCAGGAGCGAGTGGCGAGCGAGTGGCAGGGAGCGTCTCGAAACCACCGCCCGGCCGGGTCAGGTAAGCTCGCGCTTCAAGATCTTGCCGGTGGCGGTCATCGGCAGCTCGTCGCGAAACTCCACCATCCGCGGATATTTGTAGGACGCCATCTGCTCCTTGCACCAGGCCACCAGCTCCTCCTCGGTGATCTGGGCGTCCGCGTTCTTGATGACGTATGCCTTGATCTCCTCGCCGTGCCTCTCGTGGGGTACGCCGATCACGGCTACCAGCGAGACGTCGGGATGGCCCAAGATCACCTCCTCTATCTCCCTCGGGTAGACGTTGAACCCGCCCCGCAAGATCATGTCCTTGGCTCGGTCGACGATGTAGTAGTTGCCTTCGGAGTCGCGTCGGGCCAGGTCGCCCGATCTGAACCAGCCGTCCTGCATCACTGCGGCAGTCTCGTCGGGTCGTTTGTAATAGCCCTTCATGACGTTGTGACCCCGGATGGCAATCTCGCCTACCTCGTCGGCGCCCTCGACGGTGCGCCACTCCTCGTCGATGAGTTTGACCTCCACCCCCCAGATCGGCGTACCGATCGATCCTGGCCTCGGTTCTCGGTCGAGCCGGCTGAACGTGGCAACCGGGGCAGTCTCCGACAGTCCATAACCCTCAAGGATCTGGACGTGGAAACGGTCCTTCACCTCCTTAAGGATCTCCACCGGCAAGGACGCTCCCCCCGACACTGCGCGCCGCAGATTGCCGGCAATCTTGTCCACGTCAACAGCATCGGTGAGCGCGCCGAGCAGACCCCAGTACATGGTGGGCACGCCAGCGAAGAACGTGACCCCCTCCCGCTGCATCAACGCCAACGCCTCCGACGCGTCAAACCGCGGCATCAAGACGAGCGTCGCGCCTACCCCGAAACCGGCGTTGAGCTGAACCGTCTGACCGAACGAATGGAACAGCGGCAGGCTCACCAGGTGGACGTCCGGCTCGAACGGGCTGGATTGAAAAAGCCGGTGGTTGGTGAGCACGTTGAAGGCGATCGTGGCGTGAGACAGCTCGGCGCCCTTAGGCTGGCCGGTCGTGCCGCTGGTGTACAGGATCACGGCCGTGTCGTCGGCCGCTGTCACCAAGGTGTCGAACGTCACCGGCTGGTCGCTCACCGCGTCGAAGTAGCTCTCGGCGCCGTCGACCGGCGAAGGACCGCCCGGCTTCGCCGGAATCACGAAGAAGTGCTGGCAGTCTTCGGCCTCACCAAACCCCGCCCAGCCCGCCTCGGCCATCGGCAGTTCCGAGGTGCCCTCGAAACAAAAGTAGGCGACCGCGTCGGAGTCACGCAGGTGGTAGACCACCTCGCGGGCCTTGAACAGCACGTTCAGTGGCACCACGACTGCCCCGGCCTTGAGGATGCCGTAGTAGACGATCGGAAAATAAGGCAAATTGGGACACGAAAGTGCAACCTTCGCACCCGGCTTGATCCCGCGTGAGACCAGCAGGTTGGCGACCTGGTTGGCGGCGGCGTTAATCTGCGCGTAGGTCAACCGGGTGTCACCAAGAACCACCGCGTCAAGATCAGGAACGCTGCGGGCACTGTCTTCGAGCATCGCGGCCAGGTTGAACACGATCGTCTCCTTCGCGGGTCAAAACGTCTCGCCGGTGAGCCGACGATACGCCTCGGCATAGGTCGCGCGGGCCTGCTCGACCACCGCCGACGGCAGCGCGGGAGGCGCCTGTCCTGACGCTCGGTCCCATCCCGCAGCCGGTGAAGTCAGCCAGTCCCGGACGATCTGTTTGTCGTACGACGCCTGTGGCCGCCCCGGCTGCCAGTCGTCGGCCGGCCAAAAGCGTGAGGAATCCGGAGTGAGCACCTCATCGGCGAGCACGATCGTCCCGTCTGGGCGCCGGCCGAACTCCAGCTTGGTGTCGGCCACGATGATCCCCTGCCGCCGCGCTATCGCGTCAGCCTTCGCGTACACCACCAGCGTCATGGTCCGCAGCTCGGCGGACACGTCTTCGCCGACGGCGTCAATCACAGCGTCGTACGAGACGTTCTGGTCATGGTCTCCGAGGTCCGCCTTGGTGGCCGGGGTGAAGATCGGCTCGGGCAGACGCGACCCGTCGACGAGCCCCTCGGGCAGGTCAATCCCGCACACGGAGCCGGTCGCGTGATAGTCCGCCAGGCCGGACCCGGTCAGGTAGCCGCGCGCCACGCACTCGACCGGGAACATGTCGAGTCGCTCGCAGATCATCGCCCGACGCCGCAACTCGACCGGCACGTAGTCGGGCAGGTCGCGGGACAACACATGGTTGGCCACCAGTTCGTCCAGCTGTTCGAACCACCACAGCGACAGTTGGGTCAAGATCGCGCCCTTGTCCGGGATCGTCGACGTGAGCACGAAGTCATAGGCCGAGATGCGGTCCGATGCGACCATCAGCAGCCGCGAGTCGTCGAGTTCGTAGAGATCTCGCACCTTGCCAGAGTGCACGAGTCTCGCGCCGGGGATGTCGGCCATGTCTGTCGCCATGGCCCTATCTTGCAACGCTGACGCTCAACCGTTCTCGACCGGCCAGGGCCGCACCCACCGGTCGGCGATGCCGCCGAAGTGCTCGAACCGACTGTCCCCGACCTCACCCAGCGCCTCTGCCACGGCTGTCAGTAGGGTCTCGACGACCGCGAGAGTCGGAGTGAGACTCTCGAACGGAGACGGACCGACGACCTGCGCCGGCAGTACCGCGTCGGAGATGTCGGCGATCGGCGAGAGCCACGGATCGGTGAACAGCACGATCCGGGCACCGGCATCATGCAACGCCTGGGCCAACTCCGCGGTGTCACGCTCATATCGACGGAAATCGAAGACCACCGCTACGTCCTTCTTCTCCACGTCCGCGATGGCCGCCGTCCGTTCGCTCGCCATCGGCGGCACCCACCGCACTCGCGGCCGGAACTGCCGGAGCATGGCGCCGAAGTAGCCGGCCACCAGGTGGCTGAACCAGCCGCCTACCGCTATCACCTGACGGCGGCTGTCGCAGAGGTACGCCGTGGCTCGCTCGAAGTCGTGGAGACTGAGGCCCCGCAGGCTGGCCGTCACGGCCGCGCCCAGCGTCGTACCGGCGGCATCGAGCGGATCGTCGACACCGGTTTCGCCATGTCTGCGGTAGACCTCGACCGGCGACATCACCCGGGCGGCGACATCCGCACGCAGGGCACCCTGGAACGCTGCGTAGTTGTCGAACCCGAGCCGGTTGGCGAAACGGCTCACTGTCGGGCCGCTGACGCCGACGCGCTGCGCCAACCGGGCCGAGGACTCCAGCCCCATGGTCGGTGACCCGGAGAGCAACGCACGCGCGACCCGCCGCTCCGACGGCGTCAGGTCGCCTAGCCGCTGCCGGATCTGCTCTGATAAGCCCAGCGCCGGTGGCGTCGACGTATCGCTCACCCCGACCTCCTTCCTGCCTCCGTCATGATCTCAGCCGGAATGGCCGGCCGCTGGGGCTGATTGAAACAGTTCAATATATCTCCTTGACCATCGAGTCTGAATCATGTTGTACTCTAGGCATGCTAGGGGAGGAGCTAGCCGGCTCGCGTGGGATTGGGTCACTTGGGATTTCGTTGGTGCGGGCCGCGCGAGAGTTCGGCACACCGGTGTACGTGCTAGATGCCGCCTCGGTTGGTTGGGCCGCCGCACAGATCGAGGCGGCGTTCCCCGACCCGTGGATCCGGCAGTACTCGCTGAAAGCCAACGACCTGCCAGCGGTCGTTTCCCTGCTCGCAGCGCGTGGTTGGGGCGCGAACGTCGTGTCGGTAGGCGAGTGGGTTCAGGCGCGCGCGGCCGACGTAGCCGAGCGTTCGGTGACGTTCGAGGGCATCGGCAAGACCGACGCCGAGCTCGAGCACACCGTGGCAGCGACCGCTGCCGGCGCCCCATTGCGCTGGCTCGCGCTGGAGTCGCCAGCGGAGGTGCTTCGGCTGACCCAAGTAGCCGAGCGCACCGGGCTCGGCCGTGGCGACATACCGCCGTTGGACGTGTTGTTCCGGCTCAACCCCCAGGTTCAGCCGGAGACGCTCCCCGAGCTCGCGGTCGGCGCAAGCAGCAGCAAGTTCGGCATGGGCGCAACCGAGATCATGTCCTTGGTACGCGACAGTGTCGGCCGGCCCGGCCTGCGCGTGCGGGGAGTTCACGTGCATGTCGGCTCCGACCTGCACGACGTCGCCGCCTGGGCGGCCGCGGGAGTGCGCGCCGTACACCTCCTCAAACAGATAGCGTCGTACACCGATTCCGCCGACACCGTCGACTTCGGCGGCGGTTTCCCGCTGAGCCTGACCGGCGCGCCTACTCCCGCGTCGTTCGCTGCTGCCCTCACGCACGCCCTCGACGACGAAGGGCTCGAGCTGCCCACCCGGCGGGCGATCGAGCCGGGTCGTTACCTGGTGGGGGCGGCAGGGTGGCTGGTGAGCAGCGTCTTGCATGCGCGGCCGCGGGCGCCGTACCCTCAGCAAACCGTGCTCGACGCCGGGATGACGGAGCTGATCCGGCCGGCCCTCTACGGCAGTCGCCACACCGTCCACGCGCTCACCGCCGAAAGCTGGGCCGACGAGGACCTCCGCGACACCGCGGTCGAGGGTCCGGTGTGCGAGTTGACGGACTCGTTCGGCATCCACCCGCTCCCCGCGCTGCGGCGCGGCGACCTCATCGCGATCGAGGGCGCAGGTGCCTACGCTGCCTCGTTCACCTCCCGCTACAACGGCCGCCCGCAGCCTCCCGAGGTGCTCCTCTATCCCGGCGGCTCACTGCGAATATCCGAACGCGCCGCGATCACCGGACTGACCGGGCGCACCCGGGACCCACACTGGTCCGCGAGGTGGACCGCAGCCATGCTCTCGGCCGGCTGATCGCCGCTCTAGAGCCGACGCAGATAGCTCTAGATGATCGTGGCGGGGCGGTAGGCGGCCGCGTCTGGATTGGCCCGCGCCAGCTCCTCGATCCGTCGTACGACGTCGTCGACCTGGCCGACCGCTGCGCCGGTGAACGACAACGGCTCGGCCACCAGCGCCGCCAGGTCGGCGGCGGTGAGCCGCAGCCGCTCGTCGGCAGTGAGCCGGTCGAAGAGGTCGTTGCGCTCGACGCCCTTTTCTCGCATCTGCAGCGCGACCGAAACCGCATGTTCCCCGATCGCTTGGTGGGCGAGCTCGCGGCCGACGCCTCGGCGTACCGCCGCCATCAGCACCTTGGTCGTCGCCAGGAACGGCAAGTAACGATCGAGCTCGCGATGCACGACCGCGGGGAAGACGCCGAACTCGGCCAGCACCGTCAGCAACGTCTCGAAGAGGCCGTCGGCGGCGAAGAACGCGTCAGGCAGCGCCACCCGGCGTACCACGCTGCAGGAAACGTCACCCTCGTTCCACTGGGCGCCGGCCAGCTCTGCGACCATCGAGAGATGGCCGCGCAGGATCACTGCCAGGCCGTTGACTCGCTCACATGAGCGAGTGTTCATCTTGTGAGGCATCGCGCTCGACCCGACCTGGCCTGGCCGGAAACCCTCGGTCACCAGCTCCAAGCCGGCCATCAGGCGGATCGTGGTCGCCAGGCTGCCGGGACCGGACACCGCGTACACCAGGGCGGACACCACGTCGAAGTCGAGCGAGCGGGGATAGACCTGGCCGACGCTGGTCAGTATCCGTTTGAACCCGAGGTGGCGCGCGACCCGGCGTTCGAGCTCGATCAGCTTGCCGGTGTCCCCGCCCAATAGGTCGAGTTGGTCCTGAGCCGTCCCGACCGGTCCCTTGATACCGCGAAGAGGGTATCGAGCGATCAGCTCGTCGAGGCGCTGCAAGGCGCCGAGCATCTCCTCGGCGACCGACGCGAACCGCTTTCCGAGCGTGGTGGCCTGCGCCGCGACGTTGTGGGAGCGGCCCGTCATCACCAGGGTGCGGTGCTGGGCGGCGAGATCCCCGAGCCGGGTGATCGTGGCGATCATCAGGTGGCGGATCCGCTGCAGCGACTCGCTGATCTGCATCTGCTCGACGTTCTCGGTAAGATCACGGCTCGTCATGCCCTTGTGAATGTGCTCGTGACCCGCCAGCGCGCAGAACTCCTCGATGCGGGCCTTCACGTCGTGGCGGGTACGCCGCTCCCGGGCCGCGATCGAGTCAAGGTCGACCCGGTCAACGACGCGCTGGTAGTCTTCGATCACGCCCTCGGGAATGTCGACGCCGAGATCTCGTTGGGCGGCCATCACCGCGATCCACAGCTGGCGCTCGGCGACGACCTTGTGGGTCGGCGCCCAGATGTCGCGCATCGCGGCGGACGCATAGCGAGACGCCAGCACGTTGGAGATCTCGGTCACCTGCTCATCCTTCCGCATCTGCCGCCCTCGCTGCACCACGATGTTGCGGAGCGAACACCGTAAAATCCGGCTCAACCACAGTGACTGCGGGTGGCCAATGCGATGTCGCTGCGATACTGGGCGCCGTCGAAGTGGATGCGGTTGACACCGGCGTACGCCAAGTCTCTGGCCCGCTGGACCGACGGTCCGGTCGCCGTGACGGTCAACACGCGGCCTCCCGCCGTCACGAGTTGGCTCCCACTCGCCGGGCCGAGCCCGGCCTCGTCGGCGGCTGGCCTGGCGGGAGCTAGCGCCGTACCGGCGTGCAAGACTTGGACGCCGTCCATTGCTTGCGCGTCAGCGACCCCGCTGATCGCGTCGCCCTTTCGCGGCGACTCCGGATAACCGGCGGCCGCCATCACGACTGCCACCGACACTGCCGGTCGCCAGCGCAGCTCGCCCACCTGACCGAGCCGGCCGGTAGCGGCCGCCGCCAGCAGTTGACCCAGCGGAGTGTCCAACACCGGGAGCAACACCTGGGTCTCCGGATCACCGAAGCGGGCGTTGAACTCCACAACCTTGACCCCCCGAGCGGTCAGGGCCAACCCGGCGTACAGCAGACCCACAAACGGCTTGCCGCGGCGGGCGAGCTCGTCGACCGCCGGCTGCAGAACTCGCGAGCACGCGTCGGCTGCGAGCCCGTGCGGAGCCCACGGCAGCGGCGTGTAGGCGCCCATGCCCCCGGTGTTGGGTCCCGCGTCGCCGACGCGCAGCCGTTTGAAGTCCTGGGCAGGTTGCATCGGCAGCACCGTCTCGCCGTCGCAGATCGCGAACAGTGACACCTCGGGACCGTCGAGGAACTCCTCTACGACCACCCGTGCACAGGCGTTGGCGTGCGCCTTCGCAGTTCCGCGGTCGGTGGTGACGACGACGCCCTTACCGGCGGCGAGAGCATCGTCCTTGACAACGTAGGGCGCTCCGAACTCGTCCAGAGCCGCGCTCACCTGGGCTGGCGTGGCGCACAGCCGGGCCAGCCCGGTGGGTATGCCTGCGGCGTACATCACGTCCTTGGCGAACGCCTTCGAGCCCTCGATGGCCGCAGCCGCCCGGCTCGGACCAAAGCACGCCACGCCGGCCGCTCGTACCACGTCGGCGACGCCGGCGACCAGCGGCGCCTCGGGACCGACGATCACAAGGTCGGCCCCCACCTCGGCAGCCAGATCCGCGATCGCTTCGCCATCCATGGCGTCGACAAGGTGAACGGCGGCCGTGGCGGCGATGCCTGGATTGCCCGGGGCGGCATGCACCTCGGTGACCTGCGGGTCACGTGCCAATGCCGTGACCAGCGCGTGCTCTCGGCCCCCGCTGCCGATCACCAGCGTCCTCACGTTGCCCGACCCTATCCGCCGCGTTCGCAAGCCGAGAGGTCGGTCAACGACAGGAGCCTCTCGGTCGGCTGCCGGGTCACCGACCACTCGGCAACGGCTGAAGGCGGCCGGCGCGAGACATGCTGCAACGTTTCGCCACAAGCGGAGAGGTTCGGCAGCAAGCGGACGGATGAGTAGCCGCCGGACTCTAGGAGCGCCCGCGGTCTTGAGCGACCAAGGATCGCTAGGTAAGCGAGCGCAGCGTGATTGTCTGACCCCGGCCGGGGCCGACACCAATCCCGCAAAACGGGACTCCCGACATCTCCTCGAGCGCCCGAACGTAGGCCCGCGCATTGGCGGGCAGCTCCGGGAAGGACCGCGCCGAGGAGATGTCGTCGCGCCATCCGTGGAAGAACTCGTAGATCGGTTTGGCGTGGTGATAGTCGGTCTGGGTCATCGGCAGCTCGTCGTGGCGGACCCCGTCGATGTCGTAGCCGACGCAGACCGGGATCCGCTCCCAACCGCCGAGGATGTCGAGCTTGGTCAAGAACATGTCGGTGAGGCCGTTGATACGCGCGGCGTAGCGGGCGATCACCGCGTCGTACCAGCCGCAACGACGTTCGCGGCCGGTGGTGGTGCCGAACTCGCCACCCTCGGCGCGCAGTCGGTCGCCGTCGGCGTCGAGCAGCTCGGTGGGGAACGGGCCGGAGCCGACCCGGGTCGTGTACGCCTTGATCACGCCGACCACCCGGTCGATGCGGGTCGGCCCGACTCCCGCGCCGACACACGCGCCGCCGGCGATCGGGTTCGACGATGTCACGAACGGATACGTGCCGTGATCGACGTCGAGCAGCGTCGCCTGAGCTCCCTCGAAGACCACGGTTCGACCCTGGTCGAGCGCCTGGTTGATCACCAAAGACGTGTCGGTGACATAGGGCCGCAGCGCCTCGGCGTAGCCCGTGAACTCCGACACCACGTCGTCGACGTCGATGGCACGTCGGTTGAACGCCTTGACGAGCAACTGGTTCTTCTGGTCCAGCGCCCCCGCAAGCTTCTCCCGCAGGATCTTCTCGTCGAAGAGGTCACCGACCCGGACGCCGAGGCGGGAGATCTTGTCGGCGTACGCCGGCCCGATGCCGCGGCCGGTGGTGCCGATCCGGTTCTTGCCGAGAAAGCGCTCGGACACCTTGTCGATCGTGGCGTGATAGCTGCCGATCAAGTGGGCGTTCGCGGAGATCAACAGCCGTGACGTGTCGACGCCGCGATCGGTCAGCGCCGTCATCTCCGCGAGCAGCACGCCCGCGTCTATGACGACGCCGTTGCCAATGACCGGTGTGCAACCCGGGGTCAAGATGCCGGACGGAAGCAGATGCAGCGCGTACTTTTCGCCGCCGACCATAATGGTGTGCCCGGCGTTGTTGCCACCTTGATAACGCACGACGTAGTCCACGGACTCACCGAGCTGATCGGTGGCCTTGCCTTTGCCCTCGTCTCCCCACTGGGCTCCGACGACCACGATCGCGGGCATCTGCGCACACTCCTACGCTCGGCTACGACGCATGTCCACGCCTGACCCACGCACCAACTAGCGCAGCCCTGGCACGGCAGCACATGCTAGCTGACCATTCGAAGTTGGTGAACCGGCATGATGGGGTCCATGACGTACGACGACCTGCTCGGCGGACCGCCGCCCACCCTGCTGCCCGCCGACCCGGCCGCCAACGAACTGGCGGCCGGCACGCCCGCAGACGACGTAGCGCGCGCACACCCCGCGTCGTCCATCGCCTGGGCCGCGCTGGCCGAGTCGGCGTTGGACCGAGGTGAGGACCTCAGCGGCTACGCGTTCGCCCGGGTCGGCTACCACCGTGGGCTTGATGCGCTGCGACGCAACGGCTGGAAGGGCTTCGGACCAGTCCGGTGGTCCCATGAGCCCAACCAAGGCTTTCTGCACTGCCTGGCGATGCTGGCCTTGGCGTCGGACCGGATCGGCGACACCGATGAGGCGACCCGCTGCCGACAACTGTTGACCGAATCCGACCCGTCAGCGCCGGGCGCCTAGCCCGAACAGAGCCGGCCGACTCCCGCGGCTTCGTGGGCGGTCATTCCTCGGGGGCCTCGTGGCGGAGCGCGACGTCGCGATCCGCCCCGTCGTCGTGCCCAGCAGTATGCTTGCGGGAGCGAGAGCGCAGCACCTCCAGGCCTATCGGCACCAGTGAAAGCGCCACCAACCCGACCAGGATCAGCTCGATATGATCTCGCACCACCGACACCTGCCCCAGCCAGAAGCCCAGCAGAGTGACTCCGGTCGCCCAGGCAACACCGCCAATTGCGGAGTAGGTCACAAAGCGTCGCATCGACATCTGGCCGACACCGGCGGCCAAGGTGATGAAGGTTCGCACGATCGGCACGAAGCGGGCCAACACGATAGCCCGGTTGCCGTACTTGTCGAAGAACGCATTGGTTTGAGCGATGTGCTCCTGCCGGAAGAACCTCGAATCAGGCTTGTCGAAGATCGCTGGACCGGCCTTCGCCCCGACCAGATATCCGACCACGTTGCTCAACACGGCGGCGATCGACAGCACCACACAGGCCACCCAGATCGGTGCTCCCACCTTCTGTTGCTGGGAAATCAACAGGCCGACGGTGAACAGCAGTGAGTCGCCGGGCAAGAACGGGAACAGCCAGCACTCGATGAAGACGACCAGCGCAGCACCCCACAGGGCGTAGGCCCCAAAATGGTCGATCAACGACTGTGGATTGAGCAACCCGCCGAGAATTGCCGGGTCCTGTAGCAAGGACGTCACTGCGGAAGCCTAACCGGGCAACCTAAGAACTGGCCTAAGAACCCGCGCGGACAGGGAGTTGCCGCAGCCTAAACTATCGCTGTGAATGGCACACCTGGCGTCGCTGCGGTGCGGGAGGACGTCGGAGTCGGCCCGTGGGTCGGCAGGTGGCCGGTCGACGGGCGCTACGATCCGGAGCTGCTGCAGCGCGGCGACCAGCGCAACGTTGTCGACCGCTACCGCTACTGGCGCCATGAAGCCATCGTCGCGGATCTCGACTCTCGCCGACACGGATTCCACGTCGCGATCGAGAACTGGCAACACGACTTCAACATAGGTTCGGTCGTCCGGACCGCCAACGCGTTCTTGGCGGCCGAAGTGCACATCGTCGGGCGCAAGCGCTGGAATCGTCGGGGCGCCATGGTGACCGACCGCTATCAGCATGTGCGCCACCACGAGTCGGTTTCGGAGCTGACCCGTTGGGCGCAACATGACGACCTCCCGCTGCTCGGGATCGACAACCTGCCAGGCTCTGTCTCGCTCGAAGTGTCGACGCTGCCACGACAATGCGTGCTGGTGTTCGGGCAAGAGGGATCGGGACTGTCCGACCAGATGCGAGCGGCTTGCCACGTCACGCTGTCAATCGCCCAGTTCGGCTCCACCCGCTCGATCAATGCCGGAGCTGCGGCGGCGATCGCGATGCATGCCTGGGTGCGCCAGAACGTCGTACCCTCCCCTGTCGCCGACGCAACACCTGGGTCCACCGGTGTGTGTGCACGGTAGCGGCCGGTTGAGCCACAGGGGATACTGAGGACAGGTTCGCTTGCCGACTTAGACCGGAGTTGCAGATGCCCATCGCCACCCCCGACGTTTACGCGGCCATGCTCGACAAGGCCAAGGCGGAACGATTCGCCTATCCGGCGATCAACGTGACGTCGTCACAGACGCTGCATGCCGCGTTGCGAGGGTTCGCCGAAGCAGACAGCGACGGAATCGTGCAGGTGTCGACCGGCGGGGCGGAGTTCTTGTCCGGCACAACGATCAAGAACATGGTAACCGGTGCGCTGGCGTTCGCCGCGTTCGCTCGCGAGGCCGCGAAGAGTTATCCAGTCAATGTCGCGATGCACACCGACCATTGCCCGAAGGACAAGCTCGATACTTACGTCCGGCCGCTGCTGGAGGCATCACGTGAGCTGGTCGCAAACGGCGGGCTGCCGATCTTCCAGTCGCACATGTGGGACGGCTCCGCAGTGCCGCTCGAGGAGAACATGTCGATAGCTCGGGAGTTGTTGGAGACTGCTGCCGCGGCACGCATCATCTTGGAGATCGAGGTCGGCGTGGTCGGCGGTGAGGAAGACGGCGTGGAAGGCGCGATGGACGAGAAGCTCTACACCACCGCGGACGACGCGTTGCGCACCGCCGATGCCCTAGGTCTCGGCGAGAACGGCCGCTACTTGACCGCGCTGACGTTCGGCAACGTGCACGGGGTCTACAAGCCGGGCAACGTGAAGCTGCGGCCGGAGATCCTCAAACAGGCGCAGCAGGCAGTCGCCGAACAGCATGGCCTCGGCCCCGACGGTAAGCCGTTCGACCTCGTCTTCCACGGTGGCTCCGGCTCCTTGCTCGAGGAGATCCGCGAAGCCCTCGACTATGGCGTGGTCAAGATGAACGTCGACACCGACACCCAATACGCGTTCACCAGGCCGATCGCCGATCACATGTTCACCCACTACTGCGGCGTGTTGAAGGTGGACGGTGACGTTGGCGACAAGAAGGTCTACGACCCGCGCTCCTGGGGCAAGGCGGCTGAGACCGGGATGGCGGCCCGCGTCGTCGAGGCCTGCGAACACCTCCGCTCGGCAGGCACCTCGGTCGCTGCCTGACTCCACCGTGGGGTCAGCTGCAGACGCTCGCTGCAAGACCGAGGTCTGCCATCGCGTACGCCGCGACATAGCGCAGCCCGGCGTGCTCGACGGCAGCTCGAGCACCCCGATCGACGATCACAGCGACGCCGACGACGTCGGCGCCGACCGCGCGCAAAGCCTCCACCGCCTCCAACACCGACCGGCCGGTTGTCGAGGTGTCCTCGACCGCGAGGACTCGGCGCTCCACCACCTCTGGGCCTTCGATGCGCCGCTGCAGTCCGTGCGCCTTGCCCTCCTTGCGTACGACGAAGGCGTCCAGCGTCTCGCCCTGCTCAGCGGCGGCATGCAACATCGCGGCCGCCACCGGATCAGCGCCAAGCGTAAGGCCACCGACCGCGTCGTAAGCCATGCCGGTGGTGACCTGACGCATGACCCGCCCGACCAGCGGCGCAGCGATACCGTCTAGGGTGATCCGCCGCAGGTCGATGTAGGAATCGGCGACTTGGCCCGACGACAAGGTCACCGGACCGTGCACAATCGCCTTCGCCTTGATCTGCTTCAGCAACGCCTCCGGATCGCCCATGCGGGGATGCTATCCGGCGGCCCCCACGAGGGTGGCGGCTGGTTGCACCGCCGCAACCGACAGCCCGTCGCGTTCCGCGGCGAAGTCGACACAGAACACATCGCCATCGGTGATCTCCCCCACCAGCAAAGACAACGCCAACGCATCGCCGATCGAACTTTGCACCAGTCAACG
>JBPCQA010000027.1:0-35935 GCA_050998615.1 Nocardioidaceae bacterium
AAGCAACTGATCGACCTCGCCGCTGCCCGCACCCAAGGCACCCGACCCGCAGCCTGACCACCATCCGGACATTCCACGTGAGGCAAGCGTCAAACTTTCCCGGACATCTTGACGTGAGGCAAGACGCTCTGCGAGATGAGTGGAATCTGGCGAGCAAGGGACCAGATTCGTTCCGCTGCTAAGGGACCTCCGTCACCAGTGGATGCGGTCGAAGAAGCTGTCCTCTTCGGACGCTTTTGGCGGCGGCTGTTCTGCCGGGTCCTGCTGAGAGGTTGAGGCTCTCGACTCATCCTGCTTTGGCGTGGCGACCGTCGTGGGTTGCGGTTGAGGTTGCGGCGCCGACGACACCGATGTTGACGCGGTCGCTGGCGGCGGCTGCTGATTGGCGGTCGGCTGTGAGGTGTTCGAGCTCGATCCGTTGGATCCGGCTTGGCTGTTGTCGCTGTTCTGGGCCTCGATGCCTTCGCTGCCGTGAATCACCTCAGCCGGCACCGCTTGCTCGTCAGGAGTGGCTGCCGCCGCCGGCTGCGTTGGCCTTTGCTGCTGCCCGGGCTTGCCTTGCTGGTTGGCGCGGCCACCTTGCTGGTTGGCGCGGCCACCTTGCTGGCCCGGCTCGGCTGGTTGGTTGGGGCCCCGCTGCTGGCCTGGTTTGCCCTGGTTAGGTCCGCCCTGGCTGGGGCGACCTGGTTGGCCGAGCTTTGCCTGCTGGTTTGCGCGGCCCTGTTGATTCCCCCGTCCGGGCTGCTTGGGGCCGCCCGGTTGGTTTCGCTTCCCCGGCTGGCCCGCCCTCTTCTGCCCCTTCTTGCGAGTTGGCTTCGCAGGCCGACCGGTGCGGAACTCGACGTACTTTCTCGCCATGGTGGTGACATAGCGTTGGACGTCAGCGAGCTCGTCGGCGGACAGCTGGAGCAGCTCGGCGGTTGCTTCCGGCTTGTCGATCGGCAGCGGCATTGGCCAGTCGGTGCCCCAGACGGCCTGGGCGAACGTCTGGTTGGACTCCGCGAACTGCTCGGCGACCCGGGCGGCCTCCTCGGGCGTCCAGCCCCAAAACCCGGTCTCGCACCATCCGTTGCGCCGGGCCATCGTGGACGCTAGGCGATACAGCTTGCGTGCGTGGTCTGATTTGTAGGAAAACTCGGGGTCAATGCCCTGCAAGTACTTTGTCAAGAGCTTGGCGGCCTCGATGCCGATCGGGCCCAACGAGGCGTTCACCGGATCGTCACCGGTGACCAGTTCCTCGTCCGAGAGCTCGATGCGGCCAGCCGAAAGCACGGCGCGAATGGGGTCTTCGGTGCGCAGCTCGGTAAAGGGGATCGCGACGAAGTCGGCCTGTTTGGTGCGATACCAGGGTCTGAAGCACTCGTTGAGGTCGAACAGCCCTGTCTTGATGGCTCGCCGCGCGTAGACCTCGAAGCTCTTCATGCCCGTGTTGAGCATCTTGACCTTCTGACCGTACAGGCTGTTGATCTGCGACAGCTGATCGCGCACCACATAGACGACCGTCACGTCGTCGCTAATCGCCGCCAGGCGTTCTCGCATGACCCGGCCCAAGGCATGGTTCGCGGCCATGTTCTCGAACCCCTCGGAGCTGATCAGGACGGTCTCGGCCTCGACCGTCTTCAACTCCTTGGCCAGGGCATCCCACCCGCCGATGTCCGGGCGGAACCGTTCGGCGTCTGTGAACTGCCAGGCGAGGTGGTGATGGCAGATGGACTTCTGGTTGTATTCCAGCCGGCCTGACGTCGGCAGGTACACCCCCTGCTTGGCGAGCAAGTCGGTGTTGGCGAAGAGGCCCGATTGGATGTACGTGGTCGCCGTCTTCGCCGCCCCAATGTGTACGACGAGGCGAGTCATGCTTCGTCCCCATCTCTATGTCGAAGACTCCGGCCCGAGTGCTGGAGTCAAGGGTGGGCCCAAGTATCGTCGGCGCCACGTGGCCAACATTGGGTGCCCGTGGCCTACATGATGACACAAGAGCCCGGATGGATTAGTACGTCTCTGACACCCGGGCCAACTACGCGGGCTCTTCTGAGCGGGCTCGGGGGGATGCAACACTAGAGGCGTGCTTGCCGCTGGTGTCCTGGACGAGATTGATGGTTGCGCTAAGAGCCTTGAGACGGAGCTGATCGAATTTCGGCGAGCACGTCACCTGCGTCCAGAGTTGGGGCGCCACGAGCACCACACCACCAACGCGATCATCGAGCGACTCACCAACGCCGGGCTCAAGCCACGCGTGCTGAGCTCTGGAACAGGGGTGGTCTGCGACGTCATCGGGACCGCGGGGGATGCTCCCACGATGGGATTTCGCGGTGACATCGACGCGCTGCCGCTGGTCGACGCCAAGCAAGTATCCTATCGATCACAGGTCGACGGGGTTTGCCATGCCTGCGGTCACGACGTGCACACCACCATCGTGCTCGGTACGGCGTTGGTGCTCGCGGAGTTGGCCAGCCGGGGGCTCCTGACGCGCTCTGTTCGGCTGATCTTCCAACCGGCGGAAGAGATCACGCCTGGCGGAGCACTCGACGTGATCGCCGACGGCGCCATCGACGGGCTTGAGCAGGTCTTTGCCCTGCATTGCGACCCCAAGGTCGAGGTCGGCAGGGTGGGTCTTCGGATTGGCCCGATCACCGCAGGAGCCGACCACCTCCAGGTGACGATGAGCGGGCCCGGGGGCCATACGGCACGGCCGCATCTGACCGCCGATGTGGTGTTCGCGCTCGGAGCGCTCATCACCGAGCTCCCGGGGGTGCTTTCCCGCACCTGCGATCCCCGGGCGGGGCTCAGCGTGGTTTGGGGCCAAGTCCACTCGGGCGCGGTGGCGAACGCGATACCGCGTAGCGGCTTCGTGAGCGGCACCATCCGGTGCCTGGACGCGAATGTGTGGGAGGCGGCGCACGCGCTGATCCCCGACATCATCCGTTCACTCGCGGCGCCGTACGGCGTGGACGTCGACATCGACATGCACACCAGCGTCCCGCCCTGCGTCAACGACGCCGTGTGCACCCGGCTCCTGGAGGATGCCGCCCTTGCCACCCTGGGCGACGATGGAGTGGTTAGATCAGATCAGAGCCTTGGTGGCGAAGACTTCGCCTGGATCGCCGGAAGGACGCCAGGATCGCTCGCTCGGCTCGGGGTGAGAGGTCGCAAGGTTGCCGACATCGGGGACCTGCATCAGGCGACTTTTGACATAGACGAGGAAGCAATCGGGGTGGGTGTGCGGCTGTTTTCCGCCGTGGCGCTGGACGACTCGACGCACGACGGTGATCACTAGGTCACTGGACACTTAGGTCACAAAGGAATATCGACGGCGCTGACGGCCTGCGTGGGTTCACGGTCGGCCTCTTGACCGACTAGAGTCGGCCCCGACGCGGGCGAGGGGTGGCTTCGTCCTATTGCATGCATGCAAGCAGAGGAGGCGCCGTGAACAAGACGGCAAAAGCAATCACGCTCGTGGCTGTCACCGCGCTGGCCGTGGCCGGCTGTGGCAGCAAGCCGACCAGCAACACCAACGCCGGCAGTAGTGGTAACACAAGCGGCGGGATGACCAGTAAGCCGCCCGCCCAGAATGCCAGCTTCACCGGCTGTATGGTCTCCGACGTCGGCGGCTTCAACGACAAGTCGTTCAACCAGACCTCACTGCTGGGTCTGCAAAACGCCGTCAAGGACTACGGCATCAAGATGGCGAAGATCCAGTCCAACTCTCCTAGCGAGTACGCAGGCAACATCAACGCGATGATCTCGGCGCACTGCAACAGCATCGTCACGGTCGGGTTCACCTTGGCCGCGGCCACCGAGACCGCCGCGAAGAAGAACCCCAGCGTCGATTTCGCGATCGTCGACAACGCGTACACGAAGCCCCCCACGAATCTGAAGGGCCTGGTGTTCAACACCGCACAGCCCGCATTCCTCGCGGGTTATCTCGCAGCCGGCATGAGCAAGAACAAGGTGGTCGGCACCTACGGTGGCCAGAACATCCCGCCGGTGACGATCTACATGGACGGCTTCTGGGACGGCGTGCAGTACTACAACCAGAAGCACAACGACAAGGTCCAGGTCATCGGTTGGAACGAGAAGACCCAAAACGGCACGTTCACCAACGACTTCACCACGAAGGTCAAGGGCCAGACCACGGCGCAAAACATGATCTCGCAGGGCGCTGACATCATCTTCCCGGTAGCCGGGGCGGATGGCCTCGGTGCGCTTCAAGCGGCCAAGGACTCCGGTGGGAAAGTCAATGCCATCTGGGTCGACACCGACGGATGCGTGAGCGCGCCGGAGTACTGCTCGGTGCTTCTCACCTCGGCCGAGAAGAACATGCAGGTCGCGGTGGAGTCGGCGGTCAAGGCAGTGCTCGGCAAGACGTTCACCAACACGCCGTACGTCGGCACGTTCTCCAACGGCGGCGTGGGTCTTGCCCCGTTCCACGACTGGGCCGGCAAGATCCCGACCGCTTTGCAAGACGAGCTCAAGCAGGTCAAGCAGGAGCTGATCAGCGGCACCATCAAGATCGCGTCTCCGGCGATCCCGAAGTGAGTTGCCGGGCCAGGAAAGGCTAGCCCGGGATGGAACTCGAGCTTCGTGGCTTGACTAAACGGTTCGGCTCTTTGATCGCCAATGACCGTATCGACCTGACTGTCAAGCCCGGCGAGATTCACTGCCTGCTGGGCGAGAACGGCGCCGGCAAAACGACGCTGATGAACATGCTGTACGGCCTGCTGAGTCCCGATCACGGTGAGATTCTCGTCGACGGCCGGCCGGTGAAGTTCAAGACCCCGGGCGATGCGATCGCGGCCGGAATTGGCATGGTGCACCAGCATTTCATGCTGGTGCCGGTCTTCTCGGTTGCGGATAACGTCATGCTCGGCAGGGAGAAGACCAGAGGCCTCGGTCTGCTCAACCGCAGGGCGGCCGCGCAGATGGTCCGCGACCTCTCCAATCGGTACCGCCTCTCCGTCGACCCCGCCGCCATGGTGGAAGACCTACCGGTTGGTGTCCAACAACGGGTGGAGATCATCAAGGCGCTCGCCAACGACGCGGAGCTGCTGATCCTCGACGAGCCGACCGCGGTGTTGACTCCGCAAGAAACCGACGAGCTGATGCAGATCATGCGCGCGTTGCGTGATGGCGGCACGTCGATCGTGTTCATCACCCACAAGCTTCGGGAGGTGAAGGCGATCGGCGATCAGATCACCGTGATCCGGCGCGGGGAAGTCGCCGGGAACGCCGACCCGGCGGTGTCAGAATCCGAGCTTGCCGAGCTCATGGTGGGACGCGAGGTCAGCCTGGTCGTGGACAAGTCACCCGCCAAGCCGGCCGACGTAGTGCTCGAGGTGTGCGGGCTCACTGTCATCGACCCACGTGGCGTAACCGTAGTCGACGACGTCTCGCTCGAGGTGCGCGGCGGGGAGATCCTCGGTATCGCCGGGGTTCAGGGCAACGGCCAAACGGAGCTCGTGAAGTCTCTGCTAGGACTGGTGCGGCCGGCGAGCGGTCGGGTCCTCCTCGACGGCCGGGACATCGGCAGGCACGGACCACGGCAACGGCTGGCCGACGGCATCGGCTTCATCCCTGAGGACCGCAGTCACGACGGCTTCGTGGGTGGTTTCTCGGTCCGCGAAAACCTTGTCTTGGATGTCTTCACCCGCGCGGAATTTTCCTCGGCGGGAGTGCTCAAGCTGGACGCGATAACCGACAACGCCCGCGATCGCATCGCCGAGTTCGACATCCGCACCGGCAACATGGACAACCCTGTGTCGTCGCTGTCTGGTGGCAACCAGCAGAAGGTGGTCGTCGCCCGTGAGATGTCGCGGCCGCTGAAGGCCATCATCGCGGCGCAGCCCACCCGCGGCCTCGATGTCGGCTCGATCGAGTTCATCCATAAGCGGATCATCGAGGCCCGTGACGCGGGTGCGGCCGTGATCATCGTGTCCACTGAGCTGGAGGAGATCTTCGGGCTGTCGGACCGCATTGCGGTGATGTTCGGTGGCCGGATCGTCGGCATCGTCGATCCCAGCGTCCCGCGCGACGAGATCGGCCTGATGATGGCCGGCGGCCACGACCGGGACGGTGGCTCGCTGCGGCCCCGCCCAGAGGTGCGACCCGAGCCCGTCGTCAGCAAGGGAGGTGCCCGGGATGGCTGATCGCGGCGACGAAGAGCAACCCCGCAATCGCTGGGGCGTCAATGTCGATGAGTGGATGCCCACCGTCACAGTCTCGATCGCCTCGGTGTTGCTGGCGCTGGTCATCGGTGCAATCTTGATCATTGTCAGCTCACCTGGCGTGATCGGTTCGGCGAGCTACTTCTTCAGCTATCCCTGGGATGCGTTGAGCGCGGCCGGTCACGCAGTCGGCAGCTCCTACGGCGCGCTCGTCACCGGGTCTGTCGGCTCGTGGACCGCGATCACCTACACGCTGTCGCAGGCGGCACCGCTGATCTGCGCTGGGTTGGGCGTCACGTTGGCCTTCCGCAGCGGGCTCTTTAACATCGGCGCACAGGGCCAGCTGATCATCGGAGCCGCGTTCGCCGGCTTCGTCGGCTTCCACTTCCAGCTGCCGACCGGCATTCACGTGCTGGCAGCGCTGGCCGCGGGCCTGGTCGGTGGTGCGATCTGGGGTGGCATCGCCGGCGTCTTGAAGGCGCGCACCGGGGCACACGAGGTCATCGTGACCATCATGCTCAACTACGTGGCGATCCAGGCGCTCGACTGGTTGCTAGGCCTTGGCTCGTTCCAGCAGCCAGGCTCGAACAACAAGATAAGCCCGGCCGTCGACCACAGCGCTGCCTTCCCGCAGATCTTCGGCGTCCATGTCGGAGTGCTGCTGGCGTTTCTGACCGCCGTGATCGTGTGGTGGCTGCTGAACCGCACGACGCTCGGATTCTCAATGCGTGCGGTGGGCGCCAATCCCGATGCCGCCCGCACCGCCGGGATGAGCGTGGCCGGTAACTACATGATGGCGATGGTGATCGCCGGCGTGCTGGCGGGGCTGGCTGGTGTCCAGCAAGTGCTCGGCGACCAGGTCCAGCTCAGCACGTCGTTCGGCGGAACCGTCGGCTTCGACGCGATCACGGTCTCCTTGCTCGGGCGAGCCACCCCGTCCGGCACCGTGCTGGCAGGGCTGTTGTTCGGCGCAATCAACGCGGGTGGCATTCAGATGCAGGCCGTCGCCGGCACCTCGGTGTCGTTGACGGAGATCCTGCAGGCGTTGATTGTGATCTTCGTGGCGGCGCCGATGCTGGTGAAGGGGGTCTTCCGGATGAAGAAGGTAGGCGGCGAAGGCACGGTCTTGGCGAAGGGGTGGAACTCATGAGCACGGTAGAGGCGAGCACGCCGGTCGACGTACCCGCCAAGCGGGTGGTGCGTGACCCGGCGGAGGTACGGCGACGCGGCCGGGTTGCGGTCACCCTCGGGCTGATCACGGCGGTGCTCTTGTATTTCGCGGTGGCGATCCACACGACGTACGTGCACTATGTGCTCGTCGAAATCCCCACCGCCGACACCCCGGTGCATACGATCGTGGCGAAGCCGACGATCTTCGGCTGCGCCGCAGTCATCATCGTGATCGGTGTCGTGACGGTCGCGGGCTGGGTGCCACGCGGTTGGGTGTCGGCGGTGCTCATGGTGGTGGCCGGAATCGCCTTCGCGCTCGGCTTCATGGTCTGGGCCTACTCCGACCAGCCTGCCAGCGGGTTTGAAGTGAAGATGAGCAACCCGTTGCCCGGCACGCTCGCGATCGCTACCCCACTGATCCTCGGCGCGCTGGCCGGCTGCTTGTGTGAGCGGGCCGCCGTGATCAACGTGGCGATCGAGGCCCAGTTCATCATGGGTGCGTTCTTCGCGGCGATGGTGGCCAGCATGCTGACGAGCACCACGGCGGGACTGCTCGCCGGAATCGCGGCGGGTGTCGCCGTGGCCGCCCTGCTCGCGGTGTTCGCCATCAAGTATCAGGTCAACCAGGTGGTGCTGGGTGTCGTCCTGGTGCTGTTGGCGACCGGTCTCACCGGCTTCCTGCTCGACCAGATCCCCAACAAAGCAAGCACGATCAATTTCTTGAACAATCCGCCGACGCTCACCGACATCGAGATCCCGGTGGTGTCGAAGATCCCGGTGATCGGCGGCAGCTTGTTCGACCAGACGATCCTCGTCTACGTGATGTATGTGTCGGTAGCCTTCGTCACCGTGGTGTTGTTCAAGACCCGGTGGGGGCTGCGCGTGCGGGCAGTCGGTGAACATCCCACCGCCGCCGACACGGTAGGCATCAAGGTGAACCGGATGCGCTGGCAAGCCGTCTTGTTCGGTGGTGTCTTCGCTGGTCTTGGCGGCGCCTACTTCACGGTGGGGTCGACCGGCACGTTCGACCGCGGCGTCACCGGCGGGAACGGCTTCATCGCGCTCGCCGCACTCATCATGGGCCGGTGGAATCCGATCGGGGCAACCCTCGCCTCGCTGTTCTTCGGCTTCATGTGGAACTTGCAAAACCAGCTGTCGTTCACCCAGAAGATCCCGGGCGACCTGCTGGGTATGACGCCGTACCTCGCGACGATCATCGCGGTTGCCGGGCTCGTCGGCCGGGTCAGGCCGCCAGCCGCCGACGGCGAGCCCTACGTCAAGAGCTGACGCGCCGTGAATGTCGACTGGCACGCGTTGACTACGGCGGCGCGAGACGCGATGCGCCTTGCCTATGCGCCGTACTCCGCATACCCAGTGGGAGCCGCCGGTCTGGTCGACGACGGACGAGTCGTAGTCGGCTGCAACGTGGAGAATGCGTCGTACGGCGTGGGGTTGTGCGCGGAGTGCGGGATGGTGTCGCAACTCCACGCCACCGGTGGCGGACGGCTCGTCGCGGTGGTGTGCGTCGACGGGTTCGGGGAGATCATGATGCCGTGCGGCCGGTGCCGGCAGCTGCTATGGGAGGCCGGTGGGGCCGCGTTGGCGTTGTCGACCCGCGAAGGCGTGCGCCCGATGAGCGACGTGCTACCCGACGCGTTCGGTGCCGAAGACCTGACTCGATGAGCGCCACGTTCCACGCCGTCGACGTCATCGCCGCCAAGCGCGATGGTGCCGAGCTGTCCGACGGCCAGATCGACTGGGTAATCGACGCCTACACGCGCGGCGCGGTAGCCGATGAGCAGATGTCGGCGTTGGCGATGGCGATCGTGTTGAACGGGATGACCCGTCGCGAGATCAGCCGGTGGACCGCCGCGATGGTCTCCAGTGGCGAGCGGATGGACTACTCCCGGCTCTCTGCGCCGACCGCCGACAAACACTCGACAGGGGGAGTGGGCGACAAGATCACGCTCGCGCTGACCCCGCTGGTGGCGGCCTGCGGGGTGGCCGTGCCACAACTGTCCGGTCGCGGGCTTGGCCACACCGGCGGGACGCTGGACAAGCTCGAGTCGATCCCCGGTTGGCGATGCGACCTGTCGTACGACGAGATCATGGCTCAGCTCGACGGTGTCGGAGCCGTGATTTGCGCGGCCGGACCCACGCTCGCGCCAGCCGACCGAAAGCTGTACGCGCTGCGCGACGTGACCGCCACGGTCGAGTCGTCCGCGCTGATCGCCAGCTCGATCATGAGCAAGAAGATCGCCGAGGGCACCAACACCTTAGTGCTGGACGTAAAGGTAGGGTCTGGCGCGTTCATGAAGGACCTCGGCACGGCCGCTGAGCTGGCCCGCATCATGGTGGACCTCGGCGCGGACGTGGGCCTGAAGACGGTGGCGCTGCTCACGGATATGGCCACTCCACTCGGGCGGACCGCCGGCAACGCGGTCGAGGTGCACGAGGCGCTCGAAGTGCTCGACGGTGGAGGGCCGGCCGACGTTGTCGAGCTGACGCTGGCGCTGGCCCGTGAGATGTTGGCGGCTGCCGGTCGCGACGACGTCGACCCGACCGACAAGCTGGCGGACGGGTCGGCGATGGATGTGTGGCGAGCCATGATCACGGCCCAAGGCGGTGACGTGACCGCGCCGCTGCCGTCGGCGAAAGAGAGCCAGGTGGTTGCCGTCCCGTGTTCGGGCACGTTAACGCGGCTGGACGCCCGAAGTGTCGGGATGGCCGCCTGGCGGCTGGGAGCCGGGCGAGCCCAGCAAGGCGATTCGGTGCAGCCCGGCGCGGGCGTCGTACTGCATGCGAAGCTCGGCGACCGCGTCACCGAAGGCCAACCGCTGATGACACTGCTCACCGACGAGCCACCGCGCTTCGAGCTCGCCGCTGATGCCCTGACCGACAGCTACGACATCGACGACGCCGCCGACTCCGACCGAGAGACGAGCCACTTGGTGCTCGGGCGTATCTCCTGACCGTGGTGTCACTTGGGCAGCAGACCGCGTCGACGGGCCACTGCGGCTGCCTCAGTGCGACCACGTGCACCGAGTTTCGCCAAGATGTTGGACACGTGGACGCTCACGGTCTTCGCGCTGATGAAGAGCAGGCGGGCTATCTCGCCGTTGCTACGGCCCTGGGCGACCAGCTCGAGGATCTCCTGCTCGCGCGGCGTCAGTTGCCGGTCGCGTGGGTTTGTTTCGCGGCCACGCGATGACGGTGCGGCCGACCGAAGAGACTTGAGCTCGCCAAGCAACGGCTCGGCACCCAGGCGCTGAGCCGTCTCCGCGCCTGGCTGGTCAGCGCGCGAGCTTCGCGATCACGGCCCATGGCACGCAGCACACCCGCCAGCCTGGCCTGCGACCGCGCCACTTCGAAGACATGGCCTAGCCGTTCGAATGCTGCCGCCGTTTGCTGCCAGGCGGTGAGCAGAAGCTCCTCGTCGACCGGGTCGACACCCACCAGCCAGCGCAGTCGGGTGTGTTCTGCCGTGACGCGCCTCGCCCAGGCAACGCTTTCCGGCCCGACGAGCCGCATCTGGTCGTGGTGATCGAAGGCTTCGGTTGCCGCAGCCAGCAACTCATCGGCCCGGGTCGTTAGGTGCTGCCGCTCGCTGGCGCCAAGCCGAGTTGCCCGGTTGGCGAGGTGGCCGAGCACCAGAGCGCTCAGCCGGATACGGGCCTGGAACGCCTTGATCTGCCACAGGTCGCTCACGGCTTCGACAACCGCATCATGCATGTCGAGCGCGGACTCAACGTCACCCTGATCGCCGTATAGATCAATGGCAGCGCCGGCCGCCAGCACCGCGATCATGCCATCACGGCCCCACCATGACCTCAGATGCGGCAGCAGCTCGAGCGCGCTGGTGTCACCTCGTCCGGCAGACACTGACATCCCGACGGCTGCCAACGCTGCCTCGGCCATCGCCGACGGCGATTGACCCGTCACGTCCACAATGGTCTGCGCAGTGGACCAGTCACCCATGAAGTAGGCGGTGAGGCCACCCATCAGCCGCACATCCAGTCCGTACGGCGCCCACGGCCGCCCCAGCGTCTCGGCCCGCGCGGTTGCCCGCTGGTATACATCGAGAGCCTCGACGAACCGCCCCGCCGTGAAATGCAGACCGCCGAGATGATCAAGGCTGCGAAGCTCAGCCATGACATCACCGTCGGCCCTTGCTTTGGCCGAGATCGTCTGCAGAGCCAGCAGGGATTCCGCCGGATTGCCAGCCCGGTCTTGCAGCCATGCCAGCGTCGTGCCCGCGTCGGACACGACCCCGTCCAGCCCAAGCTGTCGGCCGAGGGCCATCGCCTTGCCTGCCCAACGAACGGCGTCATCGTCACGCTGGCGGTCCATATTGGCGCGCGCGTGCACGGCGAGCAGTTGAGCGCGAAGTGCCGTCGGGGGTTCTGCGGGGACGACCTTGAGCGCCGCGGTCGTCGCCTCGAGCGGGTCGACGTTTGTGTCGCCGAGCAGTGCCGCGGTGGCGAGCGCTAACAACAACGTGGCTCGTTCGAGAAAGGGGGCTGTCGTTGGCTGCTGGCTGATCTGATCTTGAATCAGGGCTACCGCACGGTGCGGCCGGCCGGCCGGCCGCCATCGCTTCGCTGGCCTTGACGGCCAGTTCGACCGCGTCAATGGGCGCAGAGTCGTCGGTCGACGCCGTGACATCGGCGTACGGTCCCGCCACGAGCTCGAGCGCCTGCACGTAGTGTCGGGCCGCCTCGTCGGGGCCGCCCACCGACATGGCGTCATCGCCGGCCTCGATGCCCGCCCGGACCGCGGTCGGTATGTCGTGCGCCGCGCGTGCATGTCGCGCCAGCTCCGCTGCGGTGCCTGGGATGTCGTGGCCGCGCAGGGCGGCGGCGTAGGCAGCATGCAGCCGGGCGCGCTCACCGGGGAGGAGGTCGTCGTAGACCGCCTCGGCCAACAAGGCGTGCCGTGCCGCGTAACCGTCGGCCCCGGCCGGCACCAAGATGTTGGATTCGACGGCGGAGCGCAGCGCGACGTCGAGCACGGCGGGGTCAAGTTCGACGACGTGTGAGAGCAATGTGTGCGACACCCGTCGTCCGGCGACCGAGGCGGCCCGCACGACCGTCTTAGCTGCGTCATCAAGCTGGTCAAGCCGCACCAGCAGCAAGTGCGACAGGTCAGTTGGGAGCCCGCTCGCGTTGGTCGCTGTTGCGTCAGCGAGCTCCTCGGCGAAAAACGCGTTGCCTTCCGCACGTAAGACGATGGCTTGCATCTCGCTCTCTCGAATGGGTGTCGGGTGGATGGCGCGCACGATTTCGCGCACGTCGGCGTCGGCAAGTCGCGGTAGCTCGACCCGGCTCACGCCTGGCATCCTGGTCCATTCCGCCAAGGTGGCCAGCAGCGGATGGCGCCGGTGCAGGTCGTCGCTGCGGTACGACGCCACGATCGACACCGGGGTGGAGAAGCGCCGGGCGAAGAGGAAGCTCAGCACCTCACGAGTCGACTGGTCGGCCCAGTGAACGTCCTCGATGACGACCAGAACCGGCTCGGCACTGCCGAGCTGCTCCAGGGCCGCATGGATCGCCTCGAACAGGTCCGCCCTGGCCATCGGCTCGGTCGGCTTCTGTTCAGGGTCGGGCAGCAGACGTCTGCCGGGCATCAGCCGGCTCAGCGCCGGACTCTCCTCGACGAGTGAGGCGGCCACAGCCGACGACTCCACCGCGAGTCTGCCGAGCATCTCGGTGAACGGAAGGTAGGAAAGTGCGCTGTCGCCGAAGTCCAGGCAGTGCCCGACCAGCACCCGCCATCCTCGCTTCTGAGCTAACTGGCCGAACTCGACAAGCGTGCGGGTCTTGCCCACTCCGGCCTCACCGCCCAGCACGATCGCGGCGGAGTTGGCACGATCTGGGTCTGCGCCGATCAGGTCGTGCAGGACCCGCAGCTCGTCGGCTCGTCCGATCAACCGGGACGAACGATCGAAGTGGCGGGTCACGTCCTCGATTATTCCGGCTCCCACCGACTCTCTCGACACTTCCTCGAGAACTGTGCTTGCGTCGGCACCGCGCTCCCTCGGGCACGGTGCTTCCGGGGCGCTGGGATGCCGCCCAGTGCTGTCCACCCTGATCAGCGGTTTGGCGTTGCCATCCGGCGGCGGAGTTTGAGGCTGGGTCGAAGAGCTCTCCCCTGCTGCCTGCGTGCGCGCCGATTCTGGCGCGCCACGGCAGCGTCGGTGAAGTGGTGCCGCGCCCGCTCATGACGGTGGTCAAGCTCGGCGTTGACGAACAGCTCGTGCATCTGAAACATCTCGTGGGCTCCTTGTTGACTCGGATCTGATGTAACCGAGCCTGGTCTGCTAAGGGGGGTCCACACATCGGAAGAGCTCCCTATTTGTGAGCTACCGGTAGTGCCTACTGCTTTACCGGCTTGGTGACTACCTCAGAGTTCGTACGCCGCTCGCACCGCCTGCGCCACGATCCGACGCTGAGTTCGCCAGAGCCGGCCGAGCGCCTCACCTTTCCCGCACGCCTGCGCCACGATCCGACGCTGAGCTCGCCAGAGCCGGCCGAGCGCCTCACCTTTCCCGCACGCCTGCGTCAAGTTCCGACGCTGAGCTGGGTTCAGTGGCGGACTGGCTTCCGTGAGCCCAACCGCTGTCAGCCCCTGATCGCCTGCGACGCGCCCAGCTTGTGTTGAAGACTGGTGATCTACGCCCCTGTCGCCGGGCTACGTGCGTGGTTCTACCCTGGTTGCGCCACAGATTGAACATCGGCTTGGTGCTCGAGCCACCGCCGCCTCATCACGCCGAGCCACCACCCACCTGACACGGAGTGCTGATGAGCCGTTACGGAGCCCAATTCGGTCCCGACATCACCTTCCTCGGCGTGGATCGCTGCGACCTCGACGACCCCGCCAGTCTGGGTCAGGCTGACGTGGTGATCTTGGGCGCGCCCTTCGATGGCGGAACATCTCATCGGCCCGGCGCGCGATTCGGGCCGACAGCGATCCGGATGACCGACTACCTGCCCCAGGATGGGTCGCGCCCAAGCTTGGCCCTGCGAACCGACGGGTTGCGGGACCTCCAGGTCCTCGACGCCGGCGATGTCGAGATGTGCTCCGGTGACATCGAGACCGCGTTGCCTGCGTTGGAACGGGCAGTCGAGCAGGTGACACGGGCCGGCGCGATCCCGGTCGTCCTCGGGGGTGACCACTCCATCGCTTACCCCGACGCGAAGGGCGTCGCCAACGTGCTCGGCCATGGGCGGATCTCGATGATCCACTTCGACGCGCATGCGGACACCGGTGATATCGAATTCGGCTCGCTGTGGGGCCACGGGCAGCCGATGCGCAGGCTCATCGAGTCCGGGGCCCTACGCGGCGACCGGTTCTTGCAGATCGGGTTGCGGGGCTATTGGCCTCCACCGGACACCCTGGACTGGATGGCCGGTCAGCGGATGCGCTCCTACGAGATGTCCGAGCTAGGTCACCGTGGCTTAACCGACTGCCTCACCGAAGCCTCCGCTATCGCGGTCGACGACTGCGATGGCGTGTTTCTGTCCGTCGACATCGACGTCTGCGACCCGGGTCACGCTCCGGGCACCGGCACGCCCGAGCCGGGCGGCCTGACCGCTCGCCAGCTTCTGGATTCGGTACGCCGAATCTGCCTGGAACTGCCCGTAGTTGGTGTCGACGTCGTCGAGGTCAGCCCGCCGTACGATCACGCCGACATCACCGCCGCACTCGCGAACCGAGTCGTGCTCGAGGCTCTGAGCGCGATTGCCCGCCGCCGGCAAGACCGGGACGAAGGCAGCTGCTGGGATCCAGCGCGACCGCTCTTGGATCGTTCCTGATGCACCGGAGTCCTCAGACCGCTACCTGAGCAGGGTGATCGTCTCGGCGACCAGCGCCGGCTTGCCGGTCGGTTTGCCGTCGCGGCCCTCGACCTCCACGGTGACCCGCATCGAAACCTGGATGCCGGCCGGCCCAGGATTGACCGCCGCCACCTCCGCTGCTGCACGCACGCGACTGTTGACCACGACCGGCATCGGGTAGCGCGCCTTGTTCGACCCGTAGTTGACCTTGACTGGCCACCCCCGGTAGTCGACCAACGAGGCGACCAGCACCGGCACCAACGACAAGGTCAGGTAGCCATGCGCGATGGTTGCCCCGAAGGGGCCGGTCGCAGCACGCTGCGGGTCGACGTGGATCCACTGGTCATCGCCGGTAGCCGCGGCGAACGCATCGATGCGGTCTTGGTCGATGGTGACCCAGTCAGTGAACCCCAGGTGGTCGCCCACGGCTGCCTCGAGCTCTTCCAGCCTCGTGAAAACGCGCATCACCGGGGTGCGCCGACCGGGCCGGAGCTTGGCGCGCTAACCACGCGGCCCCCCGGCGACGTACAAAACCTGTCCGGTAACGAACGAGGCGCCCTCGCTGACGAAGAAGGAGACCGCATGCGCGATGTCGTCGGGGTGTCCGACCCGAGGGACCGGCGTCTCCTTGGCCCGAGCCGCCTGGAAAGCTTCGAAGTCCACCCCGAGCCGCTGCGCCGTCGCCGCTGTCATGTCGGTGACGATGAACCCGGGCGCGATCGCGTTGGCCGTCACGCCGAACTTGCCGAGCTCGATGGCCAGCGTCTTTGTAAAGCCCTGCATGCCGGCCTTTGCAGCGGAATAGTTTGCCTGGCCGAGGTTGCCGAGCGCCGAGGTGCTCGACAGGTTGACGATGCGCCCCCAGCCCGCCTTGGTCATGTGGGCCTGCACCGAACGCGTCATCAAGAACGCGCCGCGCAGATGCACCGACAGCACCGAGTCCCAGTCGTCCTCGGTCATCTTGAACAGCATGTTGTCGCGGGTGATGCCCGCATTGTTGACGAGTACGACGGGCGTCCCCAGCTCGTCAGCCACCCGGGCGACCGCCGCCTCCACCCGGTGCGCGTCCGCGACGTCCACGCCAACGGCCAGGGCCTGGCCGCCTTCGGCCGTGATCGCGTCGACAGTACCGGCGCAGGAGGCCTCGTCGAGGTCGAGCACGGCAATCGCGAAGCCGTCCTCATGGAGGCGTCGCGACACTGCGGCGCCGATGCCGCGAGCGCCTCCGGTCACGACCGCGACGCGTCTGCTGCTGGAGTCCATCGGGCCCTTTCGAAGCTGGTAGCGAAGCGCCCGTCCCGGCGCTCTCGGCCGGCCGCGCTCCTGATGCTGTGCCACCTGGAAGGATAACGGCATGCATCAGGCCACCGATGACCACTTCCGGGTAGCTCCCAAGGCACTCTTGCACGACCACCTCGACGGTGGTCTGCGACCTGCCACCGTGATCGAGCTTGCGGACGAGGTCGGGCATGCGCTGCCCGCCACCGATGAGACAGCGCTGGACACCTGGTTCGTCGAGGCCGCCAATTCCGGCAGCCTGGTCCGCTACCTCGAGACGTTCGACCACACGGTTGCGGTGATGCAGCGCCCAGCCGACCTCACGCGGGTCGCCGCGGAATGTGTCGAGGACCTGGCCACCGACGGGGTCGTCTACGCCGAGGTGCGCTACGCGCCCGAGCAGCACCTCGGTGCTGGTTTGAGTCTCGACGAGGTTGTCGAGGCGGTCCAAGTGGGGCTGGACGCGGGTACGGCAACCGCGGCCGCGCGCGGGTCAGTGATCGTGGCGCGGCAGATTGTCACCGCGTTGCGACAGGCCGCCAATTCGCGCGAGATCGCTGAGCTGGCTGTCCGCCATCGAGACGCAGGCGTCTGCGGCTTCGACATCGCCGGCGCCGAGATCGGCTATCCACCAACTCGACACCTGAACGCGTTCGAGTACCTACAGCGCGAGAACGCGCACTTCACAATCCATGCGGGTGAGGCGTTCGGGCTGCCCTCGATCTGGGAGGCGCTGCAGTGGTGTGGCGCCGAGCGGCTCGGTCACGGCGTCCGCATCGTCGACGACATCGCCATCGACCTCGAGGGCGAAGGAGGCCGGGCGAGACTGGGGCGGCTTGCGTCGTACGTGCGGGATCGTCGGGTGCCGCTGGAGATGTGCCCGTCGTCGAATTTGCAAACCGGTGCCGCCGCGTCGCTTCGCGAGCACCCGATCGGGCTGTTGACGAAGCTGCGCTTCCGGGTCACTGTCAACACCGACAACCGGCTCATGAGCGGCACCACGATGAGCCGGGAGATGCAGTTGTTGGCCGAGGCGTTCGGCTACGACATCGACGACATGCGCTGGTTCACGGTGAACGCGATGAAGAGCGCCTTCTTGCCGTTCGACGAGCGGCTCGCGCTGATCGAGCGGATCATCAAACCCGGATACGCCGCCCTCACGATCCCGCACTAGAAGGCTAGGACCGGCGGAGCCGGAATGTTGGGTCAAGCTTCAGGCGGCGAGTCCAGACTCGTGGGCGAGCGCTCGCCCCTGCAGCGAGCGTCTCGAACCACCGCCGGCCACGCAACGTTTCGAGACGGCCGCGCTACTTGCGAGTAACATAGGGTGGATTGGTGACTTACGCGAACGCGACAAAGGATGTGCGATGACCAGCGACGTCAGCGACAAACACCTGACCGAGACGCCCGGGCGAGACGTCACGGCGCAAGAGGCGCGGGAGGTGGCCGAGGCCGCACGCGAAACCGAGTGGACCAGGCCGAGCTTCGCCAAGGAGCTCTACCTCGGGCGGTTCGACCTCGACTTGATCCATCCCCATCCACGTCCGGCGTCTGCCGATGTGCGCCGCGGCGACGAGTTCCTCGCGAAACTGCACGACTACTGCGCGACCCTCGACGGACTCAAGGTCGAGCGAGACGCGCTCATCCCCGACGAGTATCTCGTCGGCTTGGCCAAGCTCGGCGTGTTCGGGATGAAGATCCCGCGCGAGTACGCCGGTATGGGGCTGCCGATGTCCTACTACGGCAAGGCCTTGAGCCTGATCGGCTCGGTGCACCCAAGCATGGGGGCGCTGGTGTCGGCACACCAGTCGATCGGCGTGCCCGAGCCGGTGCGAATGTTCGGCACCGAGGCGCAAAAGCGTGAATTCCTGCCACGGTGCGCGACCGGCGCGATCAGCGCCTTCTTGCTGACCGAGCCCGACGTGGGATCCGACCCGGCCCGGATGGCGGCGACCGCGACACCCACCGACGACGGGTCGGCGTACCTCATCGACGGTGTCAAGCTCTGGACGACCAACGGGGTGATCGCCGAGCTGCTCGTGGTCATGGCCCAAGTGCCCGCGCACGACGGCAGCAAAGGCGGGATCACCGCGTTCGTCGTCGAGGCGGACGCTGCTGGCATCACGGTCGAAAACCGCAACTCGTTCATGGGGCTCAAGGGGCTCGAGAACGGGGTTACCCGTTTTCACCAGGTGTGGGTGCCCACCGAGAACCGGCTCGGGCGCGAAGGCCAGGGGCTCAAGATCGCGCTGACCACGCTGAACGCCGGACGACTGTCGATTCCCGCGATGTGTGCCGCTGCGGGTAAGTGGAGTCTTAAGATCGCTCGCGAATGGTCCGCCGCACGGGTCCAATGGGGTCGGCCCATCGGCAAGCACGGCGCGGTGGCCGAGAAGATCTCGTTCATCGCCGCGACCACGTTCGGTCTGGAAGCGGTTGTCGAATTGTCAGGTGAGCTGTCCGATGCCGGCACCAAGGACATCCGGATCGAGGCGGCGTTGGCCAAGCTGTGGGCGAGTGAGATGGCAAGCCGGATCGCCGACGAGCTGGTCCAAATCCGGGGGGGGCGCGGTTACGAAACCGCCGATTCGTTGGCCGCTCGCGGGGAGCGAGCGGTTGGTGCCGAGCAACTCGTGCGTGACCTGCGGATCAATCGAATCTTCGAGGGCTCGACGGAAATCATGCGGCTGCTGATCGCACGCGAAGCCGTCGACGCCCACCTGAGGGCGGCCGGCGACCTCGCCAATGCGGACGCCGATTTGCCCGCGAAGGCGAAGTCGGCCGTACGGGCCAGTAGCTTCTATGCCAGGTGGCTCCCACAACTGGTTGCTGGCAAGGGCACGCTGCCGACGGCGTACGCCGATTTCGGCCCGCTCGCCACCCATCTGCGGTTCGTGGAACGGTCGTCGCGCAAACTGGCCCGGCAAACGTTCTACGGCATGAGCCGCTGGCAAGCTGGTCTCGAACACCGGCAGGCGTTCTTGGGCCGAATCGTCGACATCGGTGCCGAGTTGTTCGCAATGGCGGCGTCGTGCTCGCGCGCCGAGATGCTGCGTGTCGAAGACCCGGGCCGTGGGCGGTCGGCCTACGAGTTGGCCGACGCCTTCTGCAGCCAGTCCAGGCTCCGCACCGAGGCGCTTTTCGACCGGTTGTGGAGCAACACCGACGACATCGATCGGCAACTGACGGGTCAGGTATTGGACGGCGATCTCCGGTGGCTCGAGGACGGCGTGCTTGACCAATCCGAAGGCACCGGGCCGTGGATCAGTGACTGGGCGACCGGCGCCTCGACCAAGCAGAACGTCGCCCGACGCTACCGCTGACCTCGGAAGGCTCGCCAGACCCCCGCAATCGCTGTGGATCGCTAAATGCCGATGGGGTGCCAGACTGTCTTGGTCTCCAAGAACGCGGTGAGCCGGTCGAGGCCGGGGTTGATGAACCAATCCGGCTCAGCCGTCACGACATGGTCTCGATCTCGTGGCTGCGAGTGCGCTGATTGCCCGGTTGGCTTGAAGACACGTTTGAGGTTGTCGGCAGCCGCCCGCTCGAGCTCACCGGCGTGTTCGTCGTTGGCGGAAGCGCCGGTCAGGTCGATCGCGTTGACGTCCATGTGTGACGCCAGCCACGGCGCGGTGTCGGCCAGCCGGCCGGTCAAGATGTTGACCACACCCCCAGGGACGTCGGACGTCGCGAGCACTTCCGAGAGCGTGATCGCCGGCAACGGGCGCTCGTACGACGCGGTCACGACGCTGGTGTTGCCGGTGACGATCACCGGGGCGACGACGCTGACCAAGCCGAGCAGCGACGAGCGCTGCGGAGCCAGCACGGCGACCACCCCAGTCGGCTCGGGGACGGAGAAGTCGAAGTAGGGCCCGGCGACCGGGTTGGTGCTGCCGACCACCTGCGCGATCTTGTCGGCCCAGCCGGCGTACCAGACGAGCCGGTCGATCGCGGCTTCGACGCTCGACTCGGCCTGTCGCTTGGTGACACCTTCACTGTGTCGCACCTCGGCAACGAACTGCTCATGGCGACCCTCGAGCACCTCGGCGATCCGGTAGACGATCTGGCCGCGGTTGTACGGTGTCTTGGCCGACCAGCCGGGGAACGCCTTACGGGCGGCCACCACCGCATCCCGGGCGTCCTTGCGGGACGCGTAGGCGGCGTTCGCGAGAAAGCGCCCGGCGGCGTCGACGACGACGTACGAACGACCGGATTCGCTGCGAGGGAATGCGCCACCGATGTAGAGCTTGTAGGTCTTGCGCACGTCGAGACGCCGGCTTGCCGCGGGAGGCTCAGTGGGCAAGGTATGCCTCCAGGCCATGGCGACCGCCCTCGCGGCCGTATCCGGACTCCTGGTAGCCGCCGAACGGGCTGGTGGGATCGAACCGGTTGAACGTGTTGGCCCACACCACGCCGGCGCGAAGTTGGTTGGCCATCCAGAGAATGCGAGAGCCCTTGTCGGTCCAAACCCCCGCCGACAGCCCGTACGGCGTGTTGTTGGCCTTCTCGACAGCCTCGGCAGGGGTGCGGAACGTGAGCACCGACAGCACCGGCCCGAAGATCTCCTCACGGGCGATGCGATGTGCCTGGGTGACGCCGGTGAAGATCGTCGGCGCGAACCAGAACCCCCGAGCGGGCAGGTCACAGGCGGGCGACCAGCGCTGCGCGCCCTCGGCTTCGCCGATCGCGGAAAGCTCACGGATCTTGGTCAACTGCTCAGCGGAGTTGATCGCGCCGACATCGGTGTTCTTGTCGAGCGGGTCGCCGACCCTCAACCGCGACATTCGGCGCTTGAGACGGTCCAGCACCTCGTCGTACACACTCTCTTGGACCAGCAATCGTGACCCCGCGCAGCAGACATGGCCCTGGTTGAAGAAGATGCCGTTGACGATGCCCTCTACTGCCTGGTCGACGGGCGCGTCGTCGAACACGATGTTGGCGGCCTTGCCGCCCAGCTCCAGCGTGACTTTCTTGCGGGTGCCTGCCACTGTGCGGGCGATCGACTTGCCGACGTCGGTGGAGCCGGTGAATGCGATCTTGTCGACGTCGGGTTGCGCCACGATTGCCTGACCCGTTGCGCCGGCTCCGGTGACGATGTTGACCACACCCGGCGGCAGGTCGGCCTGCTGGCAGATCTCGGCGAAAAGCAGCGCGGTCAGCGAGGTCGTCTCGGCCGGCTTGAGCACCACGGTGTTGCCGGCCGCAAGTGCCGGGGCAATCTTCCAGGACAACATGAGCAGCGGGAAGTTCCAGGGGATGATCTGTCCTGCTACGCCGAGCGGTTGCGGCGTTTGTCCCCTGAGGGAAGCGTATTCGAGCTTGTCGGCCCAGCCGGCGTAGTAGAAGAAGTGTGCGGCAACGAGCGGCACGTCGACGTCGCGCGACTCGCGAATGGGCTTGCCATTGTCCAGCGACTCGAGCACGGCAAGCTCGCGTGACCGCTCCTGCAGGATCCTGGCGATCCGGTAGAGATACTTGGCGCGCTCGACGCCCGGCATCCTCGACCAGACCCGGGCGAACGCGTGGCGTGCCGCCTTGACTGCGGTGTCGACGTCGGCGTCGGTTGCCTCGCTCACCTCGGCCAGCACCTCACCCGTGGCCGGGTTTATCGACTTGAAGGCGCTTCCCGTGCCGTCGACGAACTCACCGTCGATGAACAGCCCGTACGAGGAGGCGAGGTCGACAACCGCGCGCGACTCCGGCGCCGGGGCGTAGTCAAAAGTCATCGAACCAGCCTTCCAAAACCGTTCAGTCAATCCAGGGTGAAGTAGTCGGAGCCGAAGTAGCGGCCGGTCGCCATTTTGGTGCGTTGCATGAGCAGGTCATTGAGCAGCCGAGAGGCGCCGAACCGGAACCACCGTGGGGTGAGCCAGTCTTCTCCGGCGGTTTCGTTGACGATCACGAGGTATCTGATCGCGTCCTTGGAGGCGCTGATGCCGCCGGCCGCTTTGACGCCGACCATCCGACCGGTGGCGTCGCGGAAGTCACGCACCGCCTCCAGCATTACGAGCGTGACTGGCGGGGTGGCTGCTGGTTGCACTTTGCCGGTGCTGGTCTTGATGAAGTCGGCCCCGGCCAGCATGGCCAGCCACGATGCTCGGCGTACGTTGTCGTACGTTGACAGCTCCCCGGTTTCCAAGATCACCTTGAGATGGGCATCGCCGCAAGCCTGCTTGACGGCGCTGATCTGGTCGAATACCAGCTGGTAATGACCCGACAAGAAGGCGCCGCGGTCGATGACCATGTCCACTTCGTCGGCGCCGGCAGCCACCGCCTCCTTGGTGTCCTGCAGCTTGATGTCGACAGACGAGCGTCCCGATGGGAACGCGGTGGCCACCGACGCGACGTGGATGTCGGAGTTGCCCAACGCTGCTCGGGCGGTCGTCACCAGATCGGGGTATACGCAGATCGCCGCGACATGGGGACACGTGGGATCATCGGGATCGGGACGTTGCGCCTTGGCGCACAACGCTCGCACCTTGCCGGCGGTGTCTTGGCCCTCAAGCGTGGTGAGGTCGATCATCGAGATCGCAGTGTCGATGGCCCACACCTTCGCATCCGTCTTGATGGAGCGACTGGACAGCATCGCGGCTCGCGCCTCGCAACCCACCTGATCGACTCCCGGCAGCCCATGCAGGAAGCGTTTCAAGGCCGCTTGAGACGAGACGGCATCCTCGAACACGTCGGTGACTATCGCGCGCTCGCTGGTGGTCGTCATCTTGTGATTCTAGCGATCCTGCCGAGCGCTGCTGCGCAACGATCAGGCGCGCACCCGGCTGGGGCAAGCTCAGCGTCGGAGGCTTGCCCAGGCTTTGGGAACAGAATGGTCACAGTCAGCGGTCGAAGCTGTCCACAGCAGGTCTGGCCGTTTACAGTGGCCAGGTGACCAACAACGCGGCAGAGGCAGCCGGGCCTCGGATCGAGAAATTCGCGTCGTCTTCTGGGCGGATCCTCGGATACGTCATCGTTGTCTTCTTCGCCGTCGTGGCCGTTTACTCGGTGGCCACCGGTTTTGTCAACGACATCCCAACCGTGTTGATCTGCATCGCCTTCGCCGCGCTGGCCTGGGTCGTGTTGATCAGGCCGGAGGCGGCGGCGCATCAAAATGGGCTGCTCTTGCAGAACATGGTGCGTGACTACTACGTGCCATGGAACGCCATCTCGCGTTGTCGTGTCGCACAGACGATGCAGATTGCCACCGCCGACAAGGTGTATCACGGGTTGGGCGTGACGAAATCCGCTCGCCAGGGTCTGAAGCAAGAGCGTCGTCAAAAACGTGCAATGGACAGCGTCTCGTCCTCGTTCGGCATGGGCGGCAGGACCGCCACCCGAGGCGAAGGTGCATTCGGCAGCAGAAGAGGCGGCGGCTTTGGTGTTTCGATGTTTGGCGCCAAGGCATCCCCCCCGGCACCCGAGGGCTCGGTCAACTACGCCAAGCAAGAACATGTCGGAGGAGACTACTTCTCGTACGTCGAGCAGAAGGTCGACCAGCTGGCCCACTCGTCTCGGGCCGATGCTGGGCCGCCCGTCGTGACGTGGGCAGCAGTGCCGATCGGCGCGCTGCTGGTCGCCATTGCCGCCGCGGTCATCGCGATCGTGTAGCACCCTCTCAAGCGATACCGGTCGGCTTGGGCTCAACCCGAACCCGAGTCGCGCGCGACCCTCTTCATAACTCGCGGTGACCGTTTCGGCGACACCGTAGTTGAGGAGGCCGCTTCGCCGGGCCTGGTGGACGGTCCTATATTGGGTACCACCCACATGATTAGAGAATTCATATTTAGGTTGTTTGATCCCCTGACACAATTCCGCTCGGCTGATGAATGGAGACCCGTTTCTGATTGGAGGCTTTCAGTATGAGGCATAGGCACAGCAGGAGGCTCCCTCCGACAATTACTACGCTATGTATTCTATTGCTTACGGCATGTGGGGGGCCTCCAATGGCATATCCCAACCACCAGATTCTCAGCGGAGCACGCCGACGCAGACCACATCCCAACTTTCGGCGTGGGGTAGCATCAACCTTGGCGAGAGCCGACGCGTCATGTTTATCATGGTGGATGAGATCACCACTAACCGTGCTGACTCATGTTGGCAGTCCTATACAGCGGCGGCTGTCGACTCACGCGCGGCTCTCGTGATCGCGCTCACTGAGCTTCCGGCGGCATCATTGCCACCAGGGGAGGTCTGTGCAGGTGGGGCGCTCGGTCCGTATTATGTGCGCGTTGAATTACCCAGCAACTATCGCGGCCAGCCCGTCATCGACAAGGCGACCGGCCTCCGGAAGCGGGTCGGTGCGGCGGTGAAGCCAACCAAGAGTCAGATTGTGAACCCAGCCTGAGATCGCGTCCTGTCGGATGGGAACAAATGTGTTCTAATCTGCTACTCGCACGCGGCGCGGCTGTATTTGTCAGCATGGTCGCGTCGCTATGCCTCTTGTCGGCCTTTACTGTGCGGATGGTCTTGGTGGTCAGCCGGCATCTGCGGCGCACGTGCGCGCGTTTTGGAGGCGAAAACAACGTTGGTGTCGGAGCATACTTCGGAATGCAATGTTTGATCGTCGTCTCCGCGGGGCATTGGCAGTTGCCACTCGGTGGAAGGCGGGCTTGCCGGCACTGTCATCATCTGTCATGGCTGCGACTGGTGCAGCCGAGTTGATTCTTGCACTGACCCTCGCTGCCTGGTTGACTCGTAGGGGCTTGGTCTTAACTCACCGTGCGTTAGCCGCAGCTAAAGCTGTCGCGGCCGATCCTTGGAGCAGGACCCGTGTTCCCTCTTGGCCCGTGGCCTTACCCCAATGCCAGACTTGCCGTAGGACACCCCGAAGCGTTACCACATCACCTGGGCTTCGCAAAGCTTATTTGGGCTTCGCATTCATACTCCGGTTCGGTACTCATTCGAGGCCACCAGATTGCCGGGCCGCACCAACTGCTGTTCGAGCAGCCGGTAGCTCCCGTATCCTACAAGCATGAATTGCGTATCCCCGCAGCCAAGAGCGATCACGTTGAAACCTCCGGTATTGCCGTGCCCGCACTCGGCTGCTACGCCTGGCAGATAGACGGACTCGGCTTCAGCCGGGTGATCGTATTCATGACCGTGGCGGGAAATACCAAGATAACTCACATCGGGCTCAACAAATGCGGCGTGGAGCCTGTGCGGTTCATGGGACGCACATGGTACGTGCCGCAGCCCCCCTTCAATCAAAGCAGCGCACCAGACGACTTCAAGAGTGTCGGTGAGATGTTTGAAGTGACGCATGATGAGGCCAAATACCTCGACGCGGGCCCACCGACGTGCCGACCGTGCTGTTCTCGATCGCGTTCGCCGCGTTGGCCTGGGTTGTGTTGGTCAGGCCCGCGCCAGCAGCACACAAGAACGGCATGTTGCTGCAGAACATGGTGCGCGATTCGTTCGTGCCCTGGAACAGCATCGCCGGGTGCCGCGTCGCACAAACACTGCAGGTGGCGACGCGCGACAAGGTCATCACGGCCTCGGGGTGACGAAGTCCGCCCGCCAGGGGCTCAAGGCGCAGCGTCGCGACCGGCGCGCAATGGACAGCATCTCCTCCTCCTTGGGCATGGGCGGCAGAACCGGTTCGCCAGGGGAGGGCGCCTTCGGAGCAAGACGCGGCGGCGGGTTCTCGATGTTCGGCGCGAAAGCCCCGCCACCACCGGAGGGTTCGATCAACTACGCCAAGCAGGAGCACGTCGGCGGGGATTGCTTCCGGTACGTCGAGAGCCGGGTCGACCAGCGTACGCGCGGCTCCCGGACAGAGGCGGTTCCGGCCGTCGTGAACGTGGGCGCCGGTGCCGATCGGGTCGCTGCTGGTGGCCGTGGGCGCCGTGCTGGCCGCTCTCTTGTAACGGCTCACAGGCCGATCGCCGCCACCAGGTCCGAGCGGATCGCGTCGAGTCGGCCGGCGGCAGCGATCCGTGTCGCCTGCACATCGCCGTCCGACACCGAGGTCACTACCTCCAGATAGCATTTGATCTTGGGCTCCGTGCCCGATGGTCGAACGACCACCCGTGCGTTGTTCGCCAACCGAAACCGCAGCCCTTCGGTGGGCGGCAGGCCAGCGTCGCCTCGGCTCAGGTCGTCGACTTGTACGACGCCGAGGCCACCCAGCGCGTTCGGAGGCGTGGAACGTAGCCGCTGGATCGCCGCGTCAATCAGCGCGGCGTCGTTGACCCGCACCGAGACGCTGTCGCTGGCGTAGACACCGTGCTCGGCAGCGATCTCGTCA
Organism: Nocardioidaceae bacterium; assembly: GCA_050998615.1. Taxonomy (GTDB): domain Bacteria; phylum Actinomycetota; class Actinomycetes; order Propionibacteriales; family Nocardioidaceae; genus JBPCQA01. The sequence continues at coordinate 26,685 of JBPCQA010000027.1, forward strand.
AGCCGGTCCAGCAACGTAGCGCCCACGGCCTTCAGCTCGGCCGCCAACTCGGCAACCAGCAGCAGCGCCGAAATGCCGTCCTTGTCGCGCACCGCCTGTGGCGCGACGCAATAACCGAGCGCCTCCTCGTAGCCGTATCCGAGGCCGGGCACCCGTCCGATCCACTTGAAGCCGGTCAGCGTCTCCTGATAGGCGACTCCGTGTGCCGCCGCGAGGTGGCCGAGCAGCGAAGAGGAGACGATCGTGGTGGCAAAGACACCGCGAACCCCGCGACGGAGCAGGTGGTCCCCGAGCAGCACGCCGACTTCGTCCCCGCGCAAGGTCCGCCAGCCGTGCAGGGTGGGCACCGCGACGGCGCACCGGTCCGCGTCCGGGTCGTTGGCGATCACCAGGTCGGCGTCGCGGCTCGCGGCCAGCTCGATAGCCAGGTCCATCACGCCAGGCTCTTCTGGATTCGGGAACGCCACGGTGGCGAAATCGGGGTCCGGATCGGCCTGCTCGGGCACCACGGCGGGTTCGGTGAAGGAGCACAGGGCAAGCGCCCGCTCCACCACCTCACGGCCAACGCCGTGCAGCGGGGTGTAGACGAAGCTGAGGTCTCGAGCCGAGGCCGGATCCGGTAGTGCGGTCACCGCGTCGAGGTAGGCCGCTACCAGGTCGTCTCCCAAGACCACCGCGCCTGCCGTGCGTGGCACCTCGCGCGCCGAACCGACGGCGTCGATCGCGGCCGAGATCTCGGCGTCAGCGGGCGGCACTATCTGAACCCCGTCGCCGAGGTAGACCTTGTAGCCGTTGTCGCGTCGCGGATTATGTGAGGCCGTCACCATTACCCCGGCGATGCAATGCAGGTGCCGGATCGCGAACGCGAGCACCGGGGTGGGCAACGGCCTGGGCAGGAGCACTGCGTCGAGCCCCGCTGCGCAGATGACCGATGCGGTGTCGCGGGCGAATTCGGCAGAGCGATGGCGCGCGTCGTACCCGATCACGACGGTGCCCGAGCCAACTGCCTCCACGAGGTACGCCGCCAGCCCTGCCGCGGCACGGATCACCACTGCTCGGTTCATCCGATTGGGCCCGGCTGCTACCGCCCCTCGCAACCCCGCCGTACCGAACTCCAGTCGCCCGGTGAACCGGTCTGTCAACTCCGCGAGCGCGTGGCTGTCTGTTTGCGCCGCCGCAACAAGCTCACGCAGCTCGGCTTGGGTTGTCTCGTCGGGGTCGGCATCGATCCAAGCCCGGACCCGGGCGAGCAGTTCCTCGGGCGGCGGCGTCATGTCGGCTCCTTGCCGCGCGTCAGTCATCGCGCGAAGGCCCGTCGAACGGTCGCCGGTCGAATTGGTCGGTGGGGAGCGGGCCACCGACCGTCGCCGCCTCCTGCTCGTCGGTCGGCCTGGACCCGATCGCGTCGGCGTAGATGTGTGCGTCATCTTGCGGCTCATACCCGATGGCTCGACCGGAGGCCAGATCCCACCAGCCGTCGGAGTTCGCCGAGATGCCGTAGATCGGAAGGTAACCCTGCAATGGTGCCGTCAATGCGGCCCGGACCATCCGCTCACAGTCGTCGTAGGACAACCAGGTGGCCAGGCCACGCTTGCTGTCCGGCTTCTCCAGGAAGCTGCCGATCCGCATCGCCACCGAGGCGATGCCGTAGCGGTCGGCGTACAGGCTCAGCAGCGCCTCTGCGGCGACCTTGCCGACGCCATAGAACGTGTCGGGACGAAGGCGGGTCTCGACGCTCAGCTTGGCGACTCGCGGCGTCATCCCGACCGCATGGTTGCTGCTGGCGTACACCATGCGTCGTACGCCGACTTGCACCATGGCGTCGAGCAGGGCTGCGGTTGTCTCCACGTGGCTGTGCAAGCTCGCGGGCAGCGAGGACTCGGTGGGGATCCCAGCCAGGTGGATCACGGCGTTCGTGCCTTCGACGGCACGTCGCGCGACCTCGGTGTCGGCGCAGTCACCGACGACGAACTCACCTGGAAAGCCGCTCGAAGCCAGCAGGCCGACGCCGCACAGCTCGTGATCGGCGGTAAGGCGGTCGGCGAGCACCGATCCGATGTGCCCGGCAGCGCCGGTGATGAGAAGGCGCATGGTCAGCTCTTACTCGCCGATCGATCGGCACGGGCGATGTTGCAGGTCGCGGACGTAGTCGTCGGGCGCGCCGGCGGCCGCGGCGGCCTCGCTGATCACGCTGAGGTAGCTCGCCGAGGGCAGGCCGCCCTCATACGCGTCGAGGACGTAGAGCCACGCCAACTGCTCGCCGTCGAGGGTCTGAACCCGGACGGAGATCTTGCCGTACAGCCCGGTCTCCCACGAGGTCAGCCGCTTTTCGTCTTCGGGCGTGATGTCGTAGAGCGCGACGAAGACGGCCGCCGACGGGTCCTCCACCACCGTTGCTATCGCGCCGTCCCAGCCGTGATCCTCGCCGGCGAACGTCAACCGCCAGCCGACGAGCCAACCGGTCCCGCGGGTCGGCGAATGCGGACATCGCGCGACCATGCGCGCGGGGTCCATGTTCGAGCCGTAGGCGGCGTAAAGCACCACGGCATGCAGGCTATCGTGACGCCGGTTGTTGAAAACCCTGCAGTCTGGACAGCTTGGGTGTCCGACGTTCGGCGGCTTGGTGCCGTAAGCATCACCGGTCGGCATCGCAAGGAGCTCGCTCCTCAACCACCGTGGGAGTAGCCGCGTCGACCACAGGTAGCGTGGCCGCGTGACGCGAGTGGTGATCATCGGCGGCGGCCCGGGCGGATACGAGGCTGCCCTCGTCGGCGCGCAGCTTGGTGCCGATGTGACGGTCGTTGACCGTGACGGATTGGGCGGGTCGGCGGTGCTGACCGACTGCGTGCCGTCGAAGACGCTAATCGCCACTGCGGACGTCATGACATCGGTGCAAGAGTCCGGTGAGCTCGGCGTCCGGTTCGACGGGTACGCGGGCGACGGCCGCGCTGCGGCGTACGTCGATCTCGGCCTCGTCAACCGCCGGGTCAAGGAGCTCGCGGCCTCGCAGTCACACGACATCGGCGAACGGCTCGACAAGGAAGGCGTGCGTGTCATCGTCGGTGCCGGGCGGCTGGTCGACGAGGAGACGGTCGCCGTAGACACGACTGAGGGCTCGGCCGAGCTGGCCGCCGACGTCGTGCTGATCGCTACCGGCGCTCACCCGCGCGTGCTCGACACCGCTGAGCCCGATGGCGAACGCATTCTCTCCTGGGAGCAGCTGTATGACCTGCGGGAGTTGCCGGAGCGGCTAATCGTCGTAGGGTCCGGTGTCACCGGCGCCGAGTTCGCGAGTGCCTACAACGCCCTGGGTGCGGACGTGGTGTTGGTGAGCAGCCGCGATCGGGTTCTCCCGGGTGAGGACGCCGATGCGGCCGCGGTGCTGGAAGACGTCTTGACAAGGCGCGGCATGACCGTGCTCTCGAAGTCGCGGGCGAGCGGCGTCGTACGTGACGGTGGCCTGGTGCGGGTGTTGCTGTCGGACGGCCGACTGATCGAGGGGTCGCATTGCCTGTTGGCGGTCGGGTCTGTCCCGAACACTGCGGGCCTGGGGCTGACGGATGCCGGTGTCGTCGTGGACGACGGCGGCTTCGTGAGCGTCGATCGGGTGTCGCGTACGTCGGCGCGCGGCGTCTACGCGGCTGGTGACTGCACCGGCGTCTTGATGTTGGCGTCCGTCGCCGCGATGCAAGGGCGGATCGCGATGTGGCATGCGCTCGGTGACGCGGTCGCCCCGCTGAATCTGAGGGCCGTGTCGTCCAATGTGTTCACCGCTCCGGAGATCGCCACCGTTGGGTGGACACAACAAGCGGTCGACGCCGGTGAGATCCACGCGGCCTCGGTGATGCTGCCCTTGGCTGGCAACGCCCGAGCCAAGATGCAGGGTATCCATGACGGCTTCGTCAAGCTCTTCTGCAGAGCCGGCACCCGAATCGTGATCGGCGGGGTGGTGGTGGGGCCGCGAGCCAGCGAGCTCATCCATCCGCTGGCGCTGGCCGTCGAAGGCCGCCTCACGGTCGACCAGCTGTCTCACGCGTTCACGGTCTACCCGTCGATCTCCGGCTCGATTGCCGAGGCCGCCCGCCGCCTCCACACCCGCAGCTAGCAGCGTCACGGGCTCGACGTCTGGCGCACCACGTGCGCAAAGATCAGGCCCTCGGACGGCTCTGGCGAGACGGCTCTGGCGAGCTCAGCGTCGGACCTTGCCGGAGTCTCGGGCGGCACGGCTACTCGGTGATCTCGCAGATCACTGCACCGTTGGTCACGGTGACGCCGGGCTCCGCGGTGAGACCGGTGATCGTGCCGGACTTGTGCGCGTTGAGCGGTTGCTCCATCTTCATCGCCTCGACCACTACGACAAGCTCACCCGCGGCGACCTGTTGGCCTTCTTCGACCGCGACCTTGACGATGGTGCCCTGCATCGGCGCGGTCAACGCGTCACCACTGATGGCGGCGGCTGCCTTCTTCCCGGCGGTTCGCTTGGCTGGCCTCTTGCCGGCGCCCGCGATCACGCCACCTGCCGCTGCGACGAACCCAGCCGGCATAGTCACCTCGAGCCGCTTGCCTGCGACCTCGACGGTGAGGGACTCCCGCTCGGCCGGTTCGGCAACGTCAATGTCGCCGGCGTAGGGAGGGATGGTGTTATCGAACTCAGTCTCGATCCAGCTGGTGTAGACGCCAAACGACGAGCCGTCCCCGATGTACGCCGGGTCGTCGACGACCCGCCGATGAAACGGAATCACCGTCGGCATCCCCTCGACGACGAACTCGTCTAGCGCGCGTCGAGAACGTTCCAGGGCCTGCTCACGGCTTCGTCCTGACACAATCAGCTTGGCGACAAGAGAGTCGAACGACCCCGGCACAGTCTCGCCCTGGTCGTATCCGCCGTCCAGCCGGACGCCCGGGCCGGACGGGGTGTGCCACCTGGTCAGCGTGCCCGGCGCCGGCATGAAGTTGCGGCCCGGGTCCTCGGCGTTGATGCGGAACTCGATCGAGTGGCCCTCGACCGGCGGATCGCCGTATCCCAACTCCGCACCGGCTGCGATCCGGAACATCTCACGCACCAAGTCGATGCCGGTGACCTGCTCGCTGACCGGATGCTCTACCTGCAGACGGGTATTGACCTCGAGAAAGCTGATCGTGCCGTCTTGGCCGACCAGGAACTCGCAGGTGGCCGCCCCCACGTAGCCCGCTTTCGCGAGAATGGCCTTGGAGGAGTGGTACAGGGTGGCGAGCTGGTCGTTCGACAAGAACGGCGCGGGCGCCTCTTCGACGAGTTTTTGGTGTCGGCGCTGAAGGGAACAATCACGGGTGGACACCACGACGACGTTGCCGTGCTGGTCGGCCAAACATTGGGTCTCGACGTGCCGGGGTTTGTCGAGATAGTGCTCGACGAAGCATTCGCCACGACCGAAAGCGCTGACCGCCTCGCGGACCGCTGAGTCGAGCATCTCCGCGACCTCGCCTTCGGTGCGGGCCACCTTGAGCCCCCGACCACCGCCGCCGAAGGCTGCTTTGATCGCCACCGGGAGCCCGTGCTCGCGTGCGAACTCGATGACCTCGGCGGCGTCCTTGACGGGGTCCGGGGTGCCAGCCACCAGAGGCGCGCCAACCTGCTGAGCAATATGGCGCGCCCGGACTTTGTCGCCGAGGGCGTCGATCGCCTCCGGCGGTGGCCCGATCCAGATCAGGCCGGCATCGATGACGGCTTGGGCGAACGCGGCGTTTTCGGCCAAGAAGCCGTAGCCGGGGTGCACGGAGTCGGCCCCGGATCGGTTGGCGACGGCAATGATCTTCTCGATCGACAAGTACGAGTCAGCGGGCGTGGCTCCCTCGAGGGAGTACGCCTCGTCGGCGAGTCGGACGAAGAGCGCGTCTCGGTCTGGGTCGGCGTACACCGCAACGCTGGAGATCGCGGCGTCCTTGCAGGCTCGGATGACGCGTACGGCGATCTCGCCGCGATTGGCGATCAGAACCTTGCTCAGCTCAACCACAACGTGCTCCTCGGCGTCTTCTCGTTCCCACGTCCACCACGGGATCGACGCTTGAGTCTATGGCGAAGCAGGCCGGAAGGCGGAAGCCCCAGGCTCGCGCCGTTCCGGCCCCCCTTCACGGGATTGCGGGAGCTCTGCTGTCGACACGCCGAGCGGGACCACAGATCTCCCGCTATTCGCGGTGGCGCCCGGGCCGCAGGACGCGGCGCATGACGAGGCGGGTCGGTGATCGGCGTACGACCTCGGCAAATCCGGCCCGCTCAAACAGCGAGCGAGAGCCGAAGAACATGAAGTCGTCGTGACTGCGCTCCGGCTTGTCGACCGGGTAAGCCTCCAACAGACGCACACCGTTGTCGCGAGCGTGGTCGATGCCACCGGCCAGCAACTTGTGCTGGAACCCCTTACCACGGTTGGTTTTCGCGACGTACGTGCACACGACCGACCAAACCTCGGCGTCGTCGACTGGCTTCATCACCGGCGCACGACGCAGCTTGAGATAGTCCTCGCGTGGCCCGAGGCTCCCCACGTGACTCTGGACCACCGGCGATTGCGGGAGACCGCTGGCTTCAGCGCCTGGCGGCAGCAGATCTCCCGCCATTCCGGGGTCGGGCGGCCAGCGAGCCAGCGTCGTACTCGCCTAGGCTGGCGCGTGACGCGTACGCAAAACGTGAGCCCAGTCGAAGCGTTACGGAAGGCCCGCCATGAACTTCTCGCTGTCCCCCGAGCACGAACACTTCCGCAGGAGCGTTCGCGAGTTCGCCGAGGCTGAGATCGCGCCGCACGCAGCGGTGTGGGACAAGGAGCACACGTTCCCGGTCGACGTCGTACACAAGATGGGCAAGCTTGGGCTGTTCGGACTAACGGCTCCGGAGGAGCACGGCGGCGCCGGTGAGGACGGCGACTTCACCAGCCTGTGCGTCGCCATCGAAGAGATCGGCCGGGTCGACCAGTCGATGGGGATCACGCTGGAGGCCGGAGTCGGGCTGGGCATCAGCCCGATCCTCGCCTACGGCACCGAGGAGCAGAAGCTGACCTGGCTGCCGGACCTCGTGTCCGGCGCCAGGATCGCGGGCTTCGGACTGACCGAGCCGGGAGCAGGCTCGGACGCGGGAGCGACGAGGACGAAGGCCGACCTGGTCGACGGTGAGTGGGTGGTCAACGGCGCGAAGCAGTTCATCACCAACTCCGGCTCCGAGATCACCTCGCTGGTGACGGTGACTGCCCGCACCGGCGAGCGTGAGGCCGGGAAGCCGGAGATCAGCACCATCGTGGTGCCGAGCGGCACTCCCGGCTTCACCGCGGAGAAGGCCTACGACAAGCTCGGCTGGCACGCCTCTGACACCCACCCGCTCACCTTCGTGGACGCCCGGGTCCCGGAGGCGAACCTGCTCGGCGAGCGGGGTCGCGGCTACGCCCAGTTCCTGGCCACTCTCGACGACGGCCGGGTCGCGATCTCCGCGGTCGCGGTCGGCTGCATCCAGGCCTGCCTGGACCTCTCCCTGCAGTACGCCGGCGAGCGCACCACCTTCGGCGGCCCGATCGGCCGCAAGCAGGGCGTCGCCTTCCAGATCGCCGACCTGGAGACGATGCTGCACGCCTCCCGTCTGTTGACCTACCGTGCCGCGGCGATGAAGGACGCGATGGACGCTGCCATCGACAACGGTGCCGGCGGGCCGTCCACCAAGGACTTCAAGCAGGCCGCGGCAGTCGCCAAGCTCTACACGACCGAGTCGGCCGTGTCCGCGACCCGGATCGCCACCCAGGTCTTCGGCGGCTACGGCTTCATGGAGGAGTACCCGGTGGCGCGTTTCTACCGCGACGCCAAGGCGCTCGAGATCGGCGAAGGCACCTCCGAGGTGCAGCGAATGCTGATCGCCCGGGGGCTCGGGCTTCCGGTCGAGTAGGGCCTCGCGGCATGGTGGTGCGGATGAAGCTCCGTCGTACGGCGGCCGCCCTGGTCGCACTCCTCGCCGCGGTCGCCATGGGCGGCGGATGCGGCGCCGCCAAGGAGGTGAAACCCGCCGGCGACGGCGTTCCGAAGTCTTGGTACGCCGCGCTGGAGAAGAACTACACGGCGGCTGCCGCACAGGCTCCGGTCACCTCAGTTCCAGAGTTCTCCACGGACTCCCGTGTGACATCACCGCGTCGGTGGCGATCCAGGGCAAGAGCACGAGCAAGCAGTTCGGTTCCGGCGTGAGCACCCTGGGCGCCACCGGCAAGCGGTACCTATGTGAGTTCGACGACCCGTCGATCACCCTGGTCGTGGCTACCTTCACGGACAGGTCCGAGCTCACCGGGGTCGACGCCGCTCGCGGTGCGCACTCCGAGGCCGGCAACAAGCAGAGCGCGGCGACCTACACGATCGGCAAGCGCAAGATCATGGTGGTCAAGACGTCGTACCCGACGAACCGCACCCACGTCGACTACGGCGCGTCGTACGTCGATCCCGCGCACCGGGGCATGGTCCGGCTCAGGTCGAGACCACCAACGAGCGCGGCCTGATCAAGCGCTACACCTCCCGGCAGGCCGCGAAGGACCTCTCCGGGCTGCTCGACAGCGCTGAGGCGAGCTAGACGAGTTCTGAGTCGTTCGATCATCGGCTTGGAACGGCCGCCGCGGTCGACAGGTCAGCTGGGGGTTCGGCTGGCTCGAGGCCGAGCAACAGAGGCGCGCTACACGACGTCCTCGACATGGGCGCCAGCCCCGGTCGCTGCAAAGCGCTGCGGAGTCAGAGCATGGGCGCATTGACCAGGCGACGAGAGAATCGTTTTCCACATCTATCGAACGTGCGTCCTGCATCTCCGCTTGAGTGCAGTAGCGTTGGAGTCGTGCCGGAGAAGCTGCGCCCGGTCGGCGGGGTGGACTACCCGCAGACCTATCAGGAGTTCAGGTCCTGGTTCCTCGATGACGCTGCGTGCGTGGAGTATCTGGCGTCCCTGCGCTGGCCTGAGGGGTTTTCCTGCCCGCGGTGCGGGTGTGGTCACTCCTGGACACCGACCCACACCCGCTCAAGGAACTCATCGGGGGCACCGGCAGCGACTGGGACCTCGAATTCGACAGCGGCTTGGAGGGCGACTGAGCCCAACTGCACTCAAGCGGATATGCAGGACACGTGTTCGAGAGCAAGGTGAAGCCAGCACTCCTTTCGATCTGCGCTTCCCACTTTGTAGAACTTGGGACCGGTTCAGCTCCTTAGGCGACTGTGTGAGGTCGTCCCGGAAGCGCAACTCACGGTTATCGAGGCAGTCGGGCGCGTGG
>JBPCQA010000036.1:0-119317 GCA_050998615.1 Nocardioidaceae bacterium
GGCACGGTGAAGGTCACCTTGAGCGTACCGCGGCGGTTGACCCAGGCTGATGGCAGCCGTGCGAACTCGCCGTCCCAGGTGAGCTGCACTCGTGTCCTTGGCGTAAAACCCCGACCGGTCACGACGATCGTGGCCCCGGTGTTGGCGCCCGAGCTCGGCGTCGGAGTGATGGTGGGCCCGGCCGCCAGGGCGGGCTGGGGTGGCACCGTGAGCCCCGTCACGCCTATAAACACCGCCCCCACCCCCCCCCCCCCCCCCCCCCCCCCCCCCCCCCCCCCCCCCCCCCCCCGGCCCCGTACCCCGGCATGTAGTAGCTGGCGCAGGCGGCGCACACCTCCCAGGCCGCGTCATTTCGTCGTACCGTGAGCCTCGGCCGGACACCGACAAGCGACACGCCACAGTCGCGGCATCGGTCGGGGCCGTCGACTTGGTGGCCGGCGGCGATCCGCCGAGCCCGCTCGATGTGCGGGTCGCATACCCCGGTCCCATTGGCGGGTCGGTCGCACCCCCGGTTCGCGCAGGTGTTGTCGTTCACTTCGAGTCTCCTTTCGTCGGGTGTGAGCAGCCGGGGCAGCAGCGCCGACCAGACAGGCCGCGCTTGATGCCGCAACCCATCGCATCGGCGCCGCACTCGGAGCAGCGGGTCGGCGGCTCCTCGGTCGTGGTGGCGATCATCGTTGGCGCCCCTTCTTGTGGCCACGGTCGAGCAACAGCCCGGCTGCGATCACCAAGCCGAACCCGGCGATGACGGCGAGCACGGCGTACGAGATGACGTACAGCACCACGGCGGTCACGCGGCGTCACCGTGGGCCTTGGGTTGCCCTACCGGTCGGCGTAGGTGCGGTGGCAGCCGGTCAGCATGTGGCCGGCAGTAGGCGCCCCGCCGCGTGTGCACGGCCTGTTTCCGGTTGAGCGGGCGCCCACATCGCTTGCACTCGGTGGTGGTGCTCGGCTTTGTCGTCATTTCGGCTCCAATCTGATGCCGGGGGACGGGGTAACGGTTGGCCCTGATTCGTGCGGCCGGGGGGGCGTTACCCGTTACCGTTCCCCCTATAGGGGGGGTAACGGGGTAACGGGGTAACAGGCCGATACCCGGGTAACGGCGGGTAACGGCGGGGTAACGGGGTAACGGCATGGTTAGTCGCCCTCCACCACGTACGGCTTGATAAGCGCATGCGGTGAGCCCTCGGACACGTAGCCGTCGAGAATCAACAGGTCGAGAGCAGCCTTTATCGCGGCGGTCTTGCCTCTCACTGCGACGATGATGCGGCGCTGGGCCAACGGGCCATGCTCGGTCAGCGCGGCCGCGATACGGCCCATCAACACGGTTGGCCGGAAGTCACCGTCACCGGACTGGTGCTCACTGGGTGGCCGTACCTCGACCTCGGCAAACCGCATGTCGTGACTGTCCAGAACCAGGTCACCGAACCAATACAGGCCACCGCTCGACGCCAGGCCGTGGCGGCGCAGTTGCCCGGGCCGGTCCTTGGCTAGCTTGAGCGTCGACCTGCCAGTGATCCCGATGCCGAACGGGGCCCTGTTCTCGAGAATGTACGCGGCCCCGTCAAGGCCGTTGAGTTTGTGCGCGCCGCCGATGGCGTAGCGGCCTCTGCCCTCGACGGCCTTGGTGAGGTGGTCGAGGCAGACCACGGCGGGGCCGAGGTTGGCGATGCGCCGGGGCAGAATACGGCCAAAAGCAGCAACGTCCTTGTTTGCGATCGGGTCGTAGCCATGCAGGCCCATCGCCTCGGTGATCCCGTCGACGACCGCGAGTGAAGTTGTGGGCGGGTCGAGCACGGCGGCCCGCAGGTCGTCCAGGTGTATGCCGGTGCCCAGTGCCTCAGTCGGCCGGATGTAGCGGAATCGGTCGCGAATCACGTCGGCGTCAACCTGCAAGGCGAGCAGTCGGCCGGCGATGCCACCCTCGTCGTCCTCGAAGTCGAGGTATGCCACGGCGTTGCCGGCGGCCAGCTCGTCGACCACAGCCGACAAGGCGAACCATGTCTTACCCGCTTCGGACTCGCTGGCGACCGTATGCACCTTGCCCGGGTAGAACAATCCCACTCCGTCGGCTCGCCGGCCCACAGTCGGTTGTGGCGGCTCCCATGTCCCGCTGAGCACGTCATCGAGGTCGACTGGCTGCCAACTTCGTTTGAAACCGTCGACATCATCTGCCGGGGCGGCGGGTTCCCTCCCCCACGGATCGAAGATCACCACGGCAGCTCCATAACGTCGCCGTGGCGCAACGCGTGGATCCACCGCTCGACCGCATACGGCTCGCCCCACACATCGACGCCTAGCCGATCGACGTGCTCGCGCAGCAGCGGCGTGATCTCGGGCAGCGGTGCCAACGGGCCGACCACCAAGACCAACCGGGCACCGTTCGGGATCGTCGCCAAGACGGCCATTCGGCGCCGGGCAGCCTGCGGTTTGAGATCGCGTATGTCGAGCAGTACGCACCCGCTCAGCATGGTGGAGCCCCGGCGTGGGGGCCGGTCTCATCGGCGCCGGCTGGTAGTGTCTGCGCTAGAACTTGCGGCTTGGTGGCGGCGAGTTTGCGAGCCGCCCGGCTGGACCAGACCGGGCGGCTTTTTAGTGGATCAGGCATGGGGACCACCACCACCGCGAAGGACGAGTGCGATGCGGTCACGCTGGTCGGCGGTCAGCGGCGGGGCACCGTCGACGATCCGACGGACGTGATCCTCGAGCCGCTCAGCTCGGAGCTGGCGTTGCAGCTCGGTTACGTCGGCGGTGGGGTCGAGTCGTTTGGCGTTGGCTATCCGCGATCGAGTTTGTGTCCAAGGCATTCGCTGGACCTTTCGGGCAGGGCTGAGTGCCGCTTCAACCCTTTCCGGGGAGCGGCGTGCCCGCACACTGGTCCAGCGCGGCAAACAACCTAGGCCAAGAAAGCCCCTAGTCCTTGGTAAGTCTACGCACTATCGCCGCGAGACGCACCGACGACACGCCGTGAGCCGACAGGCCCTCGCACAAGGCGTTGCAGCGGACGGCGGAAAGCTTCGCCCGTAGCCCACAAACGCATGGCAGGATCACCGTGCCCGCGTCGGTCACGTGCGCCACCTCGCGCCGTGACGCGGAAACTTCACCGGTCCGCACGTGTCCTATGCCGGGTATGCGACGGCCGCCAGTGGCCCGGCCGTCGTCGACCGTCCAACCGTCGACCTTGTGTCGGTGCCAGACCTTCACTTTCCCGTCTGGCGATACTTCCGGGTGCTCGTCCTGCTCGTACAGTTTGCGAACCAGCACGGCGACCGTCACCGGATGCGTGTGTGCTAGCTCGCCGCAGATCACCCGGATGGTGTCGTCCGGCCGGCTCACCGCTCCGCCCTCTTCCACTGGATCCGCACCGATTCGGGGATGAACTCCCGGCTACCTGACCGGGTCTTGTGCACCGTGACGCTCATCAACAGATCGACGATCGCCCGGCGCCGGGTGAGCGGCAGCGCCTGCCAAGCGGCCGCCACGTCGGGGGCGCCGACCACGCCGGCCAGTAGTGGCCGGTCGTTGATGATCTTGAGCCGAGCCTGAGCGGCCTCAAGTTGGGGTCTCAGCCGGGCGGAGATGCGCTCCATCTGGCGGGCGTCGATCTTCCCGTCGGCGTAGTCGTCAGCAGCCGAGTCGAGCCGGGCACGGATACCTCGAGCGTCGTCGGCGGCCCGGTCGGCTCGACCGTCGGCAGGCGGTGCGAACGCCTCGGCGGCGTCAGGCAGGCGCAGCCGAGCCACCACAACCTCAGTGACGAACTCATCGACCCAATCGCGTTTGCGAGCCACACAACTGCGCACACTGCACCGATATGACGGGGTGGCCCGGTTGTACCCCGAACGCATCACCGCTCCACAGACACCGCAACGGGCGATCCCGGAGAGCAGGTGGGCGGCAGCCGTGCCGCTCGAGGTACGCCGTACCGGGTCGGCCAGGATCGCTTTGGCCTGCTCGAAGGTGGACCTGTCCAGGATCGGCGCCCAGCTTCCCTCGGCGACCTCCTGGCCGTGATAGGTCGACAGCCCGGCGTTACGGTCCCGCAACACCACAGACCGGATGTTCGCCTTGTGCCAGATGCCACCACGCGGCGCGGGGATGCCCCGGGCGTTCACGTCCCGGGCGATCCCGGCGATGGAGTCTCCGCCGACGATCCGGTCTGCGACCTCACGTACCAGCGCGGCCTGCTCGGGGTCGACAATGTTGAGCGGCTTGTGGTGATCGTCGTACTCCCGGCGCCACCCGAACGGTGCCGCGCCGTGCGGGCTACCCGTTGCTGCCTTTTGTTGTAGTGCGCGCTTCATGCGTTCCGACTTCTGTTCGGACTCGTACCGTGCGATGCCGCCGAGGGAGCGGGCGATCAGCCGGCCCGACGCCGTGGACAGATCCCACTGACCAGCTTTGACGGTCTCCACATCGACCCGATGACGGTCCACCAGGATGATGAACTCCTCCAACTCGGCGGGTGAGCGGTGCAACCGGTCAGGGTGCCAGGCGACGATCACATCGAGCGTTCCGGCCTTCACATCGTCGAGCAGCCGGGCGTAGGCGGGGCGCGGTTTGCCGCTGTAAGCGCTAACGTCGTTGTCCTCGTACAGACCCGCCACCAGCCAGCCGCGCCCGTGGCAGAGTGCCACACAGTCCTCACGCTGGCGCTCCACGCCGAGCCTCAGCCCAGTCGGGTCGCTCGATATCCGGCAGTAGATGGCGGCACGCCTTGGGTTCATGGCAGAAAGTATGCCACAAGGTCTGGACAAGCATGCTCAACACGCTGGGCAGCGCCGTTCCCGGCGGTGAGCGCATTGTTTCCGCCGAAGAGGTTTACGAACTGCGTTTCGATCACCCCGACTGGGTCGCCATGCAAACTCGCCAGGCAGGGCTGGAGGGCACCGGTGAGATCAAGTTGCGCCATCTGGTCAAAGAGTCGTTGCGGATGCGGCCGTCGCGGATTGTGGTCGGCGAGGTGCGGGCCGAAGAATGCCTGGATCTGCTGCTGGCGTTGAACAGTGGTCTGCCTGGCATGGCCACGGTGCACGCGAATTCTGCCCGCGAGGCGCTGGTGAAGCTGTGCACGTTGCCGCTGCTGGCCGGGGAGAACATCTCGGCCCGGTTCGTGGTTCCGACGGTGGCAGCCAGCGTCGACATCGTCGTACAGGTTGGTCTGGAGGCCGAAGGCAAGCGACGAGTGCGCGAGATCGTGGCGGTGCCGGGTCGGGTGGAGGCCGACGTGATCGAGGCCGAGCCGATCTTCGTTGCACACGGCGACCGTCTGGTGAGGGTGCAGGGGATGCCACCACGGCTCGAGCGCTTTAAGCAGACCGGCATCGACATCCACGAGTTGCTCGCTCAGTCCGGCGAATCGGCTGCGCCTGTCATGAAGAAGGCCGGCTGAGGTGGGTGCGGTTCTCGGTCTGTTGACCGGTGTGGGGTTGCTGCTCATTTGGCAGGCAATGGTCAGCCCAAGGGTGGGTCAGAGTCGTCGCTGGTTCTCCGCCAATCGAATCGACGCCTTGCTGCGGGGCGCTGGGGTCGACAACGTGTCCTGGCTTGGTTTGGTGTCCTTGTGCGTGCTGAGCGGCTTGGTGGCTGGGTTCGTCCTGTTGGTGATTTCCCGGACGCCTCCGGTGGCAGCGGCGTTCGCGCTGATGGCCGGATACAGTCCGATTGCCATGGTGCGCGCCCGCGCACGCAGACGACGTCGTGAGCTCGCCGAGGTTTGGCCAGAAGCGGTTGACAACCTGGCTTCCGCAGTGCGAGCGGGCCTCTCTCTTGCGGAAGCACTGACACAACTCGGGGAGCGAGGCCCCACCGCCTTGAGGCCCGCGTTCGGCGCCTTTGGCCGCGACTACCTTGCCTCCGGCCGGTTCGGGGAGTGCCTCGACCGCCTCAAGGATCGGTTGTCCGATCCGATTGGCGATCGCGTTGTCGAAGCGCTTCGGATCGCGCGGGAGGTCGGTGGCGGCGACCTGGGCCGGATGCTGCGGGCCTTGTCGAGATTCCTGCGTGACGACGCGCGGACTCGTTCAGAGCTGGAAGCGCGGCAGGCTTGGGTGGTCAACGGAGCGCGACTGGCTGCCGCGTCCCCATGGGTCGTGCTGTTGGTCTTGTCGTTGCAGCCCGAGGTCATCGGACGCTATCGGTCCACAGCGGGCGTGCTGGTGTTGTGCGTGGGAGCGGCGGCCTGCGTCGTTGCTTACCGGCTGATGGTGCGCCTTGGCCGGCTGCCCGAAGAACGGCGAGTCTTGCGATGACGTATGCCGCAACTGGAGGCCTGCTTGCCGGCGCAGTCGCCGTTGGCGTATGGATAGTGATGGTGCGGCTGTTGGCGTCGCGTCGACCTACGCTGGTGAGTCGTATCACCCCGTACATCAGAGACGTGCCGATAGGCCTCGCCGCATGGCGACCCGTCCCCAAAGCAGATAGCCCATCGTCGGCGCTCACCGCGTTGACCACGCCGCTGATTGCCCGAGCGGCTGACCGGCTGCAGCGAGTTCTTGGTGGTCGCGAGACGGTTCGACGCCGACTGGAACGTGCCGGGTCCGCGCTCAGCGTCGAACAGTTTCGGGTCTCCCAGGTGGTCTGGGGCCTCGGTGGGTTCGGCGGCGGGATGGCGTTGGGGTTGCTTGGCCCGGCACGTGAGCCGGGCCGGGCGCTCCCGTGGCTGATGCTTTGCCTGGGCCTGGCGGCTGCGGCGATCCTGCTGCGAGACAACCTGCTGAGCCGGCAGATCAAGGTGCGAGAGGAGTGCATCTTGGCAGAGTTCCCGGTCGTTGCCGATCTCTTGGCGTTGTCGGTTGCTGCCGGTGAAGGTCCGGTGGCCGCCGTTGCTCGAGTGGTCGCGAGTTGCCGCGGCGCGCTGCCCGAAGAGCTGGCGTACGTGCTGGCGGAGTCGCGGACAGGGGTGCCTATCACGACCGCGTTGGACGCGTTGGCGAAGCGCACCGGGTTATCGATCGTGTCGCGCTTCTCAGAAGGCCTCGCGGTGGCGATCGAGAGGGGCACCCCGCTGGTCGACGTGCTTACCGCGCAAGCAGCGGACGTTCGGGAGGCAGCGAAGCGAGCGTTGATCGAGACCGGAGCGCGCAAGGAAGTGTCGATGATGATGCCGGTAGTTTTTCTCATTTTGCCCGTGACTTTGCTGTTCGCCTTCTTCCCCGGGGTGGTCGGGCTCAACCTCTTGGCACCGTAACCATAAGAAAGTAGGGAGAATCAAAACATGCGAAGAAGAACGTCGTTAGTGAATCGACTCCAGAGCCGAACCGAACGCGGAGACGTTCCCGGGTGGGTGATGATCACCGTCATGACGATCATGATCGCATCGGCAATCTTGATCATCTTCCAAGATCGGGTGACGTCCTTCTTGAACGCGACCCTCGACCAATACATGTGAGTGTCCGGGCCGACAGGCCGGTCCAAAGCGGCACCAGATCACGGCGCTGCCAACATGGCTCCGCGATCGTCGACTTTGTGCTGGTCTCGGTGGTTCTTGTCCCATTGTTCTTCGCAGTCTTGCAGCTCGCGTTGATCTGGCATGTCAAGACCACTTTGACGTCGGCTGCATCGCAAGGCGCGAGGTACGGCGCGTCGTACCAACGCACCGCCGTGGAAGGCCAACGTCTGACCGGCGCAGTGATCGATGACGTCCTCGGTTCGAGTTTCGTCGCCGAAGTGACCGCGCGTGACACGTCGGTCGAAGGACAGCCGGGTGTCGAGGTCGACGTACGCGCCGAGGTGCCGGTGCTCGCGTTCTGGGGACCCCGGGTCGAGGTGGAAGTGCATGGCCACGCCATCAAGGAGGTGCTGCCGTGAGACGTGGTGCTGCCGCCAGACATCAGGCGAACAGGTGGGCAGCCAACCACGGTGAGGGCGGCACCGCCCTGATCGAGCTGACGTGGCTCGGTCTGCTCTTGTTGATCCCGCTCGTCTACGTGATCATCACCATCGTCACTGTGCAGCGGTCGGCGTTCGGCGCGACGGAGGCGGTCCGGGCCGCCGGGCGTGCCTACATCTTGGCTCCAGACGTCGCCACGGCGCAGCAGCGCGCCTACCGGGCCGCCGAGATCGCCATGCACGACCAAGGTGTCGAGCTGAGCCCGTCACAGTTAGTGATCAGCTGCCATCCCACCCCCGACTCGTGCCTTCAGCCAGGCTCGTCGGTCGAAGTGCAGTTACACATGAACGTCGCGCTGCCGCTCGCCCCGGCGATGGGCGCACGGTCAACGGCAAGCGTCGCGGTCTCCGCGGCACACGTCGAGCCGTACGGCGTCTACCGTGAGGCAGCGCCTCGATGAGAGGCCGGGAGCGCTAGTGAGTGGGCGAATGCGGCGGTCGCAGGCCGGTCAGATCACCGCCATGCTTGTGTTGTTCGCGATCTGCCTGCTGCTCACGATCATCGCGGTCACCGACGTCTCCGCCGCATACCTGCGTCGTCAAAGCGCGACGTCCCTGGCCGACGGGGCCGCGCTGGCGGCTACGACGGCGGCGACCGCCGGCGTCGTGTACGGATCCGCCGACGACCGGTACGTCGACATCGACCAGGCATCCGCATCCGCCGCTGTCGAGCAGTACCTGCGCGACACCGGTGCCTATCAGACATACCCTGGCCTGCAGTGTGCGGTCGGCGTGCGAGGCCACGTCGTGACGGTCCAGCTAACCATGCCGTTCAAGCTGCCGGTGCCGGTGCCCGGAGTAGCTGCCAGCACGCTGGTCCATGGCAGCGGGTCGGCCGAACTGCCGATCTACCAGTAGGCGACCCGGTCGCGCGGCCCGGTCGCTGTCCGAGGTCTCCACACGCACCGGCCCTTGGGTGATAATTTCCGGGTGCTGTGGATGGTCGGGTCGCTGCGACGATGGGTGAGAGTTACGGTTGCCCGGTTGCGACGGCGGGGTGCCTGGATTGCCGGCTGGACGCTTCGGCTCACCGCAGCGGCGGTCGCGAGCTACATCGTCGCCCAAATGATCTTCCCGCACAGTCAGGCACTGCTGGCGCCGCTGACCGCGCTGTTGGTCGTCCAGTTGACCCCGGTGAGCTTGTTGACGTCCGGCGTGCAGCGGGTGTTGAGCGTGGTCGTGGGTGTCGTGGTGGCGGTGATTTTCTCGTCCGTCGTTGGTGTGTCCTGGTGGAGCCTCGGCGTGGTGATTGCGCTGTCCATCCTGATCGGTCAGGTGCTTCGGCTGGGCTCGAATCAGCTGGAGGTGGCGATCAGCGCGATGCTCGTGCTGGGGGCGGGGGTTGGAGGTGCCGAGCTGGCAGCCTGGCAACGGGTCGCTCAGACTTTAGTCGGGGCCGGGGTCGGTGTGCTGTCCAATCTGGTGTTCCCGCCCCGGGTCGCCACCAAGGACGCCGGCGGCGCAATTCGAGAGTTCGCCGATGAGCTGGCCCGGCTGATGGAGGCGGCGGCCGAGGACCTGGAAACCACGAGGGAAAGCGGTGCCTCACTGACCGATCCGACGTCGCGCTGGCTCGGCGAGTCGCGCCGATTGACCCACGCCATTCCCAACGTCGGCATCGCGCTGCTACGAGCCGAGGAGTCCAGACGGCTCAACGTACGAGCGGTCGGGACCACCGATTTGAGTCCCGGCCTGCGCCGTGGGTTAGAGGCCCTGGAGCACTCCGCAGTCGCCGTACGCAGCATGTTCCGGTCCCTAGACGACGCCGCGCAAAGGCGTGAGTCGCAGCCACGCGACTTCGGTGACGATCTTCAACTGGTGGCCGTCTGGTTGTTGCTCCACGAGTTGGCCGCCGCAATTCGCGCGTTCGGGCTGTTGGTAGACGCCGAGGCGCATCCCGCGCAGGGGCGGCCGAACGTGGGCCTGTTGCGCGAAGGGCTCGAGGGGCTCAACGAGGCACGAGCGCAGCTCACCGAGCTCGTCCTCGTCGATCCGCGCGAGGACGCCACGCTTGCCGAACTGAACTTCGCCTTGCTGGCCACAGTGGAACGCCTGCTCCGCGAGCTGAACCTCGACGAGCGGATTCGCCATCTCGAGCAAAGCTCACCACCGACGCTGCGACGGACCGTCGCGCTTCCCAGACGAGGTGACGCCGGCGCGGCTCGCGGTCGCCCGTCGCGGTTGGGAACCCGTCGGCGCGACTAGGCTCGCGCACCAGGCCCGAGCCGCTGGCCGTGATCGATTGCGGGGAGCACGCCGCGGCAATCGAACCTCGGGCCGGGCCGTTGCAGCTTCGTGACCGCCCGCCGGAACCGGGGCGGATTCCTCGCGTCGCATGAGCATGACCACATTGCGATCGTCCGGGTGTTCGTACGACGCCCTGCACCTGCTTTCCTGCGCCGTCGTGCTGGCGGCCGGCACGATATTCGCCACCTCCGCTCCTGCACCCCTGAAGCGCGCAAAGGTCTAGACTGAATCTGTGATCCTCCATAAGCTGGGGGAGTGCCAGAGCGTCAGCTTCGCCCAAGCGGCGAGCTTCCCGACAGAGCACGCGTCGTGATCATTGGCGGGGGAGTCGGCGGCGCCAGCGTCGCCTACCACCTCGCGGAGCTTGGCGAAACTGATGTCGTGCTTGTCGAGCGAAGTGAGCTGACCAGTGGCTCGACGTTCCACTCCGCCGGCCTGGTTGGCCAATTACGCGCCGACCCTGCGCTGACCCAGATGAACATGTACTCCGTAGAGCTCTATCGGGAGCTCCAGCAGAACGCGCACGCGCCGAGTTGGGTTGAATGCGGAGGCATCAAACTGGCCTCCTCCACCGAACGCCTCGAGGAGATCCGCAGACAGATCAGCTGGGCACACAGCTACGGCCTCCCCCTCCACGAGATCTCACCGGCCGAAGCCAAGGACATGTTTCCACTGATCGAGACCCACGGCGTCGCGGGCGCTTGTTACCTCGAGTCCGACGGCTACCTCGATCCCGCACAGCTCTGCTCATCAATGGCGGCCCACGCCCGCGAGTCCGGTGTGATGATCCGACCTGACACCTGCGTTCTCGCGATCACCACGGCCGACGGCCGGGTGACCGGGGTTCGCACGAACCGTGGCGACATCGAGTGCGAAGTCGTCGTCAACTGCGGTGGCATGTTCGCAGCGGAAATCGCCCGGATGGTCGGGGTGAGAGTGCCGATCGTGCCCATGTCACATCAGTACGTCGTCACCGAGCCCTGCCTCGGTGGGGTCGCCGTCGCGTCACGAACAGGGGTCGGCAAGGCGTTGCCCACGTTGCGAGACCCAGACCTGCTCGTCTACTGGCGGCAAGAGGTCGAGGGCCTGGTGATGGGCGGGTACGAGCGAAATCCGGCGCCGTGGACGGCGAGCCCGAGGTCGTACGACGCAATTCCCGCTGACTTCAACGGCCGTCTCCTGCCTGAGGCGTGGGAGCGGTTCGAGCAAATAGCCGAGAACGCGACCATCCGGGTGCCGGTGATGGCCGATGTGGGTCTCCGCACGGTGATCAATGGACCCGAGGGCTTCACGCCGGACAACGAATTCTGCCTGGGCGAGACAGAGGTGGGTGGATTCTTCGTCGCGGCCGGCTTCTGCGCCCACGGGATCGCCGGCGCGGGCGGGATCGGCAAGGTGATGGCCGAGTGGATAGTCCACGGTGAGCCGGGGTTGGATCTGTGGCAGATGGACATCGGTCGATTCGGTGCCGCCTACCAGTCGCCGTCCTACACTCTGGCCCGCACCATGGAGAGTTACCGGACGTATTACGACATCAGCTACCCGCAGTTGGAGCGTACGTCGGGGCGGCCGCTGCGTACCTCGCCGGTTTACGAGTGGCACCGCGCCCACGGTGCGGTGTTCGGAGAAAAGGGTGGCTGGCAGCGGGTCAACTTTTACCAGACCAACGCACCAGACGGCGACGAACGGCTATGCCCGCATGGTTGGGCGGGCCGGGACTGGTCTGCGGCCACCGTCGCGGAGCATGTGTCGACCCGGACGACGGCGGGGCTGTTCGACGAGACCTCGTTCGCGAAGCTCGACATTGAGGGGCCGACGACGGCAACGTTCTTGGAACGCGTTTGCGACAACCAGGTGGCCCGCGACATCGGTGACGTGACCTACACTCAGGCGCTCAACACCAGCGGCGGGATCGAGGCGGACTTCACGGTCACCAGAGTCGGCCCGAGCCGATTCCTGATCGTGACCGGCACCGCGTTCGGCACTCATGACCTGCGCTGGCTCCGCAAACAGGCGCGCCTGGGCCGCGACGACGTCACGATCAATGACGTCACCGGCATGTTCGCCTGTTTTGGGCTATGGGGGCCTGCGGCACGCGAGATCCTGGGCAGGCTCACGCCGGCTGACGTCTCTGACGAGGCGTTTGCGTTTATGACGGCCCGCGAGATCGTTGTTGGTGATGTGCCGGTCCTGGCTTTGCGGGTGACGTTCACCGGTGAGCACGGGTGGGAGCTGTACCCGAGCACCGAGTACGCCGCCGCGCTGTGGGCGGGGCTGATCGAGGCCGGCGACGATCTGGGCATGCGACCCGGTGGCTACCGCGCCATCGAGAGTCTGCGGCTCGAGCGGGGCTACCGCGTCTGGGGCACTGACATCACCCCGGAAACCACGCCGTACGAAGCCGGTCTCGGATTCTGCGTCGAGCTCGACAAACCCGGCGGTTTCCTCGGCGATGCGGCGTTGCGTGCCGACCGTGCCGCCGGGCCGGTCCGCAAGCTCTGCTGCCTCGTGCTCGACGACCCACACGCCGTCGCCTTGGGCGCTGAACCGGTCCGGGTAGGCGGTGGCGTCGAGGGGCGCGTCACGTCAGGGGGGCTTGGCTACACATGTCGACGGTCGATCGCCTATGCGTATCTTCCGGTCGAGCACAGCTCCGTCGGTACGCCGATCGAAGTGGACCTGTTCGGCGCCTGGACTCCGGGCCACGTCACCGACGTACGCGACCTGAGAGCCGGACCCTGACGAGGCCTGACCACAGCGTCGCGGCCGCCCGCCTTAATGGCGTGGCGTCTACGGCCGCCTCAGCGGCACCGAGCGGAGCTCTCCGGTCTGGTCGGCCATGGTGCGGACCGAAACTCGGATCCGGTCCGGCCGGAAGAGATCACGCGCGTACTCGACCGGGCGACCCGAAGCCGAGCTGGCGGTGCGCTCGATCAACAGCAGGGCCGACCCGTGCACCACTGCGAGCAGCTCCGCCACTGCCGCATCGGCGATGTAGGGCTCGAGGTACTCAGTAGCCGTCTTCGGTGCCAACCCGTAGTCGCGTCGCATCCGGGCATAAAGCGACCCGGTGAGCCGCCGGTTCAGCAGCCCGGGAAACAGGTCGGTCGGCAGGTACGACCGCTCCAGTGCCAACGGCTGACTAAAAGCCCGCGCTCTGACCGATCTGACTCGGACGATCTCGTACACGTGATCCCCCCGCTCCAGCTCGAGCGCCTTGGCCACCGCAACCGTCGCCGCCACCACCTCGGCCTTCTCGATTCGGGCGCTGGCCCTGACGTGACCGCGACGCAGCTGTTCGGTGAATCCGGCCAAACCGGTGATGTCACACTCGATCTTCGGCTCGAGGATGAACGTGCCGCCTTGCCGGCCCGGGACACGCTCGATGACTCCACGAGCTTCCAACGACGCAAGCGACTGCCTCAGCGTCATCCGGCTGACACCGAGTGCCAGTGAGAGATCCTGCTCCTTGGGCAGCCTGTCGCCGGGCATAAGGGTGCCTTCAGCGATCGACGTCATCAGCCATTGCTCTATTTGCAGGTGCGCAGGAAGGCTCGCCGCCACGGTCAAGTCCGGGGCACTCGCCAGCCACTCGTTCACCATCTCCAAGCACCCATTTGGCGAACCCTCCGCATGCGGCGAGCTGGCTGTCCGAAGGGTCGCCTCACTCGTCGAAGACCTCGACGACCAGGGGGTCGATCGTGTGCTTGGGTCCCGTGAACCAGTTCTTCACTGACGCATGCCACCAGATCCACAACAACAGCAAGGCTCCGAGCACCACTATTGGGGTGTAGTTCACGAAGCGCCATTGGAAAGCGCTGTTGCCAGGCACACCACCAGGCGACGTGGGGAACAAGGCGATGATCGATGTGACGCCAATCTCCGCCACCGCGACGAGACACATCCACCGGTACTTCTTGCCGAGCGTCCAGCCACCCGGCGTGAAGTTGGACCCGGCGCGCCAGCGTAGGAAGATCGGAATCGCAAACGTGACGTAGAGCCCGATGACACCGATCGAGACGACCGCGAAAAACGCCACCGGCACCGGTGCGCCGTTGATGTCCAGCTTCAGCAGGGCTGGCAACGTCAACACCACCGCTATCACTGCGGAGAGGATCACACCGTAAACCGGGACCCGCTTGTTGTTTAGGTGCGACCAGTACCGCGAGCCCGGAACCGCTCCGTCCCTGCTGAACGCGAACAGCATGCGAGTCGTCGACGTCATGCAAGCGACAGTGCAGAAAAACTGGCCAGCGGTGGAGATAAACAAGACAGTGGCCGCCCACTTGGCCATCTGGTGAAGCCCCCGACTCTGCCGCGGCAAGCGAGTTGCGGTATTCGGCTTCCCGGTCGATGGCCAGCATCGAGCTGTCCTGGCTCGAAATCCGGACTACAACGTCGTGATCCTCGGTGGTGACCCGCAGGTTGCAATTGGTCAGGCCACCCGCCAGCTGAGTGACGGTGCGGGGCCGACCTCGCAGACAGGGAAGCTGGTCGAGCAGCTCATCGAGGCCGTGGGGCAACGCGACCGCAGCCATGCTGAATCCCCTTCCCCTCGGCGACGATTCGGTAGCAAGATGCTAGTGGCACTGTTCTATTCAGGTCTAGACTCAATCAGAAATTCTCGTCAGCCGAACAGAAGCGAGACAGCAGATGGCAACACCCGACTTTCCGCTCGCCACCGCTGAACTGCGCCGACTCGTCGATGCGGGGGAGGTGGACACCGTGGTGGTCGCCTTCACCGACATGCAAGGCCGACTGCAGGGCAAACGCATCCATGGGCAGTTCTTCCTGGACACTGTCCTCGACCACGGCACCGAGGGCTGCAACTATTTGCTCGCCGTCGACGTGGACATGAACACGGTCGACGGCTACGCGATCAGTTCGCGGGCGACAGGCTATGGGGACATGGAGTTCGTCATCGACCTGTCCACACTGCGCCATACGCGGTGGCTGCCCGGCAGCGTCATGGTGCAGGCCGACCTGGCGTGGCTTGATGACGCTCACACCCCGGTCGCCCAGTCACCCCGGCAGATACTCAAGACCCAGGCGGGCCGGGGCGCCGACCGCGGCTTGGTGGCGTTGGCCGGCACCGAGCTGGAGTTCAACGTCTACGACGACACGTACGAGCACGCGTGGAAAGCCGGCTACCAAAACCTCACGCCGGGCAACCAGTACAACGTCGACTACTCCTTGCTCGGTGGAAGCAGGGTCGAGCCGCTGCTGCGCGACATTCGCAACCACATGTACGACGCCGGGCTCGTCGTCGAGTCGGCCAAGGGCGAGTGCAATCTCGGTCAGCACGAGATCGCGTTCCGCTACGCCGATGTGGTCAAGACTGCCGACCAGCATTCCGTTTACAAGAACGCGGCGAAGGAGATCGCGGCTCTGCACGGCAAGTCGGTGACATTCATGGCGAAGTTTGACGAGCGGGAGGGAAACTCCTGCCACATCCACATGAGTGTGCGGGGCACCGAGGGGTCCATCGTCTTCGACGAGGGTGCCGGTCCCACCAACGTGTTCGAGCACTTCGTGGCCGGCGTGCAAGCCACGCTGGCCGAGTTCACCTTGCTCTACGCGCCGAACATCAACTCCTACAAGCGCTACCAGCCCGGATCGTTCGCCCCTACCGCGATCGCCTGGGGTCGCGACAACCGCACGTGTGCGCTTCGCGTCGTCGGCCACGGTCCGGGACTGCGTGTTGAGAACCGGGTGCCCGGAGGCGACATGAACCCCTACCTCGGCCTGGCCGGGATGTTGGCCGGTGGCCTCTACGGCATCGAACACGAGCTCGAGATCGAACCGCCCTTCGAAGGGAACGCCTACGAGTCCGACAAACCGCATGTGCCGAGCACCTTGCAACAGGCTCGGGACGCGTTCGCCGGATCGTCAAGCACGCAAGGCCTTCGGTGACGACGTCGTCGACCACTACCTCAACGCCGCGGACATCGAGATCACCGCGTTCAATGCGGCGATCACCGACTGGGAGCGGATGCGAGGCTTCGAGAGATTGTGAGCCACCCGTGACTCTGATGCACGACGTCATCGACCCCTCGACCGAAGAACACGTCACCGCGGTCGCGCTCGCGGGTCTCGAGGAGACGGATGCAGCGATTTCCCGCGCACGTAAGGCGTTCCAGACGTGGCGCTTGGTGCCTCCCGCCGATCGAGCCAAGCTGCTGCGGGGCTTCGCCGGCGCTGTCGACTCCGCGATCGAGGAGCTGGCCGCGATTGAGGTCCGCAACGCCGGTCACACGATCAGCAACGCCCGCTGGGATGCGGGCAATGTGCGTGACGTGCTCGACTACTTCTCCGCCGGGCCAGAGCGGTTGTTCGGTCGTCAGATCCCGGTGGCGGGCGGGCTCGACGTCACGTTCAAGGAGCCGCTGGGTGTCGTCGGCATCATTGTGCCGTGGAACTTCCCGATGCCGATCGCCGGCTGGGGCTTCTCGCCGGCGCTCGCCGCCGGCAACACAGTGGTGCTCAAGCCGGCGGAGCTCACTCCGCTGACGGCGATCCGCCTAGGTGAGCTGGCCTTGCAGGCTGGTCTTCCCGAAGACGTGTTCACCGTGCTCCCGGGCAAAGGTTCCGTGGTGGGCCAGCGGTTCGTCACCCACCCCGACGTCCGGAAGATTTGCTTCACCGGCTCCACCGAGGTCGGCAAGGCGATCATGGCCGGCGCAGCCGCGCAGGTGAAGCGGGTGACCGTCGAGCTTGGTGGCAAGAGCGCGAACATCGTCTTTGCCGACGCCGACCTGGAGAAGGCGGCGACGACGGCGCCGTACGGCGTCTTCGACAACGCAGGCCAGGACTGCTGCGCACGCAGCCGGATCCTGGTCGAGCGCACCGTCTACGACAGATTCCTGAGCATGCTGGAGCCGGCGGTGCGCGGTGTGAAGGTGAAGGCGCCGGCCGACGAAGACGCAGAGATGGGGCCGCTGATCAGCGACACCCAACGGCAGAACGTGCGATCGTACGTCGAGGGCGATCGCGTGGACGTGGCATTTCGCGGCGATGCGCCGGACGGGGCCGGGTTCTGGTATCCACCGACGGTCGTGTTGCCGCGCAGCGACCGGGACCGTGTCTGGCGCGAGGAAGTGTTCGGCCCAGTGGTTGCCGTGCTGCCGTTCGACGACGAGCCCGACGCGGTCGCGAAGGCCAACGACACCGACTACGGCTTGTCGGGCTCGATCTGGACCCGTGACGTGGGCCGCGCACTGCGGGTCTCGCGGGGCGTCGACGCGGGTGCCCTCAGCGTCAACTCGCACTCGTCGGTGCGCTACTCGACTCCGTTCGGTGGCTTCAAGCAATCCGGAATCGGGCGTGAGCTCGGGCCGGACGCGCTGGACCCGTTTACCGAGACCAAGAACGTGTTCATCGCCGACGACTAACGCATGTCGCGCCCACGCCTACCTTGCGTTGACACCGAAGGGACCACATACGATGACTGACAACGGGCGCCTGCAGGGACGGGTCGCTGTGGTTACCGGTGGATGCAGTGGCATCGGCCTGGCAACGGTCAAAAGGTTCGCTGCCGAGGGTGCACATGTGGTCATCGGTGATCTCGACGACGCCCGCGGCCCCGGGATCGCAGCCGATGTCGACGGCAGCTACGTTCGCTGCGACGTCACGGACGCCAAGCAAGTGGACGCGATGTTCGCCACGGCGATGAGCAGGCACGGCAGCATCGACGTGGCCTTCAACAATGCCGGGATCTCCCCTCCGGACGACGACTCCATTCTCGATACCGGTATCGAGGCGTGGCGCAAGGTGCAGGAAGTGAACCTTACTAGCGTGTATCTGTGCTGCAAGGCGGTGCTGCCGCAGATGCGTGCGCAGGGGCGAGGTTCGATCATCAACACGGCGTCGTTCGTTGCGGTGATGGGCGCGGCGACCTCTCAAATCTCCTACACCGCGAGCAAGGGCGGGGTGCTTGCGATGAGCCGTGAGCTTGGTGTGCAGTTCGCCCGCGAAGGGATCCGGGTCAACGCGTTGTGTCCCGGCCCGGTCAACACGCCGCTGCTTCGTGAGCTGTTTGCCAAGGACCCCGAGCGGGCCGCCCGTCGCATGGTTCACATCCCGATCGGTCGTTTCGCCGAACCGGAGGAGATCGCCGCGGCCGTCCTGTTCTTGGTCAGCGACGACTCGAGCTTTATCACCGCTTCGCAATTCCTCGTCGACGGCGGCATCGCCGGTGCGTATGTCACCCCGCTGTAACAGGTGTGTAATTTCGTGAGCCGACCGGTGATCGGCATCTCCGGCTACGTCGAGCCTGCGTCGTGGGCGGCGTGGCGCGATGTGCCGGCGGCACTTGTGCCGTACCGCTACGTGCGCCATGTCCATGAGGCGGGTGGGCTCGCCGTCGTCGTACCGCCGTTGCCGCTAGCAGCCGGCGAGGATGATGCGCGAACCATGCTGTCGCGGCTCGACGGCATCATCTTGGCGGGTGGTGTTGACGTCGAGCCTGGTCGTTATGGCGAGCCTCCGCATCCCACCGTGCAACTCCCGCGCCCCGATCGCGACAACTCCGAGCTGTTGTTGGCGAAAGTCGCGACCGCGGCAGACCTGCCAGTTCTCGGCATCTGCCGGGGCATGCAGGTGATGGCGGTGGCTGCCGGTGGGTCGCTCGAGCAACACCTTCCGGACCGCCTCGGACACTGGGGGCATTCGCCGGGGCCTGGCGTCTACGGCGAGCATCCGATCACGGTCGCGCCGGCAAGCAGGCTGCACGACATCCTTGGTGATCAGGTGGTAGTTGCCACGCACCATCACCAAGGCGTCGCTTCGTTCCCGGGTTATGCGGCGAGCGCGTGGGCGCCCGACGGGGTTGTCGAGGCGTTCGAAGCACCCATGTCGCGGTTCCGGATCGGCGTACAGTGGCATCCCGAAGTGGGGCAGGACCCGCGGCTCTTCGAGGCATTGGTGTGCAAGGCCAGCCGCGTCACCTAGGCAGGACTACGTCAAACAGGTCCACGGCCAGCGGGTCGATGACCGCGTCGGCTTCGGGCGACAGCGCATCTCGACTTTGGGTGCCGGCAACGGCGATGCACGTCATGCCCGCCGCCCGAGCGGCCCGAAGACCGGGGATGGAGTCTTCGAAGACCAGACAGGCGGACCGCTCGACGCCCATGAGTTTGGCCGCCAGGCAGAACCCTTCGGGATCCGGCTTGCCGCGCGTGACATCCTCCTCGGTTACCAGTACGGCGATGTGTCTGCCGGCGTCGCTTCGATCGAGCACGAATCTCGCATCCATTCGCTGGGCGCCAGTCACCACCGCTATCGGCACTCCTGCGATGGCGAGCCGTCTCACCAGCGCTGCCGATGCCGGCCGGATTGGCGATGTTTCCGCGACTAGCTCGCAGTACCGCTGCCGCCGACCGGCCAAGAGGGTGGCCACGAGCTCCGGCGACGTCCGGGCGTGCGCCCTGACCACCGTTTCGATCACCTCACGATCACTACGCCCGGCGAGCTGCGAGTAGTAGTGCTCGGGCGTCAGCCGCCACCCGAGATGCTCGCTGAGGAGCTCCGTGTAGATCTGCAACAGGATTGGTTCGTCATCTGACAACGTCCCGTTGAAGTCGAAGATCACGGCTCGACCCGGCCTATTCGCCCACCGCTGAAGGAGCGGCACCGGTGCCCCTTCAGCTGCAAAGGTAGCCATGGCCTCACCGGCTCCGTCGGGCATGGCGCGAGCCTAACGCCCAATGGGCACACGGCAGCCGGCGCTCGCTCCTCAACCACCGTGGGGTGGCGCTGGGGTGTTACACCGGCAGTGCGCTCGCGTCGAGAGTTGTCACAACCTCGCGGTAGACTAGTCGTATGGATGCAAACGACTTCGATTCTTCCCGAGAGCGACCGAACGCCGACGAGGGGTCGCGCATCAATGCAGCCGACCTGGAAGCGGACTTCCAGTCGATCATCGACGGCGAGGGCCGGGTCGAGCCACGCGACGCGATGCCCGAGGCCTACCGCAAGTCGCTGATCCGGCAGATCGCGCAGCATGCGCATTCAGAGATCATCGGGATGCAGCCGGAGGGCAACTGGATCAGCCGGGCCCCGAGCCTGCGCCGCAAGGCGATCTTGATGGCCAAGGTGCAAGACGAGGCAGGGCACGGCCTTTATTTGTACGCCGCCGCGGAGACCCTCGGTGCCGACCGGGCCGACCTGCTCGACATGCTCCACAACGGACGGCAGAAATACTCGTCGATCTTCAACTATCCCACGCTCTCTTGGGCCGACATGGGGGCGATTGGTTGGCTCGTCGACGGTGCCGCGATCGTCAACCAGGTGCCGCTGTGCCGTTGCTCCTACGGTCCCTATGCGCGAGCAATGGTGCGGATCTGCAAGGAGGAGTCGTTCCACCAGCGGCAGGGGTTCGAGATCCTCAACACGCTCTCACACGGGACGTCGGCTCAGCATGGGATGGCACAGGACGCGGTGAACCGGTGGTGGTGGCCGAGCCTGATGATGTTCGGGCCACCCGACGACGACTCCCCCAACTCCGCGCAATCAATGGCTTGGGGCATCAAGCGCTTCAGCAACGACGACCTGCGTCAGCGCTTCGTCGACATGACCGTTCCGCAGGCCGAGGCGCTGGGTCTGGCTCTGCCCGATCCCGCCATCGCCTGGAACGCCGAGCGAGGCCACTACGTCTTCGACGAGATCGATTTCACGGAGCTGTTCGAGGTCATCAAGGGCAACGGGCCATGCAATGCTCAACGGATGGCGCATCGCCGCCAGGCCCACGAGGACGGTGCCTGGGTGCGTGAGGCAGCCGCCGCTTACGCGGCCAAGCGCCGTACATCTTCCCAAGGGTCCGCGGCATGACGGAGTCGCCACCTGGCGATCTCCAGGCTGGCGGTGGCCATGGCGCCGTGCCGGTGTCCGGTGTCCCGGCTGGCCAGGCCCCGGTCGACGCCGGGCGGCGCGAATGGCCGTTGTGGGAGGTCTTCGTGCGCGCCAAGCGCGGCCTGAGCCATGTGCACGTCGGCAGCCTGCACGCGCCCGACGCGGAGATGGCCGTGCGCAACGCCCGCGACCTCTACACCCGGCGCCAAGAGGGAGTGTCGATCTGGGTGCTGCCCGCCAGCCAGATCACCGCGAGCAGTCCCGACGAGAAGGACGCGTTCTTCGACCCGGCGGCCGACAAGATCTACCGGCATCCGACGTTCTACGACGTGCCCGAGGGGGTCGAGCACCTGTGACCCCGCACTCCTCGAACTCCTCCGACTCGTCCGACTCTCCGCGCACTATGACCCCCTCTCAGTCGGACAAGAGGGTGTATGTGCTGCGGCTGGCCGACGATGCGCTCGTCTACGCGCAGCGGATGGGCGGGTGGATTGCCGCCGCGCCGCAGCTGGAGGAAGACGTCGCACTCGGCAACCTCGCGCTCGATCTGCTCGGTCAAGCCCGTGCCCTGTTGACATACGCCGGCGAGCTCGAAGGGGCCGGCCGCGACGAGGATGCCATGGCGTATCTGCGTGACGAGTGCGACTTCCTCAACGCGCAGATCTTCGAGCTCGACAACGGCGACTTCGGCTTCACCATCGCGCGGATGCTGATCACCTCGGCCTACCAGTGGGAGCTCTACTCGCGGCTGCAAGCTTCCACCGACGCCACGCTAGCGGCGGTTGCAGCCAAGGCGGTCAAAGAAGTCGACTACCACCGCGACCATGCGGCTCATTGGGCGGTTCGACTCGGTGACGGCACGCAGGAGTCGCATCAGCGGGTTCAGGCGGGTTTGGAAGCGGTTTGGCCTTATGCCGGCGAGCTGTTCGAGTCCGACGACTTGGTGCGGGCGCTAGCGGCCGACGGTGTCGCAATCGACCCGGGCACGCTCAAGGTCCCGGTGCAGGGGTACGTCGACGCGGTGCTGGCCGAAGCGACGCTCACCCGGCCAGACTCGAACGTCCATCACCGCGGAGGCCGCCGGGGCGTCCACACGGAGCAGCTGGGCTACCTGCTCGCCGAGATGCAATATCTGCCTCGCAGTCACCCTGGAGCGAGCTGGTGAGCAGCGAGATTCTGACCGACCGGCAGGAACTAGCCCGCAAGACGGTAGCTGGTGTGCTGGACCCTGAGGTGCCGGTGCTGACGATTGACGACCTTGGCATCCTGCGAAACGTAGCCATCGACGCGGCTGGCCACGTCGAGGTGACGATCACACCCACATATTCGGGCTGTCCAGCCATGGAGGCCATCACCACCGATGTGAAGAATGCCCTTGCGGGCAACGGGTATGACGATGTCAGCGTGCGGATGGTGCTTTCACCGGCATGGACCACAGACTGGATGAGCGACGCGGGCAAGCAGAAGCTGCTCGATTATGGCATCGCCCCGCCGCAACGGCGCAGCGGCACTTCTGCCCGACGTACCGGTGCTGTCGTGCCTGTGTCACTGACGGTGCGCTGCCCTCAGTGCGGCTCGGCCGACACCCACGAGCTGAGCCGCTTCGGCTCGACCGCCTGCAAGGCACTGTGGGTCTGCACCGCCTGTCGCGAGCCCTTCGATCATTTCAAGGCGATCTGATGGCCAAGGCCGCCTTTCATACCCTGCGGGTCAGCGACATCACGTCGGTGACCGACGATGCCGTGTGTATCGGCTTCGGGGTGCCGCCCGAGCTGGCTGGCGCCTACGACTTCACCCAGGGCCAGCACCTGACCGTGCGCACGTCGCTCGCCGGCGACGACGTACGCCGCAGTTATTCCATCTGTGCGCCGGCCAAGTCAGGCAAGCTGCGAATCGGCGTGAAGGTGCTGCCGGGCGGCCACTTCTCAGGCTTCGCGGTGGGCAACCTCAAGGTCGATGACGAGCTCGAGGTGATGACGCCGATGGGCCGCTTCAACACGCCGCTCGACCCGGCGAACGCCAGGCATTACTGCGCGATCGCGGCCGGCAGCGGAATCACCCCGATCCTGTCGATCGTGGCCACGACGCTCGAGCAGGAGCCGAGGAGCCGCGTCACCCTGATTTTCGCCAACCGGACCAGCCGCAGTGTGATGTTCCTCGAGGAGCTCGAGGACCTCAAGGACCGATACGGCGGCCGCTTCCACCTGATCCATGTGCTCAGCCGAGAGGCGCAGGACGCTGAACTGCTGTCGGGGCGTCTTGACAAGGCGCGTCTCACCAAAATCACGGAGACGCTTGTTCCCGCCGAGACCGTCGATGACTGGTTCCTGTGTGGACCGTACGACATGGTCGCCGCCCTGCGTGAGGCTTTGGTCGAGCAAGGCGTCAACGGCCACCGAGTCCACAGCGAGCTCTTCCATGTCGAGACCCGGCCGCCGGGGCGTCGTACAACCGACACCGCCAGCGAAACCAGCGAGGGGTCGGACATCACCATCAATCTCGACGGGCGCCGATCGACGTTCAAGCTCAAGAACAACGACGTGTCGGTGCTAGAGGCGGCGCTGACGGTGCGTCCCGATGCGCCATTCGCCTGCCGGGGTGGAGTCTGCGGGACATGCCGGGCGAAGGTCACCAAGGGTGCTGTTCAGATGGACACCAACTACGCGCTGGAGCCTGAAGAACTCGACAGGGGCTATGTGCTCACCTGTCAGAGCCATCCCACCACCGACGAGGTCGTCCTCGACTTCG
This sequence comes from Nocardioidaceae bacterium, assembly GCA_050998615.1. Classification (GTDB taxonomy): domain Bacteria; phylum Actinomycetota; class Actinomycetes; order Propionibacteriales; family Nocardioidaceae; genus JBPCQA01. Next base: position 23,734 of record JBPCQA010000036.1, read on the forward strand.
AGGCCTGAGGCGTCGGCGCGCTGGTTGCGTTGCTGAGCGCCCGCGTTCTTAGCCGAGCCCGCGAAAATTTCCGCCAACCGTTAGCGCCAACCGCGGCCGGGAGGTATGCTGACATAACGGTAGAAGCGGGTGGCGCTTGTGCTGATTGCTCTGGTGTGGCAATCCCAGGTCTGAGTTTGTGGGGGAAGTATGAGAAGAAGACTGTTGTGCGCGTCCCAGGTGGCGCTGCTCGCGGTCATCGCGGTGATCGCCACAGCCGTGGGGGCAACGGCGATGCTGACGCCGCAGGCCGACCTCGCGAATGTCGTGAGCACTCAACCCGTTGCCTGCACCCCGCAGGTGTTGAGCACGTTCCCGCAGGTGCCGCCGACCACCGTGTATTCCTTCGCCACCAACGGCGACACGGTCTATGTCGGTGGCAGGTTCAGCAGCGTCTCCTCCGCGGACAAACGCACGACGTATCCACGCGACAATTTTTTCGCCTTCCAGCTGCCCCAAGACGGTAGCTGCACGATGTCGCCGCTCAGGTTGAATTTCAACTCCGCGGTGTTCAAGGTCCTCGAGTCGTCTGACGGCACCGCCCTCTTCATCGGCGGCTCATTCACCACCGTCAACGGAGCGGCACACTCCTATCTGATCAAGTGGGACATCGCTACCCAGTCGATCGACCCGACGTTCAACGTAACGCTCGACAACCAAGTCGACACCATGGTGCTGCTGCAAAACCAGCTGGTGGTCGGTGGCGACTTTCAACACGTCGACGGCACGCCCCGCACGGGGCTCGTCTCACTCGATCAAACCACCGGCGCCGCCACGTCGCTGGTCAACACCGTGCTCACCGGTTCTCTCGGTCCATCTGCTGGCCCAATCGGGATCTACCGGATCGCGGAGCGTCCCGACGGCTCGCAGCTTGCCGTGCTCGGCAACTTCACCGCGCTCGATGCCAAGTCACGCGAACAGATCGCGCTGCTGAACATCGGCCCGTCCGGTGACAGCGTGGTCAATTGGGACACCCCGTTGTTCCACCAGCCATGTCAGAACCCGACGATTCCGCAGTGGGGCCGCGGCATCTCCTATTCTCCCGACGGCACCAAGCTCGGCTTTGCCACCACAGGCAACGTCCCGCCCAACAACGTGCTGTGCGACGCGCTCTCCACCTGGAGCACGACAGCGACCGGGACAGACCAGCAACCGATCTGGATCGTCACGACGCCCAAGGACACGATGTTGTCGGTGGCGTGGACGAGCGGAGCCATCTACGTCGGCGGTCACTTCAAGGCACTGCGCGGCGCCGACGGCAAGCGCCGGGACAGACAAGGGGTGGGCGCGGTCAACCAGCGCGGTCACGTAATGACGTGGAATCCGGGCCACTCGCGTGGCTTCGGGGTTCAGGAGCTGTTCGTCGTGGGAGATAGCGACACCAGCGGCGTGTTGCATGGCCTGTACGTCGGCTCCGACACCGGCTGCGGGCAACCAGTGCCGGTTGAACACCAGGGTGTCTGCGTGCTGCCCGCCAGTTGAGAGCCCGCTGGCTGCTCTGACGTAAGCGAACTCCACGAGTCTGCGCGTGAACACCGTGAGGCGTCGCGGAGGTGTCGGTGAGGGGTGTCAGACTGTCGGCCATGTCCTCGATCGAGTTCCGCTCCGATGTCGACGTGGAGTTGGTGCGTGCCTCGGCGCAAGACTCCGACGTATTGTTCGCCGCGCGGGTGTCCACCAGAGGTGAGCAATCCCTTTCGGACGTTGACGCCGACGCGAGCCGGTCGTCGGGTCTGATCAACTTCTTGATGCGCGACCGGCACGGTTCCCCGTTCGAACACAACTCGATGACATTCTACGTCTCCGCGCCGATCTTTGTCTTCCGCGAGTTCATGCGGCACCGGATCGCGTCGTACAACGAGGAGAGCGGCAGATATCGCGAGCTTCGTCCGGTGTTCTACGTGCCGGGGCCCCAGCGTCGCTTGGTGCAGGTAGGCAGGCCCGGTGCTTACGACTTCGTCGAGGGCACTTCGGAGCAGCTGGAGACGGTTACCCGCGAGACACAGACAGTTTGCCGGGAGGCATATGCGGCCTACCAGCGGATGCTTGACGCCGGGGTCGCGCGTGAGGTGGCGCGTATCGTGCTGCCGGTGACCATCTTCTCGACCATGTACGTCACGATGAACGCACGATCCCTGATGAACTTCTTGTCGTTGCGCACCAAGCGCGACGACAGCCACTTCAAGTCGTTCCCGCAGCGCGAGATCGAGATGGTGGCCGAGAAGATGGAGGCCGAGTGGGCGCTGCTGATGCCGCTCACCCAAGCCGCGTTTGAGAAGAATGGCCGAGTAGCGCCCTAAGCGTCTGGGGCGCTCGCGCCGGCCCCTTCAACCACCCAATCCAGAGTGTGGTTTCGAGACGGCCGCGATGCGGCCTCCTCAACCGCCGTGACATGGCAGCGAGCATCTCGACACCACGAGCCCGGAGGTGTGGACGGCCGCGATGCGGCCTCCTCAACCGCCGTAATACGGCTCCATGGGCCGGCTGGGCGGTAACCTCTCCCCATGAGCCCGTCGATTGCTGCGCCGTTCGGGCGCGTGCTCACCGCGATGGTGACCCCTTTCACCATCGAAGGCGCGCTGGACCTTGAGACCGCTGCCGCACTGGCCGGCCATCTCGTCGACCGCGGCAACGACGGCTTAGTGATCTGCGGTACGACGGGGGAGTCGCCCACGTTGAGCGATGCCGAGCAGGCCCGGCTGGTGAGCTCAGTGGTCGAGGCCGTTGGTGACCGTGCCTCCGTGGTTGCTGGAGTCGGCACCTCCGACACCGCGCACTCGGTGGAGCTGGCCCGATCCGCGGAGAAGTCCGGAGCCGACGCCTTGCTTGTGGTGACCCCCTACTACAGCAAGCCACCTCAAGCAGGCATCGCCGTGCACTTCGAACAGGTAGCCGGCTCGACCGAGTTGCCGGTGATGCTTTACGACATCCCGGGACGGGCCGGCGTCAAACTGTCGGCCGAGACCTTGGCCCGTGCCGCAGAACACGACAAGATTGTGGCCGTGAAGGAGGCCAGCGGTGACTTGTACGCCGGCTCCTGGTTGCTGCGCTCGACCGACTTGGCGCTCTACAGCGGGGACGACGCCCTCAACCTTGCCTGGCTTGCGCTCGGCGCAGTGGGCGTGGTGTCCGTGGTGGGTCATGTCGCTGCACAGCGCTACGCGGACATGGTCAACGCCGTCGACGCGGGCGATCTGGAGAGGGCCCGCAACATCGACAGAACACTGCTGCCGGCGTTGGCGGCCATCATGACGCGCACCCAGGGCGCCATCATGGCCAAGGCCGCGCTCGAGCTCCTAGGCCACCTCCCCAACCGGTGCGTGCGATCACCGCTGATCAGTGCAACCGATGCGCAGGTCGCACAGCTGCGGGACGACCTGATCAGCGCCGAATTGCTGGAGGCCGTTTGATGAATCGCGTCATGCCGGAGCCGTTAAGATGAGTCATCCGCACCCGGAGTTGGGCATCCCACCGGAGCTGCCAGACCGGGGGTTGCGGATAGTCCCGCTCGGCGGCCTCGGTGAGGTCGGCCGCAACATGGCAGTGCTTGAGCACAAGGGCCGGCTGCTGATCATCGACTGCGGAGTATTGTTCCCCGACGAGAACCAGCCCGGTGTCGACCTGATCCTGCCCGACTTCAGCGCGATCCGTGACCGGCTCGGCGATGTCGAGGCCGTCGTGCTCACCCATGGCCACGAGGATCACATCGGTGCGGTGCCGTACCTGCTCCGGGAGCGTCCCGACATTCCCCTGGTGGGATCGAAGCTAACCTTGGCACTGCTCGAGGCGAAACTTCGAGAGCATCGCCAGACGAGATCGCCGAAGCACGAAGTGGTAGAGGGCCAGCGTGTCACATTCGGGCCGTTCGAGTTGGAGTTCGTCGCGGTCAACCATTCGATCCCGGACGCGCTGGCCGTCGCCGTACGCACCGACGCCGGGCTGCTGCTGCACACCGGCGACTTCAAGATGGACCAGTTGCCGCTTGACCGCCGCATCACCGACCTGCGTGCCTTCGCCCGGCTCGGTGAAGAAGGCGTCGACCTGTTGATGATCGACTCCACCAACGCCGAGGTCCCCGGCTTCAACACAACCGAACGCGACATCGCACCAGTGCTCAACCAGATCTTCGCGACGAACAAGCAGCGCATGATCGTCGCCTGCTTCGCGTCGCACGTGCACCGGGTGCAACAGGTTATGGATGCCGCAGTAGCGCAACGCCGCAAGGTCGCCTACGTCGGCAGGTCGATGGTGCGAAACATGGGAGTGGCCCGTGATCTCGGCTATCTGCAGGTGCCCCCGGACACGCTGATCGACATCAAAGACATCGACAGTTACCGCGCCGAGGACGTGGTGATCGTGTCGACCGGCTCGCAGGGCGAGCCGATGTCAGCGCTGGCACGAATCGCGCATCGCAATCACGACAACATCCACATCGAGCCTGGCGACACCGTCGTGCTCGCCTCCAGCCTGATCCCCGGGAACGAGAGTCCGGTCTTCAAGGTCATCAATGGGCTCATCCGCCTCGGTGCCAACGTCATACATCGGGGAAACGCTTTGGTGCACGTGTCTGGCCATGCAAGTGCCGGTGAGCTGCTGTACTGCTACAACATCTTGCGTCCCACCAACGTGTTGCCCGTACATGGGGAGATCCGGCACATGGTCGCCAACGCATCGCTCGCTGTCCGCACTGGCGTGCCGAGCAAACGCGTTGTGTTGGCTGAGGATGGAGTCGTCGTCGACCTGGTGGACGGGGTCGCACGCATCACCGGCAAAGTCGAGTCTGGTTATGTCTTCGTCGACGGTTCCTCGGTCGGTGACATCACCGAGAGCGAGCTCAAGGACCGGCGGATCCTGCGCGACGAAGGCTTCATAGTGGTGCTTGTGGTGATGGACACCGACTCCGGAAAGCTGGTGGCGGGTCCGGAAATCCACGCCCGTGGCTTCGCGGACGACCGACGAGTGTTCGACCCGGTGCGCCCGCTGATCGAGGAAGCGCTGGCGAAGGCCGTCGAAGACGGCAACGACGACCCCTACCAGCTGCAACAGGTGATCCGGCGGACTACGGGGCGGTGGGTGAACGCGGCGCATCGCCGCCGCCCCATGATCATCCCCGTCGTCCTCGAAGCCTGAGCGACCTTGGAACAACCGCTCGCGGAGCTGGTGCGTCGCTGGCTCGGTCCCGTTGTGGCGTTCGTGGCCGCTTCGTTCGCGGTCATCTGCGTGGTGAGCGTTCCAGACGTCATTCGCGAGGCCGACGAGCTGGCCGTTCTGGATCCCCGGTTCACGGGATGGGTGGGCGTCAGCGGGTTGGTCGCGCTGGGAGTTGCTGCGGCCGGGTTGTCGACGCTGGACAGCTTGGGAGCAGGTCCTTCGGTGGCGCTGGGAGCAGCCGCGGCCGCCTTCGGCCTTGCCCTGGCTCGCGGTGTCGCCTCCCAAACCCAGTGTGTTTTGGCGCTGCTGGTCTTGGGAGTAGCCGTCGGGGCGTTGGTCGCCGCGGGGATCTGCATCACCCTCGAGCTACCCGGTGGGTGGAGTCGGGTGACGCTCATGGCCTGGGGGCTGCCGGTGTTGTCTGGATGGGCCGTGGCCACCTGGGTCGCCCTTCACGTCCCGGCTGGCGTCAAGATCCGATTGGCGCCTCATCCGTCGGTGTGGCTTGTCGTGGCCATGGCGGTATTGCTTGCCGGGTGGGCGGTGTTGACCATGCTGGTGGAACCGCCGAGGGTTCGTGATAACGACCGCATCGAGGGAGTCCGCGCCAAGTTGCACCGAGATCAGTGGTCCGGCGATCAGTGGGCCGGCGCCTGGGCCGCGTTGGTCGCCGTGGTCGTGCTCGCTGGCCTGGTCGTTGTTTCTTTGGGTTTCGAGCCGGGCATCGCGCTTTCCTGGCTTCGCCCGGTGGTGGTGGTGGCTACCGGGGGTGCCGTGATCGGCCTCTTGGTGGTGAGCGTGCTGGTGCCGGTGGCTAAAGCCCGGGCCGGCTACCTGACTGCTGTCGCGGTGATGTTGTGCGTGCCAACTTGTGTGCAACTGCTCGTCACGGTCGCCGATGCGGGCACCTCGCGGGTTTCCTTGTCGGCAGTCGCGGTGTTGGTGGCAGCCGGTTGGCTCGGTGCGCTGACCGGATGGTGGCGCTCCAGCCGCGGCCCGGTGCTCGGATTGCTCGTGGTCGCGCTGTCGGCCATCGGCGGGTGGGTAATGCCGGCTGCTCCGCTGTGGTTAGTCCTGGCCTGCGGTTCCATGCTGTTCGGCTTCGGTACGGCGCTGTTTGCAGCCCTGCGGCTGTCGAATGTGTCCTCGGTCGGCATCCGGTTCACGGCTCTTGGATTGTTGAGCGCGATCCTGGTGGGACTTGTCGCGCAGGTCCCGTTGTCCTGGGCGCTCATCGGAAGCCTGCCGGCGGATCCTGTGTCGGCTCGATCGGCGGGTCGGGTATTCCTCGGTTTGACGTTCGCACTTGCCGTGCTAGTCGCCGCCTATGCGTCGGTGCTGATCGGGCGCACAAACGGGAACGGCACCACCCGGCCTCCGGGTCGCCGGTGGCGGCGGCGAGCGACTGTTCGGTGAAGCGTCGACGTTGTTCGACCGGGTCGACCAGCTCGGCATACGCTGTGCCGATCTCGGTGCCGAACGCGACGGGATCCCAGCGCTCGGCCAGCGTCGCGTCGTCGCGGTGCGCCCGGGTGAGTGGTGAGGTCTCCAGCGGAAATTTCGTGTAGAAGGTGGGCAGCTCGGTGGTGGGCTCCACCAACGCGTCGTACAAGTTCATCACGAGTTGGCCGGCGGTGGCGCCGTCGGTGAGATGGACATCGTGCTGCAGGCAGAACTCCCTCAGGAGTTCGGGATTGGTGCTCGCATCGAGACGCGTGCCGGTGGCAGCCGACACTGCAGCGTGTACGGCGACGACGCCCCACGGGCCCGAGATGTCAATTTCGCGGGGGGATCGTCCCGGTTGAGCCCGCTGCACAGTGTCAAGTATCCCAGGCGGCTGGCGAGCTCTTGGCTGCCATGGCAGATTGGGTCGGCGGCGCCAGGACGTTCGCGCCCTTGATGTGCCGGAAGATCAGGTTCGTCTCGGCGTGGGCGATTGCAGGGTTGGAGACAAGATGCTCGATGACGAAGTCGTGCAGGCCGGTTGGGTCGGCCGCCGCAACGTGGATGAGATAGTCGTTGCCGCCGGCCACGTGGAATACCTCGACGACGCCAGGCAGCGCAGGCGCCGAGGACACGAACGACTCGACCTGCTCGCGGCTGTGAGCTTGCATGCGTACGGCGATCATCGCCTGGAGCGGCAGCCCAAGGGCGGACAGGTCGATCTCGGCCTGGTAGCCGCGGATGACCCCACGCTCCTGCAGCGACCTGACTCGGCCCAAACACGTGGACGGCGCTATCCCGACGGCGGCAGCCAGGGCGTTGTTCGGCAGTCGGGCCCGCTCAGACAGCAAGCGCACGATGGCCGTGTCGACATCGTCCAACGAGCGGGACCGAACTTCGTTCATTGACTGCGGCCTTTCCGATGGCGTTTCGAAAAAGACGATAACAGTAGCAGGCTTCGACGAATCATATTCGGGATGGTTGCCATGTGCCGGTGAGAAGTTCGACAATAGGCAGCCAGAGCCCATGTTGCCCTACACCAAACGGGAGTGCCATGTCTGCCGTCGATACGTCCGCGGTCCATGCCGGTCGCGGCGACCTCGGTGAGTTGGGGGTTCACGCCCCGCCAATCGACTTGTCCACCACATATCCGCTCGGTGATGTCGACTCCGCGGGCGCCGACTATGATGCGATGGCCTCCGGTGGGCTTCCGCCGGCCGGCGGAAGCCACGTCTACGCGCGACTGTGGAACCCGACCGTGGCCCGGTTCGAAGAGGCGCTCGCTGAGCTCGAGGGCAGCTCCCATGCTGTCGCCTTCGCCTCCGGTATGGCCGCGCTCAGCGCCACCGTGCTGGCGGCCAGCACCGGGGGAGGTCGGCACGTGGTCGGTGTTCGGCCGATGTACGGCGGGAGCGACCACCTGCTGGAGCACGGGTTGCTCGGCATGCAGGTCAGCTGGGCGACGCCCGCCGCGATCGCCGACGCCGTACGAGACGACACTGCGCTGATCGTGGTGGAGACCCCGGCCAACCCGACGCTGGAGCTGCTCGACCTCGATGACGTGGTCGCTCAAGCCGCGGGTGTCCCGGTGCTCGTGGACAACACATTCGCGACGCCCATCTTGCAGCAACCGACCAAGCATGGGGCGGCCTTGGTGCTGCACAGCGCCACCAAGTTCATCGGTGGACATGGCGACGTGATAGCCGGTGTGGTCGCGACAGGTCCGGAGTGGGCCGCGCGCCTCCGGCAGGTCCGGGCCATGACCGGCGGCATCTTGCACCCGCTCGCCGGGTATCTGCTTCACCGGGGCTTGCAGACACTGCCGTTGCGGGTTCGGGCCCAGCAAGACCATGCGCAGAAGATCGCCGGCTGGCTCGCCTCTCACTCGAAGGTGACGCGGGTTTGCTATCCGGGGCTGCACGAGTGTGACCCCACTGGACTGGTGGGCCGCCAGATGCAGGGCCCCGGTTCGATGCTCGCATTCGAGCTTGCCGGCGGGTACGACGCCGCCGCCAACACCGCGCAGAGATGTCGGTTGATTACCCATGCGGTCTCTCTCGGTGGTGTCGACACACTGATTCAGCACCCCGCGTCGTTGACGCACCGACCTGTCGCGGCCGAGGCTCGTCCGGGCCCCGGGCTGCTACGACTCTCGGTGGGCCTCGAAGACGTCGACGATCTCACCGCCGATCTCGAAGCGGCTTTGGCCGGTTGACCAGGCTCATCTCAGTTACGCTCATAGAGTCGGGCTCTTAGAGTCCGCGCGGACTCTTAGCCTCAGGCGGTCAATCCACGAGCCCAAGTCCCTCCGCCGACGCCTGCTCACTCGACGACGAGCTACACCACGAGGAGATCAATGGTCAGGCGATGGTTGACGCGCTGGGCGGGCGAGAGCCGCTCCGATGTCGCCGACGATCCGCCCGATGGCGGCACAGCGACTCAGCGAGCTGCCGGCACCAACCGTTCCTGCGATCCAGCCGCCGATCCCGAGACCGATCGAGCGCTCCGTCCCGAGGCCGGTCCGGCTGCGAGCCGCGCCCTGGGTCCCGCGGAAACTACGAGCGCTTCGGCCGACGAGGACACCGAGACCCCCGACAAGGCTGCCCCCGAACAGGTGGCCGTTCAGGTCGAGCGCTCGGTCCGGGAAACGGAGCGCCTGGTCGAGAAAGAGGCGACCGGTGGGTCGAACGATCCCGAGGTCACGCGGCCAGGTGCTCCGATCAACCGGCGTTCCCCGTTCTACCTCGGCTTCATGGCTGTCTTGGGCGGGTTGATCGCCTACGGGCTCGTGCACATGGTGTTGCAGCTGTCGCAGATACTTACCTTCATCTTGCTGGCCGTGTTCTTGTCTCTTGGGTTGGAGCCGATCGTGGCGAGGCTCGCGCGCCTCGGCATGCGACGGGGATGGGCGGTGCTCATCGTGTTCGTCGGGCTGGCCGGCGTCGTCGCTCTGCTCGGCTGGCTCATCGTGCCCACCGTGGTGGACCAGACCACCCAGCTCATTGACAAGGCACCGAGCTACCTGACCCAGCTCCAACACAATCGGTTAGTGGAGGACCTCAACTCCCGCTGGCACATCACCGATCGAGTCAAGCAGGATTTGCAACAACGGGTGCTCACCCAGGGGACGTTCGCGTCGGTGTTTGGTGGCATTTTGGGTGCCGGCAAGGCGATCGTGGACGGTGTCGTGGCGGCGTTCACCGTCTTGGTGCTGACCTTGTATCTGCTCGTCGCAATGCCGAGAGTGAAGACTGCGGCGTACCAGTTGGTCCCCCACAGCCGGCGTCCGCGCGTCGTATACCTCAGCGAAGAGATCACCCGACGAGTCGGCGGTTATGTCCTCGGGCAGCTGTGCGTGGCGACGATCAACGGCGTGCTGTCCTACATCATCCTTCGCATTCTCGGGCTGCCGTTCCCTGCCTTGCTCGCCGTGCTCGTGGGGCTGCTGGCGCTGGTGCCGATTGTCGGCACGTTGATCGGCGGAGTGCTCGTCACGCTAGTGGCCTTGACCTCGAGCTGGACGGAAGCGGTGATCGTGCTCGGCTACTACGTGGGCTATCACTTGATCGAGGCGTACGTGCTGGGTCCGCGGATCATGCGGCGTGCGGTCGACGTGCCTGCGGTTATCACGATCGTGGCCATCCTGGCCGGAGGCACGTTGCTCGGTGTGCTGGGCGCCCTGATCGCGATCCCCGTGGCGGCGGGGCTGATGCTCATCTACGAACAGGTCATAGTGCCCCGGCAGCAGCGGGTCTAAAGAGCTACGGGCGCTCAGCGCCTCCACCTGCCACTTCGCCTTGACCGGGAGCCAGTCGAGGCCCGATGGCCTACAGTCTCGCGCATGGGGTATGTCACCAGCGATGTACACGGCCATCGGGCGGAGCTGCTCGCGGCGTTGGCCTCGGCTGGCCTGGTCGACGCCGCCGGCGAATGGTCGGGCGGTGATGAGACGTTGTGGTTCCTTGGTGACTTTCTGGACCGCGGGCCTGACGGCGTCGGAGTCATCGACTCGGTCATGCGAATGCAGCGCTCAGCTGAAACCAGCGGCGGGGCAGTGCGCGCGCTGCTCGGCAACCACGAGGTGCTGGCACTTGGCATGCACAAGTTCGGCGACGCCGAGGTGCCGACGCCGTACGGTCGCGGTCCAAGCTTCGCGGAGAGCTGGCTGATCAACGGCGGCCAGGCCGACGACCAGGAGCGTCTCACCGACGAACATCTGCGGTGGCTGCGCAGGCTGCCGGCTATGGCCAGGCTCGCAGATGACCTGCTGATGCACTCAGACTCTCTCGAATACCTCGCCTGGGGCGACGATGTCGAAGCGGTGAACGCCCGAGTCGCCGCCGTGCTCGGCTCGGACGACCTCGCAGCCTGGTGGGAGCTGTGGGCCAGGTTGACGACCCGGCATGCCTTTCTGGGCCTCGACGGTTCGGCGGGAGCCGCGCACATGCTGTCGACGTACGGTGGTCGCCGGATCGTCCATGGTCACAGCATCATCGGGGACATGCGCGGCGTCGAGTCCCGCTTGACTACTGGCCCCTACGAGTACGCCGACGGGTTGGCGCTGGCGGTCGACGGCGGCATCTACGACGGCGGCCCATGCCTGGTCGTCGATCTCGCCACCACCGCAACCTAGCCGGCTGTCGCGCGACAAATGCCGCCGGCTCGCTCCTCAACTACCATGGCCGCGCTTATTCGATGGCTCGTTGTGGTGCTGGGGTGGCAACACGTTCGGGCAGCTCGGCAGCGGCACCAGGAAGCGGCAAAGAGTGCCAGGACAGGTGGGCACGGCCGGCACCTGGGCTACCGTCTCGGCCGGCAATCGCCACGTGTGTGCCACCCAGACAGACAGCACGTTGTGGTGTTGGGGAGGGCCACCGGTGGCCAACTCGGCAACGGTGATCTTCAGAAGCGTCTCTCACCTACCCAGGTGGCGGGTTCTGACTGGGCGACGGTCTCCGGCGGCGACCTGCATTCGGGTGGAACGCGAACCGACGGGTCGCTGTGGTGTTGGGGCGACAACTCGCATGGCGAGCTCGGCAACGGCACCGTCGATGACTCCCTGAAGCCGACGCGGGTGGGCATGGCCACCAACTGGTGGACGATCACTGCGGGCGGCGGACACTCCTGTGGTCGGCAAGCCGACGGTACGGCGTCGTGCTGGGGCGCTAACTTCAAGGGCCAACTCGGCGACAACACCTTGACCCAGCGCAACCAACCCGTCCACGTCCGCTCGTTCGGGTAGCCGCCTCCTGCTCGTGGTTCAGGACCGGTTGCGGCGATCGCAACTGCGCCCACGCACCGCGGCGTGTTACTGATGAGACTGCTGTGGTTTTCGCGTAGCCTCAAGCCATGGCGACCCGCACGTCTTCCCCGCCGCGGTCGCGGAGATCGACCAGCTCTCGATCCGGCTCGTCCGGTGGCCAGACCCGCCGCAAGGCGTCGACACGCAAGAGCAGGAGCCTGCCTAAGGGCGCTGGCTCTCGTTCGTCCGCGCCCCGACGCTCCGGTCTTGGCCTGGTGGTTCGGCTGCTGGCCGGGCTGGTGGGTGCCGTTGGCCGTGGCCTGAGGGCCGGCTGGCTCGGTGTCGCTCACCTGATCGGCGCCGTCGTACGCCGGATCGGTTCGACCGCGCGCGAGCTCGAGCCGGAGCACCGCCGCGACGGCATCGGGCTCTCGCTGGTCGCTCTAGCCGTGATCGTGGGAGCCGCCGAGTGGTGGAGGCTGCCCGGCAGCGTCGGAGACGTCATCCGGGCGATCGTGGAGGGCTCGGTCGGGATCGCGGCGTACGCCGTCCCGCTCTTGCTGTTGGTGGGCGCCTGGCGGATGATGCGCCGACCCGAACTCAACGGACCCGCGGGGCGGCCGATCATCGGGTGGTCGGCGATCGCTCTCGGCGTGCTCGGCCTTGTCCACATCGAGCACGGCCTGCCGCGGCCGAGTGGCGGCGCGGAGGCCATGCGCGAGGCCGGTGGCGCAGTCGGGTACGTCGGCTCGGCGCTGGTCGCCGACCTGTTTCGCAGCACATTGATCGCGATCCCGCTGTTGGCGTTGTTGACGTTCTTCGGGCTGCTCGTGGTCACTGCGACTCCGGTCTACCAGATCCCTAGCCGGTTCGCCCTGCTGCGGGACAAGGTGCTCGGGCGCCGCGGTGGTGACCGGCAAGCACAGGAGGGCGCTGTCCTCACGGCTTCGCCACCGGAGCCGCTCAACCGCACCCGCCCGCGCCGCCGGGTCGCCACCATGGCCGACGACGGCCTTGCAGCCGAAGCGGAAGAGACTGCCACCGCGGCAGCCGGGGTCATGGAGGGCCGCGAGTTCGCCAAGCGCGGTGAGGACGCGGCACCGCCGGACGGCGGCCCCGCCGAAGCGCCGCCGCATACGCCGCTTCCTCAGCGGGTGGAACAGCTCACTCTCTCCGGTGACATCAGCTACACCCTGCCCGGCAACGAGGTGCTCAAACCCGGCAGCGCCCACAAGGCACGCTCCACCGCTTCGGACGCCATCGTCGATCGGCTCACGGAGGTGCTCGAGCAGTTCGGCATCGACGCGCAGGTCACCGGCTACAAACGCGGCCCCACGGTGACGAGGTACGAAGTCGAGCTCGGCCCGGCGGTCAAGGTCGAGAAGGTCACCGCGCTTAGCAAGAACATCGCGTATGCCGTCGCAAGCGCCGACGTGCGGATTTTGTCGCCGATCCCGGGCCGGTCAGCGATCGGCGTCGAGATTCCCAACCCCGACGGCGAGATCGTTTCGCTCGGTGACGTGTTGCGGGCCGCGGCTGCCCGCAACGACCACCACCCGATGATGGTCGGGCTGGGGAAGGACGTCGAGGGCGGCTTCGTGATCGCCAACCTCGCGAAGATGCCCCATCTGCTAGTGGCGGGCGCGACCGGGTCGGGGAAGTCGAGCTTCATCAACTCGATGATTGCCTCACTGCTCATGCGGGCCACGCCCGACGAGGTGCGGATGATCATGGTCGACCCCAAGCGGGTCGAGCTGACGGCGTACGAAGGAATCCCGCACCTGATCACCCCGATCATCACGAACCCGAAGAAGGCGGCCGAAGCCCTCCAGTGGGTGGTCCGCGAGATGGACCAGCGGTACGACGACCTGGCCCACTTCGGGTTTCGGCACATCGACGACTTCAACCGCGCGGTCAAATCTGGTGCGCTTCAGACGCCTCCGGGCAGCGAGCGGGTGCTGGCCTCATACCCCTACTTGCTGATCGTCGTCGACGAGCTCGCCGACCTGATGATGGTGGCGCCGCGTGATGTCGAGGACGCCATCGTCCGCATTACCCAGCTCGCCCGCGCGGCCGGCATTCACCTCGCCCTGGCGACGCAGCGCCCGTCTGTCGACGTGGTCACCGGGCTCATCAAGGCCAACGTGCCGAGCCGGCTCGCGTTCGCCACCTCATCCTTGGCCGACAGCCGGGTGATCCTCGACCAGCCAGGTGCGGAAAAGCTCGTCGGCAAGGGAGACGCACTCTTCTTGCCGATGGGAGTCAGCAAGCCGGCGCGTGTGCAAGGCGCCTGGGTCACCGAGCGCGAGATCAGAGAAGTCGTCAGCCACTGTAAGGCGCAGCTGCAGCCCACCTATCGCGAGGACGTCACGGCCCCGCAACAGAACACCCGCGAGCTCGATGACGACATCGGCGACGACCTCGACCTGGTGTGTCAGGCCGTCGAGCTTGTCGTCTCGACACAGTTCGGTTCGACCTCCATGCTGCAGCGCAAGCTGCGGGTGGGTTTCGCCAAGGCAGGACGGCTGATGGACATCTTGGAGAGCCGCGGCATTGTCGGTCCGTCAGAGGGGTCGAAAGCGCGTGATGTGTTGATCAAACCCGATGACATAGACGACGTGATCGCCAGTTTGCAAGGGGAGAGCTGATCATGGAGATACGGCGTCGCGCGGGCCTGATGGGCCTTGTCGCCATCGCCTCGGCGCTGGTGGCCGGTGGCTATCTATGGCGCTTCAGCGTGACCCCCAGCGGCGTCGACCTCTTGATCGCTGTCGCCCTCGGTCTGCTCACCGCCTACCACACCTCGGCATGGTTGACTTCACGTGCACCGGTGCTAGTTGTCGATCAAACCGGACTTCGAATTCGCCTCGGCGGCCGCTGGATCGGCGTGCCCTGGGCCGAAGTCGAGCGGGTCGAGTTGGACGGGTGCGGCCGGGTCTCCGACGGACACGTCACGGTGATCCCCGCCGATGAGAGAAAGATCCTGCGCGAGGCGACGTTGCGTTCGCGACTCGCGGCCGCCTCAAATCGCTGGTTGTACGACGCCGCGCTGGTCGCCCCGTTCGGCCTGACGACGCGAGTTTCGGTCGCCGACATGCCCGCAGCGCTCGAGTCGTTGGCTGACGGTCGAGCTGCGATCGCGCTCGCCGGAAAGGCCGAGGCGCCCGAGCCCACGGTGGAGATCACCTCCTCTTCGCTGTCAGATGCTGGGGTCACCTCGGAGTCAGCAGGAGAAGCAGAACCGGAGACAGCACCCGAGACAACGTCACCGCGAGTGCCTGCGGTCAGGTTGTCGACGGCTCCGATGGCAAGAGTGGTCGCGGCGTTGCGTTCGCGGCCGGCTCGTCGCGCGGAAGTCATCGTGCCGGTGCCGTCGCCGGCCGCCCACATCGGTGCCATCGCGCCACGGCCGGACGTCCGCCAACCAGTCACGATGGGAATGCTGGCCTTGTCGGCCTCGCAGCCGCTCGACGACGCGGTGTCCGATGACCTGCCGGAGGTCGCGCAGCTTCGACGCCGCGACGCGGACGAGCAGCAAGGACTCAACGACGGCTCGCGAAACGTCGCACTGATCATCGACGCCACCACCGACCTGAGCGCACGAGCGATGAACAAGGTGCGCCGCCCAATGCCGGCACAGACGTCCGACGCAGTCGCAACGCCAACCAAGTCCCGGCCAACCGCGCCAACCCGGTCCGCGCCAACCCAGTCTGAGCGAATCGAGTCCGATGCTCGGGAGGCGGGTGCCCTAATCGGAAGAACGCTGATCGAGGCCCGTGAACACCTTGGGTTGTCGGTCGATGAGCTGGCCGACCGCACCCGGATCAGGCCCTACGTCATCGAGTCACTCGAAGGCGACGACTTCTCACCGTGCGGAGGCGACTTTTATGCCCGTGGCCACCTGCGGATGCTCGCGCGAGTGCTCGGCATCGACGCCGAGGCGCTGCTCACGACGTACGACGATCACTTCGCCACGTCGCCGATCAGTGCACGCGAGGTCTTCGACGTCGAACTCGCCTCGGGCACGTCCGGTTTAGTCCGTGACAGGGACTCCGGCGCAAAGTGGGGAGCCCTGGTCGCGGCCGTGCTCGTGCTGCTGTTGATATGGGGGGTTGCCCGCTTCTTCACGACGGGTCCCACTAACTCCGCGGTCGGCTCCGCCCCACCGCAACACTCGACGGTGTTGAGTTCACTCGATGTGCCCAGCCGACGAGTCGGGATGAGCACTGAGCTCAGCTTTCAGCTGACGGCCGTCGGTGCGCCGTCTCGGGTGGTCGTCATGGACCGTTACAGACATGTGGTGTTTCAGGGCGTGGTGGCACACGGCGCGACCAAGACGGTGAAGGGCATCGCCCCGCTCAGCGTCTCGGCCGCCAACGGCGGCTCGATCTCGCTGACCGTTCATGGCGAGAAGCTGGGCCCGATGGGCACTCCGGGCACCGCCGCCCAGAAGGAGCTCGTGGGCGGGACCCATTAGCGCTCCCCTCAACAACCGCTGTGGCTGAACGACACGCCGTTTTGAGACCCTTTCAACCTTCAGCCGCAACGAAAGAGACGTCGGCGGACCGCAATCGACCGTTGAGATACGGCGGCGGCGGCCGCTCCTGTGGCGCACGGCATACTTGGGCTGTTCATGAACACGATCGATGAAGCCGCCCCGGTTGGCGGCACCGTGGCGCTGCTGACGCTGGGCTGTGCGCGCAACGATGTCGACTCCGAGGAGCTCGCCGCCCGGCTCGAAGCCGGCGGCTTCCGGCTCGTTGCCGATGCCGAGAACGCCGAGACGGTTGTGGTCAACACCTGCGGCTTTGTGGAGGCGGCGAAGAAGGACTCAATCGACACGTTGCTGCAGGCCGCGGAACTCAAGGGGTCAGACGGCCCCCGCGCCGTCGTCGCGGTCGGATGTCTTGCCGAGCGGTACGGCGATCAACTGGCTGGCTCGCTGCCCGAGGCGGACGCCGTGTTGGGATTCGACGACTATCCCGATATTGCCGGCCGGCTACGCCGCATTTTGGCCGGTGCGGAGGTTGTCGCCCACGAGCCGAGGGACAGGAGGTCGCTGCTGCCCATTTCACCCACGGACCGGTCCAGGGCCACCGCGACTGCGGTGTCGCTGCCAGGACACGCGCAGGTGCAGCCGGGCACGTCCATGGTCGCCGCACCCGACCTGCCACCTGGTCGCGGTCCGGCGAGTGGGCCGCGCGCGATGCGCCGACGTCTCGATGCTGGCCCAATGGCGCCGCTGAAGCTCGCGTCCGGTTGCGACCGGCGCTGCACGTTTTGCGCAATCCCGAGCTTTCGCGGCTCGTTCATGTCACGTCGACCTGGCGACATCATCGACGAGGCGCGCTGGCTGGCCGAGCAAGGCGTGCGCGAGCTCTTCTTGGTAAGCGAGAACTCCACGTCTTACGGCAAGGACCTAGGTGACATCCGGCTGCTCGAGACGCTGCTGCCGGAGCTTGGTGCGGTCGACGGAGTACGCCGAGTGCGGGTCTCCTATCTGCAGCCCGCCGAGATGCGTGGCACGCTCATCGACACGATCGCGACCGCGCCCAACGTGGCGGCGTACTTCGACCTGTCGTTCCAACACGCCGCAGGCAGCGTGTTGCGGCGGATGCGGCGCTTCGGTGACGCGCAGAAGTTCCTCGACCTGTTATCGCAGATCCGCTCCGCAGCGCCAAGCGCCGGGATCCGGAGCAACTTCATCGTGGGCTTTCCTGGTGAGACCGACGAGGACGTGCGGGTGCTGGGTGACTTCCTTGCCGCCGCCCGCCTGGACGCGGTTGGAGTCTTCGGCTACTCCGATGAGGACGGCACTGAGGCGGTTCGCCTCGATGGACACCTGAGCGACGCCGAGATCCACGGCCGGCTGGAGCATGTGACCCGGCTTGCCGAAGAGCTGACCACTCAACGCGCCGAGGACCGGATCGGGGAGCGAGTCGACGTACTGATCGAAACCCTCGACGATGAGTTCCCAGAGGGGCGGCCGGCATGTCAAGGACCTGAGGTCGACGGCTCAACCAGGGTGATCGATCTGGCGGCGGACGTGCGCGTGGGTGACGTGGTTGAGGCGCACGTCCGGGCCACGTCGGGCGTGGACCTTGTGGCCTCGGCACGTCGGTCCTGAGGCCGTCAGAGATGACAGACCAGCCGGCTCAAGCAGCAGCGTCCGACGCTTCGGTCCCGACGATCTGGAACGTCGCCAATGCCTTGACGACGCTGCGCGTGTTGATGGTGCCACTCCTCGGCTGGCTGTTGTTGTCGGATGGCGGACACGACACCGGCTACCGGCTCTGGGCCTTCCTGGTGTTTCTAGTCGCGATCCTGACCGATCGCATCGACGGCGACCTTGCCCGCAAACACAATCTGGTGACCAAGTTCGGCACCTTGATGGATCCGATCGCCGACAAGGCCTTGACCGGGATGGCGTTCATCGGGTTGTCGATCATCGGTCAGCTGTGGTGGTGGGTCACGATCGCGGTGTTAGGGCGTGAGTGGTTCGTGACATTCCTGCGGTTCTGGGTCATCCGGCATGGCGTGATCCCGGTGAGCCGTGGCGGCAAGATCAAGACGACAGCCCAGGCCATAGCCCTGATGGGCTTCATCTTGCCGCTCGAACTGCTCCCCGATGGCCTGCACCTGGTGGGCGCGGTGCTCTGGTGGGTCGCCGTGGCGGTCATGGTTTTCGCGGTGGCCGTCACCCTGGGCACCGGCGTCGACTATGTCCGGGCTGCCATGCGGGTACGTCGACTCGGGCACCGCTCGGGGCGCCCATCGCCGTGACCGATGCGAACGAAGAACTTGCCGCCGAGTGTCTGGCCCTGCTTCGTCGTCGTGCTGAGACGCTTGCGACAGCCGAATCGCTGACGGCCGGGTTGGTCTGCTCCACGCTGGCTGCGGTGTCCGGTGCGTCCGACATCTTGCGCGGTGGAATCGCGGCGTACGCGACTGACGTCAAAACCTCGGTGCTCCGGGTAGATCCCGAGCTAATCGTGTCGCACGGGGTCGTGTCCGCCGAGTGCGCCCGTGCCATGGCGTCGGGTGTGCGTGGCCTGTTCGAGGCCACGTGGTCGGTGTCGACGACCGGCGTCGCCGGCCCGAGCCGGCAGGAGAATGAGCCAGTCGGAACCGTGTACGTCGCGGTGGCGGGCCCGGACGACGTACACGTGCAGCATCTCCAGCTCTCCGGGTCGCGACACGACATCCGTGAAAGTGCTGTCACCGCTGGTCTGAGCCTGCTGCGCTCAGGCCTTCAACTTGGTTGACCGGCTTTCGGCGTAGTCAGCGTCCGCTCTAATGGCGGGGTACGTCGATGAGTGGCGCAACGGGTAGCCTGGAGCAGACGGCATCGCTGGACGGGCACATCGAGAGGAGCGACTCATGATATTGGTTCGTCGGCTGCTCGGAGATGTGCTTCGTCGGCAGCGGCTGCGTCAGGGCCGCACACTGCGTGATGTGTCCGCTGGCGCTCAGGTCAGCTTGGGTTATATCTCCGAGATCGAACGCGGCCAAAAGGAAGCGTCCTCGGAGTGCCTGTCGGCGATTTGCGGCGCGCTCGAAGTGCCGCTGTCGGTTGTGATGGCCGAGGTGAGCGGTGAGATAGCCCGAGAGGAGGCTGCCGTAGTTGGCATGCCCTCCCTGCGCGCCCCGGCCCGCTCGGTGGACGTCTCGAACGTCGCTGCCTAACCACCGCCGCCTATTCCACGCACCATTTTCATTCATGGGTGGTTGCGAGTCTGCCTTGAGAGTGGTTGATGAGTCGCCCAGGTGTTCGCCGACATCGCCACCCTCATGGCTGGCACCTTGGGCACCAGTAGGTGCCGCGCTCTGCCCCGGACGCGCCTTGGCGAGCTGACGCAATCCCGGTGCCACAACGACGACATGGCAGGCCGGCCCGACCGTAGACCCAGGTCTGCTGACCGTGCCTGACGTCACCGGTCGTAGTTTGCTCAGCGCGTTCCTTGTTCGCGGCAAGCAGTATTTGCGCTTTGCTGACCAGCGCCGGCAGTACGTCGATACGACTCACCGGCGTGAGCGGGTGCACGCCGAGCAGGAAGCAGACCTCGGACTTGTACAAGTTTCCGATCCCGGCCAGATTGCGTTGGTCGAGAAGCGCCTCACCCACGGCGCGTTCGGGGCAGCGGGTCAGCCGCGACAGCGCCTCGTCCAACGACCAGTCGGCGCCGAGAAGATCTGGACCGAGGTGGCCCACCACCGACTTCTCCGCCGATCGCGCGATGACCTCGACGGTGCCGAGCCGCAACCCGACCGCTTCCCATTGCGCGTTGGCCAGTAAGATCCGAGCGGCATGTGCCGGCGAGCGCCATCGGCTGCCGGGTCGGTAGATGTGCCAGGCACCCTCCATCAACAAGTGGGTATGGATGCTCAGCTCACCGACTCGGGTCAACAGATGCTTGCCGCGGCTGATCGTCTCGATGACAAGTTGACCGGTGACGTCGATGGTGGCGAAATCGGGCACCCTGATATCGCAGCGGGTGAGTGTCTGCCCGCTCAAGGCCTGGTCGAGCCGCCGGGCGGTCCGCCAGACTGTGTCTCCCTCGGGCATGTTGTGTCACTAAGTCCGAAGCCGCAAGCCACGGGGGGTGGCACGGAATCCGGCCGCCTCCAGTGCCGACGATAGCGGCGAGCCGAGGATGTGCTCGCCGTCGGCACGCTCGACAGTCAGCTTGCCCAGCGCCCCCTCGCGCACGGCGAGGGCGAGCGCGTCGACGGCCGGCTGGATGCGCAGGGGGTCGCGACTGAACGTCAGCAGCGTGCGTCCGCCGCGCTCGACGTACAACACCAACGAGCCCTCGACTAGCACGACGATGGCGCCGGCCTTTCGGCCGGGGCGGTGCCCGGCGTTGGCGGCGTCCACCGACCGCTCGGGCCAGGGCAATGCAGCACCGAATGGGTTCGCCGGGTCTGCCGCGGCGAGCACGATCGCCTGGGCCGCGCCGGAATCCGCTGGCATGGTCGCTCCGAGGCCGGCACGCAGTCGATCGATCGCCCCGGTGCTGCCGAACTGTGCCGCGCCAAGCCCGGAGACGAAATAGCCTCTCCGGCAGCGGCCGGACTCCTCGAACGCCGACAACACCTTGTAGACCGCGGCGAATCCGCCGGGCGTGTGCTCACTGAGCACGGCGCCCCGTGTGACCACGCCATGCCGCTCGAGCAACGCTTCGACGCTCGCATGAGCCCGCCGGGTCGGTTCGGCATCACGCTCGGGCACCAGGGACCAACGGCCGCCCACGGCGGGCGGCGCGCCTCTTGACGGCATCGTCAGCCGCCCCGTCGCGGTCCGACCGATCCGGAGGCCACCTCCGACGCGCCCTCGTGGCGTGGGACGGCGCGTCCGGTGGGCCACGTGGCCGGCGCTGAGCAGGGCGCGCAGTGGCGCGATCGTGTCGTTGGTGAGATATCCGGCCCAGATCAGCTCCCAGATCGCAGCGCTGAGCCGTTGGTCGTCGGTGGCGCCAAGCTGGTCGGACAGCTGGCGAAAGAAGTAGCCACCACCGCGACTCAGCAGCTCGAGCAGCCGAACGTGATCTTCGCCCAGGTCTAGGTCTGCGGCTTCGGGCAACGTCAACGCGGCAGTGTCGGCGGGATGCAAGGAGACCCAGCCGTCGGTGCCGGGTAAGGCTCCGACGCCTGCCCAGATCACCTCACCGGCGGAGGTGAGCTCGTCGAGCATCGAGGGATGGTAGTCGACCAGCCGGCTGCTGAGCACGAACGGCTCCAGAGCGGATGCCGGCACGGCACAGCCGGCCAACTGCTCGACGACCGATAACACCCCCGCCGGCCCTCGTAAGCTGCTCCCGACACCTTGCCAGCCGGGCAGGAATCGCCCCAACACCGCAGGCTCGACCGGCTCCACCTCGGCTCTCGCCGCCGCCAACGACCGCCGACGGATGCGGCGTAGCACCTCGGCGTCGCACCACTCGCTGCCATGGCCGCCGGGTCGGAACTCACCTTCGGCAACCCTGCCTGCCGCGGCAAGCCTAGTCAGCCCGTCGTGGGCCACCATGTGGCCCAGGCCGAATCTGCCCGCGACATCGAGTGTCGCAAATGGGCCGTGAGTCCGGGCATAACGTGCGATCAGGTCACCGAGCGGGTCGGCCACCGGCTCGGTGAAGGCTGCTGGCACGCCGACGGGCACCGGCACGCCCAGCGCATCGCGCAAGCGGGCGACATCCTCGACCGCCGCGTAGAAGTCTTTGCCCGCCACCCGCACCTCTACAGCGCGTCGCGAGTGCAGCAGCCCGCGAATCCAAGAGGCCGAGTCGGCGCCCGCTACACAACGCGCGGTGATCTCGGCTTGAGTCAATGGCCCGAGCAGCCGGAGCAGGTCGGCGACGCCTTCGGCGTCCTTGGTCAGGCGATCGGGGGCGAGCCGTTGCAGCTCGAGCTCGATCGCGTCGATGACGTCAGGGTCGAGCAGGTCACGCAGCTCGGTGCGGCCGAGCAACTCACCTAGCAGCGCCGGATCAATGGCCAGCGCCGCTGCCTTGCGCTCCGCGAGCGGAGAGTCGCCTTCGTAGACGAACGCAGCGACGTACCCGAACAACAAGGAGCGGGCGAACGCGCTGGGCGTCGGGGTCTCGACCTCGACCAACCGGATGCGACGAGCCTCGATGTCGCGCATCAGCCGCACCAGCGACGGCACGTCGTAAACGTCTTGCAAACACTCGCGGATCGCCTCCAACACAATCGGAAACGAACCGTACTTGCTGGCCACCTGCAGCAGCGCCGCAGAGCGCTGCCGCTGCTGCCACAGGGGAGACCGCCGCCCAGGATCGCGACGAGGGAGCAGCAAGGCACGAGCCGCGCACTCGCGAAAGCGGGACGCGAACAGCGCGGAGCCGCCGACCTCGGTGGTGACCAGCTCCTCGATCTCGTCTGCCTCGAACAGACAGGTGGTCACACCCGGCGGCTCAGCGTCGGTCTCCGGAACCCGCACCACGATGCCGTCGTCAGCCGCCAACGCCTGGGCGTCCACCCCGAAGCGCTCACGCAGCCGAGCTCCAATCGCCAACGCCCACGGGCCGTGGACAGCGGCGCCGTACGGCGAATGGATCACCAGCCGCCAGTCACCGAGCTCGTCGCGGCATCGCTCGACGAGCAACTGCCGGTCATGGGGAACGTAACCGGTGTCCTCGCGTTGCTCGGCAAGGAACGCGACCAGGTTGGCGGCCGCGAACGTGTCGAGACCAGCGGACTTGGCCCGGTCGACAGCGTCGGCCTCCGACAGCTTGGTCAGCTCACGGACGAAACCGCCGACCGCCTCGCCGAGCTCGGCGGGCCGACCGATGGTGTCACCCTTCCAGAACGGCAACCGGCCCGGCTGGCCTGGAGCCGGCGAGACCAGCACTCGGTCGTGGGTGATGTCCTCGATGCGCCAACTCGACGTGCCGAGGGCGAAAATGTCGCCGACCCGCGACTCGTAAACCATCTCCTCGTCAAGCTCGCCGACCCGAGACGACTTCTCACCGACCAGGAAGACGCCGAAGAGCCCGCGGTCGGGAATCGTCCCACCGGAGGTGACCGCCAGCCGTTGCGCGCCGGGGCGGCCGGTAAGTGTGCCGGCGACGCGGTCCCAAACCAGGCGGGGTCGCAGCTCGGCGAACTCATCGGATGGGTATCGCCCGGCGAGCAGGTCGAGAGTGGCGTCGTATGCAGAGCGTGGCAGCGTGGCGAACGGGGCGCTTCGGCGTACGACGGAAAACAGCTCGTCGACATCCCAGGTGTCGACGGCGGTAGCTGCCACGACCTGCTGGGCGAGCACGTCGAGGGTGTTCGCCGGAATGCGCAGCGCCTCGATCTGGCCGGCTCTCATTCGCTCGACGGTGACCGCGGTCTGCACCAGGTCGGCCCGGTGCTTGGGGAAGAGCACGCCACGAGACGTCTCACCCACCTGGTGGCCGGCACGGCCGACGCGTTGCAGGCCGCTGGCAACCGACGGTGGTGACTCGACCTGGACGACGAGGTCGACCGCCCCCATGTCGATGCCGAGCTCGAGACTCGACGTGGCCACCACGCAGGGCAGTCGACCAGCCTTGAGGTCGTCCTCGATCTGCGCTCGCTGCTCCTTGCTGACCGAGCCGTGATGGGCCCGGGCAATAACGCTTGCCGCGCCTCGGGCCGCGCCGCTTTGTGCCATGAGCTGGGCCGGCTGGCCGGCAGCCGGCAGCTCCTCGTCGCGGCGCTCGGCGGCGATCTCGTTGAATCTCGCGGTGAGTCGCTCGGCGAGTCGACGCGAGTTGGCGAACACGATGGTCGAGCGATGGCTCTCGATGAGGTCGACAATGCGCTCTTCGACATGCGGCCAAATCGAGGCACGGCGCGGGTTGCCGGCAGCCGGCCCTTCCAGATCGTCGGTCAGCGTGCCGACTTCGGTCATGTCCTCCACCGGCACGACGACGTCGAGCTCCCACCGCTTGACGACCGGTAGTGCCACCACTTCGACCGGCTGTGAGCCACCAAGGAACCGGGCGACTTCGTCGACCGGACGCACGGTGGCAGACAACCCGATGCGCTGAACCGGCCTCGTCAACCGCTGGTCGAGCCGTTCGAGCGACAGCGCCAGATGGGCGCCGCGCTTGGTGCCGGCCACCGCATGGACCTCGTCGAGGATGACGGTGTCGACACTGGTGAGGGACTCCCTCGCCTGAGAAGTCAACATCAAGAACAACGACTCTGGGGTGGTGATCATGATGTCGGGGGGCGTTGCAGCCAGCCGTCGCCGGTCGGCGGGCGAGGTGTCTCCCGAGCGAATGCCGACGGTGATGTTGGGCACCTCGAGCCCGAGTCGCCCAGCCGTCTGTTGCAGCCCGGCCAGGGGTGCGCGCAGGTTGCGTTCGACGTCGACGGCCAGCGCCTTCAGCGGCGAGACGTAGAGCACCCGACACCGATGCCGCTTGTCGTCGGGTGGCGGCGTCGTCGCCAACCGGTCGAGCGCCCACAAGAACGCGGCAAGTGTCTTGCCGGAGCCGGTCGGTGCCACGACGAGTGCGTTGTGACCGGCCGAGATCGCCCGCCAGGCGGCGGCCTGGGACGGCGTCGGCGCAGCGAAGGCGTCGCCGAACCAGGCCTGCGTGGCTGGCGAGAAGCCGCTCAGCCCGGCCGACGTGGTCATGCCTCCATCCTGCCCGACGTCACCGACAGCTCCGCTGGACGCCGGGGCGGCCATCACCGGCGGTTTGAGGATGGAAGGAGGCCGCCTCGCGGTGCTGAGCCGCATTCGCGGTGGTTTAGGAGGTCGCCTCGCGGTGCTGAGCCGCATTCGCGGTGGTTGAGGAGGCCGCCTCGCGGCCGTCTCGAAACCACATCTGGCCGAGGGGTGTTTCGAGACGCTCGCTGTGCTCGCTCCTCAACCACCGTGGGAGACGGGCGCTCGCGGTGCTCGCTCCTCAGGCCTGTATGTCAGGCTGCGGTCCGCGCTGCGGTCGTGCCCTCCAGCTGCAGATCTGCCGGGGTCTGGCAGCGGGCCAGGTGGCCACCGCCCGGTGCACCGAGACGTGCTGCCAGCTCGGCCGTTCGGCGCTGACCAGGGTGGCTTCGTCGTGCCGGCACCCGAGGTGCGACGCGATTCGAGCCAGGGTCGACGATGCACCGCGGGTCGGCAGGAGCACGTTGGCCGGCCGGATAAGTGAGCACAACGCGCGGGCGAGGTCCGCCGCGTCATCGTAGTCGAGAGCCCGCGTGAAATCGTCTGCCACCGAAACAGTTTGTCATGCCGCCGCCGCTGACTTGTCGTCATGGTGTGCCGTTTGGGTGCTCATGATCCGGGCAGTGGGTACGGCGCCCAGCTGTGACCGCCGTGGGTGGTGCGCACGATCGTGCCGCTGCGGTCCATGACATACCCACGATTGACGTTGGTGAAGCCGGCCATGGTGATCGCACCCAACCGGTGATTCGCGACATGTCGGGGCGGCATGGTCGTCGAGATGAGCTCGATTCCGGTGATACCTGGGCCGACCGCCACCGCCGTGGTGGAGTCGCGGCCTCCCACCACGTCGTCACGGGTCAGCACAGCCTGGGCGTTGACCCAGGAAGCGCCGTACGTGGTGCTGACCCGGGCCGTCGCACGTGCCCCGTGGGTGCACACCATCCACAAGGCGTTTCCGGCGGTCGACAGTGATTGCGGCCACCACCCCGGCTGGCACGTGGTCGGCGACTGGGTCCAGGTTTGGCCGGTGCGGCTGAGGAACAGCTGGTTGGGTGAGCTGACTCCAGTCCTGGCGACGAAGGCTGCCAAGCTGTTCGCCGCCACCAGGGAAGACACCGAAGTGAGCGGCGTGGTTTTGACTGGCTGGAAATTGTCGGCGACCGTGGGGGAGCTCACCACGCTTGCTCCGGCTGCCCCGTTGACGACTGCATAGACTCGGCTGCCCCAGGCTTCGAGGCGGCTGACCTGACCGGTCAGCGGCAGTTTCGGCTGCTGCCAGGTGCTTCCTCCATCGTGGCTGGAGCGCAAAGCGCCACCGAACACCCACCCGTCCGTGCCGTTGCCGACGAACCGGACCTGCCCAACTGTATCGGCACCTTCAGCGGTGGTGGCCGCCTGAATGTGCGGATTGCCGAGCCGCTGCCACGAGCCGCCGCCGTTGCTCGTCGACCAGATGCTGGCGCAACCTTGACTGCCACATCCGGGCCCCGGCTCGGCCCGGAGCAGGAACTGGTGCTGGTCACCGGTTGCCGACAAGGACAGTGGTTGGGCGGTGGTGAGGTGCTGCCGGGCGGTGGTGACCGCGGGGGTCCGCGCGTTGCTCGGCTCCGCGGCGGTCGGG
The DNA here is from genome assembly GCA_050998615.1 of Nocardioidaceae bacterium. Classification (GTDB taxonomy): domain Bacteria; phylum Actinomycetota; class Actinomycetes; order Propionibacteriales; family Nocardioidaceae; genus JBPCQA01. Next base: position 50,398 of record JBPCQA010000036.1, read on the forward strand.
CCGGTGGCGACCGGCACCTGACTCGGGTTCAAAATGCCGCTGGCGTTGACCCCGAACCCCACCCCGACCACCAGCGCCACGGCCGCGACTGAGCCGGTGAGGACCCGCTTGGCTCGACGTACGCGGGCACCTCGGTGCACGCCAGCCAGGAAGTCGTCGGCATCGATGTGGCCGACTCGGCTGGATCTGGCCAGGCTGGCGCGCAGACGCTCCTCGAACGGGTCATGTGGTGGCTCGGTCATCGATTCCTCCTTCCAAGCGCTGCCGGCTGCCATGCCAATCGCCGTATCGCCCGAATGGTCATGCCTCGCTGGTCATACTGCGCGGGTCATACGTCACTGGGAACCAAGTCACGCAGCTTAGCCAGCCCCTTGGATGCCTGGCTCTTCACTGTGCCGACCGAGCAGCCGAGCGTGCGAGCGATGTCGGCCTCCGACAGATCCTCGTAGTAGCGCAGCGCGATGACCGCGCGCTGCTTGGTCGGCAGCTTGCGCAGCGCCTGCCAAAGGTCGTCGTCAAGGTGGTGGTTCTCGGTTCCGGCGTCGAACACCTCGTCGGTCGGGTGCTCGCGACCGAACTTGCGCCAGATGCTGATGTTGCGGTTGACCATGATGCGGCGCACATAGCCCTCGGGATCATCACGCGACTCGAGCCGATTCCAGGCGAGCAACGTGCGCTCCAGCGCGTCTTGGACGAGGTCTTCCCCGGCATGGGTCGATCCGGTGAGGGCACGCCCGAACCGGACCAGATCCGGAAGCCGGGCGCGCACGAACGCGTCGAAGGACTCGCAGTCCTGCTCACGCATTCGAACACCCCCGAAATGGGCACATCTCGGGCACATTGCATGGTCATGTGGTCATGTCACCTCATGCCCAGGACGCCGGAGAGCACGGCTAGGTTGCCTGCCTCGGCCGAGAATCTGACCCGGCCGCACGCACATCTTGCCAGGGTGGGCGAGTAGGACCGTCGACCGCCTCGCCGTACGAACGCCGGATGTGGTGGCTGCACGACACATGCGGGCAGTGCGTGGGCATTGGTAGCCCGCCAACACGGACAAGCCCTGCTCGACTGCTGCCAAACCGACGGTGCAGTACTCGGTTGACTCGGATGTGGCCGACGGTGAGCTCACAACTTCACTTGCCACCGGAAGACTAAATCAACAGTGAGTGGCTCTGGCCAGGAATCATGTCTGATAGTACGGTAAGAGAGATGGCCTGCCAACAGTCGCCTGTTTGGCCTGCGGAGGATTGCTAGCTGGCTTAGCGGACTTGCTCGTGGGGCCACAGCCCGTGTCAACGGGTTGCTTCGTGGCTGCGGCGCGACCTACATTAGGCTACGGAGCCTAGCCATCGCGGCAGCTCGTCCAAGAAGTGAAGAGGTGATCCAAGAAGTGACGAGGTGAATGGTGAAGCGTTCATATGCAGCGACAGTGGGAGCGCTCGCCGCGCTATGTGTATTGTCCCTGGAGTCACAAGGACCGGCGGGATCGTCTGTGGCTGCCCGTCGCTCCGCCGCTCCTTCCGTGACCCAATACACTTGGCAAGTGGGAGCTCACAGTACCGACTCGTCAGATCAGTACGCTGAAGGTGCGCGCAGCTTTCTCGGTCATTATCCTGTGCCTCAGTATGAGCCTACTGGGGCAACCATGTTCGTCTGGGTAGGGTCATTTCTGATTAACGGCGATTTCTTCCAATCAGGCACCACGACGCGTTATCCCGGCTGCGAAACACAAATGTCTGAATTCGCGCAGGCCTATATGCCGGATGGAAGTGAGATATTCGGTGTTGATGTGGCCTGCGGTGTGACGATCCCTACGTATGCTCCATTCGCCATCTATCAAGTTGGGTACGCAGGTGGAGGCTTCTATACATGGCAAGCAAGCGGCGAGACTGGAGTTCTGCCAGGTACTACCTTCAATGTCAAGGACGTATCTCTGGGAAAGAATACGCCCCTGTCCGTCGCGGAGTTAAACTCCACCACGCCCATCAGCGTATACTCTCAGCTCGGCCCAGTAGGAGCTGACCCTGCTTTGCAAACCAGACTTACCAGTGATCAGCCATGGGTCGACACGCTTTCGGCGGAGGCATACTACGAATTTGCGGCTCACTGCCCGCCTACGAATGTGTTTGCGCATGGCAACAATTGGATTCCAATGGGCACCGGCCTAAACCATTCCTGTAGTATTGACGGAGGTTTCCTATGGTGAAGCCGTCCCTTCCTGCTTCTAAGCGTCTGGGTGCAGCTCTAGCCGTGACGCTCTTCTCGATAACGGCGTGTGCGGGGGTCTCCTCCACCGCCTCAGCACCCGCACGTTCGCCTAGTTCACACCCGCTCGCACTGCCTCCCCGATTCCCGTGTGTGTATCCGAACTCCTCTGCCATCGCCTCGCTGGCGAACGCAAGCGACTCCGTCATCGACGCCATGGTTGGGCCCGGCACCTTTTCGACCGGCCCATTCTCGACGCCTCCGGCGGGGAACTGGGACTTCCCGTTGAGCCGGGTGTCGATCCTTGCTTCCCGACCCGGGACGGTGGTGCCCACGGTCATCGGTGAGGACGGGGTTTCCACACACAAGATGCTCAGTCCGGGGGAATACATCCTGTTCTTGACACGCAGCTACAAGTCGTCCTTCTTCGCGACAAATGGGATGCTGGGAGCCTTCCCGGTTGACGCTGGTGAGGTTGTCCGGCGGCAGTGCGCGAACTACCAAGATCCGTTTCATCCGCTAGCCGCCCGCGGGACGCCGCTGAACAGGCAGCGGTTCACCTCGTTCATCCCCCTTGTGCTGGCGCCTAAGCCGACGCTGCGAGAGAGGGAGAGGGAGAAGGCGAAGCTGCACAGATCCGCCACGCCTGGGCCGGGCCGGACCACGTCGCCGGCACGCCGGCACTAGGGATCTTCGTCCGCCGCGACGAGTCGATCTTGCGCGAACTGCTCGGCAGCCAGCCAAATGGAGTTGGGAACTGTCGGCGGCCGCAGATAATGTCGACGCCGTGCCTCTCCGCAGACAGTCCGCCACCCGACGAAGGGCGGCGCCGCCACTGCCGCAGCCAACCACGGGGCGATCCACGGCGGTGGCGGACCGGTCGTGGGATGGCCGGTCCGCGATGGTCAGTGCTCAGGGGCTGCGCAAGACGTACGGCGACTTCGAGGCGGTCAAGGGCATTGATGTCGAGGTGCGCAAGGGAGAAGCCTTCGGCTTCCTTGGGCCCAACGGCGCCGGCAAGTCGTCGACGATGCGGATGATCGCAGCGGTCTCTCCGGTCACCTCGGGCTCGTTGTCGATTCTCGGGCTCGACCCGGCGACCAACGGTTCCGCGATCCGGGCCAGGCTCGGCGTCTGCCCGCAAGACGACACGCTCGACAACGAGCTGCAGGTGCATGAAAACCTGGTGGTGTACGGCCGCTACTTCGGTCTGAGCCGGGCTGAGGCGTCCTCGCGGGCCGACGAGCTGCTTGCGTTCGTTCAGCTCACCGAGCGAGCCAAGGCGCGGGTGGAAGACCTGTCGGGTGGGATGAAGCGACGGCTCACGATCGCCCGCTCGCTGATCAACCAGCCCGACCTGCTGCTGCTCGACGAGCCGACCACCGGGCTGGACCCGCAGGCGCGCCACCAGTTGTGGGACCGGCTTTTCCGGCTCAAACAGCAGGGTGTGACGCTGGTGCTCACCACTCATTACATGGATGAAGCCGAGCAGCTGTGTGACCGTCTGGTGGTGATGGACAAGGGGCTGATCGTCGCCGAAGGCTCACCGGCCGAGCTGATCGTGGAGCATTCCACGCGTGAGGTCACCGAGCTGCGCTTCGGCATCGGTGAGAACGAGGCGATGGCGCCCAAGGTGGAAGACCTCGCCGACCGGGTGGAGGCGCTGCCCGACCGGCTGCTGCTCTACACCAACGACGGCGAGGCGGCGGTCGCCGCCGTACACGAGCGCGGGCTTGCTCCGGTGTCGTCGCTGGTGCGGCGAGCCACCCTCGAAGACGTCTTCTTGCGCCTCACCGGCCGCACGCTGATCGACTAGCCGAAGCGACCTGGCGATGTCTGCACTGATTGGGCTCACCCCACGGTTGACCGACTACTGGGTCACCGTCTTTCGACGCACCTGGCGCGGCTCGGTGATCACCAGCTTCTTGATGCCGTTCTTGTACCTCACCGCGATGGGGGTCGGCCTCGGCAGTTTCGTGGACAGCAATTCCGGCATGCGGGCGCTCGGTGGGGTCACCTATCTCGCGTTCATCGCTCCCGGGCTGCTGGCCACCACGGCCATGCAGACCGCGGTAGGTGAGTCGACCTACCCGGTGATGAGCGGCTTCAAGTGGCAGCGGGTCTACTTCTCGATGGCCGCCACGCCGCTGGGGGTGGCCGACATTGTCGCTGCGCAGCTCGGCTTCATCGCGTTTCGCATCTTCATCACCTGCGCCGTCTTCCTCGGCGTGATCGGCGGCTTCAGGGCTTTGCACAGCTGGTGGGGAGCGCTGCTGGCTCTAGTGGTGGTCATGGTGATCGGTCTCGCCCACGCCGCGCCGATCGTGGGGCTCAGCGCCCGGATGAAGAGCGAGAGCGGGTTTTCGCTGATCTTCCGGCTGGGGCTGATGCCGATGTTCTTGTTCAGCGGTGCGTTCTTCCCGATCTCCCAGCTGCCGGCTCCGGTGGCCTGGCTGGCCTATCTCACTCCGATCTGGCACGGCGTCGACCTCACCCGGATGCTCACGCTCGGCGCGGTCGACTGGTGGGCAGCGCTCGGCCACTTCGCCTACCTGCTGGCCTGGCTGGTCGCCGGCTGGATCTTCGCAGTGTCCGGCTTCAAACGAAGGCTCGCCCAATGACCGTGGCACGATGATGAGCCGCCCCATGATGAGCCGCCCCATGATGAGCCGCCCCATGATGAGCACCGCGGTCTCGCGCACTCTCGGCCCGCGGGTGCTGCCGTTGTTCGGCGCGCATCAGTGGCGGGTGGTCGAGCGCAATTTCCTTGTCTACCGCCGTGGTTGGCTGGTGTTTGTGACCGGCATGCTCGAGCCGATGCTTTACCTGCTGTCGATCGGCATCGGCGTTGGCGCGTTGGTCGGCGATTTCAACCTCGGCAACGGCGTCAGGGTCGGGTACGTCGCGTTCGTTGCTCCGGCGATGCTCGCCGCCTCGGCGATGAACGGGGCGCTGTTCGACTCGACGTACAACATCTTCTTCCGGATGAAATACGCCAAGCTGTACGACGCGATGCTCGCCACCCCGCTGCGGCCCGGGGATGTGGCGCGTGGCGAGATCACCTGGGCATTGCTGCGCGGGGCGTGTTATTCGGCCGTGTTCATCGTGGTGATGTTGGCGCTGGGCCTGGTCCGTTCATGGTGGATGCTGCTTGCGCTGCCTACCACTCTGCTCATCGGGTTCGCGTTTGCCGGGGCCGGGATGGCGCTGACCACCTGGATGCGCAGTTGGCAGGACTTCGAGTTCGTGCAACTGGCGATCATGCCGATGTTCCTCTTCTCGGCGACGTTCTATCCGATCTCGACCTACCCTGACGCGGTCGGCTGGGTGGTGCGCTGCACGCCGCTCTACCAAGGCGTCGCGCTGGTGCGCGACATGTCGCTTGGCACAATCGGCTGGAATGCTTTGCCGCACGTCGCCTACCTCCTGCTGATGGGTGGCGTCGGGTTGACGGTCGCGTCGGGCCGGATCGGCAAACTGCTGCTCAGGTAGCGCACGATGGACCAGGCGCGAGCGTCAGCGAGCGTCTCGAAACACCGGGGGGCGTCGAGCTGTGACACGTGGTTCGTCTGGGCGAAGCCCCGACCCCAACGGCTGCTGCTTCCGCTTGGGCCTCCGTCGACCGGGCATAGTACCGTGGCCGTGCACTTGTTGTCCCTTTCCGACGTTGCTGAACTGCTGAGGTGAAGCCCATGGCCTTGACGCCTGAGGACGTACACAAGAAGACGTTTACGCCAGTCCGCCTGCGCGAGGGCTACGACATGGGGGAGGTTGACCAGTTCCTCGACGACGTCGAGTCGGAGTTGATCCGGCTTCGAGACGAAAGAGACGAGCTTCGAGGCAAGGCTTCTCCAACGTCTTCCACCCCCGGATCGCCTAGCGCCACAAGCGCGGCCAAACAGGCGGATTCCGGTTCGGATGCAGCCGGCCCGAAGGAGGCCGCCGAGCTCGCCCGGCTTCAACGTGAGAACGCCGAGCTGAAGAGCAAGACCGACGAGTTGAGCAGGCAGCTCGAGTCGGCGAGGTCTTCGGCCGCGGGGCCGACCAACGCAGCTGCGGCGCTGGCTGGGCAGCCTGCCGTGAGGACTGTTGGTGAGGCTTCGAGTGCGGCGGCGCGGCTGCTGGAAATCGCCACCAACAACGCCGATCAGCTGGTCGCCGAAGCCAAGGACGACGCCGACAAGATCCTCGGCGGGGCCCGCACGAAGACGGAGCGATTGGAGTCCGAGGCGAAGGCCAAGCTCGAGCAGTTGGAGTCCGATGCGCGCACGCGGGCAGAGAAGCTCGATTCGGAGACCACCGAGCGCCGTCAGCAGTTGTTCGGCCAGCTCGACAGCGACAAAGACAATCTCAGCAAGGAGCTCGACGAGCTGCGCGCGTTCGAGCGTGAGTATCGCACTCGGCTGAAGGCCTACTTCGAGGGACAGCTTCGGACCCTGGCTGGCGAAAGTGACAATGGTGTCCCACTGACCCCCGCGGCAGACGGCGAGACGCCGCGGCGGCTACGTGAGCTGCTCGGCGAAGATACCGCCTCCTAGCGAAGATGCCGCCTCCTAGGCGAAGATGCCGCCTCCTAGAGGCTGCCCCGTCAGGCTTTCTCCAGCTTGAACGACAGGTCCAGGTCGGCGTCGTATGACCAGTCGGCGTCGGTCTGGTCGGCCTCGGTCAGCGAAACCGCGAGCACCTCTCGGGCGACCAGCTCGGCGTGTTCACGCAGCGCATCGGCAGTCCGGCCACGAGACGACCAGGTCAAGTTGATGCGGTCCGACACCTCCAGGCCGCTCGCCTTGCGCTCCTCCTGCATGAGCCGGATCACCTCGCGGGCCACGCCAGCCCGCACGAGCTCGGGAGTTAGCTTCAGGTCCAACGCGATCGTTTCGCCGTGCTCATTGACCACTGACCAACCGGCACGCGGACGCTCGGAGGTGATCACCTCATCGGCAGTCAGCTCGACCGGACCGGCGCAGTCGACGGTCGTGGTGCCGGTCGACACCAGCTCAGCAGCGAGTCGAGCCGGGTCGGCGGTGGCAATCGCTGCCGCGATGTCGGGAGTCCGCGGCCCGAATCGCTTGCCTAGAGTGCGGAAGTTGCCTTTCGCGGTGTGATCCACCAGGTCGCCTGCTGACGCGAAGGACTCGACGCGCTCGATATTGAGCTCGCTGGCGATCTCCGCCTTGAGCTCATCAGTCAATTGCGCCAGCGCCGTTGACGAGACCAACACACGGCTCAGCGGTTGACGCGTCTTGATCTTCGCCTCCGCCCGCGCCGAGCGCCCTAGCTCCACGAGCCGGCGGACCAGGCTCATCCCGGAATCCAGCCAAACGTCGATCTGTGCTTGGTCGTACGACGGCCAGCCGGCCAGATGGACCGAGGCGGGCGCCGCCGAGTCGACCGCACAGACGAGGTCTTGCCACACGCGCTCGGTGATGAACGGCGTCATGGGCGCCATCAGCCGGGTAAGCACGTCGAGCGTCTCGTGGAGGGTGGCCAGCCCCGCCTGCTCACCGTCCCAGAAGCGCCGCCGGGATCGGCGTACGTACCAGTTCGACATGTCGTCGATGAAGTCAGCGAGCAACTGGCCGGCGCGCTGCGTGTCGAAGACCTCGAAGGCAGCAGTCACGTCGCGGACCAGGGCGTGTCGCCGCGAGATCAGCCACCGGTCGAGAGCTGGTCGAGCGGCGGCGGGTGCCACGTCGCACCCGGGCGTCCAGCCGTTGACGCGCGCATACAACGCGTGGAACGCGACGGTGTTCCAGTAGGTCAACAACACCTTGCGCACGGTCTCTTGGATCAGGGCATGCCCCACCCGCCGGGCTGCCCACGGCGAGCCACCGGCGAGCATGAACCACCGAACCGCGTCGGCACCGTGCTCCTCCATCAGCGGCATTGGCTCGAGGATGTTGCCCAGGTGCTTGGACATCTTGCGGCCATCCTCCGCCAGCAGCAACCCGAGGCAGACGACGTTCTGGTACGCCGATCTGTCGAACACCAAGGTCCCGATGGCCATCAACGTGTAGAACCACCCCCGCGTCTGGTCGATCGCCTCGCAGATGAACTGAGCGGGATAGGCCCGCTCGAACGCCAGTTTCGACCCGTCCAGGTGTGGGAAACCCCACTGGGCGAACGGCATCGATCCCGAGTCGTACCAGGCGTCGATCACCTCCGGCACCCGGCGGGACTCCGCGCCACACCGGGTCGGCCGTTCGCCACCGGACAAGTGACCGCAGCGGATAACCACGTCGTCGACGTACGGGCGGTGCGGATCGAGCTCGCTAAGGTCCTGCCCCGCCAAGGCACCGAGCTCGCGCAGGGACCCGACGCAGGTCAGGTGGTTGTCGGGGCAGCGCCAGATCGGCAGCGGGGTGCCCCAGTACCGGGTCCGCGACAGCGACCAGTCGACATTGTGGTTGAGCCAGTCGCCATAACGGCCCCACTTGATGGTGTCGGGATACCAGTTGGTCGCCTGGTTCTCGCGCAGCAGGGCGTCCTTGACGGCGGTCGTCCGGATGTACCAGGCCGGCAACGCGTAGTACATCAAGGGGGTATGGCAGCGCCAACAATGCGGGTAGGAGTGTTCGTAGCGGACGTGCCGGAACAGCAGCCCGCGCGCGTCGAGCTCGCGGACTAGATCGGTGTCGGCGTGCTTGAAGAACTGGCCGCCTACCAGTCGCACGTCGGCGGCGAAGTGACCGTTCCGCTGCACCGGGTTGACGATCGGCAGCCCGTAGGTCTTCGCGACCGCCATGTCGTCGGCGCCGAACGCGGGGGACTGGTGGACGAGACCAGAGCCGTCTTCGGTGGTGACATAGTCAGCGAGTACGACGTAGTGAGCGTCCGCGAAGCTTTGCCCATCGGTCTTCACCGGGAAGGTGACGAGGTCGAGGGGCGGTTGGTAACTCCAACGCTCCATCTCGGCCCCCCGCATCGTTGCCTCGACCGCCCATCCGTCGCCGAGCGCGGATTCGAGCAGCGGCTCGGCTACGATGAGCTTCTCGCTGCCGTTGCTTGCGACGACGTACTCGACATCGGGATGGACGGCGACTGCGGTGTTGGACACCAACGTCCACGGTGTCGTAGTCCAGACGAGCATCGCGGCCCGGCCGGCGAGCGGCCCAGAGGTCAGCGGAAAACGCACATACACCGAGGGGTCGACGACCGTCTCGTACCCACCGGTTTGCCCGAGCTCGTGGTCGGACAATGCGGTTTCGCATCGGGGGCAGTACGGCGAGATGCGCTGGGCCTCGTACAGCAACCCGGACTCGTAGATCTGCTTCAGCGACCACCAGACGCTTTGGATGTAGGACGAGTCCATCGTGCGGTAGGCGGCCGAGGTGTCAAGCCAGTAACCCATCCGCTCGGTGACCTCTTCGAACTCGCCGGTGGAGCGTTGGACCGACTCCAGGCACTGTGCGTTGAACCGGGCGATGCCGTAGGCCTCGATTGCTCGTTTGCCGGAGATGCCGAGCTCCTTCTCGACGCCCACTTCGACGTGCAGCCCTTGGCAATCCCAGCCGGCCTTGCGGTCGACTCTGAAGCCTTGCATCGTCTTGAAGCGGAGAACGACGTCCTTGAAGGCGCGGGCTTCCACATGGTGGGCGCCCGGAGTGCCGTTGGCCGTGGGGGGACCTTCGTAGAAGGTCCAGCGCGGCCCGTCGGCGGTGTGCTTCAGCGTCTGCTCAAAGGTGCCGTTGGCACGCCACAACGCCAGGATCTGATGCTCGAGCTGCGGCAGGTCGACATGCGGTGGAACTACTGGGTAGTGGCTGGTCATCGCGTGGCGCTTTCTGCTCTGGTCCGTTCCGACCCCGGTGCGGGTGTCGCGCCGGGTGCGAAGGGACGAAACCAGCAGCTGGGCTGGGCTCCGCGGTACCACCCTCCTTGACCGGCCCTGGTGCCAGGCTGAGCCGACCCTCTCTGTTGCCCGTCACGGCTGGTTCTAATGAGCCACCCGCCGGTGGCCGTTCTTCCAGCAGCTCCGAGGTGATGGCCTCATCTGTGCCGTGTGACGTGTCCGCAAGTGTAGGCGATCTCGGCGACACTTTGGCGTGGCAGATTGAAGCCCGCGAGTTTACGCCCTATCCTCACGGCACTGTGTTCGTGGCGAACACCCGTCCAGAAGGGTTCGAGAGAGATGGCTGCCAAGCAGACGTCGGCCATCAAGGCCGTCAAGAACGCCGTGGCCAAGGCCGCAGGGCGTAGCACCTCGGCGACGGCGCCGACCCGAAAGTCCTCGACTCAGACCGCGCCAAAGGCCAACGCGACCGGCACCAAGAAGACGACAGCCAAACCAGCAGCGACAAAGCGAGGCGCCGGACCGGTAGCCACGTCGAAGCAGAGCAGCCCGAGTGCCGGATCCGCCAAGAAGGGTGCCGACAAGCGCACCGCCAAGAAGAGCGCGGTCAACAACAGCAAGAGTGTGGCCAAGAAAGGTGCCGCCAAGAAGCCGCCAACAGCCAAGCAGCCCAGCCGCGCGAAGCCCGCGAAGAAGGCTGCCGCCGACAAGATGGCATCACCGGACACCAACACGGTCGCGACCAAGGCGGCCGGTAAGACAACACGTCAGGCAACTGGCAAGCGTTCGACCTCGTCGGCAGGTGCGCCTGCCAAGAGGGCCGCCCGCAAAGTGTCCACGAACAAGCTCGTAAAGCGCGCGGGAGAGCGGCCTTGGACGGCCCGGGAGATCGCCGCGGTGCGTGCTACGTTGGCGACCGACGCGCTGAGGTTGCGGGAGGAGATCACTGCCGCCGAGGTCGAGATCGGTCATCTGTTGCGCGAAGGTGGCGAAGGCGCCGGCAATGACCAGGCAGATGTCGGGTCCAACACGTTCGAGCGGGACCACGAGATGACAATGGCCAAGAATGCTCGCGACAACCTCGTGCTCGTCGAATCTGCCGTAGCCCGCATCGACGACGGCAGCTACGGCGTCTGCGAGTCATGCGGCAAAGCCGTTGGCAAGCTGCGGCTGCAGGCATTCCCGCGTGCGACACTGTGTATGGAATGCAAACAACGCCAGGAACGTCGCTGAACGACGAGACAGCCCGCCATGCAACACCCCGCGCCCACCGCAAACTGTTGCTGTGGGGCGCCGTGGCGGCGGTGGCGTACGCCGCCGACCAAGGCTCGAAATGGTGGGCAACTCATCACCTTACCGAGGGAGTGCCTAAACAGGTCATCGGCTCCTGGATGCAGCTGCGCTTGACCCATAACCCTGGCGCCGCGTTCAGCATGGGGACCGGATACACAGTGGTGTTGACGCTGGTCGCCCTCGCCGTTGTCGCGATCTGCGTCAAGATGGCCAGGCAACTCGGCAGCACTGGCTGGTCGGTGGCGATGGGTCTGCTGCTCGGGGGCGCGCTCGGCAACGTGACTGATCGGTTGTTCCGGGCGCCGTCGCCGTTCCACGGCCATGTCGTCGACTTCCTGCAACTCCCGCACTGGCCGGTGTTCAACTTGGCCGACTCGGCGATTTGCGTGGCGGCCGTGCTCTTCGTGCTGCTGACGTTGCGGGGAATGCATCTTGACGGCTCGGTGGAGGGCCGTGACAAGAAACCTGCCCCCGACGGCGACCGCCCCGGGGCTGACGAGTTGTGAGCCAGTCTGCCGAGCGCAAAGTCGTAGCGGTGCCGGGTGGTCTGGCCGGTGAGCGGGTGGACGCGGCGATCTCGCGCATGTTCGGGTTGTCACGCACCAAGGCCGCCGAGATGGTCGCGGCTGGGCAGGTGAGCCTCGACGGCGCCACGCCGTCGAAGTCTGCCCGAGTTGACGAAGGTGGCCTGCTGGAGGTCGACATCCCAGTCCCGCCGCAGGCGGTGTCGGTGACCCCGAACACTGTGAGTGGCTTGCGCATCGTCTATAACGACGACGCCGTAGTGGTGGTCGACAAACCCGTCGGGGTGGCGGCCCATCCAAGCCTGGGCTGGACTGGGCCTACGGTGCTCGGCCATCTTGCCGGAGCCGGTTTTCGCGTGTCGACGTCCGGTGCGGCGGAACGCCAAGGCATCGTGCAGCGCCTTGATGTCGGCACCAGCGGCCTGATGGTCGTCGCGAAGTCGGAGCTGGCCTACTCCCGGCTGAAGACCGCTTTCCGCCGCCGTGCGGTCGACAAGACTTACCACGCGGTGGTCCAGGGGCACCCCGACCCGCTCGTCGGCACCATCGACGCGCCGATCCTCCGGCACACCCGGCACGACTACAAGTTCACCGTCGGCGACGGCGGTCGACACAGTGTGACTCACTACGACACCCTGGAAGCGCACCGGTTCGCGTCGTTGGTCGCAATTCGGCTCGAAACTGGTCGAACCCACCAGATCCGGGTGCACATGAGCGCCGTGTATCATCCCTGTGTCGGAGACCTGACTTATGGCGCTGATCCGGTGCTGGCCAAGCGCACCGGCCTGGACCGCCAGTGGCTGCATGCTGTCAGACTTGGCTTCACTCACCCCGAGACGTCGCAGTGGGTTGAGTTCGAGTCGCCCTACCCCGATGATCTGGGCCGGGCCCTCGAGGTGATCCGAGCCGCCGACAGATAAGGTGCCGGCTCGAGGCAGCCGCTTTGAGTGTCGGTGCCGGCAACGAGGATGTCGGCGCGTAGGGTTGGTCACCTTCCCCCTAGCTGCGAGGGCGCGAGCTCTCAGATGCCGGCTGTCCGGTTGTGTTGTCGTGTCGTGATGAGGAGGATCAACCCGGATGTCGAGGCCGCAGGGTGTCGAGTCCTTCGTGCACCTGCATGTGCACACCGAGTTCTCGATGCTGGACGGTGCCGCCCGGATCGCGGAGCTGCTCGACGAGACGGCCCGGCTCGAGATGCCGGCGCTCGCGATGACCGACCACGGCAACATGTTCGGATCGTTCGAGTTCTACCAGGCCGCCAAAGCGCGTGGCGTCAAGCCGATCATCGGCATCGAGGCCTACCTGACACCTGGCACGAGCCGGTTCGAGCGGCGCCGCGTCCGGTGGGGCAACGGCGGCAGCGACGACGTGTCCGGCGGCGGTGCGTACACCCACCTCACCATGCTTGCGGAGACGACCGAGGGCATGCACAACCTGTTCCGGCTTTCGTCGCTGGCATCGATGGAGGGGCAGTTTTACAGACCGCGGATGGACCGGGAGCTGCTCCAGCGCTACGCCACCGGGATCATCGCGACGACCGGCTGCCCGTCTGGCGAAGTGCAGACCCTGATGAGGCTCGGCCGGTACCCCGACGCGCGGGCGGCCGCGGCCGACTATCGCGACATTTTCGGCGCGGCCAACTACTTCGTGGAGCTGATGGACCACGGTTTGTCCATCGAGGCAAGAGTCCGCGAAGACCTGCTCAGGCTCGCGGCGGACCTGCGGCTGCCGCTGGTGGCGACCAACGATCTGCACTACACCACACCTGGCGATGCCGTCGGTCACGAAGCTCTGCTCTGTGTCCAGTCGGGCTCCACGATCAACGACCCGGACCGATTCAGGCTCGAGGGAGACGGTTACTACCTCAAGACGCCCGCGGAGATGCGCCACATCTGGCGCGAGTTGCCGCAGGCCTGCGACAACACTTTGCTGATCTCCGAACGCTGCGACATGTCGTTTGCCGAGGGACGCAGCCTGATGCCCCATTTCCCGGTCCCCGCAGGGGAGACCGAAGAGACGTGGTTCGTGAAAGAGGTCGAAGCCGGGTTGCAGCGGCGTTATCCCGGTGGCATCACAGCGCAGGTGCGCGCCCGAGCTGATCGCGAGGCCAAGACGATTCTCGCGATGGGCTTCCCCGGCTACTTCCTGGTGGTGGCCGACTTCATCACCTGGGCCAAGCAACAGGGCATCCGGGTGGGTCCGGGTCGCGGCTCGGTGACTGGCGCGATCGTCGCGTACGCCATGGGAATCACCGAGCTCGACCCACTGGAACACGGATTGCTCTTCGAGCGGTTCCTCAATCCAGAACGAGTCTCGATGCCTGACATCGACATCGACTTCGACGAGCGTCGTCGCGGTGAGGTCATCCGCTACTGCACGGACAAGTACGGCGAAGACCGAGTGGCGCAGATCGTCACCTATGGCACCATCAAGGCCAAGCAGGCCATCAAGGATTCCTCCCGGGTGCTGGGATACCCGTTCGCGATGGGCGAACGCATCACCAAGGCGATGCCCCCTCCCGTGATGGGCAAGGACATCCCGCTGCATGGGATCTTCGACCCGCAGCACAAGCGCTTCGGTGAGGCCGGCGAGTTCCGCTCGCTGTACGAAAGCGACCCGGATGTCGCGAAGATCACCGACACGGCGAGGAAGCTTGAGAACCTCAAACGGCAATGGGGTGTGCACGCCGCCGGGGTCATCATGTCCAGCGAGCCGTTGATCGACGTGATCCCGATCCTGCGTCGTGAGCAAGACGGGGCAACGATCACCCAGTTCGACTATCCATCGTGTGAGGCGCTCGGTCTTCTCAAGATGGACTTTCTGGGACTGCGCAACCTCACCGTGCTCGACGATGCGTTGGCCAACATCGTCGGCAACGGCGGTCACCTCATCGACCTCGACGCCCTCACTCTGGACGACGCCAAAACCTACGACCTGCTCAGCCGCGGTGACACGCTGGGCGTCTTCCAGCTCGACGGGGGGCCGATGCGACAATTGCTGAGGCAACTGCGCCCGGACTGCTTCGAAGACATCGCCGCGGTGCTCGCGCTATATCGACCCGGACCGATGGGCGCCAACAGTCACACCAACTACGCCTTACGCAAGAACGGCAAGCAGGAGATCGGCGCAATCCATCCGGAGCTTGCCGAGCCGCTGCGCGAGATCCTCGAGCCGACGTACGGCCTGATCATCTATCAAGAGCAAGTGATGGAGATCCCGCAAAAACTCGCCGGCTACTCTCTTGGCAAGGCCGACCTGCTCCGGCGAGCGATGAGCAAGAAGAAGCGCGCGGAGCTCGACGCGGCGTTCGAGAGCTTCAGTGACGGGATGCTCGCCAACGGCTACTCCGCTGGCGCCGTCAAGACGCTCTGGGACATCTTGTTGCCGTTCTCCGATTACGCGTTCAACAAGTCACACACCGCTGGCTACGGGCTGGTGTCGTACTGGACGGCGTACCTCAAGGCCAACTATCCGGCGGAGTACATGGCGGCGCTGCTGACCAGCGTCGGGGACTCCAAAGACAAGATGGCGGTCTACCTCAACGAATGCCGCCGAATGGGCATCCAGGTGCTGCCGCCCGACGTCAACGAATCCGCGGCCAACTTCACCCCGGTCGGGACGGACATCCGCTTCGGGTTGACCGCCATCCGCAATGTGGGCAGCAACGTCGTCAGCGGGTTGATCGAGGCTCGTCAGTCGAGCGGCAGGTTCACCGACTTCGCAGACTTCATGGCGAAAGTCCCGGTGGCACTGTGCAACAAGCGGGTGTTGGAGTCACTGTGCAAGGCTGGCGCCTTCGACTCCCTGGGTAACTCACGGCGAGCTCTCGTCGCCATTCACGAAACCGCGGCCGACCAGTATCTGGACCTGAAGCGCAACGAAGCAATCGGCCAGGACTCCTTGTTCGGAGGGCTCGCCGATGACGACTTCGCCTCGGTGTCGGTGCAGGTTCCCACGATCGAAGAGTGGGACAAGCGCACGATGCTGGCCCACGAGCGCGAGATGTTGGGACTGTATGTTTCCGACCACCCTCTCAACGGGCTCGAGCACGTGCTCGCGAAAGCCAGCGACACAACCATTGGGCAACTTGTCACCGACGAAGAGCGCGGCGAAGGCAGCCTGGTCACGGTGGCCGGGCTGATCACTTCGGTGATCCGCAAGACCACCAAGAAAGGTGATCTGTACGCCGTGTTCACGATCGAGGATCTCGAGGGCGCCATCGACGTGACGGTGTTCCCGCGAGACTACCGGCTGTGCTCGACGATGCTGGTCGAAGACGCTGTGGTGTTGGTCAAGGGCAGGGTGAAGCGGGGTCGCGCTGGCGGTGCCGAGCTGATCACCTCAGACATCATGATCCCCGACTTGAGCCGGGTCGCGGCGGATGGTCCGGTGGTAATCGCGCTGCCCGCGTTGCGCGTGACACCGCCGATCGTTGAACAGCTCAAGGACGTGCTCGCCACTCATCCGGGGGTGGCGGAGGTTCACCTCAAGTTGCAGTCCGCCGGCCGGACCATGGTGATGCGGCTCGACGGCCGGCTCCGGGTCGCACCCTCGCCTGCGCTGATGGCCGACTTGAAGGCGCTGCTCGGGCCGGGCTGTCTGTCGACCACCACCAATTGACCGCCGACACGGCCTGGACGAGGGTCCGTGACTTTAGGCTGTCTGCGCGCGCTCAAGAGCCCGATCTAAGATCGAGCCCGTGGCGGACACCGACGTACCAGGCCAGGCCGCAACTCAGGCGCTTCCTACAAGCTCGACTGCAGCCAAGGTGGGGTTCGTCGTGGCGGCCGTGGTGATTGGGGGCGTGCTTGGCGTGCCCGGCGCCTGGCTTTGGGTCCACTTCGCCAACCCGCCTTCGGCGCCGTACACACCAAACGGGGTCTACCTCGACGAGACGGGCCTGGCTCAGCAGTCCGGCATCACATTGTGGTTCATGGTGATCGGTGCCCTCGGTGGCCTCGTGGTGGGACTGATCGTTGGGTGGCTCGGCCAGCGGCATGGTTGGGTGACTGTGCTCGCTATCGTGCTGCTCTGTGGAGCCGCCAGCGTGGTGAGCGGATGGCTGGGTGGGCACGTTTTTGGGCCCGACCCGAAAGCCGAGGCGCAACATGCGAGGCCGGGCGATCCGATCACGGCGGGGTTGAGCCTGGAGACCAAGGTCGCCTACCTCGGTTGGCCCATCGGCGGGCTGGCCGGTGGGATCGTGACGATCTCCGGGTGGAAGAAACCGCAACATATGCCACCGGCGCGTCCGGTGTCGGGTAGTTTCCCAGCCTCCTAGTCGTTCAGCGCGAGGTTCAGGGCAGGTCCACAGGCCGCTGAGGCGTTGCCGGCCGGGGCCGTCTTCTACGCGGGCATCGACCTCGACCCATCGGCATCGCAGACTGCTCCAGCGACCAGGCCGTGGCTGTGGCTGTGGTCAGTTTGGGCACCATTGGGTGCGAGCCATCATCGTGGCGGGCAGCGACGGGATGGCGTGGATGGCTCGGAGCTCGGCGCGCATCAGCGCGATGCCGAGGCTGAGCCGGCTGGCAACGTCTGGGCATTCCAGCAGACTCTGTCGATCGGCGAGGTTCACCATTAGTGACGCGGCAAGCGTGTAGGACAGGTCGATTGGGTCGCGTGGCGCCTCACCTGCCAAGATGTCGTCACCACGCAACTCCTCGATCGTGTCGCGGTATACCTCGAACAGCTCCACAGCAGTGCGGGCCGCCTCACCTGCGTCGCCTGTCTGCGTCCCGGCACCGTCGGCTAGCCATTCGACATCGGCACACAAATAGTCCTGTGATGGGTCCAGCCGTTCGACATGGAAGCGCCGTCGGCCTACCGCAATGATCTCGAACGTGCCGTCGGGGTTGGCGGTCACCTCCGTGACCAGTGCCGCGCAGCCAGTGCGTTGAATGGTGTGGACGCCGCGGTCACCGGCCTCATAGCCGACGTTGATGGCGACGACGCCGAACTCTCGGTCGGCATCGGGCGGCAACGCGATCAAGTCCCGGACCAGGGAGCGGTAGCGGTCTTCGAAGATGTGGAGAGGCATCACCACGCCGGGGAACAGCACAGTGTTGAGCGGAAACAGCGGCAACGGGTTGCTCACGGCTCGAACCTAACATCTCGGATCGCCTGCACCTGGTTGTCGAGGCGTACGCCGGCCGGCTCTCGCGTTGTTGCCGGTAACGGGAGCCGAGGCTCCGGTCGGTGCGTCAAACGAACCATGAGGCTTTTCACCTCGGCAAGCGTTGCCGGGTACGTCGTCTTGCTCGCCGCGGCATGCGGTTCGCCGCCGGGGTCAGTGCAGTTACCGCCGCGTACGCCGGAGCCCGCCACCTCGGCGACTTCCGTGGTGCTGCAGCGCAGTGGCGGCCTCAAGCCGGTCGAGTTGACCAGGGTGTTCGCGACTAACCGGCCACCCCCTCATGGGTACAACCGGCGAGACGTCGTACACGTGCTCAAGGCCGCCTCCGCGCCCGAGATCCACCGATTGCCGATGACGCCGCGGCCGTCGGGCTCGTGCTGTGACCATTACACATACACACTGACGATCACTTGGGCCGACGGCGTTGGCCTCAGCTTCCGGGCCATCGACGGATTCGACCATGCTCCAGCCTTGGCGAAGGTGTTGAAGCTTGCCTGGTAGCACTGGCAATTGGTCTACCAAATCACCCGACACTAGGCTGACGCCGTGTCGCGTCCAGGCGAAGCTCAAGGGCTTGAACTGCTGCCTGCCGTCGATGTTGCTGGAGGTCGAGCCGTGTGGGCCGCACCGGGGGCGACGGTCGAAGACCGGCTCTTCGCTGATGCCCTAGACCTGGTGCTGAGGTGGCAGTCAGGGGGAGCAACCTGGGTGCACCTTGTCGATCTCGACAGGGCTTTCGGCCGTGGCGAAAACAGCGAACTCCTCCACCACATCATCGCGCGCCTGGATATCGACGTCGAGTTGTCCGGCGGCATTCGCGACCACGATTCGCTCGCGGCGGCGCTGGATACGGGCTGTCGCCGTGCAGTCATCGCCGCGTCCGCATTGGCAGACCCGGCTTGGTGCACGCAAGCCATCCGCGAGCACGGTGACCGGGTAGCACTCGGCCTGGATGTGCGAGGTACGACGTTAGCGCCCCGAGGCACCACCCAGGATGGGGGCGATCTCTCCGCCGTGTTGGAGCGTTTGGAAGCTGTCGGTTGCGCGCGCTACGTGGTGACCGATGTTGCGAGGGACGGAAAGCTCCACGGTCCCAATCTGGCGTTGTTGCGCGACGTCTGCGACCGAACCACCACCCCGGTGATCGCATCGGGCGGGGTGTCTACTCTCGAGGACCTGCGTGCCCTGTCGGGCTTGGCGCCGGTCGGTGTCGAGGGGGCGATTGTCGGCGCCGCCTTGCATACCGGGGCATTCAGCATCGAGGCCGCCCTCGCCGCAGTAGCGAACGAGGCCACCGGCCCAATCGTTCGCTAGGTCGCTACGCCGCCGCTGGGCCGGACAAGTCGCCCGCCCACCCACGCCATGGTCAGGTCCCAGCTGGCCAGCTCGAGCTGTAATGACGGTGGTTGAGGAGGCCGATTCGCGGCCGTCTCGAAACCACACCCTTGCCAGCACCCTGGGCGCCAAGATGAGACGCTCAGCCGGTCCCGGCAAGCTCAGCGTCGGGACTTGCGCTCTGGCCAGATGGCCCCGGCGCCACGTCCTTCACCCTTGCCGTCCCGTCACCCTTGCCGTCCCGTCACCCTTGCCGTCCCGTCACCCTTGCCGTCCCGCGCCTCTGCGGGGCGCCCTCAAAAGCCGAAAGTCGCCTGTTGCACAAGCTCGATGCTCTCCGGCGGACCCGAGAAGTCGACGGCAGCGACGGTGCCCCGACCGTAAGCGAACAGTGCCAGCTCGCTCGGCTTGCCCTTGATAATGGCGGACTCGGACTTGCCCCTGGTCGGGACCGTCGATTCGCCCGAGCCACTGCGTTCGAGGCGGACGCCCACCGGGGCCTTGCGCATCAGACCCCTGGCGAAGAACTTCAACCTGCTCCAGATCTCGTCTTCAACCCAGCCTGGCAGTTGGCGCGCGTTCCATTCGGGCATCGCGCGATGCACATCCTCATGGTGGATGAAGAACTCCAACGTGTTGGCTTGCCGGTCCGTAAACTCGGTGCCGAAGACGGACAGCCTGGGCGGTCCACCCCTGATCTGATTGACGAGGGTGGAGTAGTCGTGCTCTGCCACCAGCTCGTTGACAGCCTCTTCGCCGACCTTGGGGCGAACCACCTTCAAGAAGCCCAGTGGGGTGCCCTCTCGAGCCGCCAGGTGGGCGACGAGGTGGTGGGTGTCCCAGTCTCCGCTGAGCGTGTGCGCTGACGGACCCACGACGTCGAAGAGGTCGCATAGTTGCGCCCGCTCCACCTGCGAAACAGGAGCCGAGCCGGCCGAATGGTCCGAGTCGTAGGTGTGCGCTGAGTCGCCCATGCCGTCCAGCGTACGGCGACCCTCGCTACCGAACCGGCACCCACCTGCCACGGGCGCCCAATCCGGCTAGGCGAATGGTCGGCACAATAGGCGGATGCGGAGTTCGAGCAACCGAGCCTATGGGGTGACGCTCGTCACCGGCCTGCTCGCCGCCACCGGGGTGACCGTCGGTGTCTCCAAGGCGTGGGCCTCGGCAACCGCAACCATCCAGGGTCTGCCCATCCTGCATGCCACGGTCTCCGGCGCAGAGTTGGCGCCGCTCGCCGGGGCTCTCGGTGTGGTGTTGCTTGCGTCGTTCGGTGCCGTGATCGCCACTCGTGGCCTGGTGCGCCGTGGCCTGGGCGTGCTGATCGTGGCCGCCGCCGTGGTCGTACTCGTCTCCGCGGTGCACCCCGGCGCCGCGCATGACGCGCTCGAGGCGGGGTTGTCCGCCAAGGGCCTGTCGGGCGGCGACGGGTTCGAGACCCAGTCGGTCGGATGGCGTTGGCTGGTCCTCGCTGCCTCGGTGCTGTGCGTGCTGGCTGGCGGCGCGGTGGCGGCGTACGGCGATCAGTGGGCCACCATGGGCAGCCGGTACGACGCCCCGAGCGCCGACGAACCCCCGGCCCCTAATCCCGACGACGAGCTCAGTGAGGCCGAGGCCTGGCGGGCCATCGATCGAGGACAAGACCCCACGCAAAGCCGGTGACCCCTGCACGTCACAATAGGTGCACGACGAGAGGAGACGCAGTCCCTATGGCCTACAGTCATCACGGTTCAACCCCCGCCGCGTGGACCGCCGTATGCATCGCTCTCCTTGCGTTCGTGGTGGGCGGGGTTGGTCTGGTCATCGGCAGTTGGCTGACGTTTTGGATCGCCGTAGGGATTTTCGTGTTGTCCGGCGTTGTCGGCAAGGTCATGCAGGCGATGGGGATGGGTGCACACTAACGATGTCAGTGCTCGAAGACATCGTTGCGGGAGTTCGCGTCGATCTCGCTGCCCGGCAGCTGGCCGTGACTCTCGACGACCTGAAGGAATCCGCTACACACCAAGAGCCCGCCATCGACCCGATGCCCGGCTATCGCGCCGACGGTGTCTCGGTGATCGCCGAGGTCAAACGGTCAAGCCCGAGCAGGGGAGTGCTCGCCGACATCGCCGACCCGGCGGCGTTGGCGGCCGACTACGAAGCCGGTGGAGCAGCCGCAATCAGTGTGCTCACCGAGCAGCGCCGATTCGACGGCAGCCTGACCGACCTGCGGGCAGTGCGACGAACCGTCACGGTGCCGGTGCTATGCAAGGATTTCATCGTTACGTCGTATCAATTGTGGGAGGCTCGGGCCTGCGGTGCCGACCTTGCGTTGCTCATCGTCGCGGCGCTCACCGACAACGAGCTAGTCGGTCTCATCGACCGAGCTCGCTCGATCGGCCTGACTCCACTGGTCGAGGTCCACACCGGCGAGGAGACTCGACGTGCACTCGCCGCCGGGGCCACACTCATCGGCGTCAACGCGCGCGATCTCAAGACGCTCGCCGTTGACCGCGACACGTTCGCACGCCTCGCCTCGCTCATTCCCGACGACGTGGTCCGGGTCGCCGAGTCGGGAGTTCGAGGCCCCCGCGACGTCTTGGACTATGCACGCAACGGGGCACACGTCGTGTTGGTCGGCGAGTCTCTGGTGACGGGCAAAGACCCACGGACCGCGGTTGCCGACATGGTGGCCGCCGGGGCGCATCCGGCGCTGCGACAACGGCGCTAGTGTCGTACATGGGATGTCTCTTTCCAGCCACAACACTTGACCCGACCAAAGACCCCAAGAAGGTAGCGGCCGATGACGCAGACGATGCCCGATGCGACAGGGCACTTCGGACGGTTCGGTGGTCGATTCATGCCCGAGGCGCTGATCGGGCCACTCGATGAGCTTGACCGGCACTGGCGCGAGGCGATGTCGGATCCCACCTTTGTGGCCAGTTTCGCCACGTTGTCGAGCGAGTACGCCGGCCTGCCCAGCCTGCTGTACAACGCCGAGCGTTTCTCCGAATCCATCGGTGCCCGGGTGTTGCTCAAGCGCGAGGACCTCAACCACACCGGGGCGCACAAGATCCGCAACGTCTTGGGCCAAGCGCTGCTCACGTCGCGGATGGGCAAACGACGGGTGATCGCCGAGACGGGCGCGGGTCAGCACGGCGTGGCCACGGCCACCGCCTGTGCCTACTTCGGGCTTGATTGCGTCGTGTATATGGGTGAAGTCGACACCGAGCGACAGGCTCTCAACGTCGCCCGGATGAAGATGCTCGGCGCCGAGGTCGTGCCGGTCAAGACCGGCAGCCGAACGCTCAAGGACGCGATCAACGAGGCATTGCGCGATTGGGTGGCCAATGTCGACGCAACCCATTACCTGCTGGGTACCGCGGCCGGCGCGCATCCCTTCCCGGCCATGGTCCGCGACTTCACCCGTGGCATCGGAGACGAGGCTCGGGTCCAGTCGCTGGAGCTGATCGGACGCCTCCCGGATGCCGCCCTGGCGTGCGTGGGCGGCGGGTCGAATGCCATCGGGCTGTTCGCTGCCTTCGTCGGCGACGCTGACGTGCGGCTGGTCGGCTTCGAAGCGGGCGGTGACGGATTCGACACCGGCAGGCACGCGGCCACCATCACCGCCGGCGAAGTCGGTGTCCTGCACGGCTCAAGGTCTTTCCTGCTGCAAGACGCTGACGGACAAACCATCGAGTCGCATTCGATCTCGGCCGGGTTGGACTATCCCGGCGTGGGGCCCGAGCATGCCTGGCTCGCCGAGACCGGCCGGGCGACGTACCGACCGATCAGCGACGCCGCGGCGATGGACGCGATGGCGCTGCTCGCGAAGACCGAGGGCATCATCGCGGCGATCGAGAGCGCCCATGCCCTGGCTGGTGCCATCGAGCTGAGCCGCGAGCTCGCCGATGAGCTCGGCGAGGCACCGACGTTGTTGGTGTGCTTGTCCGGTCGCGGCGACAAGGACATGGACACCGCGGCCAACTGGTTCGGCCTGCTGGCAGACCAGGCCAGTGATCGAGACACCGAGTGACGCCCAGCGTCGAGACTGCGATCGCCGCGGCGCGCGGTGAGGGACGGGCGGCCTTGATCGGGTATCTGCCGGCCGGCTTTCCGAGCCTTGAGGCGTCATTGGCGTTGGTGCGGACGATGGTGGAGGCGGGAGCGGACGTTGTCGAGGTGGGTCTGCCCTACTCCGATCCGGTGATGGATGGTCCGACGATTCAAGCCGCCGCGCAGGTCGCGCTCGAGAATGGCACCCGGACCACCGACATCTTCGACGTCGTAGAGTCGGTTGCCGAGCTCGCCCCGACGCTCGTGATGACCTATTGGAATCCGGTCGAGCGCTACGGTGTGGAGGGCTTCGCCGCGAGCCTGGCGTCGGCAGGGGGGGCGGGCCTGATCACGCCGGATCTGATTCCCGACGAGGCCGCTGAATGGATCGCGGCGGCAGACCGACACGATCTCGACAAGGTGTTCTTGGTCGCACCTTCCTCCACCGCGCAGCGGTTGAGGATGACCGCGGCTGCCAGCCGCGGCTTCGTCTACGCCACCGCGGTCATGGGCGTGACCGGGGCACGTGAGCAGGCCAGCGAGGCGGCGCCGAACCTGGTGGCCCGGCTGCGCCAGTTAACCGAACAGCCGGTGGGGGTCGGGCTGGGAGTGTCCAGCGGCGACCAGGCGGCCGGAGTCGCGGCGTACGCCGACGCGGTGATCGTCGGCAGTGCGTTTGTGCGCAGCGTCCAAGAGGCTGGCCCGGAAGGAGCCGTCGAATCCGTGCGAGAACTCACCCGCGAGCTTGCTCGTGGTGTGCGGAGGGAACTTTGACCCGGCACCCGCCCTTTCTTCCAGGGATGAGTCGCCTCTTGTGTTCGCGCTCTGCGACCGCCGCGGTGTCGGTGGTTGCCGTTGCGTCGCTCTCGGCCTGTGGTGGCGCGGCGCAAAGCCAGGATCCAGCCGGCTCGAATCCGGCGGGTGTCATCGTGTCCGGGGTTCACCAGGACACCACGTTCCACGGCGCCGAGCCGGCGACGCCGTACACCATGCCCGACATCACGCTGACCGCGACGAACGGGAACGGGTTCAACCTCGTCACCGACACCGCCTACCCGGTGACGCTCGTGTTCTTCGGCTACACCAACTGCCCGGACGTATGCCCGCTCGTGATGAGTGATCTGACATCGGCTTACCTGCGGCTGCCTGCCCCAGCGCGGGCGAAGACGCAGGTGCTCTTCATCACGACAGATCCGGCTCGCGACACCCCTGCGGTGCTCACTCGCTACCTGGAGCGCTACGACAGCCGGTTCGTCGGTCTCACCGGCGACATCGGTGATATCAAGGCAGCCGCTCGGGCGATGGGCGTCGCAATCACCGGTAAAGAGCGGCTGCCGGGCGGCGGCTACGACGTCGGACACGGCGCGCAGGTCATCGGTTTCCGCGGCAACCGGGCGCCGGTGATCTGGACGCAGGGCACCCCGGTACGAGACATGGTGTCAGACATCACCGCGTTGGCAGGGTCGTGACCCCAAGCGCCCGCGGTGGCG
The DNA here is from genome assembly GCA_050998615.1 of Nocardioidaceae bacterium. GTDB lineage: Bacteria > Actinomycetota > Actinomycetes > Propionibacteriales > Nocardioidaceae > JBPCQA01. The sequence continues at coordinate 75,208 of JBPCQA010000036.1, forward strand.
GTATGTTGCTGGCGCGATGACTGTTGCCTACATCCCCAGCCCAGGCGTTGGCGTCTGGCACCTGGGTCCACTACCGATCCGGGCCTATGCCCTGTGCATCCTCGCCGGCGTGGTTGTGGCGATCTGGCTCGGCAATCGGCGGTGGATCGCCAGGGGTGGGCGGCCGGGGACCGTGGCCGATATCGCCGTCTGGGCGGTGCCGTTCGGCCTGGTCGGTGCTCGCGTCTACCACGTGATCACCGACCCAGAGCTGTATTTCACTGCCGGCAAGAATCCCTGGGCAGCGTTCTACATCTGGCGCGGAGGTCTCGGCATCTGGGGAGCGATCTCGCTCGGTGCCCTCGGCGCCTACATCGGCTGCCGGCGCAACGGCGCGAAGTTCCGAGCGGTCGCTGACGCGCTGGCGCCGGGCATCGTGCTTGCCCAAGCCATCGGCCGATGGGGCAACTGGTTCAACCAGGAGTTGTATGGCAAGCCCACCACGTTGCCTTGGGGGCTCGAGATCGACCCGGCTCACCGGGGCAGCTACCAGCAGTACTCGACATTCCAGCCGACGTTCCTCTACGAGTCCATTTGGGACGTCGCAGTGGCGGTGCTGGTGATTTGGGCTGATCGCAGATTCCGGCTCGGCTACGGTCGGGCGTTCGCCCTCTACGTGATGGCCTACACGGTGGGCCGCGGCTGGATCGAGTATCTGCGCATCGACACCGCCAACCACTTCCTTGGGCTGAGGCTCAACGACTGGACCTCTCTCGTCGTGTTTCTTGCCGCCACGGCGTACTTCGTGATCGTGGGCAGGTTGCACCCGGGCCGAGAGCCGGTGGTGCAGACTGCCCCGGCCGCTGAGCTTGCAGCGGACAGCGACTCCGAATCGGAGACCGTCACCACAACGCCGGCGGACACCGATCAGTCGAACGAGGCGCCCAAGACATGAGCGGGCCGGGACGTGAGTGAGTCGATCGGCGGCGTGGAGCCACCCGACGTCGAGCACGAGCATCCCAATGTCACCGGGGGTTGGCTTCGGCCCGCAGTCTTCGGGGCCATGGATGGGCTCGTCTCCAACTTCGCGCTGATCGCCGGCATCGCCGGCGGCACAAGGGGTGGCCACTCAGCGCCGATCGTGCTCGCCGGACTCGCTGGGTTGGCGGCCGGCGCGTTCTCGATGGCAGCCGGGGAGTACACCTCGGTAGCCAGTCAGGCGGAGTACGCGGCGAAGGAAATCCAGGTCGAGCGTCAGGAGATCCGCGACAACCCCCGCGCAGAGCAGGACGAGCTCGCACAGATGTACGTCGACCGGGGCATCGACCCGGGCCTGGCTCGCGCGGTTGCCGAGCAGGTCCACGCCGACGTCGAGCTGGCGCTTGCCGTCCACGCCCGTGAGGAGCTAGGGGTGGACCCCCAAAACCTGCCCTCGCCGCTGCTGGCTGCAGGGTCGTCGTTCGTCTCGTTCGCGATCGGCGCGGCGTTGCCGGTGCTGCCCTATGTCTTGGGTGCCGCCAACCTGTTGCCGGCGCTCATCGTGAGCCTGATCGCGCTGTTCGGCTGCGGCGCGGTCGTCTCCTCGATCACCACCCGCAGCTGGTGGTACGGCGGGCTTCGGCAGATGCTGTTGGGTGGCATTGCCGCCGGCCTGACCTACCTCGTCGGTGACGCCGTCGGCTCGTCCCTCGAATAGGAGCTCGCGCTGACAGGCAGTCACCGGGTCCGCGGCTCCTCGCGTCCGCTCCGAGACCACGCGCCACAACTCAGTACGGGACGACTTTGCGAACCGCCACCAAGCCGCAGCGCAACACGACTCGACACGGGTTGACTTCGACAAAGCCGCCTTCCGCGGCCGGTAGTGTCGAGTGGTGCGAAGAGCCAAGATCGTGTGCACGTTGGGACCCGCCACCTCGACTCCGGAGAAGATCCGTGAGCTCGTCGATGCCGGCATGAACGTCGCGCGCCTCAACCTGAGCCACGGTGGCCATGCCGATCACGAGGCGATCTACAAGATGGTCCGGCAGGCGTCCGACGAGTCCGGTCATGCCGTGGGGATCCTCGTCGACCTCCAGGGACCAAAGATCCGGCTAGGCCGTTTCGCCGACGGCGTCGTCAGCCTGATGGCAGGCGATGAGTTCACGATCACCACGCGGGAGGTCCCAGGCGACCGGCAGATCTGCGGGACGACGTACCACGGCTTGCCGGGCGACGTCGCCGACGGGGACACCATCTTGATCGACGACGGGCGGATTCGGCTCAAGGCAACCCGCGTCACCGAAACCGATGTGACGACCCGGGTTGAGGTCGGTGGTCAGGCCAGCAACAACAAGGGCATCAACTTGCCGGGCGTTGCAGTAAGCGCGGACGCTCTCAGTGACAAGGACGTCGATGACTTGCGGTGGGCATTGCACCTGCGGGCCGATTGGATCGCACTGTCCTTTGTGCGCTCCGCCGCCGACGCGGTCGCGGTCCGCGCGATCATGGCGGAAGAAGGCGAGTGGCTGCCGGTGATCGCGAAGATCGAAAAGCCGCAGGCAATCGACCATATCGAGGAGATCGTCGAGACGTTCGATGGCGTCATGGTCGCGCGCGGAGACCTCGGCGTCGAGATGCCGCTTGAGGACGTCCCCGTGCTGCAAAAGCAGGTCACCGAGATCGCGCGCCGCAACGCGAAGCCCGTGGTCGTGGCGACGCAGATGCTCGAATCGATGATCTACAGCCCGCGTCCTACGAGGGCTGAGGCCTCCGACGTGGCCAATGCCGTGCTCGACGGCACGGATGCGGTGATGTTATCCGGCGAGACGAGCGTTGGAGCTTACGCGATCGACAGCGTGGAGACGATGGCCCGCATCATCGAGTCGACCGAGGACCACGGGCTCTCCCGGATGGCCGCGGTGAACTGGCGACCGATCACCCGTGGCGGGGTCATCGCCAAGGCCGCCGCGGAGGTTGCCGAAGAGGTCGAAGCCAAGTACCTCGTCGCCTTCACCCAGTCGGGCGACACGGTGCGCCGACTTGCGCGCTATCGCTCCCGCGTGCCGGTGCTGGGATTCACGCCCGAGCCCGCGGTGCGCTCGCAACTTGCGCTGAGCTGGGGGGTGGAGACGTTTCTGGTCCCATCCGTCGAGCACACCGACCAGATGGTGATGCAGGTTGACAGCTCGCTGCTCGACATCAACCGCTGCGTGCAAGGCGACCTCGTGGTGATCGTCGCCGGAAGTCCACCCGGCATCCCCGGCTCGACGAATGCCTTGCGGATCCACCGGATGGGCGACGCCATCAACGGTGTTGCCCCGGCCTATCGCTCTGTCCGAGCCGGCTAGCCGATGCCGAGAGCAAGGTTTAAGAAAACCTCTACCGGTTGGTTCGCCGTCGTCGTCGTCACCGCCACCGCGCTGCTCATGACCTCATGTGCCGGCTCACGATCTGCACCATCTGCACCCGCTGAGTCCAGTACGCCGGGTGGCTCAGCACGTCGGGTCGCGAACCCGTCGCCAGTTTCGCCGGTGGCTACCACACCAGGGCTGCCAAGCCTCGAGGCGTCGCCGCCTACGTCATCATCTCGGCAGGCCAGCCCCACGCCGCGGGCGACATCGCCGAAGAGCACCCAAGTTGATGCCGTCTTGACGAGGTTGCGGCGGATGTCCTTGCGCGACAAGGCCGGACAGCTCATCGTTGTCGGATTCACCGGCGAGACGGCACCTTCTCGGATGATCACCACGCTGAGACCAGGTGGACTGATCTACTTCGATGACAACCTGAGATCCGATGCCCAGATTCGGACACTGTCGGCCGCGTCCCAGCGCGCCGCCCGAGCCGGCGGACAGCCGCTATTGATCATGACCGACCAAGAAGGCGGCCCCATCACCCGGCTGCCTGGCACCGCGAACCAACCCGGCGGCGCAGAGTTCAACGGGAACGCCCGGTGGGCACGCCGTACTGCTGATCAGACCGGGCAGTTGTTGCGTCGGCTGGGCATAAACACCGATCTGGCCCCAGTGGCCGACGTCAACACGGTAGGCAACGCCGGGGTGATTGGAGCGAGGTCGTTCTCGTCAGACTCAGCAGTCGTCTCACGGCTGGTGCGGGCCCAGGTGTGCGGATACCACGACGCCGGTGTGGCGGCCGCCGCCAAACACTTCCCCGGCCACGGGTCTACGACCACCGACTCGCATCTGAGGACTGCCGTGATCAACCAATCACGGCAGCAGTGGGAGCGGGTCGATCTGCCCCCGTTCCAAGCCGCCATCAAGGCCCATGTTGACATGGTGATGGTTGGCCACCTGGCCGCGCCCGCGTTAGACCCGAGTGGCAGGCCGGCGACCATTTCCCCGCTTCTGGACCGCGCGCTGCTTCGGGACCGCCTCGGGTTCGACGGCGTGGTGATCACCGATGCGCTCAACATGGGCGGCATCACGTCCTGGGGCGACACCGGGCAGAACGCGGTGCGGTCGATCAACGGCGGTGCGGATCTCTTGCTGATGCCCCCATCTCCAGCTCAGGTGGTCAATGCGCTGGTCGCGGCCGTCAAGAGCGGGACCATCAGCATCGCACGCCTTGACGCGTCGGTTGAGAGGGTGTTGCGCTTGAAGCAGCGCCTTGGCCTCTACGCCGGCCCCGCTCCCGCTGCCACCCCCGCTGTCACCCCTGCCTCGCTACCGGGTTGCTAGTGGAGTGAGGCACAAAGCCCGGTGCAAGGACGGGCACGCGCACGGCGTCGGGCATTCCGTGTTATGTAGTGCCGGGTGTGGGACTTGAACCCACACATCCTTTCGGACAATGGTTTTTGAGACCACCGCGTCTGCCGATTCCGCCAACCCGGCCTGCGTTTGCACAGTATAGGCAGCGCAGTGCCACCGTTTCAGGTGGCACCTTGACGGCACGGTGGCTTCCGGAGGCCCAGCTGCGGTGAGGGCCAAGCACCCCAGTGTGCTCACTCGCTGCGATGTCACGAAATGGTCACATCCGTAGCGGAAGCGGTTTGCCCCATGACTCAGCCGGCTTAACACGCTAGGTTGGCCCATCACAACAGCGCCGCGCGGAGGTGCGGCCCAATTAGACGGAGTGTCTATGACCCGCCGATCTCGCACGGCGCAGCTGGCGGCAGTGTCCGCTCTGGCTGCCCTTGCGCTCGCGTCTTGTGCGCAATCGACCAAGAAGGCCGAAGAGACCAACTCAGCTGGCAACGCTCCGACGAGCAGCAACAGCACATCGGCGCCGCCATCCAGCACCGCCAAGGCACTGACCATCGGTACGCTGCTCCCGGCCACTGGTGACCTTGCCTTCCTCGGCCCGCCCGAGTTCGCCGGCGTCGATACCGCGGTGAAGGACATCAACGCAGCCGGGGGTGTGCTCGGCAAGCCGCTCAAGCAGATCAGTGCGGACTCCGGGGACGGCACGCCACCCATCGCGCCGGCCTCGGTGGACAAGCTGCTGTCCGGAGGGGCCACCGCGATCATCGGAGCCGCTTCGTCGTCGGTGTCGATGAGCGTGATCGACAAAATCACTTCGGCGGGCGTGGTGCAGTTCTCACCTGCGAACACGTCAACCGAGTTCGACACCTACAACGACCACGGCCTCTACTTCCGTACGGCGCCGTCTGACGTGCTGCAAGGCGCCGTCATGGCGAACCTGGTGGTGAAGGATGGCGCGCAGAACGTCGCAATCTTGGCGCGGCAGGACTCCTACGGCCAGGCGTTGGCCGACCAGCTGGCGAAGGGCGTCAAAGCGGCAGGCGTGAACGTCGCAACCGAGACTCTCTACTCAGCCGATGCCACCAACTATACCGCCGAGGTCGACAAGGTCGCCGCGACCAAGCCCGATGCAATTGTGCTGATCGCGTTCAACGAGACGACGAAGATCATCCCGCAGCTCGCCGCCCGCAAAGTCGGGCCGCAAGACGTGCAGACCTACTTCGTCGACGGCAACACCGCCGACTACTCGGCTGATTTCCCGCCCGGCACCTTGACCGGCGTCAAGGCCACCTACCCTGGTGCCGAGCTGACGGCTAATTTCAAGGCGCGACTGTTGAAGACAGACCCCACGCTCAAGGACTTCACGTACGGCCCGGAGTCCTACGATGCGACAATCATGACCGCGTTGGCTGCTACTGCCGCTGGTGACACATCCGGAAAGGCCATTGCGAGCAAGCTCATCGACATCTCCGCTGGCGGCACCAGATGCACTGAATATGCGCAGTGTGTCGCGCTGTTGAAGCAGGGCAAGGATATCGACTACGATGGCGTTTCCGGGCCTGTCGACCTGAACTCCACCGGCAGCCCGTCCAAGGCCACCATCGGTATCTTCGAGTACAGCAAAGACAACACCAACCACAACATCGACTACGTGACCGGCGTGATCTGATCGCGGTCGTACGTCGCCCAACGCTAACCCCCCGGCCGCACCCGCGGCCTGGGGCTCAGTCTGTACGGGACAAAGGCACACAGCCAGCCGCCGTCCCCTCGACACGGTGGTGAGCAACGAAAGGTTCCCACGGTGGTTGAGGGGCCTAGCGAGCGTCTGGAAACCACCACCCGGTCAAGGTGTGAAACCTGCCACCCCCTGCGCCAAGATGCGACGCTCAGCCAGCTGGGGCGAACCCAGCGTCGGAATTTTGCCGGTCCTTCCGCGTCAAGATGAGACGCCAAGCCAGCTCGGGCAAGCTCAGCGTCGGATCCTCGACGCGGCCACGCCCCTCACTGCTTCAACAACGGGTCGTGCGGAGTTGTGACGTGTGGCGCCCGACGACAAACCGCAAGACTGGGGAATCAGGCCCGGGCCAGGGTGCCGAGATAGAGCTGGATGACCTTCGGGTCGTTGATGAGGTCGCGGCCCGGCGCGGTGTAGGCGTTGCGTCCCTGGTCCAGCACGTAGCCGCGGTCGCAGATCTGCAGGCAGCGGCGGGCGTTCTGCTCGACCATGATCACGCTGACGCCAGCGCGGTTGATGCGTCGGGTCTGCACGAAGACCTCGTCTTGCAACGACGGCGAGAGGCCGGCTGACGGCTCGTCGAGCAAGAGCACTGACGGCTCCATCATCAGCGCTCGCCCCATCGCCACCATCTGACGCTCCCCGCCAGACAGCGAGCCAGCCCGCTGGCTACGGCGATCCTTCAACGCCGGGAAGAGTTGCGCAACGACGTCGAAGCGTTCCGCAAAGCGCTTGGGGTTCTGGAACAACCCCATCTCGAGGTTCTCCTCAATGGTCAGCGAGGGAAACACATTGTTGTTCTGTGGCACGAACCCCACTCCTGCGGCGACCAGGGTGTCGGCACGCTCGTTGGTGATGTTCTTGTTGTTGAGAACGACCGCGCCGGTCTGGACCTTCACCAGCCCAAACAGCGCCTTGAGCAGCGTCGACTTGCCGGCACCGTTGGGACCGATGACGCCGACGAGCTCTCCCGGACGGCAGTAGAGATCCACGCCGTTGAGGATGTTGACACCGGGGACATAACCCGCGACCAGATTGTCCGCACGCAAGACCGCGCCCTCGGCTGCCGCAAGATGAGCCTCGCGCTCGGGGCTGAGCTGCTCGTGCTCAGCCATGGTGGTCGCCTTCGGCGTCTTGAGCTTCGGTCTTGATTGCGGCCTCCGCCTCGGCCAGGATCTTCTCTTCCTCCTCGAAGTCCAGGGCCGCGTCGTGATGTGCACCGAGGTAGGCGTCGATAACCCGCGAGTCACCCATCACAGCGTCCGGCGGTCCCTCAGCGATGACGCGACCTTGGGCCATCACGATCACCCAGTCTGAGATGTCGCGGACCATGTCCATGTCGTGCTCGACGAACAGGACGCTCATGCCGTCCCCGCGTAGCGATTTCACATGGCCGAGGAGTGACTGTTTGAGAGCCGGGTTGACACCAGCCATCGGCTCGTCGAGCATCACCAACTCCGGCTCGACCATCAAGGCCCGTGCCATCTCCAACAGCTTGCGTTGACCGCCGGACAGGGCGCCGGCAAAGTCGTCGACCATCTCGGCGAGGTTGAACCGGTCGAGCAGAGCCAGTGCGCGACGAGTGTTGGCGTCCTCTTGCTTGCGCCACAGCGGTGCGAACATTGCCTGCCACACGCGCTCCCCGGACTGGTGGGTCGCGCCGAGACGCATGTTTTCCAGCACCGTCAATTTGGCAAGCACCTTGGTGAGTTGGAACGTCCGCACCATGCCGAGTCGAGCGACCCGGTACGCCGGCATCTTGCGCAGGCTCACGCCATTGAAGGACCAGCTGCCCGAGTCGGGCCTGTCAAACCCCGTCAGCACGTTGAAGAACGTCGTCTTTCCTGCCCCGTTGGGGCCGATCAGGGCCGTGATCACACCACGCTGGATCTCGACGTGGTCGACGTCGACCGCGGTGAGGCCACCGAAGCGTCGTACGACGTTGTCAGCGACCATGATCGGGTCCGGCTTCTTCGCGCCAGGCTCATGCGCGATGTCCTGCAGGGCTGCTCGGGCCGTGGTGGAGCGATCGACGCGGGAGCTCGAACCTTCGGTGTCGCCTTCGGCGGTGAGGTCAGCGGGCATCGATCGCGATTTCCCTTCGGTCACCGAAGATCCCCTGAGGCCGGAAGATCATCAGCAGCATGAGAGCGAGTCCCATCACTATGAATCGAATGAGGCTTGCCTGGTTGACGGTCATGATCGAGCTGGGAATCAGTCCGGTCTTGGACGCTTGGCCGAAGAACAAGTCGAGGAACTGCAGCAGGAACCAGAAGATCATGGTTCCGACAACAGGGCCGAGGACGCGAGCGGCCCCGCCGACCAGCAAGATCGTGTAAGCGAAGAAGGTGGTGTCGCTGGCGAAGTTCAGCGGCTGGATCGATGCCTGTGCGAGTGCGCTGGTAAACCCGGCAAGGGCCCCGATAAGACCGCCGATGATCAGCGACTGCATCTTGTAGCCATACACATTCTTGCCGAGGCTGCGGACGGCGTCTTCGTCTTCCCGGATGGACTTCAACACGCGGCCCCAGGGACTGCGCATCAACAGGAATATCGCGAAACAGCACAAGGCGACCACTATCCAGCCCACCAGCATGACCCAGAAGTCGTAGGGGCTCCACGACAGGCCGAGGCCGCCCATCGGCGTGTGGAAGGGATTCAGGTTTTGGAAAGACCCGGCGAACTCGCCGAGGCCGTCTTGACCCCCGAAAGTGTCCCGCAGGGTGACGGAGCCGATGACGATACGGATGATCTCAGCACCCGCGATCGTGACGATTGCGAGATAGTCGGCACGAAGTTTCAGGGTGGGAAAGCCAAGCAGCAAGGCAAGCACGATCGCTCCGGCAAGGCCCAGAAGCAAACCCCACCAAAAACCGATGCCCCACGAGGCAACAGACGCCGCGAGCGCGTAGCCCGCCACGGCCATGAAACCCGCCTGCCCGAAGTTGAGCAGGCCGGTGTAACCGAAATGCACGTTGAGCCCGACCGCAGCCAGGCAGTAGATCACCGCGGTGGGGCCGATCGCTTGTTCAAAGGCGAGCGCGAAGAGGTTTCCGTAGTCCATGGCTGCCTCCTGCTAACCGATCCGCTCGGCGCGCCCGAGCAGTCCCTGGGGTCGGAACAACAACACGACGATCAGCACGCCGAGACCGGCCGCGAGCTTCATCTCCGCAGGAATCACCAGCGTCGACTCCTCGATCAGCAAGCCGACGAGCAGGCTGCCCAGCAAAGCTCCCCAGATCGTTCCCAGGCCTCCCAGTGTCACGGCAGCGAACACGAGCAGCAGATTTTTCAGACCCACCTGGTAGTCGAACCCCTGGTTGACGCCCAGCAGGAAGCCGGACAACCCAGCAAGCGCAGCACCACCGATCCAGACGAACGAGATCACCTTGTCGACATTTATGCCCGAAGACGACGCCAACGCCGGGTTGTCAGCGACCGCACGCATCGCCTTGCCGGTCCGCGTCTTTTGCAGGGCCAGACAGACGATCGCCAGCACAGCGGCCGCCACCGCAGCGACCACCATCTCCTTGTCGGTGATCAGCACCCAGCCGAACGAGTGGGGGTCCTGGGTGGTGTACTGCGAGTAGTTGTGGTTGTCGGCACCTGCGAGGTACTGAAAGACGTTACGCAAGAAGATGCCAAGCCCGATGCTCACGATCATCATGGCGATAAGCCCAGTGCCACGTCTTCGCAACGGCCGCCACAGCACCAAATCCTGGCTCCAACCGAACACGCCTGACACCAGGACCGCCAGGGCTCCAGCGGCGATCAGCGGAAGACCAAGAGACTCCAGCCCCCAGGCCACCAGCGCTCCGAACGTGATGAGCTCGCCATGGGCGAAGTTCGTCAGACCGGTCGTGCCGAAGATCATCGACAGGCCCAGTGAGGCGAGCCCCAACAACAGGCTGAAGATGATCCCACTCACCAGCAAACGCACAGCGTTCTCATACCAGGGGTCGGGTGCGTTCAGGTCGGGGCCGATCGGGAATCGAATCGAGATATCGGTGTCGATCTTGATCGTGTAAGTCACCGATACTTTCTTCGGGTCACGAAGGGCTGCCCCCTCGGGAAGCGTGTTGGTGTCGATCTTGACGGTGAAAGTCTTGCCGAGCACGATGTCGGGCTTCCCGATCGGAATCGTGAATGTGCCTTGCGCGTCGCTCCTGGCTTCCCCGACAACCTTGCCAGTGGCGTCCATCACGCTAACTTTCACGCCCGGAACGGGTTTCGGCGGTGAGGTACGGGTGTCGAAGAGTTTGCCGGTGAACTCGATCTGATTGGGATCGTCAAGCCGGGGCAGGGTAGTGGGCGATTCGGCATGGCGCACCGAATCAGGCCAGGCGGCACTCGCCGGGGCCACCGCGGACATGAGCGTGAGCGCGGTCATCACGAGGACCATCGCAACAGCGGTAAGGCGCACTCGCACGGGTGACTCCTGTCGCATCGCGTTGCGCATCGGCGATTCATTGATGCGGTTGTCGCACGCACGCGATCACTCGTCGGCGTACGTCTTGCCGGACTATAGCGATGAATGGTACGACGATGCGCGTATCCGCGAGACAGTCGTCAAATCGTGTTGGTTTCGAGCAGGCCGGGGGCCAGATGCGAGGCAACCGGCAACTTTGGCCAAGCCGATCTAGTCGTGGCGGGCGAGGCGTCGTACTGTGGAGAGCGTGCCTCGGAACGGGAGCGTAATCGTCGCCCATCGGGGAGTGCAGATGCCGCTCGGGGGAGTGACGAAGAGGGGAGGGGCCGTGGGTCGAGGCCTCGCTGTGGTGCGTGATGCCACCGCCGACGACGCGGAGGCGCTGGTGACGATCTGGAAGGACTTCGCTGAGGCCCCGGGGGGCACGAACGCTGACATGACCTCGGGCGAAGTCAGGCGTGCCCTGCGCCGGCTCGAGGCTGACGATGCCGAGCGGCTGGTGGTCGCTGCTGTCGACGAGGAACCGGTGGGTGTTGCACACCTGCGCTGCGCGCCGTTGTCACCCATTCATGAGGAAGCCGCGATCCACGTCAGCTACCTGCACGTGCTGTCGGGCTACCGCCGGCGAGGTCTCGGCCAACGGATGCTCGAGGAGGCGGCCAACTGGGCCGACGAGACGGGCTCGAAGAACATCATCGCCGCGGTGGCTGCCAATGCCCGCGACTCCAACCGCTTCCTCGCGCGGCTTGGGCTGCTGCAGGTCGCGGTCGTTCGGGCCGCACCCGTGAGCTGTCTTCGCACCAAGCTGAGTACGGCCGCCAACAAGCCCGCGACCACAGAAGTCGTGGCCGCCCGACGCCGGATGCTGCGTCGTCGGGCCAGAACCCTCGCCTAGCGACACTCCTCGCGGTGTTTTTGAGGCGCTCGCTGTCGCTCCTCGACCACCGTGGGTTTCGAGACGCTAGCCGTCGCTGGTGGGGGAACCGCGGTTGGCCGGGATGAGCTGGCAGGTGAGGCGCGCCGTACACACGCGGCGGCCCTGCTCGTCGCTGATCACGATCTGATAGCTCGCCACTGTTCGGCCGACGTGCAGTGGTGTGGCGACTCCGGTCACCACGCCCTCGTGGACGCCTCGGTGATGGGTGGCGTTGATGTCGACCCCGACGGCGATTCTGTCTGGGTGGGCCCGCAGGCTGGCGCCGATCGAGCCGAGACTCTCGGCCAACACGCAAGACGCGCCGCCGTGGAGAAGGCCGAACGGCTGGGTGTTGCCAACGACCGGCATGGTGCCGACGACTCGTTCGGCGTCTGCCTGGAGGATTTCGATGCCCAGCCGGTCGTGCAGCGCGGGGTGGGCCATGGTGGACATGAAGTCGTCTCCGGTTGCTGACACCGAGTCAGCTTAGGGCCGACGCAGAAAGGGGCGCTGGAAGGGGAGCGGGTCATTCGCGCCCGGATGGCTGTCGGGACGCGCGGCTAGAGTCTTGGTGTGGCCGCCCCTGACCAGACCGTCGATCGTCCCAAGCTGTTGCTGTTGGATGGGCACTCGTTGGCCTACCGCGCGTTCTACGCGCTGCCGGTCGAGAACTTCTCGACCACGACAGGCCAGCCAACCAACGCGGTCTACGGATTCACCTCGATGCTCATCAATGTGTTGCGCGACGAGGCGCCGACCCATGTCGCCGTGGCGTTCGACGTGTCCCGTGAGACGTTCCGCGCTGTCGAATACACCGAATACAAGGCCAACCGCGCCAAAAGCCCCGATGAGTTCAAGGGTCAGGTGTCGTTGATCAAAGAGGTGCTGGCGGCCCTGCGGGTCGCGATGGTCGACAAAGCGGGCTTCGAGGCAGATGACGTGATCGGCACCCTGGCCACCCGGGCGCAGGCCGGCGACTTCGATGTGCTGATCTGCACGGGTGACCGCGACGCGTTCCAACTGGTCAGCGACCACGTGACAGTGCTTTATCCACGCAGAGGAGTTTCCGACCTGGCACGGATCACGCCCGAGGCAGTCTTCGACCGCTACGGCGTGTCGCCCGCCAACTATCCCGATCTGGCCGCCATGGTGGGGGAGTCCAGTGACAACCTGCCTGGTGTCCCCGGGGTTGGCCCGAAGACGGCGGCGAAGTGGATCGCCCAGTTCGGTTCGCTCGACGATATCGTGGCTAGGGTAGGCGAGCTCGCCGGCAAGGCAGGCGACGCGATGCGCGCCCACCTCGCTGACGTGATCCGTAACCGGCGCATCAACCAACTGGTGTGCGACCTCGATCTCACCCTGGGCGTCGACGACACCGCGGCTCAGCCATGGGATCGTGACCAGGTTCACCAGGTCTTCGACAGCCTGGAGTTCCGGGTCTTGCGCGACCGGCTATTCGCGACCTTGTCGGCCGACGAGCCACTTCTCGACGAAGCACCCGAGATCGACGGGGTGCGCGTGGGGGCGGCCCAACTGGCCGACTGGCTGGCTGAGCATGTCCCGGGTGGTGAGCTGATCGGCGTACATGTTCAGGGACAGTGGCACAGCGGCACCGGCCACGTGCATGCGGTCGCGTTGGCTAACGCCGCCGGCTCGGCTTGCTGGGTCGACGCTGCCGCCCTCTCCCCCGACGACGAGATGGTGCTGGCCGGTTGGCTGGCCAACCCGGATCGGGCCAAGGCGCTGCATGATGCCAAGGGTCCTGCGCTAGCCCTGGCAGCGCGTGGCTGGCCGTTGGCGGGGCTTACCGCGGACACCGCGTTGGCGGCGTACCTCTCCCATCCCGATCAGCGGTCCTACGACCTGGCCGACCTAACGTTGCGCTATCTGCATCGCGAGCTGAAGACGCTCGCCGGCGAGACTGCCCAGCTGTCATTCGACCTCGACGGTGACTCCGCGCAGTCTCAGGAGTCGATGCTCAAGGCACATGCCGTAGTCGGGCTGGCGGCCGGCTTGCGCACAGAGCTCGACGCACGGGGTGGCTCACGGCTGCTCGCCGAGGTCGAGCTGCCGCTGGTTGCGGTGCTGGCAGGGATGGAGCAGGCTGGTATTTGTGTCGACATCGACCACCTGACCGCGCTCGAGGCTCAGTTCGCCGGCCGAGTCAAGCAGGCAGCCGACGATGCCTACGAGGTGATCGGCAAACAGATCAACCTCGGTTCACCCAAGCAACTTCAGGTCGTGTTGTTCGACGAGCTCGGCATGCCCAAGACCAAGCGCACCAAGACCGGCTACACCACCGACGCGGAGGCGCTGCTGGCGCTGTACGAGAAGACCGAGCACCCGTTTGTCGCGCATCTGCTGGTGCACCGTGACATGAGCCGGCTGCGACAAACCGTCGAGGGACTCCTGAAGACAGTGGCCGACGACGGCCGTATCCACACCACGTTCAACCAGATGATCGCGGCCACCGGCCGGCTCTCATCCACCGAGCCCAACCTGCAGAACATCCCGATCCGCACCGAGGAGGGACGCCGGATCCGGGAGGCGTTCATGGTGGGTGCGGGTTTCGAGGCGTTGCTGACCGCCGACTACAGCCAGATCGAGATGCGCATCATGGCTCATCTGTCCGATGACGCCGGATTGATCCAGGCGTTCCACTCCGGTGCGGACTTCCACTCGGTGATGGCATCGAGGGTGTTCGATGTGCCGGCCGACGGGGTGACACCGGCGCAACGCTCGAAGATCAAGGCGATGAACTACGGTCTGGCGTACGGCCTGTCGGCGTACGGGCTGGGGCTGCAACTGAAGATCGAGCCGGCCGAGGCGCGGGTGTTGATGGGGGAGTACTTCGAACGGTTCGGCGGTGTGCGCGACTATCTACGCGGCATCGTCGACGAGGCCCGGCGTAGCGGGTTCACCGAGACGATCATGGGCCGACGTCGTTATCTTCCCGACCTCAACAGCGACAACCGGCAGCGCCGGGAGATGGCCGAGCGGATGGCGCTGAACGCGCCTATTCAGGGCTCGGCCGCGGACATCATCAAGGTCGCGATGCTCCGAGTCGAGGGCGCCCTTGCCGCAGCCGGCGTGAGATCACGGATGCTGCTGCAGGTGCACGACGAGCTGGTGTTCGAGGTAGCCCCCGGCGAGCTCGAGGCGGTCGAGACGCTGGTCGGTGCGGAGATGGCCGCCGCCGCCGACCTGGCCGTCCCGCTGGAAATCTCGGTCGGCATCGGGCGCACCTGGCACGAGGCCGGCCACTAACGATCAAGGGGCAGCCCGGCCGACACAATGGCGTTGAGCCAGTCGCCGAGGGTGTGATGCGGTTCGACGTACGCCGGGTGCCTCTTCTCCCCCTCGTTGTGGCTGAGGGCGCCTCGCGGGGGGACGTGCGTCCGGTTCAGCCACAGCGGGAGAGCGCCTTGACTCTCTCGCTACGGGCAGATGAGCGCGAGGGTCTCGGCCGCCGGGGCCACGACCTTGAACGTAACGAGGTGGTCGGCTCTGGTGATGCCGAGGTTGAGCGCGGCGATCGGCTTGCCGAGGCGGGCCGCGGCTACCGCGTAGCGGTAACCCGAGCGGACCATCAGTGAAGACCCGACCACGAGCATCGCGTCGGACTTGGTCAGCGCAACGGTCGCCTGGGTGTGGCGCCACGGCGGCACGTTCTCGCCGAAGAACACCACGTCGGGTTTGACGATTCCGCCGCAACGGGGGCAGCTCGGCACGTGGAATGTCGCGAAGTCAAGACCCTGGAGGTCGGCGTCGCCGTCGGGGGCAACTGGCGCCCCCAGCCCCAGCCACGAACAGTTCACTGTTTCGAGCTGCTGCTGCCAGACGGCCCGGGCCGCCGTACGACGGCAGGTCATGCACGTGACCCGGTCCAGTCGGCCATGCAAGTCGATGACGCGCCGCGATCCGGCGGCCTGGTGCAGACCGTCGACGTTCTGGGTTGCCAGGAGGCCGATTCGACCGCTGTGTTCCAAGCTGGCCAGCGCGTGGTGGGCAGCGTTGGGTGCGGCCGCACCGAAACTACGCCACCCGATCAGGCTGCGGGCCCAGTAGCGCGATCGCACCAACGGATCCCGCATGAACGGCGTGAATTCGACGGGCCGCTGCCGCTTCCACTGGCCATCGGCATCTCGATAGTCCGGGATGCCGGACTCCGTGCTGCAGCCCGCCCCGGTGAGCACGAAGACCCTGAGATGCCGGCTGAGGAAGGTGCGCAGCGCTTCCGCACCCTCGCCGCCTGCCGGTATGCAGGCAGCGGCGGGTGCGGCGGGAGTCCCAAGCACGGCAGCCATCCTAGTGTCGCTGGCGCTGAGTCCGAGACTATCCGGTTTCCCAACACCCGCAGGTTTGCCGATAAGACAGGATGCACTTATGACCGAAGTGAAAATCGGGTACGCCGCCGCCCTAGAGCAGTTCGCGCCACGCGAGCTCGTCACGTTGTGCGCCACCGCGGAGGAGCACGGCTTCACCGGCACGATGGCAGCCGACCACTTTCAGCCCTGGACGCCACGGCAGGGGCAGGCGTCGTACGTATGGAACGTTCTCTCGGCCGTGGCCGAACACACTCACGGCGACCTCGGGCCGGGTGTCACCTGCCCAAGCTTTCGCTACCACCCCGCCGTGGTAGCCCAGGCCGCCGCCACCCTCGAGGCGATGAACCCGGGCCGCAGCTGGCTCGGTCTCGGCTCGGGGGAGGCCCTCAACGAGGCAGCCTTCACAGCGACCTGGCCCGAAGCTCCCCAGCGGATCGCGATGATGTTCGAGGCGATCGAGATCATCCAGCGGCTGTTCTCAGGAGAGCACGTAACGCATGCCGGCGAACACTTCCGGCTGGACGGCGCGCAGCTGTGGACTCGGCCGGCCTCGCCCCCACCGATCTACGTGGCCACCGCCGGCCCGGTGACCGCCAAGCGGGCCGGGTCACGGTGCGACGGCATCATCACCCCGGGCGCCGCCCCCGAGCAGGTTGCCGGGGTGCTCGCCAAGTTTGCCGACGGAGCCCGCTCGCAAGGCAAGGACTCCGAGGCCATGCCCAAGCTCCTCCAGCTTCACCTGTCCTGGGCGGCGACCGACGAAGAGGCCATGACCAACGCAATCACCGAATGGCCCAACGGCGGGATGAAGTTCCCCAAGCAAGACATCACGTCGCCGTACGAGTTCGACAAGCTCGCCCAAGACGTGGCCGCGGACAGTTTCGAAGGGCGCATGGTGATCTCTGCCAACCCCGATGCCCACCGGGCCGAGATCCAGAAGTTCCTCGACCTCGGCATCACCAGCGTCTATCTGCACAACGTGGGCCGCAACCAGGTCGAATGGATGGACGTGTTCGGTCGCGACGTGCTGCCGAACCTTCACGGCTGAGGCGCTTGCGTTTCACGGTGGGTGAGGAGGCCGCTTGCGGCCGTCTCGCTCCTCACCCACCGTGCCTGCGCGCTCGCTCCCGCTGCACCATCCCAGACCGCTCGCCACCTACGACCACCGGACCCCTGGAATCATTCATCTACGCTTACCAAGTGACGATTCACTCCGGGCACCCGTTCGTCCCACCGCAGGGCGAGCGTGACGTCGTACGTCGGCTGCGGGGTCGCCTGGGTGGCACGGTGAGCTTGTGGACGACGGGCTCGGGGCCCGCTGGTCGGGCCGGGCTAACGGTGTCGTCGTTGATGGTTGCCGGGGGCCAGCCGGGTCACGTGCTGGCACTTCTCGACCCCGACTCCCACTTCGCTGAGGCGTTGCCTGGCGCCCGGACGGCCGTCGTACAACTGCTGGAATGGGAACACCGTGACCTGGCCGACGCGTTCGCCGGTGTTGCACCCGCACCCGGCGGGGCATTTCGGATGGGCGCGTGGACCGACACTGAGTGGGGCCCGCTGCTTGCCGGCGTGAGCGCCTGGGCCGGGGTTAGGCTGCCCGATCCCGAGCTCGCCCCGGTGGGTTGGTCGGTGCTGGCGGATTGCGCTATCGAGTACGTCGAGATCGCTAGCTCGACTGCCCCGCTCGTCCACCGCCGCGGCCGTTACCAGCGCCCAGCCAAGAGCTGATAACAGAGGGTCCTTAAAGCCCGCGCAGAGAGGGAGTCGCCGTGCGCTTAGCTGGCGACCAGGGCGTCATGAATCGCAGCAACATGCGCCGGGTTGGAGCCGCAGCACGCGCCGATCAGATCGATCCCGAGCTCGCGAAGCCGGAGGGCGTGCCGGGCCAGCGCTTGTGGCGCCACGTCGTACTCGAATCGGTCCCCGACCAACTGTGGCAGGCCGGCGTTCGCCTGCGCGACAAGGAGTACGCCGTCGGGCCGGGCGTCGGCCAGCTGCGCGGCAATGGCCTCCATCTCCTCCGGGCCGCGACCGCAGTTGGCCCCGACGGCGTCAATGCCAGCGGCGCCGAGAGAGTGGACGGCGGCTGCCGGCGACACGCCCATCATGGTGTGCAAGTTGGTGTCGAAGCTGAGCGTGGCAAGCACCGGCAGCTCCGCCGCGACGACGTTCGCCGCGTCGACCGCGGCGCGCACCTCGGCAAGGTCGCTCATCGTCTCGATCAAGACCATGTCGATGCCGCCTGCCACGAGGCCGCGCAGTTGTTCCGCGAAGATGTCTCGCGCCTCATCCGGTTGCATGCTGCCCAGCGGAAACACCAGCTCGCCGGTGGGGCCGAGCCCCCCCGCAACCAGCACCCCGTGTCGAGCCGCCACGTCACTGGCAATGGCTGCCCCGGCCGTGCTTAGCTCCTCGACCCGGTCGCCTATACCGTGCATCGCCAGCCGAGGCCGGTTGCCGCCGAACGTGTTAGTCGTCAAGATCGTGGCTCCAGCTGTGACGTACTCCTCGTGAATCTGCCGGATCTTGTCAGGACGCTCCACGTTCCAGAGCTCGCCGGCGCCTCCGTCGTCGAGCCCACGCTCTTGTAACAGCGTCCCCATCCCTCCGTCGAAGAGCACCAGGTCTCGACTGCCGAGCAGCTGAGCCAGCCGATTCACGATTGCCGTCCCTGACCGGTGCCGAGTGAGTCGAGGAAGGATGTGATCGTCTCGGGCGTCCATTGGTGTTCTAGCCGAGCCACGACCTGGTCGGCGACCGCGGTCGGCGTACCTTCCGCTGCCGTCCACTCGGCTCGCCGCCAGCCAGCCAGGTAGGCGTCGCTGTCGACATCCCCGAGCCGCATCGCCGCCTCGTCGATGGCCTCCTGGAAGCGCCGATCGAGTGGGGACTTGGTGACGTCGTCGCCGTTGCGGGCAACGACGAGCGATGGCAGCTCTCGCCAGTAGGTCACTTGATATTCAGCCACCCGGCCATGCTAGTGGCGTGTCTCCCAAATGACTGTTCAGGAGACACACCACTAACGGCGGCGGCGCGGGGTCTGTGGCGTCCGGGTGGTCGCCCACGCCGATCAACGTCACCGTCATGCCAACGGGGCGAGGGCGTCGGTGCTCGTCGTCGCCCGGCTCCGGCTGGCGAACGGTGATTTCGAGACGCTCGCTGCCGCTAGTCGACCACCGCGATGGGCGCTCATCCTTGCGTGCTGCGGCACGATGGCGGGGTGGATTGGTTCGGTACGCCGATGACCCCGCTGGCCGGTGGTTACAGCGGTGAGACGTTTCTGGTCGGAGCCGGCGACGACGAGGTCGTGATGCGCATCTACGCCCGCGACCCGGAGCGCTGCGTGGTCGACGCGAGTCTGCTACGCCTGCTCGAGGGTGTGTTGCCGGTGCCGCACGTGCTTGACGAACGGCCGGCCACTGACGGCAAGCCCGGCGTATTGGTGACCGAGCGTCTGCGCGGCAAGGGCCTCGACCTGGTGCTGCCTGCCGCCTCCACCGAGCAGCGCATTCAGATAGGTGAACACCTGGGCCGCCTGTTGGCAACCCTTTCCGGCATCCCGATGCTTCGCTTCGGGATGTTCGCGCGAGCCGACCTGCACATCTCGAGCACCAGGCTCCCCACTGATCTGGTGGAGTGGGCGGGACGGTTCCGCGACACGGGCCGACTGGCCGGCTGGTCGGAACCGGACTGGCACGGGTTGCTGACGTTGGTCGAGCGCGCTGAGACGTTGCTGACCGGCGAACCGCACCCAACGCGCCAGCCGGACCCCCGGATCGGCCGGGTCGTCCTTTGCCACAGTGACTTCAACCCCAAGAACATTCTGATCTACCCCGACAGCTTGGGCATCATTGGCCTGCTCGACTGGGAGTTCGCTCACGCCGGCTCGCCGTACACCGATCTCGGCAACCTGACGCGCTTCGAGCGGCAGCCCGACTTCGTCGACGCGGTCATGACGACGTACGTCGATCACGCGCCGCCCCTGGTCGCCGACCCGCTGCTGCTCGGCCGGGCGGCGGACCTGTGGGCGCTGATCGAGCTGGCCGGAGCGGACCGGTCCAACGACGTACGCCGCCTCGCCGAGGAACTCCTGCTTGCTCAAGCCCGCGACCAGGACCTGATGGCGTGGCCGTGGGTCACCTCGCGCCGGAGCCCAGCCGTTTCGACGATCCAACGGTGAGCCTGCTTTCACCCTGAGTACGTCGAGTCGTTCGGGGCGACGCGGCCTGGCGACTCATGTCAAGTTGCCCGCTTGGGGTGATTCGTTGACTCATTCAATTTTGCCCGCGAGAGGTAGGTGGCGTTTTGTTTGCCTCGGCGGGTGATGTTCTGGCGGGCGATTAGGCTGAGCAGGCTTTGTTGGAAGGCGGCGACGTCGCGGCGGGCTTGGGCGGGGTTGAGCGTGTCGAAGCGTTTCGCGAGCATCTTTGCGTCGACCTCGTCGAGGGCGTCGGGATAGGTCAAGAGCCGCTGGTAGGGGGTTTGGGCCGGGTCGTAGCGTTTGGCGACCTTGGCGCCGGTGCGGGTTTTGGAGATGAGCTTCTGTTGCGGGGTGAACAGGTTGGTCAACGGTGACAGGGTGGTCCAGATCTGGTTCAGCAGCCCGAGCTGGTGGGGGGTGTCGTAGCGCCAGTAGCCGACGGTGCGGCGGACCACGGTCCAGTTCTTCTGTTCGACGTGGGCGCCGTCGTTGCTGTTGGCCGGGCGGGACCGGGTGAAGGTGATCTGGCGGTCCTGGCACCAGTTGAGCAGGTGGTAGTTGATGAACTCGCTGCCGTTGTCGGAGTCGATGCCGAGCAGCGGGAACGGGAGGGCGGCTTCGATCTCGACGAGTGCCCCGGACACCCATTTGGCGGCCTTGTTGCGCACGCTGCGGGTCTCGGTCCAGCCGGTGGCGATGTCGGTGCCGGTCAGGGTCCAGCAGAACGTGTCGTTGTTGTCGCCGCCTTCGGGCCGACTAGGTCGATCTCGAGGAACCCGGGCCGGTGCTCGTCCCAGTCGGCCCAGGTGCGGATCGGGATCTGCGACTTCAGCAGCGACCCGGGCTTGGTCAGCGATCTGCCTTTGGCGCCATCAAGGGTCAACCCGCGGCGTGCCTCAGCGAGCCGCCGGTCGATCGTCGCGGCCGACATCGCGCACAGCCGGCCGGCCAGCCCGTCGTCGATGTCCAGCTCACCGTGACGACGTAGCGACGCGACCAGGTCGGGCAGGAACGGGGCCAGTCGTTTGCCGGTGATCCCGTCCGAGACCGCCCACACCTTCACCAGCACCTCGACCACCTCCGGCCCGTAGGTGAAGACCGGCGCCCGTGATCGGCGCGGCGGTGGCTCCGACCCGTCCGCCGCGACCGCCTGCCGGATCGCCTTGCGGGCATGGTCGCGATGCCAGCCGTTCACCCCGCACAGCTGATCCAGCATCGCCGACCTCTCCGCCCGGGTCGCCTTCGACCACCGCCGGACCATCGACACCGTCACCTGCCGTCTGACCGCCAACGTCATCACCATCCCCTAGGATCCACGCGGGCATCTTGAGATGAGTCAACGAATCGGCCTACGCGGGCATCTTGGGTGAGTCAACGCGGGGATTTGTCCGGTACGTCGACCCGCTGGTAGCCTGACGAGTCGCATCGGGTCCACCTGACCAGCGGCTC
Source organism: Nocardioidaceae bacterium (assembly GCA_050998615.1). GTDB lineage: Bacteria > Actinomycetota > Actinomycetes > Propionibacteriales > Nocardioidaceae > JBPCQA01. The sequence goes on from JBPCQA010000036.1 coordinate 96,942, forward strand.
CGGCTCCAAGCGGCCGGTCTGGACGGCATTGCTCGACACCGCAGGCCGGCATCCATACCCTGACCGCTCATTTCCTCGACAATCCCAACCACCGGCCATCCCGTTTCGCCGGCTGACCCGAGAAGCAAGAGGCAAAACTTCGTGGCGAACATCAAGTCGCAGATCAAGCGCATCAAGCAGAACAACGCAGCTCATGAGCGCAACAAGTCAGTGAAGTCCGCCCTGAAGACGTCGATCCGGCGTTTCCAGGAAGCAGCCGACGCCGGCGATGCGGAGAAGGCCCAGGCCCTCGGAAACGTCGCGAAGCGCAAGCTCGACAAGGCCGCGTCGGCCGGCGTGATTCACAAGAACCAGGCCGCCAACAAGAAGTCGGCCATCGCCACCAGAGCCGATTCGCTCTAGTCACTGCTAGGGCCGCCAAGATCCGGCGCTGAGCTTGTCAGGACTGGCTGAGCGCCTCATCCTGCCGCAAGGGGCAGTCGCCAAGCCGGTCAATGCAGGGCGCGAGCGCGAAGCACCGAGATGACCAACCGCTCACATGCCCATAGCCGGTCACCGGCCGCACCCTTCACGTCGGCATCAGCTTGCGCCGCCGCCTGGATGGCCGCCGCCAGGCCGCGTTGAGACCAGCCGCGTGACTGCACCGCCAGCGACTTGAGCTTCCACGGCGGCACGCCAACCTCGCGGGCCAGGTCTGCCTCACGCAAGCCGCGAGGCGCCGACATATAACGGGCCACGCCGCGCAGACCGCCGGCAACCGCGCTGGTGACGAGCACCGGATCGACCCGAGAGGCGAAGGCCCAACGCAGCTGCTCGATCGCCACACTTGCCTTGCCGTCGATGGCGGCATCGGCAACGGCGAACCCCTTCACTTCCGCACGACCCCCGAAGTAGCGCCGCACCAGCTCGCCGGTGATGGGTTCACCGGCGGCGTCGGAGGCGAGTTGATCGGCTGCCGCAGCGAGCGCCCGCAAGTCGTCCCCCACCGCATCGACGAGTTGGCCGGCCGCGGAGTCGCTGATCTGCGCGTGGTGTGAGCGAAACTCCGCTAACACCCACTTAGGCAACTCCCACTTCTTGAGGTCCGGTGCCGTGATCTCGACGACACCCGCCTTGCGCAGTTTGTCGAGCGTGGACTTGCCTTTGACACCGCCGGTGTGGTGGAGAACCAGGGCGACATCGGCGGCCGGCGCGGCGACGTACTGGACTATCGGCATCACCGCGTCATCGGGCAACTCGTCGAGGCCCCGCACCACCACGCAGCGCAGCGACGCGAACAGTGATGGGCTGATGATCTCGGCGAGGGCACCCGGACCCAACTCGGCTGCGGCGATCTCGCCCAGGTCAGCATCGGCATCGGCCTTTCGCACCGCACCCCGGATCGACGAGACGGCCCGCTCGGCGAGGAACTCGTTGCCTCCGGTGATCAACGTGGTGATGCCGAGCACGTCGGCCGGGGACGGTTTCGCCATGATGCACCCAGCATCGCACGCCACTCCGACGCTCTCCTACCCACCTTTCCGCTATGGCTGAAGTTGGCTGACGTGAAAGTGGGGTCTGGCGGTCAGCCACAGCGCGATAACACGCCGCGGGCTCCCTCCCGCCCCGCGAAATGCGGGAGATCTGCTGTTCCGAGGCGCTGACGGCAACCGATATCCGCAAATCGCGGGACTGAGGTGCGCTCGCCCGGTCGGCGGACTTCGTCGCCGGGAACTTGACGGGCGGACGTCACCCGAGCGCCGCAGCGGCGGCGCGACCCGCCACCCGGCCGGAGAACAGGCAGCCGCCAAGGAACGTTCCCTCCAGCGAGTTGTAGCCGTGCATGCCGCCACCTCCGAAACCACTGACCTCCCCGGCGGCGTACACACCGGGCAGCGGCTCACCGTCCGCCTGCAGCACGCGGGCTTGGAGGTCTGTCTGCAGCCCGCCGAGCGTCTTGCGGGTGAGGATCCTCAGCCGTACGGCGATCAGCGGCCCGGCCGAGTGGTCGAGCAGCCGGCGCGGTTTGGCGACCCGGATCAGCCGGTCCCCGCGGTATCGTCGCGCGCCGCGGATGGCGGTGATCTGGGCATCCTTGCTGAACGCGTTCGCGATCTCCCGGTCTCGAGCGACGATCATCCGCTCGACACTGACGTGGTCGATCAGCGGCTCATCGGTGAGCTGATTCATCTTGTCCACCAGGTCGCGCAGGTTGTCCGCGACGACGAAGTCCGAGCCGTGACGCTTGAACGCCTCGACCGGACCGGGCGCACCGGGTTTGAGCCGGTCGAGTACCCGCCTGACGTCCTTGTTGGTGAGGTCGGGGTTCTGCTCGGAGCCGGAAAGGGCGAACTCCTTTTCGAGGATCTTCTGAGTCAGCACGAACCACGAGTAGTCATAGCCGGTCTTGATGATGTGCTCGAGCGTGCGCAGCGTGTCGAATCCGGGAAAGCACGGTGCCGACAGACGTCGACCTCGAGCGTCGATCCACAGGGACGACGGCCCCGGCAGGACCCGGATGCCGTGGTTGTCCCACACCGGGTCCCAGTTCTGCAAGCCCTCCACGTAGTGCCACATCCGATCTGAGTTGATGACACTGCCGCCGGCGGATTCCACGATTGCCAACATGCGGCCGTCCACGTGTGCGGGCACGCCAGCCAACATCCGCTTGGGTGGAGGCCCGAGCCGCGCCGGCCAGCAGCGGCGTACCAAGTCATGGTTGCCGCCAATGCCACCTGAGGTCACGACGACCGCTTCGGCGGTGAGCTCGAAGTCCCCGACCTCGACCCGTGAGCTGGGCTGACCGCGACCGACCAGGCTGGGTTCAAGCAGCTTCCCTCGCACGCCGTGGACAACTCCGCCGGTCACGGCGAGCTCATCGACCCGGTGCCGGAAGCGAAACGCTACCCGGCCACGTGAGGCTGCGTCCTTGACGCGGCGCTCGAACGGCGCCAGCAGACCCGGCCCGGTGCCCCAGGTGATGTGAAATCGGGGAACAGAGTTGCCGTGCCCGGTGGCGCGGCCGTCGCCACGCTCGGCCCAGCCAACGACCGGGAAGATCCGGTGCCCTTGCCCGTGCAACCAAGGGCGCTGCTCACCGGCCGCGAAGTCAACGAACGCCTCGGCCCACCGGCGGGGCCAGCGGTCTTCGGCGCGATCGAAGCCCGCGCTACCCATCCAGTCCTGCCACGCCAGCTCATGGGAGTCGCGGATCCCCATTCGCCGCTGTTCCGGAGTGGCGACCATGAAGAGTCCACCGAACGACCAGAACGCCTGGCCGCCAAGACACGTTTCGGGCTCTTGGTCGACGAGCAGCACCACCTTGCCGGCGTCGGCCAGCTCGGCGGAGGCGACCAACCCCGCCAGCCCGGTTCCGACGACGATGACGTCAGCATCCATCCGGCCATGATCTCGCATCACGGGTAGGTGAGTCTGGCACGCCGGACAGCCGACGTACGAGACATCCCTGAAGGCAACGCACGACACGCGCCATGGCTTCACTTGGTGGTCAGCACCGACAGCTGTCCGTTGCGGTCAATTACGGCGATGTCACCGTCTTGGTCGGTTCGGTACGGCTTGGCCCCCAGCTCGCGCAACAGCCCCAGTGTGTGTGGAGATGGGTGGCCATAGTCATTGTTGGCGCCGACTGATATCAGCGCAAGGCGGGCATGAGTGGCGAACACGAAGGCCGGATCCTGGTTTGCCGAACCGTGATGTGCCACCTTGAACACGTCAACGCCGAGATCAGCGCCAGTGGACAAGATGTCGTCCTCCTCTTCTGGCTCGGCGTCGCCCGACAGCAAGATCTTGATCCCGCGTACCTCGACCAGCATTACGACGCTCGCGTTGTTCGGGCCATAACCGTCAGCGCCTGCCACGCCGCCGGACACAGTAGACGTCCACGGTCCCAGCACCCGCCAACGCAGCTCACCGACCCGGCGCTGCTCGCCCGGAACCGCGATCGTGGTCGGAACCCCAGCATCATGTGCCCAGGCCGTGACCGCTTCGGCCTGGTACGGCGGGCTGGCCAGCGGTGACACTTCGATCTCCGCAACCGACCGGCCGTCAAGCACCGCCGGCAGCCCGTCGACGTGGTCGGCGTGAAAGTGCGTGAGCACTACGAGCGCGATCGTGTGTATATCCAGTCCGTCCAGACAGCTATCCATCGCCTTCGGGTCGGGCCCGGTATCGACGACGACCGCGACCTGGTGGCCCGCGTTCAACACCATCCCGTCGCCTTGTCCGACGTCACACATCACCAGCACCCAGCCGGCAGGCGGCCAACCCGGCCTACCGACCGGGCGCACGATCATCGCCACGAGCACGATCGCCAACGCGACGCAGGCGAACCTTTGGCGCAGCAGCGTGGGCATGACCATCACCAGCCCGAAGCACAGCACGATCAAGGCTGCGATCGCCGCCGTCCCGACCGGCCAGACCACGCTTGCCCCCGCGAACCCCGCACCATGCTGAGCCACCCAGATGATCCACCAGGCCGACGCTCCGGCCACGTGACCGACCAACTGACCGACCGTGGTTGACACCATCGCGACTAACCCCGCGATGAGCCCGGCCACCGTGGTTGGCCCGACCGCGGGAGCCACCAACAGGTTGGCGCCCACGGCCACCAAACTCACCTGACCCGAGATCGCCGCGATCACCGGCGTGCAGACCACCTGGGCAGCCAGCGGGACTGCGAGTGCCTCAGCCAGCGGGCGAGGCAGCCAGTGAGACAGCGCGTCCCGCCAGCTCGACGCCAGCAGCAAGATCCCAGCGGTTGCCGCTGTGGACAGCAAGAACCCAACCGATCGCGCCAACCATGGATCTGCCAGCACGAGCACGACTACCGCCACACACATCGCGCGCACGCCACGTCGCCGCCCCCCCGCGGTCAAGCCGGCCAGGCCGACCGCCCCCATCGCCGCGGCCCGCAACACACTGGGCTCAGGTCGTGCGAGAAGGACGAAGAACACCACAGCGCCGGCACCGACGACGGCGAGCCCACGCGCACGCACGCCACACCAACGAGCCATGAACAAGACAAAGCCGAGCACCAACGTCAAGTTGGACCCCGATACCGCCAACAGGTGCGTCAGCCCGGTCGTCTTGAAGTCGGCGGCGACTTCTGCCGGCATCTGCGAGTCGTCGCCGTCGACGAGTGCAGGCACCAGCCCTCGCTCTGGCGGAGGCAACGGTTCGGCAGCCTTGCTCAGCCCATCACGAACTCGGGCTATTCCCTGATACATCGGCCCTGCACGCGCCGTAATCTGCGGCGTCGGCTGAGCCGACAACACCGCCGACAGGTCTGACCCCTGCGGCACCTGAAGCCGACCGGATGCATCGACATGATCACCAAGGTGCACCCGCAGCCACGTCACGTCACCGATCACCAGCACCGGGGAGTGCACCCGGGTAGTGGCACCACGACCGGTGACCTCCTGAAGCTCGAGACGCACGACGACATACGGCTCGAACCTCCCCTCACGCAGGACTGGATCGCTGCGCACAACGGCGGCTGCGAACACGAAAGCACGTTGCTGGGCCAGCCACGGGACGGGACCCGCCTGGATTTCGCCGGCCCGAAGACCGGCGATGGCCAACGCGGCCGCACCGACGACAAGGGCGGCAGCCATGGCCCTCCGCAACGCTGCGGCGCGACGCCACTCGAATCGCAGGCGCATAAACGGGAATAGGAGGAGCACGACCGCGACGAAGAGGAGCACCAGAGTCACCGCGACCGCAAGCCCGGCGGACCAGCCGACCCCGAGGGCGGCGCCACTCCAGGCTGCCAACGCTGCAGGTGTCAGCCGCAGGTCGAGTGGCTCGCGGGTCATACATAGACGTAGGGCCGCAGCTTGGCGAGGGTGGCATCGCCGATTCCGGACACCTCAAGCAATTCGTCAACGCTGCTGAAAGCGGTGTGCTCGCTGCGCCACGTCAGGATCGACTGCGCCGTGACCGGGCCGACGTCGGGCAACGTCTCGAGCTGCTCCTGAGTGGCCGCATTCAAATTGACCGGCGCGATCGAATCCGTCGTCGAAGATCCCGCAGGAGGAGTCGACATGGCGGGTGGCAGCTGGGGGACGTCGATGCCGACGACGACCTGCTCACCGTCGATAAGCGGTCTTGCCAGGTTCAAGGAGAGGGTGGAAACGCCGCGGCGTACGCCGCCCGCAGCCTTGAGCGCATCGATCACCCGTGCGCCAGCAGGCAGCTCAACGATCCCGGGACGTCGCACTTTGCCGGTGACATCCACCACCAGAGCGGCCCCGGCGGTGGCGGTGGAGGGGGTGGTGGGAAGGCTGCCGTTGACCGGCGCTGGCGAGACACTGGGCGCCCCGGGCGACGGAGCCACGGAGGGAGTTGTCGAGGGAAGAGTGCGGGTGTTAGAGAGCCGGACCGGTTGCGGCTCGGGAAGGGAACGCAGCAACCACCATCCGGCTAACGCGATCAAGGCGACCGTAATCAGGGCCGCGATCGTGACCTGGTGCGGTGTTATCTCCCAGCGCCCGCTCTCCAGCGCCCTGCGTCCGTCACGGTCGCGCGCCGCATGTCGACCTGCTCTTGGTGTTGACTCGCGGCCCGACCCCGTCTCGGTGACCGCCGTCTCGCGGCGTGGCATGGGCATTCTGGATGAGTGGTTGGCGCTCTCGCCCCCGGCGCCGTTGTCACCGGCCGCGACCCCTTCAGCGAAGGAATCCAGCCCGAATGCCTCGTCGGGCACCTCGCCGTCGTGCGCATCGGCGGGGGCAAAGTGCGCTGACAGCGCAGCGAGTCGCCGCTGAGCCGCGGCAACTGCGTCGCTGTCGAGGGAGGTGCGCCGACGAAACATGGGTACGACGCTAAGCGGCGACCAGCTGCCCGACCACTCCCATTCTCTTAGCTGTGGACAACCCGGCGCAGCCAAGCGTTCCTGTGGAAGGACCGCCGTCGAGAGGAGTGAGCTTCCCCACGGTGGTTCAGGAGCGAGGCGAGATGACGACCGCGAGCATGCCCGGTCCGACGTGGGCGCCGATCACGGCGCCTACCTGGTTGACGACCAGCTCCGCCATTTCGGGGATGCGCTCGCGAAGTCGCTCGGCCAACGACTCGGCGCGTTGTGCGTTGGCCAGATGTGACACCGCCACATCGACTTGGTGATCGCCGGCGGCGATCATCGTGAGATCCTCCAGCCGCTGCATGGCCCTGGCTGCCGTGCGGACCTTTTCCAGCGGCACTATCCGGCCTCGATCCACCTTCAGTAGCGGCTTAACCGCCAGCGCCGAGCCGAGCAGCGCGGCCGCCGCGCCCACCCGGCCGCCGCGGCGCAGATACTCCAGCGTGTCGACGTAGAACAGTGCCGTGGTGGCCTCAGACCGACGTTGGGCTACAGCCGCGGCGTCCCCGGCGCTCCCGCCCTCGGTCAACACCGCGGCCGCGGCCTGCACCGCGAAGCCGGTGCCCATCCCGAGTTGTCGACTGTCCACCGTGTGCACAGGTATCGAGGCTCGACGCGCGGCGAGCTCGGCCGACTCGTAGGTTCCCGACACCGCCGCGGAAAGATGGACGGACACGACAGCTGCGGCGCCGTCGCGGGCCGCCTGCTCATAGACGTCGGTGAACGCCTGCTGAGGTGGTCGGCTGGTGCTGACCGGCCACCGCTCCTTCAGCGCAACCGCAACGTCCTCGGGAGTGGCGGCCGCGCCCTCGTCGTACGACCTGCCCGCGATGACCACCCGCAAAGCCACCACGGTGACGCCGAGCTTGGCCGCCAGCTCGGGATCGACCGAGGTGGAGTCGGATACCAGCGCGACACGGCGAGACATGACCGCGACCCTACCGCGCACATCGCGGCCCGAAAGCGGGCTCTCGGCTCAGCCGACCACCACGTTGACGACCTTCGGCGCCCGCACGATCACCTTGCGCACATTGCCGTCCCCGATTGCTCGTACGACGTTGGGTTCGGCCAGCGCCAACCGCTGCAGCTCGTCGTCGGCGACCGAGGGCGAGACCTCGAGCTTGGCACGCACCTTGCCCTGGACCTGCACGACACAGGTCACGGTATCCTCCACCAGCAGCGATTCGACCGCCGTCGGCCAGCCGGCCTTCGCGACGGTTGGTTGGTGGCCCAGGCGCTCCCACATCTCCTCTGCGGTGTAGGGCGCCACCAGGCTCAGCATGATCGCCACCGTCTCCGCGGCTTCCCGAACCGCCGGGTCGGCGTGGCCACAGCCGGAGTCGATTGCCTTGCGGGTGGCATTGACCAGCTCCATCACCCGCGCCACGACGACATTGAAGCGGAAGCTCTCGAGCAGTCCGGTAGCGTCGTGGATGACCTTGTGGGTGACCCGGCGCAGCGACTCGTCTCCGGCGTCGAATCCAACACCGACCGCGCTGGTGACGTCGCCGCTCAACCGCCAGCAGCGGTGCAGGAACCGCAGGGAGCCGCCAGGTGACAGGTCAGCCCAATCGATGTCGTCCTCGGGCGGTCCGGCGAACACCATCGTCAGCCGCACCGCGTCGACGCCGTACCGCTCGATCTGCTCGCCCAGGTCAACGCCGTTGCCGAGCGACTTCGCCATCCCCTTGCCCTGGTTGCGCACCTCGCCCTGGTTGAGCAGCGCGGTGAACGGCTCGACGAAGTCGAGATAGCCCATGTCGTGCAGGGCCTTGGTCACGAAGCGGGAGTAGAGCAGGTGCAAGATCGCGTGCTCGACACCGCCGACGTACTGGTCAATCGGCGCCCACCTTCGCAGCGCCTCGACATCGAACGCTTGGCGGTCATCGTCGGGCGTCGGGTAGCGCAGGAAATACCACGAGGAGTCAACGAACGTGTCCATCGTGTCGGTGTCACGCGTTGCCGCTCCACCGCAGGTCGGGCACGCCACGTTGACCCAATCGGTCGCTGCGGCCAACGGCGACTCGCCCCTGGGTGTCAGCGCCGGTCCGGACAGTTCTGGCAGTACGACGGGCAGCTGGGTCTCCGGCACCGGCACCTCGCCACACTCCGCACAGTGGATGATCGGGATCGGCGCACCCCAGAAACGCTGCCGAGAGACCAGCCAGTCACGCAGCCGGTAGTTGACCGTCCCCCGGCCAGTGCGAGTGCTCTCCAGGTGGTCGATCATCGCGGCCTTGGCCTCGGCCATGCTGAGCCCATCGAGGCTGACCGCGTCGTTGGCCGAGCTGATCGCCGGCCCGTCGCCAGTAAACGCCTCTCCTTGGAAGCCATCCGGCGGCTGCACGGTTCGCACGATCGGCAGGTCGAACGCTGTCGCGAAGTCCCAGTCGCGCTGGTCTTGCCCCGGCACAGCCATGATCGCCCCGGTACCGTAATCGGCCAGCACGTAATCGGCGGCGTAGACGGGGATCAGCTGGCCGGTCGCCGGGTTGAGCGCGTGCACGCCCAGGAAGACGCCGGTCTTGTCCCGCCCCTCGGTCAGCCGCTCGATCTCGGTGGTGCGCTGCACCTCACGTCGATACTCCTCGAACGCGTCGCGTTGGTCGGGAGCACAAACCTCGGCCGCCAGTGGGGCATCCGCGGCGATCACGAAGAACGTCGCGCCGAACAAGGTGTCAGGCCGCGTCGTGAACACGCTCACAGGCTCGTTGTGCCGGTCGCCGGAGCCTTCGATCACGAAGTCGACATGGGCGCCGTCGGAGCGACCGATCCAGTTGCGTTGCATGGTCAAGACGCGCTCGGGCCAGTTGCCGTGCAATGCCTCCATGTCGTCGAGCAATCGCTGCACGAAGTCGGTGACCTTGAAGTACCACTGGGTCAAGTCGCGTTTGGTGACCTCCGTGCCGCATCTCTCACATCTACCGCCGACGACCTGCTCGTTGGCCAGCACGGTCTGGTCGTGCGGGCACCAGTTGACCGCCGACGCCTTGCGATAGGCCAGCCCGGCGTCGTACAGCTTCAAGAACAACCACTGCGTCCAGCGGTAGTACGCGGGATCGGAGGTCTGCAGCTTGGTGGACCAGTCGAACGAGATGCCGTAGCGGCGGAACGACTCCGCCTGGGTTTCGATATTGGCCTGAGTCCACGTAGCCGGATGCTCGTTGCGTTTGATCGCCGCGTTCTCGGCCGGCAACCCGAACGAATCCCAACCGATCGGGTGCAGCACGTCGTAGCCCTGCTGGAACCAATAGCGGGCGATCACATCGGCCAACGCGAAAACCTCGGCGTGACCCATGTGCAGGTCGCCCGAAGGGTAGGTGAACATGTCAAGCAGGTAACGGCGTTCGCGGCTGCCGTCGTCGATCGCCTTGAAGGGGTCGAGGTCTTCCCAAACCTTCAGCCACTTGTCCTGGGTGGCCTGGACGTCGTACGTCGCCCCACCGCCGCCTGCTTCGTCGTACGACGCGGTGCTGTCTTCGGCCTGCTGCTCGCTCATCGTGCTCTCCTGTGCTGCGGGTCTCCTGCTAGGGACTGGACGGCCGGGGCCCTCGCCGATCGCACCGAAACGAGGACACAAAAAAAGCCCCTCCGCGAATGAGAGGCAGCCGCGCTGTCGTGGACCGATGATCAGCGCGGCTAGGTAAGCAGGAGGTTCCTCATGAGACAACCATAGCGCAGCAAGGTCCCCGCCGGCATGCCCGCGTCGTGTTCACCGCCAGGCGTGGTTTCGAGACGGCCGCAACGCGGCCTCCGCAACCACCGTGCGGGCTGACACCCGTGTGTCGGCGCCACGACGGTGCACGACGGGCTATCCGAAGTCGTGGTGATGCGAGCCGCCGTACGGCTCAAGAAGGGTTGCCGACCACACCCTCGAAGAGCGGAACACCAGTCCGATCATGCATGACCGCGAACGCGAACGGGTGGTTGGCGTCGAAGCGGACCAGATCAGCCGGTGGCGCGACGGCACTCAGCCGCCCGATGATCGCGGTCGCCGCCGCGGCCTCGGTGCCCTTCTCACCCACGGTGATGTTCGCCTGCTGCACGACGTCGGTGACCGCGAAGCGTCCGTCCTTGGTCAATGCGTCGAAGTTCCCCGCCCCGTCGAACGTGTGCCGCATGCCGAGTTGCTTCAACACCGCGGTGATGTTGCCCGCGGTGTTCGTGTCCCAACGCGGCAACGACAGCTCGACACTATGCTTCGCGAATCCCTGGCCGGCTCGGGCCAACGTTGCGGCGGACAACAGGCTGAGCGGATTCGCGTGACCGCCCTGGCCTCCGGTGCCGGCTTGGTCACTGGGTAGCAGCACCCACATGGACAGCTGATTGCCCTGGTAGGGCAATCGCATCGCCTGCCAGCCCGGCCCGCTGGCATAGTCGAGCTCCGACGTCATGTGCATCGTCTGCACGGTGACGGCGTTGCCGGGGCTCACTGTGAAAGCAGCGGGCGACGTCTTATCGGCGCTGAACGGCGTCTGCCATTTGGCGTTCAGGTAGACCGTGTTGACGAGCGCGAAGACAGACGTCGGGTCCAGCTGAGGGAGCAGTCTTGGGATGCGGCCACGTGTCTTGTCTTTGACCCAGCCGTTGATGACCGACAGCGCCGGGTTGGGGAACTCGACTTGCTCAACGCCGGCGCCGTACCACTTCTTGATCGCGTCGAGGTAGCTGCGCTCCACCGTCAAGGACGGATCGATGAACAACCCGTCGTTGACCGCGAGCACGTTCCCGGCGCTGGGGTCAGCCAACGCGTGGATCAGCCCGTTGTACGCCGCCTGCCGGTTGGCCGGCAACTGCAGCACCCGGTCGATCTCCTGAGCAGTCTGACCGGAGGCGCCTTCACGCAGCATGGCAAACGCGATTCCCAGACTGGCGGGGGAAAGCACCAGGTTGCCGTTGCCCGTCGGAACTTTGCCCGCCAGCTCGGAGCCGACGTTACGCATGCCGGCCGAGAGGGCGTCGTACGACAGGCCCCGTGCCGGCTGGGCCATGTCGACCGATGCTGCTTCAAGATGCGCCACGTGGTTGCCCTGGCTTTCTGTTGACGACCCGCAGGCGGTGGCGAGAAGCACGGCCGTGCAGGTGAGCGCGGGCTTCAAGAGCGGACGGTGCATGGTGAGTCTCCCAGAGAGCCGATGTCAACTCGTTGGACCTGTCGCCCACTCGGACCGGTTCCGCCTCTTCGCCGATTCTTGGCCGGCACTAAGAGCTCGCGCCGGCGCTAAGCCGATCCAGCGGCGTTCTTGTGAGCCATGGCGGCTTCAGGTAGGTCATGGGCACCAGTGTCGTCGACTCGCCGACGGCGTCAAACTGGTGGCACCTCCCGGTGCTCTTGAGGCGGTGTTGATGGCGGTCACGAAAGCGACATACTCTCGGACCAGATCAGCCGGCCACCCCACCCTGATACCGAGGAGAATCCCGATGTCGACACTGTCCAGTCTTGTCTCGGCGTTGGGCTCAGGCCAGGTCGAAATCATCGATCTGACCGCACCCCTGACGAGCGACACCCCGACGCTTGCGCTGCCGGAGCAGTTCGGGCAGACCGCGAAGTTTGTTCTGGAGGAGATCAGCGCGTACGACGACCGAGGGCCGGCGTGGTATTGGAACAACTTCCGCACCGGCGAGCACACTGGCACCCACTTCGACGCGCCGAACCACTGGGTGACCGGCAAGGACGGCGAAGACATCGCGTCGGTGCCGGCCGCCAAGCTGGTGGCCCAGGCTGCAGTGCTGGACTTCTCTGCGGAGGTCACGAGCGACCCCGATTTCCTTGTCGAGGTCGACCACGTCAAGTCGTGGGAGGACAAGTACGACGCGTTGCCGGCCGGCGGCTGGCTCTTCATCCGGACTGGCTGGGATGCTCGGTCGCACTCGCAACGAGACTTCCTCAACGCGGACGAAGCCGGTCCGCACACTCCGGGCCTCTCCCCCGAGTGCGCTCGATGGGTTGCCCAGGAGTCGCCGGTGATCGGCCTGGGCGTGGAGACGGTCGGCACCGACGCGGGCGCCGCCGCCGGGTTCGAGCCGATGTTTCCCTGCCACACGTTGATGCACGGCGCGGGGAAGTACGGGCTGACGCAACTCCAAAATCTCTCTCAGCTGCCGCCGCTTGGAGCGGTGATCGTCGCCGGCCCACTCAGGATCGTCGGCGGCTCGGGGAGCCCGGCGCGGGTGCTGGCGTTCGTCGAGCGCTGATCTGGCCATGAACGTCGCGGAGGCCGTTGGCTGGGCGCTCGCCGGGCTCGGCGTCGACCACGTGTTCGGCGTTGTCGGCTCGGGCAACTTCCACGTCACCAATGCCCTTCGCACGTCAGGTGTGCACTTCGTCGCGGCTCGGCATGAGGGTGGTGCGGCCACCATGGCCGATGCGTACGCCCGGATGAGCGGCACCGTCGCCGCGATAACCGTGCATCAAGGGTGTGGCCTCACCAATGCGATGACCGGGATCACCGAAGCAGCCAAGAGCCGAACGCCGATGATCGTGCTCGCCGCCGACGTGTCGGAGGTCACGTCGAACTTCTACGTCGATCAGGACGTGCTGGCCACGTCGGTCGGCGCGGTGGCGATGCGGGTCGAGTCCGCAGACGACGCCGTCGCCACCGCCGCTCAGGCCTACTACACGGCCATTGACGGGCGGCGCACCGTCGTACTCAACCTGCCGCTGCATGTTCAAGCCCAGGACGTGCCAGCGGATCGACGCACGCTGCCGGGCCGCCCGGCTCCGCAGGGACGCACTCCGGACCGAACTTCGGTCAAGCGCCTCGCGGACGCGATCGGCCGCGCTCAGCGACCGGTGTTCGTTGCCGGCCGGGGTGCACGTGCCGCGGGATGCCGACCGGAGCTCGAAGGTCTGGCCGAAGCAGCCGGCGCGCTGCTGGCCACCAGCGCCGTGGCCAAGGGGCTCTTCCACGGCAACCCCTGGTCACTCGACGTCTCCGGCGGATTCTCCTCACCGCTGACGGCCGAACTCATCCGAGGCGCCGACCTCATCGTCGGCTGGGGCTGCGCCTTGAACATGTGGACGATGCGGCAAGGTGCGTTGATCGGGTCGGCCACCACCGTTGCCCAGGTCGACCTGGACGAGTCCGCGCTCGGCGCCCACCGGCCTGTCCAACTCGGCGTCACGGGTGGGGTCGCCGAAACCGCAACGGCCACCCGAGCAGCCTTGGCCGACCTCGACCTCCGCCGACCGGGATACCGCTGCGACAAGCTGCGGGAACGCATCGCAGTCGAGGGGCGCTGGCGAGACGTCGGCTACCGGGACATCTCCACGGCCGACCGAATCGACCCGCGCACTTTGAGTATCGGTCTCGACGATGCCCTCCCGACTGAGCGGGTCATCGGTGTCGACTCCGGCAACTTCATGGGCTATCCGAGCATGTTCATGTCGGTGCCCGACGAGCACGGATTCTGCTTCACCCAGGCCTTCCAGTCGATCGGCCTCGGGCTGGCTACCACGATCGGCGCGGCACTTGCCCAACCGGACCGGCTTCCAATCGCTGCCCTCGGTGATGGCGGGGCGCTGATGAGCATTGCCGAGCTGGATACCGTGGTTCGGCTGGGTCGCCCAATGGTCGTGGTCGTTTACAACGACGACGCGTACGGCGCCGAAGTGCACCACTTCGCCCCCGACGGTCACGACCTGTCCGCCGTGCGATTCCCGCCGACCGACATCGCGTCCATCGGGCGGGGTTTCGGCTTCGAAGCGGTGACCGTGCGCGGCATCGACGACCTGGCCGAGGTGAGGGCCTGGGTCGCCGGCGACCGCAGCAAACCGCTGCTGATCGACGCCAAGGTGACCGGCGACGAACCATCCTGGTGGCTCGAAGAGGCCTTCCGTGGTCATTAGATTGACCAGCTCCGAGCTGCTCGCCCTCGCGGTCCAGCCAACGGTCCCCTTGCGCATACCGTGAGTGGGTGGGTGGTGCGGCAGGTTCCGACGCTGAGCACCAAGATGAGGCACCTCAGGCTGGGGACGAGCCCAAGTCAGGGTCCGGACGCTGATGGTGACTTGCTTCGTCTTCCAACGCTGAGGCCTCACTTTGCGCCAGCCGTTCCTCCGCCTCGACGTCAAGGTTGCGGCACAACAACCAATACAGGATCCCCGAGACGGGCAAGCCGATGAACAGCGAGAAGTCGGCACCGTTGGCAGCGTCGGCGATGGGCCCGCTGAAGAGGCCGGTGCTAAAGAACGGCACCATCGCGGCGAAACCGATGAGGTACGCCGCAATGCCGCGCCAGCCCCAGCGACCGTAAATCCCGTGCGCGTTGAAGATCTCCGCGATCGCGTAGTGGCCCCGTCGTACGACGAAATAGTCGACCAGGTTGACCGCAGTCCACGGGATGAAGAGATAGAGCACAAGCAGCAGGAAGTTGCTGAAGTTCGTCAGGAAGGAGGCCGGGCTGATCAGCGCGATCACCAGAGAGATCAACGCGGTGAAGCCAATGGTCACCAGGCGAACAGCCAGCGTCGGTCGGACCCGCTTGAAGGAGTCGGAGGCGCTGATCAGGGTCAGCGATCCGCCGTACAGGTTCAACGCGGTGACCGAGATCAGTCCAAGCGCGGAGAAGATCAAGATAATGTCGCCAAAGCCGGAGAAGACGCGGTCACCGGACGACTTGAGCGCGGCTATCGCGTCGAACTTGCTCCCGGTCCCTAGCCAGGCGGCGAGCGCCGAGCCGATGCACATGATCCAGATGGCGCCTAGGGCGGAGCCGCCGTACGTCCACAAGAACGTCTTCTTGATGGTGACGTCCGGCGGGAGGTAGCGAGAATAGTCGGACACGTAGATTGCCCAGCTGATCTGGTAGCCGGCGACCACGGAGTATTGCAGCAAGAACGGTGTCAGGTTGAAGTTGCCGAAGTCGAAGGATCCGGCCGGATAAGACAGCGTCAGCACGACGATGCTGATGATGCCGAACAGCAAGATGAAGCCATAGGTCAAGAACCGCTCCATCTTGTGGATCAAGTCGTAGCCCACCACCGCCGCGAGCACGCCGAGCACGGTCGCCACCACGATCCAGAGCTTTGTGCCACCGCTCACCGTCGCCTGCACGGATTCGGCAGCCAGTTGGGTGTTGAAGATGTTGAAGCCGGCGTACTGGATGTAGGCGAACAGCCAGACCAGGATCGCTCCGACGTACCCGAACTGAGGGCGGGACTGGATCATCTGCGGCAAGCCGAGCTGCGGGCCCTGCGACGAGTGTGCGGCCATGAAGAACGTCCCGGTGAACACGCCCAAGATCACGGCGATCAGCGACCAGATCAGGTTGCCGCCGGTGGTGACGCCCAAGACACCGACTGCGAGCGTGGCGATCTGCGCATTGCTCATGAACCACAGCGGGCCGAGATGCCACAACCTGCCATGCCGCTCACTGAGCGGCACATAGTCGATCGAGCGGACCTCGATGCCGCCGATCTTCTTATCCCGAGAAGTGGTCTCAGTGGTCATGCCGGCGTCCTCTCCAACCCGCCAGTACGGCGGTCGGGCTGAACCTATCACCGCAAACCGGGTCCGGAAACGCTCGAAGGCAGAGATCGCGGAGCTTCCTCGACCCAGTCGTTCGTCTTAACACGACCGTACACACAGGGTCGATGTGACCCACGCCTTCAGGAGTGACCATGACCGGCGCTTCCACTCCGGGAGTCAAGACCGTGCTGCATTCCGTTTCCGACCTGGCGACGGTAGTCGGGCTGGTTTAGGACCGATGAGTGCCGAAACCTGTTGGCGCGAGGTGAACGAACTGCCGGACCGCGAGCTGAAGCGCGACTGCCGCTGGTTAATCTGACGCCTCGGCCGGGCGCGCCCCGGGGCCGGGGCACAGCGGCTCCACCGGCCCAAGCGAAGGCGAACCAGGCGTACTCCTCGAAGCAGATCGAGCCACGCGACGCCGACGGAGCCCGCCAAGGCGGCCCCGCCTAACAGATGGAGACACGATGAGCATGGCCACGAAGACGGACACACGATTGAGCCGAGAGGAACGCGAGCGAGCTCGTGTTCTCGAGCCGATTGAGCATGTCGAAGCCGGTGCAGCCGGCGAACGCAAGCAGACGGCTGCGTTGCACGGTGCCGACAGCCACGACCTGATCCGCGTGCACGGCGCGCGCGAGAACAACCTCAAGGACGTCAGCATCGAGATCCCGAAGCGCCGGCTGACGATGTTCACCGGCGTCTCCGGCTCGGGCAAGCGCTCGCTGGTGTTCGACACGATCGGCGCGGAGTCGCAGCGGATGATCAACGGGACCTACAGCGCCTTCGTCCAAGGCTTCATGCCGGCGCTGGCGCGCCCGGAGGTCGACGTACTGGATGGCCTGACGACGGCGATCATCGTGGACCCAAGAGCGGATGGGCTCCAACCCCCGCCCCACCGTCGGCACCGCCTCCGACACCAACGCGATGCTGCGCATCCTCTTCAGCAGGCTCGGGAAGCCGCACGTCGGCTCGCCCAACGCGTACTCGTTCAACGTCCCCTCGGTGAAGGCCAGCGGTGCGATCACCGTCGAGCGCGGCGTCGGCAAGACGAAGACCGAGAAGGCGACCTTCCACCGGCTCGGCGGCATGTGTCCGCGCTGCAGGGTATGGGCTCGGTCACCGACTTCGATCTGTCTGCGCTGTACGACGAGAGCTTGTCGCTCAACGAGGGTGCGCTCACCATCCCCGGCTACAGCGTGGACGGCTGGTACGGCCGCATCTTCCGCGGCTGCGGCTTCTTCGACCCGGACAAGCCGATCCGCACGTACACCAAGAAGGAACTTCACGACCTGCTCCACAAGGAGCCGACCAAGATCGTGGTCGACGGGATCAACCTGACGTATGAGGGCCTGATCCCGAAGATCCAGAAGTCGCGCCTGTCCAGGGACGTCGACGCACTGCAGCCGCACATCCGCGCCTTCGTGGAGCGGGCGGTGACGTTCACGACCTGTCCCGATTGCGACGGCACCCGACTCAGCAAGGAGGCCCGGTCGTCCAAGATCGAGGGGAAGAGCATCGCCGACGTCTGCGCGATGCAGGTGAGCGACCTGGCCGACTGGATCCGAGGCCTCGACGAGCCATCCGTGGCCCCGCTGCTCAGCGGGCTCCAGCACCTCCTCGACTCCTTCGCGGAGATCGGGCTCGGCTACCTCTCGCTCGACCGGCCGTCGGGCACCCTCTCCGGAGGAGAGGCGCAGCGCACGAAGATGATCCGCCACCTCGGCTCGTCGCTCACCGACGTCACCTACGTCTTCGACGAGCCCACGATCGGCCTGCACCCCCATGACGTCCAGCGGATGAACGACCTGCTCCTGCAGCTTCGCGACAAGGGCAACACCGTGCTCGTGGTGGAGCACGATCCGGAGTCGATCGCGATCGCCGACCACGTCGTGGACCTCGGTCCCGGCGCGGGGTCAGCCGGCGGCACCGTCTGCTACGAGGGCACCGTTGAGGGACTGCGGGGGAGCGACACCATCACCGGCCGCCATCTCGACGTCAAGGCATCGGTGCGCTCGTCGTCCGGCGCGCTGGAGATCCGCGGCGCGTCGACGCAGAACCTCCAAGACGTGGACGTCGACATCCCGCTGGGGATGCTCTGCGTGGTCACGGGCGTCGCCGGCTCCGGCAAGAGCTCGCTGATCCACGGCTCGGTCTCCGGCCGCGACGGTGTGGTGGTCATCGACCAGGGCGCGATCCGGGGCTCGAGACGCAGCAACCCGGCCACGTACACCGGCCTGCTCGAACCGATCCGCAAAGCGTTCGCGAAGGCCAACGGCGTGAAACCGGCACTGTTCAGCTCCAACTCCGAGGGCGCCTGCCCTACCTGCAACGGCGCCGGCGTCATCTACACCGACCTGGGCATCATGGCCACCGTCGCATCCACCTGCGAGGAGTGCGAGGGGAAGCGGTTCCAAGCGTCGGTGTTGGAGTACACGCTGGGCGGCCGGACCATCGCCGAAGTGCTCGCGATGGCAGTGACCGAGGCTGAGGAGTTCTTCGACGACGGCGAGGCACGCACGCCGGCCGCCCACAAGATCCTCGACCGGCTCGCCGACGTCGGGCTCGGCTACCTTTCGCTGGGGCAGCCGCTCACGACGCTGTCCGGTGGCGAGCGGCAGCGGCTCAAACTGGCGACCCACATGGCCGAGAAGGGCGACGTCTACGTCCTCGACGAGCCGACCAGCGGTCTGCACCTCGCCGACGTTGACCACCTACTCGGCCTGCTCGACCGGCTCGTCGAGTCCGGCAAGTCGGTCATCGTCGTCGAGCACCACCAAGCGATCATGGCGCACGCCGACTGGATCATCGACCTCGGCCCCGGCGCCGGGCACGACGGCGGCCGGATAGTCTTCGAGGGCACACCCGCCGACCTCGTCGCCGCCCGACCCACCCTCACCGGCGAGCACCTCGCGGCCTACGTCGGCACCTGACCGAGGTCTTCCTGATGACGCGGCGCATCGAGCGCGCGATAGCGCTGCTGCGTCGTGGCGACCTCAGCTAGCGCTTCGAGTACTGCGGTGCCTTCCGGGCCTTCTTCAGCCCGTACTTCCGCCGCTCCTTCTCGCGCGCGTCACGCTTCAGGAACCCCTCCGCCTTCAGCTGACCCCGGAGCTCCGGGTCCAGCTCGAGCAAGGCGCGGGCGATGCCCAGTCGAAGCGCGCCCGCCTGACCGTTGACGCCGCCTCCCGTGATCGAGGCCACGACGTCGAATTCCTTGTCGCGGCCGATCGAGCGAAGCGGGGACTGCGCGACCATCCGATGGACACGCGTCGGGAAGTACTCGTCGAGCGGCCGGCCGTTGATGAGGAACTCCCCGGTGCCCGGGATCAGGCGAACCCGGGCGACCGCTTCCTTGCGCCGTCCGGTCGTGAGCTTCATGAGGGTTGCCACCTACGTCCCCTTCTTCTTCTTCGTCGACGTGGCAGCGGGCTTCTTCGTAGCTGCCTTTCGGGCGGTCGCTTTCGTCGCCGTCGGCTTCTTGGTCCCCGTGGTCTTCCTGGCGGCCGTCGTCTTGGCAGCCGTCTTCTTCCGGGTCGTTGTCTTCGCGGCTGTCGGCTTCTTGGCGGGTGTCTTCTGGGTCGTCGTCTTCGCGGCGGTCGCCTTCGCGGCGGTCGCCTTCTTGGCGGTCGCCGACTCGCCCGAGGCCGCGACGTCCGGCTCTTGGGCTGCGGCCTTCTTCGTCGAGGTCTTCTTCTTGTCGTTCCCCTGTACCGTGCTCGGCGCCGGGATCCCCTCCCATGCGGGTCGCGTCCCCATCGCCCAGTCCACCGGCTTCTGCGCTTGGTGGTGATGCTCCGGCCCCGGGACGACATGGAGCTTCTTGATCATCGCCCGACCCAGACGGTTCTTCGGAAGCATCCCCCGAACGGCCTTCTCGACCGCGAACGCCGGCTTCTTCGCGAGCAGATCCTCATAGAGGGTGCCCGTGATGCCACCCGGATGTCCGGAGTGGCGCCAAGCGATCTTCCTCGACTCCTTGCCACCGGTGAGCACGACCTTGGACGCGTTGATGATGATGACGTAGTCGCCCACGTCCATGTGCGGGGCGAAGATCGGCTTGTGCTTGCCCCGGAGGATCACCGCGGCTTCCGTGGCGACACGCCCGAGGACCTGCTCGCCGGCGTCCAGGACGTACCAGCGGCGTTCGATGTGCTCAGGCTTAGGAGAGTAGGTCTTCATCGTGAAAGATGTCGGCCCGCCGGGGCCGACGACCCATGCTACCTGCGGAAACGCGCCTCCGTCAAAGCTCGGGGGGGATCCTTGGAACCTTCCTCCTCGAGAGCGCCGAGCAGTCTGCGGAGTACGGGAAGGACCAGCCGATCCTTCTTCCTGTCCGCCGCCTCCTTGGACCGCACGATGTCTGCCAGAGCCGCCACGTGGACCTGCGTCCCCATGATCTCGAGACGGAATGCCTCTCGTGCAAGGTCCTCGTAACCGGTCGTGCCTGACGGTTCGAACGTGAGGTCCAGCCGGCCGAGATCGGTCACCAGGCTCCACACACACGAACTTCCGCGATGGAAGCGGCATCGTGATCGAACGCGATCCCGTCCCGCTCGGTCACCGTCCATATTCGCGCGTTCATCGCTCGAAGGGCTGCCGAGAGTCCGACGAGGTTGTCGGGGCTGCTCTCCGGGACCACATCGATATCCGTCGTGACGTAAGGGGAGCCATGGATCACCGCAGCGAATCTCCCGATCAGGATGGGCCCTTCATCTCCCAAGCACCAGTTCTGCTATGGCGGGTAGCCGACGCGCTCGAGGGTGAGGCCGCGGGCCGGTGCCGGCCGGCCCGCGGCGTCTCGGTCACGGGCCGCCAGGATCTTCGGCACCGAACCCGCCTCCAGTTTCCCCTCCCCCACCGCCACCAGCGTGCCGACGAGGGTTCGGACCATCTGATGGAGGAACGCATCCGCCACGGATCGGATCGACAGGACGTCCCCGCACCGGGCCACCGTGAGCCGCCGAAGATCCCGGACGGTCGAGCGGCCGTTCTTGCGATGGCGGCTGAAGCCGGCGAAGTCGTGCTCACCGACGAGGAGTCGAGCGGCCTCCCGCATCGGCTGGAGTCGGAGATGTCCGGGCCGGTGCCAGACGAACCGCGCCGTGAACGGATCGGGCAGCGTCGCCTCGTGGATCCGGTACACGTACTCGCGGGACGTTGCCGAGTACCGCGCGTGGAAGTCTTCAGGCGCGTCTCGGGCATCGAGGATCACGACTTCGGGCGCCAAGGCGCCGTTCAGCGCCTTCTGGACCCTCTCTGGCGGGATGGACGACACCGTCGAGAAGGACGCGACCTGCCCTCGCGCATGGACCCCCGCGTCCGTCCGCCCGGCCACCGCGAGCTTCACGGGCTCCCGGAGCACGCGCTCGAGCTGGGCCGCCACCACACCTTCGATGGTTCGAGTGGAGGGGTCCGGCTGTCGCGCCCAGCCCCGAAACCCCGTCCCGTCGTACGCGAGCACCAATCTGACGACCGGCATCAGCGAGTGATGATCATCGCGCGATCGCCTCCTGGATCCCGGAACCCAGAGCGAGGGCCGGGAGGAAGAGCGCGAGCGCCAGCAGCTTGCCGGACCAGATCCCGAACCCCCGCCCCCAGTATCGCTCGATGCGTTCGAGGGCGATCAGCATCAGGACGGGACGACGCCGGGAGCGACCAGGGGATGAGCAGCAGGCTGTTCCGTCCGGCGACGGCGTAACCGAACGCGGCTCCCCCTACCGTCGCCACCTCGGCAGCGAGTGCCCAGGAGACGACAGCGTGGAGGCGCCCCCGGGCGGGCCGCTCGGGCACGCGCTAGAACCCTTCGCGCTCGACCAGCTCGATCCGCGCCATCGGGGCACCGTCGCCCTTCCGCGGCCCGAGCTTGAGGATCCGGGTGTAGCCGCCCTGTCGCTCCTCGAACCGTGGCCCGATCTCGTGGAAGAGCTTCGCGACCACATCACGGTCAGGGATGTCACGGAGGACCTGGGGGGGGGCCGGAGGGTCCCAGCGCGTCGCGAGCGTGATCAGCTTCTCCGCGAAGGGGCGGAGCTGCTTGGCCTTGGCCT
>JBPCQA010000005.1:0-29278 GCA_050998615.1 Nocardioidaceae bacterium
AGCCCGAGCGCCTCGTTCCAGGCGGGCAGCTGGATCGCCCGCGCGCGGGCGTTGCGCCCCAGCGTGACGGCGAGCGCCTCGAGCACGATGCGCTGGACGTTGTTCTCCGGCTGGGACTCGGTGAGCCCGAGCGAGTTGACCTGCACGCCGTAGCGGAAGCGCAGCTGCCTGGGGTCCTCGACGCCGTAGCGCTCGCGGCCGATCTGCTCCCACAGCTCGCCCATCGCCCGCAGCTTGGCGTGCTCCTCGATGAACCGCACGCCGGCGTTGACGAAGAATGAGATCCGCGAGAAGACCTGGCCCATGAGCTCCTCCTCCACGCGTGCGCGCACCGCGTCGAGCACGGCGATGGCGTTGGACAGCGCGTAGGCGATCTCCTGCACCGGCGTCGCGCCGGCCTCCTGCACTTGGTAGCTGCAGACGTTGACCGGATTCCACTTCGGCATCTCGTTGACCGTTTAGGCGATCAGGTCGGTCGTGAGCCGCAACGACGCCTCTGGTGGGAAGACATAGGTTCCTCGGGACAGGTATTCCTTGATGATGTCGTTCTGGGTGGTTCCCTGTAGCTGTCGGGGGTCGACCCCGTGCTCCTCGGCGAGGACCT
The DNA here is from genome assembly GCA_050998615.1 of Nocardioidaceae bacterium. Taxonomy (GTDB): domain Bacteria; phylum Actinomycetota; class Actinomycetes; order Propionibacteriales; family Nocardioidaceae; genus JBPCQA01. Next base: position 605 of record JBPCQA010000005.1, read on the forward strand.
GATATAAGGCCAGCAGCCACATGGCCGTGGCGTTGATCGTCATTGACGTGTTCATCGCCGCAAGCGGGATACCGTCGAACAGGCGGCGCATCTCGCCAAGGTGTGAGACCGGCACGCCGACCTTGCCGACTTCGCCTCGAGCCAGCGGAGAATCCGGGTCGTAGCCGGTTTGCGTCGGCAGGTCGAAGGCGACCGACAGCCCGGTTTGGCCCTTGGCCAGGTTGCGTAGATACAACGCGTTGGAACCCGCCGCGGAGCTGTGTCCGGCGTACGTGCGCATCATCCAGGGACGATCACGCCCGCGCTGCGCGCCTGGTGTCATGCCCGAAGCGTACGACGCGGTGGCTCGCCCAGGCCAAAGGTGCAACGAACGGGCTTGGCTGCTCGGATCAGGCTTTCAGCCGGTCCAGACTGGCTCTGCGTCGGAACTTGCCGCGTTTGGAGCGCGTCCCCCAGCCCAACGATCAGGCGTTTAGACCGGTTCAGCGCCGGAACTTGACGCGTTTGGTGCGCCCGTCAGGCTGAGATCTGACCGTCTTCTTCGGAGCCGGTGGCGTGGCGGTGGTGGTCGTCCCCGGTGTCATCTCGCTCGAGGTGGAAAATGCGATTGAGTCTGGTCAGTGCGAATACTCGGCGGATCTCGTTGGGGCAGTTGCGCAAGATCAGGTGATGACCGGCACGCTCGCAGCGCAAGTGTGCGGCGGTCAACATGCCGAGCCCAGCCGCATCGATGACCTCCAGACCGGCCAGATCCACGACTACGTCTCCGCCTGCCGTCTCCAGCACGGCATTGAGCGTGGCACGAGCTTCGGCAACGTTTCGCACGTCAACGTGAGTGCCGAGGTGAACCTGGTCGGTCACCGAACTTACTGCCATGACACCTCCCCGAAGGTGCTCGTACCCGTTACCGCTGCTTTCACGTTTGACGCTCGCGGTAGTCAAATGGTTGCCTGTCCAAGCGCAACTTGTCCACGCAATTGGATGTCGTGCCGGTAACAATGCGACGTCAGATCAGGTTCAAGTCAGCTCCCATGGTGGCGAATCCGGTGGTTGTTAGGTTGATAGGCGATGACCGTAATTCCGCGCGACCGCCCCCACCAGTCAACCCCGACGATGCGGCGTGTGTCACACGGCAATCAGACTGCAGGCCGAATTTGGCGGTGGCCAGCGAGTCGAGCCCGGCCCGGCTGTCAGGCGTAGTCGAAGAAGCCGTGGCCGGACTTGCGCCCGAGATCACCAGCGTCGACCATCCGCGTCAGCAACTCGGGCGGGAAGAACTTGGCATCCGCGCTCTCGTGGTAGATGTTCATGCTGGCATCGCGCAAGATGTCGACACCGGTGAGGTCAGTCGTTGCCAGGGGTCCCATCGCATGCCCGAAGCCGAGCTTGCAGGCAGTGTCGATGTCCTCTGCGCTCGCTACGCCGGATTCGTAGAGGGCGATGGCCTCCATCACCAAAGCCGTGATGAGCCGTGTAGTGATAAAACCGGCGACATCTCGGTTGACCACGACGCAGGTCTTTCCGACACCTTCGGCGAAGTCGCGTGCCGCTCGCAAGGTGTCGTCATCTGTCTTGTGGCCACGAACCAACTCACACAACCGCATCATCGGCACCGGGGAGAAGAAATGGGTTCCGACCACGTTCTCGGGGCGCCGGGTCACGCCAGCGATCTTGGTGATCGGGATCGCCGAGGTGTTGGTCGCCAAGATTGCACCATCTCGGCACACGTTGTCGAGCACCTTGAAGACGTCATGCTTCACGCCGAGGTCTTCATACACCGCCTCGACCACGATGTCTGCGTCCGCGGCGGCATCGAGGTCTTGGGTTGTGCCGATGCGTCCCAGCGCGGCTTCGTGATCCTCTTCGCTTAGCGTGCCCTTGGTTGCGAATCTGGACAGCGACTTGTCGATCCCTGCCATGCCATGGTCCAGGGCTGTCGGCGTGACGTCGTGAACCGTCACATCCCAGCCGGCCGTCGCCGCCACCTGGGCAATGCCCGCGCCCATCAGGCCCGCGCCCACGACGAACAACTTGCTTGCCACCACTTAGCTCCTCCGATATGGGTCAACGTCGGCGACTCCGACCGCGGCAGCGACGAGCTTAGTAAGACTCAACGGTGTTCGAGTTGGCGGACCCAGAGCCGACTCCATAGGTCCGGTGATTTCGAGACGCTCGCCATCGCTCGCTAGGTGTCACGTTCGTGGTCGCCGCCCGGGCGCCACAACACGTCCCCAGCCTCGCGGTTGGCGTGGCGACCCAGGATGAACAGCAAGTCGCTGAGTCGGTTGAGGTACTTGATGGCGTGCAGGTTCATGGTGGCCCCATGCTCGGCGTACGCAGCCCAGGCCGAGCGCTCTGCCCGTCGTACGACGGTCCGCGCCACATGCAGCAACGCCGCACCCGGCGTGCCTCCCGGCAAGATGAACGACCGCAGGTTCTCCAGAGGCTCGTTGAAGTGGTCACACCAGCTCTCGAGCCGGTCGACGTAATCCGGCTCGACGCGCAAGGGTGGATACTTCGGGTCTTCCACGATGGGACACGCGAAGTCAGCACCAACGTCGAACAGATCATTTTGAACCCTAGTGAGGATTTCGCAGACTTCTTGCTCGAGGTCTCCGGCAGCTACCGCATAGCCGATCTGAGAGTTGGCCTCGTCGACGTCCGCATAGGCCGCCAGCCGCAAGTCGGTCTTGTCTGTGAGACTCATGTCGCCGAGACGAGTGCTGCCGGCATCGCCTGTCCGCGTGTAAATCTTTGTCAGGTTGACCATGCCCGTCACTCTACGGCCGCCCGTCGAAGCGCAGAGGGAACCCCATGACGCTTTGGGACGTGTCGTCGTGCACCAGACTGTGGGGATGTGTCAACTGCGCGGTGGCCTGCTGATCGCAGGCACGACCTCAGATGCCGGCAAGTCGTTGGTGACTGCGGGACTGTGCGGGTGGTTGGCGCGCCAGGGCGTGCGCGTGGCGCCGTTCAAGGCGCAGAACATGTCGAACAACTCGATGGTCTGTCCCGACGGGTCGGAGATCGGCCGGGCACACTGGCTGCAGGCCATGGCCGCTGGGGCAGTTCCCGAGGCGGCGATGAACCCGGTGTTGCTCAAGCCGGGCAGCGACCGGCGTTCGCACGTGGTGTTGATGGGCCAGCCGTACGGCGAGCTGTCCGCCACGCAGACCAGGAGTTGATCGTTGGCTGGGTGGTCAACAAGTTCCGAGGCGACATCGGCCTGCTCACACCTGGCCTCGACGCGTTGCGCCGCGCCACCCACCGTCCGGTCTTGGGTGTGCTGCCGTGGCTGCCCGACGTCTGGATGGACGCCGAAGATGCACTAGCCGTCGGGGGTTGGTCGTCATCGAGATCCACAGATGGTACGACGCTGCGGGTCGCGGTCATCCGCTTCCCCCGCGTATCAAACGCCACCGACATCGACGCGTTGGCGATGGAACCCGGCGTTGCCGTCACCGTCACGGCCGATCCCGATGCGGTAGCGTCCGCCGACCTGGTGGTGTTGCCGGGCACCAGGGCAACCGTGGAGGAGCTCGAGTGGCTCCGGCAACGCCATCGCGCCGACGTGCTGACAAGCCGCGCGCGCAGCGGCTTGCCGGTGCTGGGCATCTGTGGTGGTCACCAGATGCTCGCCACCTCAATCGTCGACCACATCGAGTCTCGCCGCGGGTCCGTGCCGGGCCTCGGCTTGCTACCAACCGTGGTCGATTTCCAACACGCCAAGCACCTCGGGATCACCTCCGGGTCGTGGCGCGGCGAGGCGGTGGCCGGATATGAGATCCACCACGGCGTGACCACTCTCTCCGGAGATCTGCCTGCGCTTGACGCCCAGCCATTCCTTGACGGCTGGCGATTGGGCGCGGTGTGGGGAACTACGTGGCAAGGCGCATTCGAGAACGACTCATTCCGGCGGGCCTGGCTGACCGAGGCGGCCATCCAGGCAGGGGTCGACTGGCGCCCGGCAAGCGGTTCGCCGGGCTTCAGCGAAACCCGCAACATCATGCTCGACCGGCTCGCCGACGCCGTCGAAGAACATCTCGACACGAGGAGTCTGCTGCGGCTCATCGAATCCGGACCACCATCGAGCCCTACCGTTCATCCCTCCCGGCTCGCCGTAACCGTCGAAGCCGTCAGTGGCGTCAGAACAACAGCCGGTCGTGACCGGGCGGCGCGGCCTCGGTCCAGGCCAGGAAGCCGGTGAGGGCAGCCTCGCTCATCGCAAGCTCGATGAGCTCGCCCGACGCCAGCTTGACGGAGACAACCAAGTGCCCGGAATACAGCGAAAATGCCTCCGCACCACGCGGCGTACGGCGGGCCGTCACCTCCAAGCCACGATCGAACATGTGCTTGGGCCGAGCCGAGAAGGAGAAGACCCGAAACCACTGCAGGCTCTCACCGGAATAGCGTCCCAACCCCAAGGTCCAGCCGCGACCCACCGATCCTGGCGATCGACCACGCGCCGCCTTCATCCGCAGACTGCATTCGAACGTCCCGCCCGACCGGCTCAACCACCGCCGCCGGACGAACAGATACAAAAAGCCAGCGATCGGGATCAACAGCAGCAGCCCGAAGCTGTCGAGGATGGTTTGCCACCATGCCATCGACGCCTCCCACGGACCGCGGCCCTAACCCTGTTGAAGGTTCACCTTAAGGCTCACGGAGTTTCACTGGCACAGCGGACAGCTACCGCACTGAGGCCTTAAGCACCCGACCCCCGTTTAGGCAGACAACCCCGCGTCAACGACCTCGCTCGGAACGCTGGCAATCAAGAATGTCCGCGTTGACGGCACTCCGATGCCGTACTTCGCCCGCATCGGTTGGCGCGGCTACAGCTCGTTCGTGTACGGCGCCCCGTCCGTGACCGGCACGCACACCGCCGGAACAACGCTGATTGCCAACCTCGACTCCCACGGCAAGCAGTCGGTCTCCCTGCTCACCCCCGACGACGTGCCGTCCGTGCTGCCGGTGCTGATTCACCGTTCTTCGGCCCTGCCGCCTTGCTCGTGGACTACACGATGTACAGCCGCACCAACCAGATACCGGCGGCCGAGACCACCGTCTACATTTTGGCCAGATCAGACACCCCGCACGCCATCGTCAACCAGCTGGCGGTTCATGGGATCACCCAACGCATCACCCTCCAACAGGTGCGCCACACGCTCGACCAGGACGCCTATGCTTTGGCCCTCAACCTCTATCTCGTGGTCACCGTCATCGTGATCTTGCTCGCGCTTGCCGGGCTCGCGGTCAACATGGCCGTGCAGATACCCGCCCGTCGCAAAGACGCCGCATCGCTGCGCGTCGTCGGCCTACGACGGCGCTCCATCGTCACCGCCGTCGCCTCGGAGTTCACCGCGGTTCTGGGCACCGCAGCGGTCGCCGGCATCCTGGCCGGCGCACTGGCGCAGTACGTCGTGGTCCGCACCATCACGTTGGGGTACGCCGACAGCACGTTCACACCACGCGTGCTGCCCTCACTCAACGTCACCGCGATAGCCGCACTACTCGGCGTCGCCTTCACGCTCTTGCTGTGCGTGGCGCTCCTCCTCGGCAGCCTCACCATCCGGGGCGCCCGCACCGCCACACTCCGGGAGAACATCGCCTGAATCCGGTAAGCCAGGCGGAAGCCAGGCTTAGAGTCATGAGCTCGTTTGAGGTTATGAGGCCTTTTCCGCGGCCGCGATTCGCGCCTCCAGAAGCTCGGCCCGGCCTTGAACGCCTGCCTGGTCCGCACCAGGGTCCGCGGCGGCCTGGCCATTGTTGTTGACCTGCTCAAGCTCGCGCCTCGCCTGCTCCACATCGATATCGTCTGACATGGTGGCATGCTCGGCCAAAATCGAGACGTGGTTGTTCGCTACGGATATAAAGCCACCGTCGATAGCCGCCACCAGATAGCCACCGTCTGGGGCGCGCATCTCCACGGTTCCCGCCGACAACACCGACATCGTCGGAGCGTGGTTGGCCATGATGCCCAGCTCTCCGTCGAGGGTGCGGGTGATCAAGATTCGCACCTCGCCCGACCACACGATCCGGTCAGCCGCGACGAGTTCGACCTGCATGTCGGCCATCAAATGCCTTTCTGGATCTCACTCCACTTGCGCTCGACGTCGTCGAGACCGCCACACATGAAGAATGCCTGCTCGGCGACGTGGTCGTAGTCACCGTTGCAGATCTTCGTGAACGCTTCGACGGTGTCGTCGAGCGAAACTGTGGAGCCTTCGATGCCGGTGAACTGCTTGGCGACGTACGTGTTCTGCGACAAAAACCGCTGAATCCGCCGGGCCCGCGAAACGACGACCTTGTCTTCCTCGGAGAGCTCGTCGACACCGAGGATCGCGATGATGTCCTGCAACTCCTTGTTGCGCTGCAGGATCTGCTTGACCCGGGTGGCGGTGTTGTAGTGGTCGACACTGACGTAGCGCGGGTCGAGGATGCGTGAGGTGGACGCCAACGGATCCACCGCGGGGTAGATGCCTAGCGACGCGATGTCTCGGGAGAGCTCGGTGGTGGCGTCCAGGTGCGCGAACGTGGTCGCCGGAGCCGGGTCGGTGTAGTCGTCGGCGGGCACGAAGATCGCCTGCATCGAGGTGATCGAGTGTCCCCGGGTCGACGTAATGCGCTCCTGGAGCACCCCCATCTCGTCGGCGAGGTTGGGCTGATAACCCACCGCAGACGGCATCCGGCCCAGCAGCGTCGACACCTCAGAGCCGGCCTGGGTGAAGCGGAAGATGTTGTCGATGAAGAGCAACACGTCCAGCTTCTCCACGTCGCGGAAATACTCCGCCATGGTGAGCGCGGACAGACCAACGCGCAACCGGGTGCCCGGCGGCTCGTCCATCTGTCCGAAGACGAGTGCGGTTTGCCCGATCACATCGGTTTCGGTCATCTCCGCGATCAGGTCGTTGCCCTCACGGGTGCGCTCGCCGACCCCGGCGAAAACCGACACGCCGCCGTGGTCGCGGGCAACTCGGGCGATCATCTCCTGGATCAGCACGGTCTTGCCGACCCCGGCGCCGCCGAACAGCCCGATTTTGCCGCCCTGGACATACGGCGTGAGCAGGTCGATGACCTTGATGCCGGTGTGGAACATCTCGGTCTTCGACTCCAGCGCGTCGAACGCCGGAGCCAGCCGGTGAATCGACCACCGCTCCTGAATGTCGAGTTCTTCGCCGTCCTTGAGGTTCAAACATTCACCGATGACGTTGAAGACGTGGCCCTTGGTCACGTCACCAACCGGCACGCTGATCGCCTCGCCGGTGTCGGTGACGGTGGCTCCTCGCACCAGGCCGTCGGTGGATTGCATCGAGATCGCGCGGACCATGCCCTCACCGATGTGCTGCGCGACCTCCAAGGTGATGGTCCGCTTCACGTCACCGAGCTCAAGGTCGACATGGAGCGCGTTGTACATCTCGGGGATCGAGTCCGCGGCGAACTCCACGTCGACGACCGGGCCGGTCACCCGGGCGATCCGTCCCTCGCCTCCTGCGGTCTGCTCGGTGCTGGTGTCGCTAAGGGTCGCAGTCATTGTTCTCACTCACTCCCGGCATTGGCGTCGGCAAGCGCGTTCACGCCACCGACAATCTCGCTGATCTCTTGGGTGATCCCGGCCTGGCGGGCCTGGTTGGCGGTTTGGGTGTATTCCTTGATCAAGTCTTCGGCGTTGTCGGTTGCCGACTTCATCGCCCGCTGACGCGCAGCCAGCTCAGACGCCGACGCCTGCAGCAGACAGAAGAAGATGCGGCTTTGCAGGTAACGCGGCAACAACGCGTCGAGCACGTCCTCAGCGCTCGGCTCGAACTCGTACAAAGGCAGGATCTCGTCAGCCTCGGGCTTCGATTCGCCCTCGATGACCTCCAGTGGCAGCAGCCGCACATCGGTCGGCTCCTGCACAAGCATCGTCTTGAAGCGAGTGTAGACGACGTGCACCTCGTCGACCGCGTTCTCACCCTCGTCGGCGGTGAACGCCTCGATCAGCGTGTTAGCGATCTCGCGGGCGGCGTCGTACGTGGGGGTGTCGGAAAACCCGGTCCAGCTCTGCACGACCGGCCGCTGCCGGAACGCGTAGTAGCTCACGCCCTTACGCCCACTGACATACAGGTCAGGCTGCTTGCCTTCGGAACGCAGCTTCTCGCCGAGCCGCTCGGCTTCCCGGAGCACCCCCGAGGAGTAGGCCCCGGCAAGCCCGCGGTCACTCGTCACCACAAGCACTGCGGCGCGGGTCGGGTTCTCCTGCTCGGTGGTCAGCGGATGGTCGACATTGGAGTACGTCGCCACCGCGGACACGGCGCGGGTCAGTTCACGCGCGTACGGCGTCGCCGCCTTGGCCCGTTGCTGTGCCTTGATGATGCGCGATGCGGCGATCAGCTCCATGGCGCGCGTGATCTTCGCGGTGGCCTGGACCGATTTGATCCTGGCCCGCAGTTCACGCAGCGAAGTGGCCATGCTCAGCTCCGCTTCTGCTTGACGATCTGCTCCTGCTCCACGGCTTCGTCCTCGAGCGCCTCAAAATCCTCGCGGCCGGCCTTGAGCGACTTGCCGCCAGAAGTCTCGAACTGGTCAAGGAACTTGTCGTACGCGTCTTGCAGGGCCTGCTCGGTGTCGTCGGAGAAGTCCTTGGACTCCCGGATGGCGTCGAGGATCCCCGCATGTTCGTGGCGCAGGTAGTCGAGGAGCTCGCGCTCGAAGCGGAGCACGTCGTCGACCGGGACCGCGTCGAGCTTGCCGCTGGTGCCCGCCCAGATCGAGACGGTTTGATCCTCGACTGGATAAGGGGAGTATTGCGGTTGCTTCAACAGCTCCATCAGCCGTGAGCCGCGCTCAAGTTGTTGACGAGAGGCGGCGTCGAGGTCGGAGGCGAACATCGCGAACGCCTCCATCGCACGATACTGCGCAAGGTCGACCTTCAGTGATCCGGTGACCTTGCGCATCGCTTTCACCATCGCCGCCCCACCCACACGGGACACCGACTGGCCGACGTCGATCGCCGGCCGCTGGTTGGCGTTGAAGAGATCGGACTGCAAAAAAATCTGGCCGTCGGTGATCGAGATGACATTGGTCGGGATGAATGCCGAAATGTCGTTGGCCTTGGTCTCGATGATCGGCAACCCGGTCATCGAGCCGGCGCCCATGTCGTCTGACAGTTTGGCGCACCGCTCCAGCAGCCGGCTGTGGAGGTAGAACACGTCGCCTGGGTAGGCTTCCCGACCTGGTGGACGTCGCAACAACAGCGACACGGCGCGGTAGGCCTCGGCTTGTTTGGTCAGGTCGTCGAAGACGATCAGCACATGCTTGCCGTCGTACATCCAGTGTTGGCCAATAGCCGAGCCGGTGTAGGGGGCAAGGTACTTGAAACCGGCCGCGTCGGAAGCCGGCGCGGCGACGATCGTGGTGTAGTCCATCGCCCCCGCTTCTTCCAGTGCTCCACGCACCGCTGCGATGGTCGTGCCCTTCTGGCCGATCGCGACGTAGATGCATCGCACTTGCTGGGTAGGATCGCCAGACTCCCACGCCTGCTTCTGGTTGATGATCGTGTCGGTGGCGATCGTCGTCTTGCCGGTCTGCCGGTCGCCGATGATCAGCTGCCGTTGGCCGCGACCAATCGGCGTCAGCGAGTCGATGGCCTTTAGCCCGGTCTGCAGGGGCTCGTGGACTTTTTGGCGCTGGACCACCGACGGCGCCTGCAACTCCAGCGCGCGCCGGGCGTCGGTGGCGACATCGCCTAGCCCGTCCATCGGTTGCCCAAGCGGGTTGACGACGCGGCCGAGGTAGCCGTCGCCGACTGGCACGGACAAGACCTCACCGGTGCGTCGCACCGGCTGGCCCTCCTCGATACCGGAGAAGTCTCCCAGGACAACGACACCGATCTCGCGCAGGTCCAGGTTCAGCGCAATTCCCAGTGTGCCGTCCTCGAACTCCAACAGCTCATTGGCCATTGCCGACGGCAACCCCTCGACACGGGCGATGCCGTCCATCGCCTCGGCGACGGTGCCGACCTCTTCCCGGGTCGCTGCCTCCGGTTTGTAGTCGGAAACGAAGCGCTGTAGCGCCTCCTGGATCTCCTCCGGGCGGATCGTCAGCTCCGTCATGTCCTTGCCTCTGCTCTCCTGAACCCTTGTTCCTGGTTGAACTGTTTTGGGTGTTGGCTTGTTGGGTGAGTCGCCGCGCTAGCCCGAAGTAGCCGGTGTGTCGTTAGGACGCCAGCCTGCGGTAGGCCTGGGCAAGCCTGGTTTCGATGGTGGAGTCGATGACTTCATCGCCGAGCGCGACCCGCACGCCGCCGAGCACGTTTGGGTCGACTACCACGTTCAGATGGATCTCGCGGGAACATTGCTCGGCCAGTGCTCGCGCCAGTCGTTGCTTGTGGTCGTCGCTGAGGGGAGCCGCGACCCAGGCCGTCGCTACCAGGCGTTTGCGTCGGGCAGCGGCGACCGTCTGGTAGTAGGTCAACGTGGCCGCCAGCGTGCGGTGCCGCCCCGTCACCGCTTGGTCGAGCAGTTTCTTGGTGGACTCACCAACCTTGCCCTCCAGGAGGTGATGCAGGAGTTCACGCTTGCCCTCGAGCGGCGCGGCTGGGTCAGCCAACGCATCGCGAAGGCCGGGCTGGGCTTCGAGGATCCGGCCGAACCGGAACAGATCATCTTCGAGGTTGTCCAGTTGTCCGGTCTGCTCTGCCTTCGCCACCTGCGCCGTGATGCCGGCCCGCTCCAGGGCGTCAGCCAGGTCACGCCCCCGCGACCAACGGTACCTAATCGCTGCCAGCACCACCGACAGCGCCGGGTCGCCGATCTTGCCTTCCAACAACCCCGTCACCAATGTCGTCTTGGCTTCAACTGCGACAGCCGGCTCGGTGAGCACCCGCCGCAGCGTCCCCTCCGTATCGAGGATGGCGGCCACGGCGTACAAGTCGTCGCCAAGCATGATCAGGTCGGGGCCTGCTCGTAGTTGTTCATCGACCGCATCCAGCACGGTCGCCTGCGACCTGGCGGAACCCGCCTGCATCAGCGGGCCCCCGAGCTACTCGACGACTGATGTGTCTCCAGACTGGCAATGAACCGCTCCACTGTGCGACTGCGGCGAGCATCGTCTTCGAGCGACTCACCGACGATCCGACCCGCCAGCGTCGTCGCCATGCTGCCCATCTCGGTCCGCAACTGCTGGACGACCTGCTGACGCTCGGCCGCAAGTTGGGCGTTCGCGTGCTTGAGGATGCGCTGGGACTCCGCCTGCGCCTGTTCGCGCATCTCGGCGATGATCGCGGCCCCCTGCTCGCGTGCCTCTTCCCGGATGCGGGCCGCTTCATGCCGTGCCTCGACCAGCTGCGAACGGTATTTCTGTTCCGCAGACTCGGCCCTGGTCTGGGCATGTTCGAGATCTTCGAACTGCTTCTTGATGCGGGCCTGGCGGTCCGTCATCGCTTTGTTGACGATCGGCACCACATATTTGCCGAGCACCCACAAGATGATGACGAAGGCGATCAGCTCCACGAAGAACGTGGCGTTTGGCACCAAGAAGTTGCCCACTGCCTGGTTCGTCTTGGCCATATCCGGTGTCCCTTCGACTCTCGTTACTTGCCGAGCACAAAGACGAAGAGAGCCATGAAGGCGAGGTTGATGAAGAAGAACGCCTCACACAGACCGACCGTCAAGAAGAAGATCGTCTGCAAGCGCCCCTGTGCCTCGGGCTGACGCGCCACACCCTGAATGTACGAGCTACCGGCGAGACCGTCGCCGATGGCACCGCCGATGGCACCGCCACCGAGGGCAAGCCCACCGCCGATGAACGCGCCAGCGGTCTTGATGGCCGAGTCAGTGCTGCTGGGGTCTGCCATTTCTCTCCTTGCTGTTGGCAACCGGGCTGGCCCGTCGCCTTGGGTGGTTAGCCAGCCGCCGGTTGCGGCTCGCGAGCCCCTTCGGGCTGGGACGAGTCGGCGTTCTCGGCCGAGCTCGACTGGGTGCCGTCTTCGTAGCCCTCGTCTTCGTGGGTGTCGCCAGCCATGCCGAAGTACAGGACGGTCAATAGCGCGAAGATGAATGCCTGGATGCCGCCGATGAACATGTCGAACAGCTTCCAGATGATGTTGGGTCCCCACAGGAGATAAAGCGGGAACAGGGACGCGATGAGGGAAATCATGATGCCACCGGCGAAGATGTTCCCGAACAGCCGCAGAGCGAGCGTGAACGGCTTCATGATCTCCTCGAGGATGTTAAGGGGAAACATGATCGGGTAGGGCTGAAAGAAGTGCTTGACATAGTTCTTCAGCCCCCGAGAACGGACACCGAACACGTGGACTCCGACGATCACCAGCAATGCGAGCGCATAGACCAAGTTGACGTCGGCCGTCGGTGCGGGCAGATAGCGCGGACCCTCCCCACTGGGGATCACCTCCACCCAGTTGGACACCAAAATGAAGATGAAGAGGGCGATCGCCAGCGGCACCACGAACGGGTTGACTCGGCCGAGGTTGTCCTGCACCTGATGCGTGACCTCGGTGACCAAGCTCTCCCAGAACAGCTGGATCTTGCTGGGCACTCCCGAGGACGATTTCGAGCGCAGCCAGAACCCGAGGCCGAGCACCACGGCGCCGGCGAAGAGCGTCGACCAGATCGTGTCGAGGTTGAAGGTGAGCCCCAGCCATGTGCCGGTGATGTGGTTGCCGACATCGATGCCAGAGCCAGTCTCGCTAAGCGGTACCGCGCTCATGCTGCCTTCTTCAGCTCCCGTAGCAGCGGGAGGCCCGTCAGAACTAGGGCAATCAGCCGGAACAGCGCCAACCCGAACAGCGATGCCGCACCGTCGGGCCAGAAGACGATGGTGAGCACACCGGCAATGAGAGAGACTCCGAGCAGCCTGAAGAAGGCCGAGGTGGCGAACTCGGTGCGGCTCAGCGGCTCGGCACTCTCGACGGTGCGCTTGAGTGCCACCTCGGTTGCCAGGTAGTTGAGAAGCCCAAGCACGCTGCCGACCGCAAAGAACATGCCGAGGGGCCACCGCCCCAACGGCACCGTGATCCAAAATCCGGCAACTGCCAGTGCACCGGCGAGGAGCATGGGACGTCGCTGGTTTGCGACCGCCCTGGCCAGTGCGAGAGACCCCTTCACCTGTCGATCAGTCCTTTCCTGCCGGAAGTGAGCACGCCCATGTCAACAGCAGAGGGCAAAACGAGGGTGCCGCGGGCTCTAAGGTGCCAATGCGGTGGGGACCGGAACACGGTGTCGGTCGTCATGGTGGCGGCCGTCCTCGATCATTCGGGGGAAGTCACCCCTGGGTCGGGATGCGCATAAAAAATAGCACAAGGCCCTGAGACGGACCTAATCGCAGACGCAGCTTCGACGCCTCCGAAGGGCTCCGCAGACCACCTGAAACCGCTACTGGGTGTCGCTCTCGATCAGGCCCGAGTGGCCCGGTATACCGAATGTCAGCAATAGCGCCGTGACAGCCATGATTGACAGGCCGATCAACGACCACCATCCCGAGAAGAGGCTGACCAGCAAGACCCCGAACGCGACGAGCGCCGTCCACAGATACATCACCAGTACGGCACGACGCTGGGAATGCCCGATCTCGAGCAGTCGGTGATGGAGGTGCTTCTTGTCCGGTGCGAACGGCGAGCGACCGGCTCGAGTGCGCCGTACGACGGCAAGCACCAGGTCGATAAACGGCACCACGAGGACCGCGAACGGCAACAACAGCGGCAGGATCGCCGGGAGCAGGCTGGCGCTGGCTCCGGCGATGCCGCGTGGCAGCGTCGAGGTCGGGAACTGGCCGGTCAGACTGATCGCCGAGCACGACAGCAAGAAGCCGATCAGCAAGGCGCCCGAGTCGCCCATGAACATTCGCGCCGGGAAGAAGTTGTGCGGCAAGAAGCCGAGGCACGCCCCACCCAGCGCCGCTGTGAGTAAGGCAGCGGTGGTCGCTCTCTCAACGTTGTTGACGAAGACCAGCAGGATCGAAAACGAGAAGAATGCGATCGCTCCTATCCCCACCACGCCGGCCGCCAGGCCATCAAGGCCGTCCACGAAGTTGACCGCGTTGACGGTCGCCACGATGTAGAGAACCGTAAGCAGCGCGGCCTGCGAGCCCTGCAGTGTAAACGTCAAGATCGCGCCCGAGTTCGGCAGCGGAAGCCAGAGGATCTGCACACCCTGCACGACCACCACGCCCGCCGCCAGCACCTCACCGGCAAACTTGGTCACCGCGTCCAGCTCGAAGACGTCATCGATGATGCCGACTACACAGATCACCGCGCCCCCGAGCAGCACCGCTCCGGCGTCATGAAAGATCAGTCCGTGCACCGGTGTGTGGCCGAGGAACGGCAGCCGTGCGGCCAACAGGTACGCCGCGGTGACGCCCCCCATGATCGCGACTCCGCCGAAGTAGGGGATTGGGACCTCGTGCACGTCACGATCGCGGACCCGCGCATAGGCACCGGTGCGCATCGCCAGCTCACGGGCAATCACCGAAAGCAGATAGGTGACAGCGCCGGCGGTGATGAAGACCAGCAGATACTCGCGCATCAGCCCGGCTCGGCGGCCGCGACGGACGGGACGACGTCGCGCAACTCCTCAAGCGACAAGATGCCGATGCGAACAACCCTCAGCACATCACCGGTCGCGTCGACGATCGTCGAGGGAACGGCGCCTGGGGCATCCCCCGCGTCGAGGTAGACGTCGATGGCGTCACCGAGCATGTCCAGCGCCTCCGCGACCGACGTCGCCGGTGGTTGTCCGGTGACGTTGGCACTGCTCACCGCCAACGGCCCGTTGTCGCGCAACAAGTCGAGAGCATCCTTCTGGTTGGGGATCCGCAGGGCAACGGTGCCGCGGCTGTCGCCGAGATCCCAGCTCAGGCTCGGCTGTTGGCGGCAGACCAGCGTAAGGCCCCCGGGCCAGAACGTCGCGGCCAGCTCTCGTGCGTCGGGGCTCAGGTTGGTGGTGAGCGCTCCCAACGCGTCGTTCGACGCGATCAACACCGGTGTCGGCACATCACGCCCTCGGCCCTTGGCCCGCAAGAGTCGGCGTACTCCGACCGGATCGAACGCGTCGGCGGCGATGCCATACACGGTGTCGGTTGGTGCCACCACGAGGCCGCTTCGCGCGAGCGCTCGTTTGGCTTCCGCGAAACCTGCCGACCGCCGCACCGGGTCGTTGCAGGAGTAGACCTCGTTCACGACCCTATGGTGCCAGCCCGCGCGGATGATCGGCACACCCGACGCGCGGTGACGAACCGCGGGCGACCGGCCAGGTCCAGGTGGTCACGGATCTGCGTCCAGTCACCACTTGCCGCGAAGACGTCCGGCGCTGTCTCGCCCTGGGCGTCGGCGTGCTCACACAGAACCAGTCCCCCGGCTCGCAATAACCGAGCAGCGACCTTGGCTACGACGCGGATCGCGTCGAGCCCGTCCACTCCGGACCACAGGGCCACCGGCGGGTCGAAGTCACGCGCCTCCGCTGCGACCGACTCGAAGGCCGCCAACGGGATGTACGGCGGGTTGGCCGTCACGACGTCGGCGACGCCGGCCAAGTCCGCCGAGACCTCCGCGATGTCGCCAAGCCGGATCTCCACCCCGCTGCCGCTGGCGTTGCGCTCGGCATAGGCATGAGCAAGCGCTGAGATCTCTATCCCCGTGACTCGACACCCCGGCGCCTCGGTTGCCATCGCCAGTGCGACCGGCCCGGAGCCGGTACACAGGTCGACCGCGACCGGGCTGTCGACTCCGCCGTCGATGATCCGACGCAACTCCGCGATGGCCTGCCCCGCCACCAGCTCCGTCTCCGGCCGGGGAACAAAAACGCCCGGTCCCACCTCCAGGTCGAGATAGCGGAACGCGGCCCGGCCGGTGATGTGCTGGAGCGGCTCGCGGGTCGCCCGGCGCGCGATGGCAACGCGGAAGCGCTGCACGGTGTCGCAGTCAAGCTCACGGATGCTCATCAGGCCGGTGCGCGTTATCCCGAGACTCCACGCCAGCAGCGATTCCGCGTCGTGGCGAGCTGCCTCCACCCCGGCCTCGGCCAACTCGGCTGCCGCCCGTGCCAAGACGTCGTACGTCGCCGAATGACCCGCTCCCTTCCCGACGCCCCCACCTGCGCGGGCTTTGAGAGTTCGCGTCATGACGCCGAGGACTCCACCGCAGCCAGCCGCTCGGCCAGGTCAGCGTTGACGCACGCGTCGATGACATCTTGGATGTCGCCTTGCAGCACCTGGTCCAAGTGGTAGGACTTGTAGCCGACCCGATGGTCGGTGATCCGGTTCTCGGGGTAGTTGTAGGTGCGGATGCGTTCGGACCGATCCACGGTGCGGATTTGGGACCGGCGCGCATCCGAGGCGTCGGAGTCTGCCTGGTCTTGGGCCAACTGCAGCAGGCGTGACCGCAACACGCGCATGGCCTGGTCACGGTTTTGCAGCTGGCTCTTCTGGTTTTGGCATTGCACCACGATGCCGGTCGGGACATGGGTGATCCGCACCGCCGAGTCGGTGGTGTTGACACTTTGTCCCCCCGGGCCAGATGATCTGAACACGTCGACGCGCAGGTCGTTCTCGTCTACGGTGACGTCGACGGGCTCGGCCTCGGGCATCACCAGCACTCCGGCGGCTGACGTGTGGATGCGTCCCTGCGACTCGGTAACTGGAACGCGCTGGACGCGGTGCACGCCCCCTTCGAACTTCAACAGCGCAAACGGCGCCTCGCCCGGCTCCGACGTGCCCTTCGCTTTCACGGCCAGCGTTGCACTCTTGACACCGCCCAGGTCACTAGGCGTGTCGTCGAGCAATTCGGTTTTCCACCCCCGCCGTTCGGCGTAGCGCAGATACATCCGCAACAAGTCGGCGGCGAACAGCGCGGACTCCTCGCCGCCCTCGCCCGCCTTGATGTCGAGGATCGCGTCCTTGTCGTCGATCTCGTCTCGAGGCACGAGTAGTCGCCGCAGCCGTTCCTCGAGCATTGACCGGTGAGCGTCGAGCCGTTCCGCCTCGGCAAAGAACGCGTCGTCCTCGCTGGACAGCTCCCGCGCGGCTTGGACGTCGTTCACCGTCGACTGCCACTCGGCGTACGTCCGCACCACGGCTGTCAACGCCGCATACCGCTGATTGAGCCGGCGCGCCATTGTTGGATCCGCGAAGAGATCAGGGTCAGCCAGTCGTCGCTCGAGTTGGGCATGCTCGGCGACCAATCCCTCAACGGCTTCGAACATTTCGCACCTCTTGTCGGCGGGATTGAGTCAGCACAGCCGGCACAGTCAACACAGCCGGCCTAGTCAACAGAGTCAACACAGCAATGACGCCGGCTCACCGCACGATGCGGGAGCCGGCGTCGCAGGTTGTTACTTGGCGGCCTTCTTTGCGTAACGTGCCTCGAATCGCGCGACCCGTCCACCGGTGTCGAGGATCTTCTGCTTGCCGGTATAGAACGGGTGGCAGTTGGAGCACACGTCGGCGTGCAGGCTGCCGTTGGTGGCAGTGCTGCGAGTCGTAAACGAGTTGCCGCAGGTGCAGGTCACCTGCGTCTCGACGTACGTCGGATGGACATCTTTCTTCATGGAGTCCTCACTCTCAAGGCCGCCGGGTCGCCTGCGGAGCGCAGCCGTGAACCGGAACCGATTTACAAGTCTGCCATTGACACTTTGATCAACGCGAATCCATGGCGCCACATTCCTGCGCCTGCGTAGCTTGGCCGCCTCCGCCGTGGCGGTTATAACGGGCTGGACTGTCGGGCTGGGCTCGGCGCTCACAATCCACTTCTGGTTGAGCTCGGCGGTTAGTCTTCGTCGGTGCCGCGGAGACCGGAGGCGGTGGGGGTGGTTTTGTTGACCTGCATCAGGAACTCGACGTTGCTCTTCGTCTTCCTTAGCTTGTCAAGCAGAAGCTCGAGGGCTTGCTGGCCGTCAAGACCTGACAGCACGCGACGCAGTTTCCACACGATCTGAAGCTCGTCCCTTGCCATCAGGAGCTCTTCGCGGCGGGTGCCTGATGCGTCGACGTCGATTGCCGGGAAGATGCGCTTGTCGGCAAACTCGCGACGCAGTCGCAACTCCATGTTGCCGGTGCCCTTGAACTCCTCGAAGATGACCTCGTCCATCTTCGACCCGGTCTCGATCAGGGCGGTGGCAAGGATCGTCAACGAACCACCATCCTCGATGTTGCGCGCAGCGCCAAAGAACCTCTTCGGCGGGTACAGCGCGGAGGAGTCGACACCACCCGACAGGATTCGACCACTGGCTGGTGCCGCCAGGTTGTAGGCGCGGCCGAGACGGGTGATGGAGTCCAGCAGTACGACGACGTCATGGCCGAGCTCGACGAGCCGTTTGGCGCGCTCGATGGCCAACTCGGCGACCGTCGTGTGGTCATCGGCCGGACGATCGAACGTCGAGGCGATGACTTCGCCCTTGACCGCCCGTTGCATGTCGGTGACTTCTTCGGGTCGCTCGTCGACCAGGACCACCATCAGGTGGCACTCCGGGTTGTTGGTGGTGATCGCATTCGCTATCTGTTGCAGCACGATCGTCTTGCCGGCCTTTGACGGGCTCACGATGAGGCCACGCTGTCCCTTGCCTACTGGCGCGACGATATCGATGAGCCGCCCAATGAGCAGGTTCGGCTCGGTCTCGAGGCGCAACCGGTCGGCGGCGTACAGCGGGGTGAGCTTGGAGAACTCGACCCGGTGCCCGGAGACCTCGGGCTCGGCACCGTTGACTGTATCGATGCGGACCATCGGGTTGAACTTCTCGCGACGCTCACCTTCTCGGCCCTGCCGAACCATTCCGGTGATCGCGTCGCCCTTGCGCAGGCCGAACTTGCGCACCATCGACAGCGATACGTAGACATCGTTGGGACCGGGCAGATATCCGCTGGTCCGCACGAACGCGTAGTTGTCGAGCAGGTCGAGGATCCCCGCCGCAGGAGTCAACACGTCATCGTCGTTGACCTGCGGATCCGGCTCGTTGGTGTCGCGACGGCGCTCGCTGCTGCGCTCGCTGCTGCGCTCGTTGCCGCGGTCGCGATACCTGTCGCGACTCCGGCTTCGACGGCGGCTGCTGCGGCTGCTTCCGCTGCTGCGGTTGCTGTCGCTGCCGCGATCGTTGGAGTTGTAGCCGTCACCACCGTCGCTGCTTTGCCTGTCGTGCTTCTGGCTCTGGGTGTTCTGGCTCTGGGTGTTCTGGCTCTGGGTGTTCTGAGACTGGGTGTGCTGAGATTGGCCGCTTTGCGACTGGCCCTGGCTGTCTTGGCCCTGGCTGTCTTGGCCCTGGCTCTGCTTATGACCACGGTCCTGGGCACCGTTTTGGTGCTGGCGGTCACTGGCCTGGCTCTCCACCCGGCTGTTGTCCCGGACGTCGGCACGGCCGTTGTCTCGCTGGTGCCCGGTGCCAAGCTGGTCGCTGTGCGACGCTGCAGGCTGCTCGGCGGAAGCGACAGCAGCGGCAGTTGGCCGCGTCGTGGCTGGCGCAATGGCCGAGCGCTGAGATTCACTGGCACGGCCGCCCCCGGATCGTGCGCCGGCAATCGCATCGACAAGCGCGCTCTTGCGCATCCCGGCGACGCCTTTGATGCCGAGGCTGCCGGCAAGTTGTTTCAACTCCGGCAAGAGCATTGAGCTGAGGCCACCGGATTTCGTTGTGGCCGTCTTAGCCGGCGATTCGCCGGTGACAGCGGGGGTGGCTTCGGATGTTTGAGTCACGTGAGGTCCTTCCCACGTCTGGTGCGCAGTCAGATTGCGCCGTGCGATAAAGGTTGTTGCTCCCGCGGTGAAGCAGTTCAGCGTTCAGTTCGGTGTGAGTCAGACCGGTTGGGGGTTAGGCCCCCGTTTGGATTCAACCCGTCGTGGTCAACCCCGTCGGATAACTCTGCTTGAACCCAACGTCCACTTTGGACCCAACATCCACTTTGGGTCCGAGACGCTACCCGATCGGATCTGACCTTCATGCTGGATCCAACACGTTTGAGACACGGGTGGAATGCTCTGAGTCAACAAGAACTGAGCGTTCTCTGCGATCCGCTAGAGAAGTCGGCTCGTCTGATGAACCGATGCATGGCTGACACTAGCACCTTCTGTCCGCAGTGTCGCGCAGTGTCGCCAACTGGTGCAACGTTGCGGCGTCGATGATCATTCCCGGCCTGCAACCACGGTGGCTCCGATCGGCTCCACACCGAGTCGCACCCTCGACCAGCCCGAGGGTAACCACTGGTCGGCGTGCAGCTCTAGGAGCGGCGTACCGAATGCGATCACCGAAGGGCCGGCTCCAGAAACTAGCGCGGGCACGCCCGATGCGCGCAGATCGGCGACGAGCCGCGCCGACTCCGGCATCTTTGCGGCCCGGTACTCCTGGTGCAGGAAGTCTTCGGTGGCGGCCAACAGCCACTCCGGTGATCGTGACAACGCCTCGACGAGCAGGCCAGCCCGAGCCACGTTCGCGCTGGCACGGGAGTGAGAGACCTGCGATGGGAGCAGCCCGCGCGCCAGATCGGTGCACATCTGGCCCGGCGGGACGAAGGCAACCGGACGCACCTGCGGATGTACGTCGAGCCGAACCGCCCGCGTTCGCCCGCTCTCCACCCAAGAGATCGTGAAGCCGCCGAGAAGGCAGGCGGCCACGTTGTCGCCGTGCCCCTCGAGTCGGGCCGCTAGATCGAGCACCTGCTCTGCGTCCAGACCGGCGTCGCGGCACAACGCGTTGGCGGCCAGCACCCCGGCCACGATTGCCGCCGCAGACGACCCAAGGCCACGCCGATGCGGCACTTTGTTGAGGCACGTCAATCGCAGGGGTGGCGGTAGCACCCCAACCTGCTCGAACGTGGCATGCATGGCACGTGCGACCAGGTGTGCCAGGTCGACAGGTACCACGCCGGCACCCTCGCCCCGAACGTCGATCTCGAGCCCGGTGCCCCCTGCTTCGGCCGTGACCGTGTCGAAGAGACTCAGGCATAGCCCGAAGCTGTCGAACCCAGGTCCTAAGTTCGCGCTTGTCGCGGGCGCGCGAACCGTGACCGGACGTGCGGCAAGGTCAGCCATCGCACAGGCCAGCCGCGGAAACGACTGCGTCGACGTCTGCGTCGATCACGCAATCGGGCGACTCTCCCCGGAAGTCCATAGCCGTCTCGACGTCCTTGAGCCCATGGCCGGTGACCGTGACGGTGATGGTCTGCCCCGCGTCGACTAGGCCGGCCTGGTGCCGAACGACCAGCCCAGCGACTCCGGCCGCCGACGCCGGCTCCACAAAGACACCGTCCAAGGCGGCCAGGTCTCGTTGAGCGGCGAGGATCTGACGATCAGTCACGGCTTCGATCACTCCGCCAGAAGCGTCCCTGGCTGCCTCCGCCAGCACCCAGGAAGCTGGATTGCCAATCCGGATCGCGGAGGCGACAGTGTCGGGGAGCGTGACGATGCGCCCCGACACGAGCGGAGCGGCCCCCGCGGCCTGGAAGCCCCACAAGGCTGGTGTCTTCACGGCGCGCCCCGTCTCGACGTACTGGCAGAAACCCTTCCAGTACGACGCGATGTTGCCGGCATTGCCCACCGGGAGCACGTGGATGTCCGGAGCTTCGCCTAGGAAGTCGACGAGCTCGAAGGCTGCCGTCTTTTGGCCCTCCAGGCGCATCGGGTTGACCGAATTGACCAACTCCACCGGATGATCCTTGGCCACTGACCGCGCAAGCTGCAGGCAGTCGTCGAAACCCCCTCGGACATGGACGATGCGGGCTTCGTGCACAACCGCCTGAGCCAGCTTGCCATGTGCGATTCGGGCGTGTGGCACCAGCACAAGAGACTTGAGTTGCCCTCGACTCGCATAGGCTGCCATCGACGCTGAGGTGTTGCCTGTCGATGCGCATACGACGGCTTTTGCGCCCACCTCGACGGCGTGCGAAACCGCCATCGTCATGCCCCGATCCTTGAACGAGCCGGTCGGATTGTTGGCCTCGACCTTGAGCCAAACTGTGCACTTCGTCAACTTTGACAACCATCCGGACTCCACGAGCGGGGTGCCGCCTTCCCCAAGCGTGACGACTGGCGTGTTGCGGCTGACCGGCAACAGCTTCCGGTATTCCTCGATCACGCCTCGCCATTGGTGAGTTGCAGCGGGAGTCACTGCGGCACTCCCTCGACACGCAGCACCGAGGTGACGTCTCGCACACTGTGCACGGTGCGAAGATCAGCGACCGTCTCGGCCAGCGCGGCGTCCGTCGCCAAGTGCGTGACCACGACCAGTCGAGCCTCGTCGCCATGGCCCTCCTGGCGGACGGTCTGGATCGACACATTGCGGGCGGCAAACAGCTTCGCCACCTCGGCCAGCACCCCCGGCTGGTCGGCAACCTCCATCGCCACGTGATAGCGCGTCACCGTTTCACCGACCGGCGCGATCTCACATCGGGCGTAGGCCGATTCGCCCGCCCCCGTCACGCCTATCCTTCGATTGCGGACCACCGTCACCAGGTCACCCATCACCGCACTGGCCGTCGGTGCGCCCCCGGCGCCGGGTCCGTAGAACATCAGCTCGCCAGCGGCATCGCTTTCTACGAACACCGCGTTGAAGGCGCCGCGAACACCAGCCAACGGATGAGATCGAGGCAGCATTGCCGGATGCACTCGCACCGATACCGTGCTGCGCTGGTCACCGTCGCTTCGAACGCAGATCGCCAACGGCTTGATGACAAAGCCCATCGCGGCAGCCGACGCCACGTCGAGCGCGCTGATGTCGGCAATCCCCTCGCGGTGTACGTCGGCGGTGGTGATCCTGGTGTGAAACGCGAGGCCGGCGAGAATCGCCGCCTTCGCGGCCGCATCGAAGCCGTCGATATCGGCGGTCGGGTCGGCCTCGGCGTAGCCAAGAGACTGCGCTTGCTCCAGAGCCGCGTCGAATCTGCTACCCATGTCCATCTGGTCGAGGATGTAGTTGCTCGTGCCGTTGACGATGCCCAACACCCGGTGCACCACATCTCCGGCCAGCGACTCTCGCATCGGCCGGATGATCGGAATCGCGCCACCCACTGCGGCTTCGAAGTAGATGTCGCGTTCGGCCTTGGCGGCCGCCTCGAAAATCGTGGCACCGTCCTCGGCGAGCAGCGCCTTGTTGGCGGTGACCACAGAGGCGCCGGACTCCAAGGCCGCGAGGAGCAAGGACCTGGCTGGCTCGATGCCACCGATCACCTCGATGACGACGTCGACATCTTCGCGTGTGACGAGGGCCTCGGCGTCGGCGGTGAAGATGCTCCGCGGCAGGTCGACATCGCGACGTCGGTCGAGTCGACGCACGGCGACGCCCACGAGTTCCAACGGGCCCCCGCAACGCGCCTCCAGATCAACGCGGTGCTGGGCCAACAATGTGGCCACTGCGCTGCCGACCACGCCGCATCCCAGCAGCGCGATCCGAACTGGTTGAGTCACGTTGCGCGCACCAGCGCCGACACTTTCCTCGTCAGCCGACGAGCCCGCCGGACCGGGCTTATATTTGCCACGCGGAACAACACCGCCCGCGCCGCGCTGGCGCCCATCACATTCGCTCGGGGGCTGAGACGCCCACCAGGCCTAGGCCACGGGCGAACACGAGCCGAGTCGCGTTGACGAGCCCCAGCCGCGCCAGGTGGACATCGGTGACGTATTCGTCACCTTGGGGCAACACCCGGCAGTCGTCGTAGAAGCGGTGGAACGTCGACGCAGTGGCTTCCAGGTAGCGGGCGATCCGATGCGGCTCACGCAACTCTGCGGCGGTCTGTACGACGCCAGGGAAGGCCGCCAAGGCACGCAGCAGATCTCGTTCGCGCTCATGTGACAGCAGTGAAGGGTCGAAGTCGTCACCGACTTGGCCAATCCCGAGATCGGTGGCGTGCCGCATGATCGACGCCAGCCTGGCGTGCGCGTATTGCACGTAATAAATCGGGTTGGCGCTGGAGGCGCTGGCCCACAGCTGCAGGTCGATGTCGATGTTGGAGTCGCTCGAATACCGGATCAGCGCGTAACGTGCGGCATCCACACCGACGGCGCCGACGAGGTCTTCCATTGTCACCACCGTGCCGGCACGCTTGGACATCCGGAGCGGTTTGCCGTCGCGGACCAGGCTGACCATCTGACCGATCAATGCCTCGAGGTTTTCGTGCGGCTTGTCGCCGAAGGCCTGGCACATCGCCATCAGCCGGCCCACATAGCCGTGATGGTCGGCTCCCAGCATCATCACGAGCAGGTCGAAGCCCCGCTCCCGTTTGTCGAGGTAGTAGGCGAGATCCGCGGAGATGTAGGCCGGCGAGCCGTTCGACCTGATGATGACGCGGTCCTTCTCGTCGCCGTACTCCTTGGTGCGAAGCCACAGCGCACCGTCGGCTTCGTACGTGTTGCCCATCTCGGTGAGCCGCGCGATCGCCCGCTCGACCGCGCCGCTTCGGTGCAGGGTCTGCTCGTGGAAGTAGACGTCGAAGT
The DNA here is from genome assembly GCA_050998615.1 of Nocardioidaceae bacterium. Lineage (GTDB taxonomy): Bacteria > Actinomycetota > Actinomycetes > Propionibacteriales > Nocardioidaceae > JBPCQA01. Next base: position 25,005 of record JBPCQA010000005.1, read on the forward strand.
CGACCCCGAAGTCGTGCAATTCCGACTTGATCTCCGCGAACATCAACTCGACACCTTCACGCCGGAACACTTCTTGCGCCTCGTCGTCGGGGAGCGCGAGCACGTCGGGGTAAGCCCGCACTACCTCGGCCGCGATGTCGCCCACATATTCGCCGACGTAGCCGTCCTCGGGTGCCGCAAGGCCGCGGGCAACGGCCAGCAACGATCGCGAGAACCTGTCGATCTGGGCGCCGTGATCGTTGAAGTAGTATTCCCGGGTGACATCTGCTCCGACTGCCTGAAAGACGCGAGCCAGACTGTCACCAACCGCCGCCCAGCGCGAATGGCTGACAAGAAGCGGTCCGGTGGGGTTCGCGGAGACGAACTCCAGGTTGATTTTCCTGCCGCTTAACTGGTGCGAACTGCCGTACGACGCCCCGGCTCGGACGATGTCCCGGGCTACCTCGCCCTGGGCGGCCGTTGCCACGGTGATGTTGATGAAACCCGGCCCCGCAATATCGACCGCGGCGATCTCGTGCACGCTCTTCAACTCGGTGGCGAGCAGGTCGGCAAGCTCACGCGGAGCCAGCCCGGCCTTCTTCGCCAACTGCAAGGCGATGCTGGTGGCGTAGTCGCCGTGCTCCTTGTTCTTTGGTTGCTCCACGCGAATTTCGGCTGGCAGCCCCTCGGGAAGGGCAACCACGCCACGCTGCTCCAGCGCGGCCAACGCATTCACGATGGTCTGCGAAAGCTGTTCTGGGGTCACCGATCCATGGTATCGGTGACCCCGCACGAGCACAGAGCACGAGTATCGCTGATACCTCGACGCCTCCCTCTCCGCACCGACGCCGACCGCCACGCCGATACCTCGACGCCTCCCTCTCCGCAACGGCTGCCTTCTCCGCAACGGCTGAAGGCGTCACGCTCGTCACCGACCCAGCCCTTCAGCCACAAGTGGAGGACCGCTCAAGTCTTCCGCCAAGGCTGAAGGTCTTCCGCCCAACACCTGCGCTAACGTTCAGCCGCAGCGCCACTGCTAGCCTTTCAGGCGCCGTGAGCCCCCGTAGCTCAGGGGATAGAGCACCGCCCTCCGGAGGCGGGAGCGCAGGTTCGAATCCTGCCGGGGGCGCTGACCCTTGCGGTGGTCGAACCGCAGGCTCCTTCTCCAGCACCGAGAGGAGCTGGCCCAGGATCGCCTCCTCCAGCTCGTCGGCAGGAAGCCTGTCGGCGTCGCAGACGTCGCGGCCGTCGGGCTGCCGCGAGAAGCAGACGTAGTAGCGGTAGCGGCCGCCGTTCCCCTTCGCCGAGGCGCCGACGTAGCGCTTGCCGCAGCGCGCGCATTTGACCAAGCCGGTCAGCAGGTACTCCGATTGGTTCGAGCGCCGCAGCGAGACGTCCTCGCTGCGCTCGCGCAGAATCTCCCTAGCGCGGTCGAACAGAGCCTCCTCGACCAGCGGCTCGTGCGGCGCCGGGTAGTGGTTGCCGCGGAAGTAAATCTCCCCGAGGTATGCCCGGTTACGGAGGATGCTCAGCACCGCGTGGTTGTTGAACGGCTTGCCGGCTCGGGTCCGCAAGCCTCGTTCGGTAAGCCATGTTGCAAGCGCCGAGGAGCCCTCCAGCCGCTGCGCGTAGCGGCGGAAGACCTGCGGCACCACCGGCGCCTGTGAGGGCTCGGGGACGAGGAAGCGCCGCTCCGAGTCGAGGCGATAGCCGAAGGGGACCGAGCCTCCCGTCCACTCGCCCCGCGCAGCCTTGCGCTCCATCCCGGCCGAGGAGGCGGTGTCGAAGGGCTCGGTGGCAGAGCGGAAGAGCACCTTGGCCTCGTCGAGGCGGACGAGGATCTGGGCCAGCCGCTCGCACCGAGCGCGAGAGGCGGTCCACCCGGTAGACGAGCAGCAGGTCGAAGCGACCGGCCTCGGCCTCCCGCAGCGCCCGTCGCGCTCCAATATCGCCCCCGAGGCCTGGTCGGTGAACCGCCTCACGATCTGCCAGTCCTCCTGGCTCTCGGCATAGGCCCGAGGCGGACCGCCTGCGCCTCCAGCGAGTAGGGCTGCAGCTCCTCGTCGGTCGATATGCGGGTATAGGTGGCGATCCTCATCGTGGCGTCCTGGGTCCTTCTTCGCCGGATGTCGATGAGACCGGGACTCCCGCACGGAGTCAAGCCCCCCGCCCGCCAGATAGTCGCGGTAGAGGGTGCGCAGGGCGCCCTGCAGCTCGGCCGCTCCTCGCGGCGGACCAGCCTCGCCTTGCGGACGCCGAGGGGCTCGGTGTCGGCCATCAGGATCAACGGCCGACCTCCGGGTCGTCCAGCTCCACGAGCGCCGTACCCCCGCAGAAGTGGCAGCGGGAGGCCACGTCCGGCCGTCCGCGCCCGCCCGCCCTCCCGGGATCGGGGTAGGCAGTCTCCCCGCAGCGCCGACAGAGCCGCAGCGAGCGGCGGTCGACCTCGCCCAGGAAGTCCTCGGGCCGGGCGCCGAGGCGGGCGAGGAGCCCCTGGTCCTTCGCCAGCCGCCGAGCCGCGCCTTCCCGCCACACGGCGTGGTCGGATGCGAGGCGCTCCTGCTCCTCGCGCGAGCGCCCGTCGGCGGCGGCCTCGAGGTCCAACATGGCGAGGGCCGAGGGGGAGAGGAGGTCGCCGGCCTCGACCTTCCGGCGCGCTCGTCGCAGAGCGGGCCCGCCGCCGTGGCGCCGTCCGAGGTCGGCTATCCGGGCGAGCTGCCCCTCCTGGTGTTGCTCGACCAGCTCCTCGAAGGCGCGGCGCTGCCTCGCGGTCGACTCTTCGTCCGGCGGCAGTGGCCGGAGCGGGTCCCCGAGCATCGTGCCGAGGGCGAGCAGCGCCCGGCGCTCGGCCTCTGCCGGAGGATCGGTTCGCCCGAGGTGATCGCGAGAGCGCCGGCGATCACCTCGGCCAGCCGGTCGAGTCGCGGGTCGCTCCCCCACCATCGGCGCAGGTGCTCGCGCAGGGCCTCGGGGTCTGACGTCAATCGCTTCCGCTCGGCCTCCTCCTCCCACCGACGCGCCTCGCGCAGCACCGCGAGCAGGTCGACCGCGTCCTCACGGTCGGGGTCGTGCAGCCAAGATTGCCCGTCGGCGATCCGCCCCGGCGAGCGGGCCAGTTCGCAGGCGCAGGTCAGGAGCAGGGAGCCCTTGCCGGCCTCCTTGCGCATCGCGGAAAGGAACGAGCGGGCGCGCCCCTCGGTGGTGGTGACGAAGAGAAGGGCGGGGCAGAAGGGGTGGCGGTCGCGCCACGCCTCGGCCTCTGTGTAGGCGGCGTAGCCGGTGGGTGGCACCGCGGGCTGCCCGACACGGCCCGGCTCACGATCACTCTCCGATCGACCGGCGGCCTGTGGCCGTCGTGTCCGTGGTGGGGTCGGTGATGGAGAAGCGTTGCCTAGCCAGCGCCGAGGCGATAGCGGGCAGCGAGGGCGGTGCGGTGCGAGCCGCGTGGCGGGAGAACGAGGATGGGGAGCGATCCGTCGTCATCATGGCTGCTGCCGGGGGGATAGAGAGTCGGGCGCGAGGCGAGGGCCGTAAATCGGCGCCGTGCTGCGGAATCTCGCATCTGCGACCTTGCCGTTCGCATTCGAGCGATCGGCAAGGTCGCTGAATGTTGAGAGCGGCTCGATCCCGGCGATCCTGCCGAGGCGCGATCTCGGCGGAAACCGTAGTTGGGTCGGCCGTCGATCGGCCCTTTCTCAGGGCGGGCCAGGGCCGCGGCGAAGGGGCGAGGCCCGCTCGTCTCGGTTGGTCGACAATGGCTGGCGGCCTCGGGGTAGCCGACCTTGGAAAAATTGCGCTCATGTACTAACAGGGGAAACTGGTCCCCCTTGTGTGACGAATCTCATAGATCATCTCGGTCAGCATCTTGAGACGGGATAGCGGGCGATGGCTCGCCCCTTCACCTTTGCTCCCCACATGGGCTCTTCTACCGGGAGGCGAGGCGAAGATCTACCAACGTAGCGACTACGTTGCTATATCGATGCCTCCGCGGTATGAGCCGGGGATCGCTTCAGCCCTCCTCGCGGGCGACGGCCTCGGCGTAGGCGGCGGCCAGGCGCTCGGTCGCGCTCGGATCACCGCCCGGCGGGGGGGCACCCCGAGGTGCTCGGTACGCAGCTCGGCCATGAAGTCCTCCCATAGCGCGGGTCCGCCATCGGCCAGTAGCTCTGCTCGCACGCGGAGCGTAGGGGTCGTGGCCCGGTTGTGCAGGCCCCACTCGCCGAGCGCGGCCATCACGGGGACCAGCTCGATCGCCGCCTCGGTGAGGCTGTAGGTCACGCGGCGCCCGCGACCCG
>JBPCQA010000002.1:0-3379 GCA_050998615.1 Nocardioidaceae bacterium
GCAGCCATCCCCCACCGCCTAAGACGCCAACCACGCCGGCCACAGCCGCTATGGCGACTCGACGCCCTCGCGCCGGCGTTGGCTTGCCTCGCGGTACGTGGCGCCACACTGCGCGCGCTTGCGCCACGGCGGGCATTACCCCTGGCATGCTCCACCCAATGCTCGCGCCGCGGATGACCCATCGCAGCACCCGCTGACGGCCCCGCGACCCAACAAAATCAGGGAGCGCGAACGAGGTCGCGTCGAGGACAGCCATGGTCAACCTGCGCCGAGCCAAGTGAGGCACGCTAAGGACGTCAATGCTGTCAGAATCCACCAGGCCACGATCCCACCGCGAAGGGACACCAGCAAGGCAACGAGTACATAGCGGCATTCCCGCGGCCGAATCCTATGCGGCAATGTGAGCTGACCGCGGTTACGTCGACGCTGTCAGGATGGTGGCGTTTCGGAGCCTCGGGAGTCACCTCGACGGTCTACCGGGAGTACACTGCTGGTATGGCCGATACGGCCACCGTCAAGGTTCAGATCAGCACCCGTGACCTGCTCCTGCAGCTCGGAGCCGCTCGGCGCCAGAGCGCCGACCAAGTCATCGTGGCCGTTTTGGCAGCGATGCGTCGTGACGAACGTCGCCAAGTCGCTGCCGCACAAGCGCGCCATCAAGGACGACCCGGACGACCCGGTCGACCTTGCTGAGATCCGGGCGATCCAGCAGGACAAGGCCGCGCTGCATGAGGGGTGAGGTCTACCGGCTGCCAGCACGAGGCAAGGGCCATGAGCAGAATGGCCGCCGGTTCGCCGTAGTGCTGCAGCCGGACTGGCTCACCCTCAGCACTTGGATCGTCGCCTTCACCAGCTCCAGCGCACGCGAGACCACCTTCCGGCCGTCGGTCACCATCGCGGATCGTCACACCCTGGTCATGTGCGACCAGCGACACCGTGGATTTGGTCCGCCTCACCGAGCCGATCGGCTTCCTGACCGTCGACGAGATGCTACGGGTCGACGAGGCTCTCGCGTTGGTCCCCGACCGTAGACGAACAAGGTCGAGCAACAGAGAGCTCGCGATGTTGGTTGAGTCAGCGTCCAGACACCTGCGCGACAGCATTCGTGCAGTCCCCCGTCCATCTATATGAAGCCGGTGAACAGCTGCGGCGTTATCGATAGTTTTCGATGCCTTCGGCATCATCGTGGTCGATGCCTTGGGCGTCGATGAGCCCCCAGCAGTCTGGCCGGGAGCCGTCGGTGTCGGTGACGTCGTAGCTGTCGGCGAGTTGTCGGGACGTGAGAATGAGGCCCGCGAACCTGGATGCCTGGGCATCGCCGGCCAGGGCGGCGACGCCGCGGCCGACGTATGTGGGTGACTCGGAGATAGCGAACCCGGCAGTTTCGCGGCAGGCCTCGCGCCAGTTCTGCTCGCTCACGCCGAAATTCTCGAGCATCTGCTCTGAGCGCAACCAACCCGGAGTGATGCCGAGGGCCGTCACCGGATGGTCGGCAAGTTCGAATGTGAGTCCCTTGACGATGCGTTCGACGTTGGCCTTCACCAGGTCGTAATAGAAGCCGACGCCAGTACGGAAGTTGGCGTTGAAACTCGACGTGCCGTCGGTCATCTCGATCACGAGCCCGCCACCGGTGCGCAACAGCAGCGGCATGGCTTTCGCACTGGTCACCAGGTGGGTGTCCACACCCATCCGGAGCATCCGCAGCCCGCCGGCCAGGTCGTGCTCCCATAGCGGTTTGTCCCACTGGGCGTAGTGGTCGCCGCCGAAGATGTCGTTGACCAAGACGTCGAGGCGACCGTGGTCGTCGTCGATGCGCTGCACGAGCAACTCCACTTGCTCGGCCTCAAGATGGTCGACGCGCAGCGCAGCGCCCTCGCCGCCCGCCGCACGAATCAGGTCACCGGTCTCCTCGATCGTCTCCGGGCGTCCGATCTCAGAAAGGCCCTGGATGCGGCTGCTCCGGCCGGTCGCGTAGACGTAGGCACCGGCCCGGGCGAGTTCGACGGCGATCGCTCGCCCCGCCCCGCGGGTGGCTCCCGCGACGAGCGCGACTCGACCGGCCAGCGGCTTCCCTGCGTTCATGTCCTTGTCTCCTTCCTCAAAGTCCATGGATCCAGCAGAGCGTCCAGGTCATCGCCGAGGCGGGCGACCAGCGAACCCTCGGGGTGCACCGACCAAGACAGACAGCCGCCCTCCATCGCGGTGAAGACGATCCGGGCAAGCTGTTCCGGTGGTGGGCCTCCCGTCAGCTCACCGGCCGCGGCGGCGTTCGCGGCGTGCCGCGCCAGGTGCCGGCGTACCTGCCCCCAACCGTCATGTAACAGCGCGCGCATATCGTCGTTTTGCAGGTCCACGGCGAGCGCGGCCAGCTGCTTGGCGGCGGTGGCCGGGTGGTCCAGGTCGTAATAGCTGTGCAGCGCTACCGCTCGCAGCTTCGCCAGCGGCGAGACGTACGCCGCGGCGGCTTGGTACAGGAGACTGTCGAGCGAGGCGACCCAGCGCTGCGAGAGCCGCAGGAAGAGACCCTCCTTGGACCCGAACCGCTTGACCAACGTGGCAGCGGAGACCCCCGCGCGTCGGGCCGCCTTCGCCAGCGTGAACGCCGAAGGCCCCTGGGTCATCAACACCCGGTCGGCAGCATCGAGCAGGTCCTCGTCGTCGGTCTCGATAGGTCGCGCCACCGCACGCCCCGTCGCCGTCTACCGTTGCCAGGCCTCTTCGGTGCCTGCCGCATAGTCGACGAAGGCTTGCCGAAGCCCGCCGAGCACCTCCGCACCGGTCTCAAGCATCGCCTTGGCTTGCAGATCGTCGACCTGCCCGATGGTGGCACGCAGCTCATCCCTGAGCCCGGCGAGCTTCACGGCGACCGCATCGGTGGGAGCGAACCGCCCGGTGGTCTCGAGATTGTCCATGACGTTCTCCTTGTCGTCGAAGTGGTGAGGGTGATTAGTAAATCAGCGTTCACTAACGGAGTCAACATCGTTCGGTAACGAGTTCTGTGGCGAGCACGCGCAGTCGAGGGCGCCGTTGCTCGGCGTCGGCGGTGATGACGAGGCTAGCAACGGCAACTCGCGCAAGCGAAGCAACGACTGCAGACGAGCGAACACGTCGCGCCGTCCAGATGGCGGGATCCGGCTGTGCGAATCGCCGGCCTGGCTGTTAGACGAGTTCGATCGTGCAGGAGAGGTCGGGTGCGCGGCTCAAGCGGACGTCCCCCGTGATCAGCGGGACATCCAATAGGACCGCAAGGGCAACCTTGGGTTCTCGCGGTGATCGCAACACCTGACTGAGTGGAGGTGTTGGTCATCCGGTTCGCTAATCACATGATCACGGAGAACGTGCAGGTGTTCTGGAGCGAGTTGCAACGCGGTGAGTTCAT
>JBPCQA010000060.1:0-6892 GCA_050998615.1 Nocardioidaceae bacterium
CAGCAACGAGGACCTGGACTGGGTCGCCCAACAACTCAACGACCGACCCCGCAAGCGACTAGCGTTCAAGAAGCCGATCGAACTCATCGGCGACCTGCTGTTGCGCTGACCGCCAGAATCCGCCGTCCGCTCATCGCGAAAAAGTTTCCACCTGCGTGCGTGTTGCCGTGCGGAGGGAACCCACTCACGAGTCGCGGGAGAGGTAGGGTCCCCAGATGCCAATCGATGACCCCTTGCAGGGAGCGCGTCGAATCCTCGTGTACGGCGTGACCGGGTCAGGCAAGACCACGTTGGCGCGGCAGATCAGTCGGGCGACGTCGATCCGGTGGTATTCGGTTGACGACCTCACCTGGGAGCCGGGTTGGGTGACGGTTGCAAAAGACGAACAGCGTCGAAGGATCCGCCGGATCTGTGGTAAGGCGGAATGGCTATTGGACACGGCGTACGGCACCTGGCTCGACATTCCGCTTGCGCGAGTTGAGCTGGTCGTGGCCCTGGACTATCCACCGTGGTTCTCCCTGCAGCGCCTGTTGCGACGTACTGTCGCTCGCGTCGTCGACAAGAGGACGCTCTGCAACGGCAACACCGAGACGGTGCGGTCCGCGCTGTCTCGGGAGTCGATCTTGGTATGGCACTTTCGCTCGTTTAAGAGGAAGCGGGCGCGCATCAGGACGTGGATCCGGCAAGCCGACGGCCCCAGGGTCTTACGGCTTACCACTGCCGGGCAAACTCGGGAGTTGCTCAACAGCCTGTCGTCGTACGCCGTCGAGCGGTAACCACGACGGACTCTGCGCGCGCTTGCTGTCGCCGCAGCACGGTGATTGTGGAGCGAGCGGTAGCGAGCGTCTCGAAATCATCGCCAGGTCAATGTGGTTTCGAGACGGCCGTGAAGCGGCCTCCTCAACCACCGTCAATGCGGCTTGGCGGGTCGAAGAAGGAGCCGATGCCGCTCTGTTTGGTGGTGGCGGCACCACGCAGCAGCAACGACAGCGCGGCGGCGATCACCGCGCACACCGCGGCACCGAGGAAGATCGTGTGGAGTTGGACGATGCCGGCATCCTCCAACGCCCGGACAAAAGCCCGGCAGACCTTACCGGAGTGACACACCTGCTCGATCGAGGGCAACTTGGCGGATTCCGCGTAAAATCTGCGCAGCCCGATCGTGGTCAGCACGGAAATCCCAACCAGCATGCCGATCATCCGGGCCACCACCAAGAAGGCAGCGGCCAGGCCATGGACCTCGGCCCGGGTGGCGGCCAGCAACGCCGCGTTGACCGGAGCGATCGACAGGCCGAAACCGAACCCACCCGCGACCAGGGCGACGCTGGCGAGGGGATGCCGCAGACTCTGCTCCCCCCACTGCGCCATCAAGAAGAACGACGCCGCCACCACCACCATGCCGGCGGCGCAGAGCAGGGCAACCGGCAGATGACGAAGCAGATAGCCACCCGCGAGTGCGCCAACCGGCAACGCGACGAGCAGGCGGACAAGCACCAGGGCCGCGCCCAACTGGGAGGACGGGTAGGTGGTCACCCGGGCGAATACTGGGATGTCTACCAGGGCGGCAATCAGCGCCGCTCCCACCCAGAAGCTGACGAGCATGGCCCCCCAGGCAGACCGGGCTCCTAGCGCACGCCGAGGGACCAGCGGCTCGGCCGCCAGCTGCTGTCGCCACCCGAAGGCCACGACAGCGATCGCGCTTGCGGTCAGCAGCCATGGACCGAGCGGTGAGAACACCGCGACCTCGGGATTGGAGGTTGCGAAAGCCAACACGATGCCGGCCAGCGCCAACCCAAGCAAGGCGGCTCCCGGCACGTCGGCCGACCTGGCGAGCTCGGGCAACGCCCGGAGGTTGATGAGCGGGCGCCGAGCGGTGATCTGCCGTACGACGAAAATCACCGCCAGCCCGTAGCAGCTCAACGCCATCGCCGTCGACCACCGGGTCTGGCCCAGATACGGGATGAACGCCAGGCCGGTGGTGATCCCCTTGAGCAGTCGTGTGGGCTCGATCAGCACAAGTGACAACGCCACGACCGCTGCCAGGCCAACTACGACACCAACGATGTCGACGTGACCACGTACGGCGTCTCGCCCAGCCGGCGCGGAGGAGGGCTCTAAGCGGCGCCGAGCGAGCACGACGAGGGCAGCCGCCAAGACGAGCCCGACCGCCAGGTTGATCCAGAAGATGGTGTGCCAAGTCGACGTGGCAAGCACGATCGCGCCGTACAACGGCCCGATCACCGAGCCAAGCTCCTGCACGGCACCGACAACTCCCAGCGGAAGCCCGCGCTCCTCGACCACCCACAGGTCGGCAACCAGCGCCAGGGTGGCCGGCACCAGGCCCCCGCCGCCCACACCTTGCAGGAACCGGCCGATGACCATGGTCACCAGGTCGTACGACGCGGCAGTGACCAGCGAACCGATCGAAAACACGACCAGCGACCCGACCAGGACCGGGACGCGCCCGCGAAGGTCAGCGATCCGACCGATCAGTGGAAGCATGGCGATGTAACCAAGCAGAAAGCCCGACACAATGGGGGCGCCCCGTTGGAGCTGGTCGGTGTTGATCCCTACCGACGCCATCATGTCCGGCAACGCGAACACGACGACGTACGTGTCGGCCGCGGCGAATCCGACCGCGGTCGCCGCCAAGATCAGCAACGTCCGGGGAGCTATCGCGGTCCGCGAAGCGACGCCACTGCTCACGGCTCGGTGGGGTTCACGTCTGGGGAGCCTTGATGGTCACCGGGGCGGCGTGCAGGTCGAGGTCGATGGTGTAGGTCACTGGCGGGTGCCCGTTGTAGAACGGACCGGTGATCGTGATGGTGTGGATCTCGTTGTTATCGCTGAGCGTGTAGGTCACCGAGAAGTCCTGGGTGTCTGACGACGGAAAGAGCCTATGCACGGCGGGACCGGGCAGGGCGCCCTTGATGTTCGTGAGGATCTCACTTCCGCTGCGTTCCGATTGCCCCGCCGACGGGTTCTTGGTTGCCGTGAAAAGCGCGGAAATGCCGGTCGATCGGTTCATCAGCGCCGCCGGATTCGGCGCGCCGTAGTCGGAGGGGTTGAGCCGGCTCCACCCGGTGAACGGCAGCTTGACGTACGCGATGCTGCCGATCGCGATGAGTGGTGCAGTGAACGTGAGCTGCGTCTTCACTTCGACTTCTCCGGTGAATGCTGGCTTGTGGGTGCCGGTGCCATGGGCGCTGAGCAGTCCGTTGGTCCCGCTCGGCAGACTGTCTGTCTTCATCGCGAAGCCGATGTAGGGGGCCATGTCGAAACTCTTCTTGGCAGCCGCCAGCCGCTCTACGGGGGGCTGCGTGTTGGTCGACGAGCCCCCCGAGCAGGCGGTCAGCACGATGGTGAGCACGACGATGAGCGGGACGAAGGCACTGAGCATTTTGCGCACGGCCTCAGCCTGCCATGTCTGGCGGGGACCGAATGAGTCAGCCGCGCGGCCGTCCCCCAATCGCGGCGATTGGTTGTACGGCGGGGGCGCCGGACCCGTCGCGACGCACGAGCTCGGCCGGCAGCTCGATCGGCGCCCCACTGGCCGCTGCTGCCTTGACCGGGCTGGCACCAGCGAACGCGACGATTATCGCGCTTTCGCCGCGGAGGAAGCGGTGACAACGCACCCCACCGGTGCCGCGACCCTTGGCCGGATACTCGGTGAACGACGTCACCTTGACACTGCCCGCGTCGGTGCCGGGCAGGGCGTCGCTTGAGCCGGCGACCGTGACCACAACGTTGTCGCGAGCTTGGTCCACGGCACCGAAGAATGTCAGCTCGGCGCCGGGTGTGAGCCGGACGCCGGAGATCCCGGCGCCTGAACGGCCCTGCGGCCGCACCGCAGACGCGGGGAAGTGCAACAGCTGAGCGTCAGTTGTGATGAAGACGAGCTCGTCGTCGGGGCTGCCGAGCTCCACGCCGCCGACGACCTCGTCGCCGTCATCGAGCCGGATGACATCCCAGGAGTCCTTGGTCAACAGATCCGGCAGCACGCGCTTCACAACACCCCGCTTGGTGCCGAGCGCGAGCCCGACCGAGTCACTCGGGGCTGCGCTCAGCGACGTCAACGTGACGATCCGCTCATCCGGCTGGAGGGCCAAGAACTCACTCGCTGGGGCACCACCTTGCAGATGCGGTGCGTTTGCGGTCAGCGGCAATGCCGGCAGGTCGAGGACGTCGAGCTTGATCAGCCGACCGTGAGATGTCACCACGCCGATGGTGCCCCTGACCGTCGTCTTCGCCACCGCACGAACGGCATCGTGCTTGCCTCGAGCGCCGGCGATGCCGAGTGGCTCGTCGGTGGTGGTGCGTGCGAACAGGTCGGCCGAGGACCAGAGCACCCAGCATGGGTCATCGGTGACCTCGAGCGGCACACTGGCAGTGATTGTCGTCCCGGCCGACTCCAGCAGCACGGTACGCCGTGGTGTCCCGTGCTGCTTGGCGACGTCGTTCAGCTCGTCGCCCACCAGCTTCTTCAGCAGCGATTCGTCGTCGAGGGTCGCGGTGAGCTCCTCGATTGTCTGCGCGAGCTCGCCTTTCTCCTTTTCGAGCTCGAGCTTGGAAAACTTGGTAAGCCGCCGCAGCGGCATGTCGAGGATGTAGTTGGCCTGGATCTCCGTCAGGTCGAAGACGGTCATCAGCCTGCGGCGAGCCTCGTCGGCGTTGTCGCTTGACCTGATCAGCTCGATCACCTCGTCGATGTCGAGGATGGCGATCAGCAGACCGTCGACAAGGTGCCGTCGGTCAGCGGCCTTCGCGCGGCGGAAAGCCGAGCGGCGACGTACGACGTCGTACCGGTGATCGAGATAGACCTCGAGCATCTGCTTGAGCCCCATCGTGCGCGGCTGCCCGTCGACGAGCGCCACCGCGTTGATGCCGAATGAATCCTCCATCGGGGTCTGACGGTAGAGCTGCTCCAAGATCGCCTCTGGGTGAAAGCCGTTCTTGATCTCGATGACCAGCTGCAGACCCTTGGAGCGGTCGGTGAGATCCTTGACGTCCGCGATCCCCTGCAGTTTCCTGGTCTGCACGAGCATCTTGATCCGCTCGATCACCCGCTCCGGCCCGACGTTGTAGGGCAGCTCGGTGATCACGATGCCCTTGCGTCGAGTGGTGACGTTCTCGATCCGGGCACTGGAGCGCATCCTGAACGAGCCGCGACCGCTCTCGTAGGCCTCCCGGACCCCGTCGAGGCCGACGATCTTTCCGCCGGTCGGCAGATCAGGTCCGGGGATGAAGCGCATCAAGTCGTCGAGCGAGGCGTTGGGCTGCATGATCAGGTAACGCAACGCTTGCACCACCTCGACCAGGTTGTGCGGAGCGAGGTTGGTGGCCATGCCGACGGCGATGCCGCTGGCTCCGTTGACCAGCAGGTTGGGGAATGCTGCCGGCAGCACGATCGGCTCGAACTCACGGCTGTCGTAGTTGGCCTTGAACTCGACGGTCTCCTCGTCGATTCCCAGCGTCATCGGCATGGCGGCCGACGCCATCCGGCATTCGGAGTAGCGCATCGCCGCCGGCGGGTCGTCCGGCGAGCCGAAGTTGCCGTGCCCGTCGATCAGCGGCAGCCGCATCGCCCAGGGCTGCACCATCCGGACCAGCGCGTCGTAGATCGCCGAGTCACCGTGCGGGTGTAACCGGCCCATGACCTCACCGACGACCCGTGCGCTCTTGACATGGCCACGGTCAGGACGCACGCCCATGTCATGCATGGTGTAGAGGATGCGGCGCTGGACCGGCTTGAGGCCGTCCCGTGCGTCGGGGAGTGCGCGGGAGTAGATGACCGAGTAGGCGTATTCGAGGTAGCTCGCGCGCATCTCGTCGCGCACGTCGATGTCGACGATGTGCTCCTCGAAGTCGTCCTCGGGCGGTGAAGGGGTACGGCGGGCCATCGGCGCTGTGCTGCTCCTCTCGGTTGCTTGCGGTGCCATTGTGACGGGTCGCCGAGGCCGGCTCGAAGCAGACTCGCTGATGCACTCGCATCCGGGTTCGGCAATCGCGACACCTGTAGCACCAGGATAGTCTGAGGTGTACTAGTGCGGCCGTCGTTGTACGGTTGGTGGATGTCCGGCCCGGCAGCACTGAATGTCTCCGAGGCCCGCGCTCAGCTTGCAGCGATCATCGAGCGCGCTCGTACTGAGCACCAGCCGGTTTACCTCGCTCGTCGTGGACGTCGCGTGGCCGCAGTCGTGGACGTTGACGATTGGAGCGCATCCTTGAGTTGGCCGAGGACATGGCGGACATCCGCGCCGCCGAGCAAGCGCGGGCGGAGATGCAGACAACCGGCGCCACGCCGAGGGACTACCGGATCGGGTACGAGATCGAAGAGGACCGGCCACTCGTTCTGGTTCTCAGCGTTGGACACCGTCGCGAAATCTACAAACTCGCGACGACGTAGTTGGGGCGGCTTAGCACCTAACGATTCTGGGTGTTTTCGTGATCGTGAGCTGGCAGGCGGTCACGCGTAGCGGTGCCCGTCGCGGCATAGTTCGGCGTCGATGTCGAAGGAGTAGGTGCCGTAGAAGTTGATGTGGTCGTCTGTGTGGTCGTCGGATGCGCGGCGAGATCGTCGGTGACCTCTTGGCCCTCATCGTGTAGTGCGTCGAGCGCGTTGACGAGGTAGCTGGTCGTCCAGAGCACCGCGGCGAGTCAGGGTCTCAGCTCCTGACCGGATGCCCGGTAGACGATGGCGAATTCAGGCGGTCGTCGCAACGAGGGGTGATTCGGGGTCCAACAGTAGGTGCTGCATCGCTTGCGCGGGTGTGATGCCGCCGAGGGTCTTGGGTGGCCGGTCGTTGAGTTCGGTGGCCACCTCGAGAAGCCGCTCCGGGCTGTGAACGGACAGGTCGGTGCCCTTGGGAAAGTACTGTCGCAGCAGGCCGTT
>JBPCQA010000009.1:0-39706 GCA_050998615.1 Nocardioidaceae bacterium
GCAACTAGGGAAAAATTGCCGCTACCCCCCCGACAAGTAGGTACACCGAAATTGGACCACCTGAACCGTCCGGGGGCCCCACTTTTCGGATCTAGAAACGTAACCACCCAGCTACCAGAGCCGGGATGCGGTGGTAGATCAGTGTGCGGCCGGCCCGAAGACGGCATCCGCCGGGTCGTGGGACTGCGAGTCGGTCGGCCGTGCGCCGCCCGATGATGGGCCGTCATGGACGGCCAAAGCCCTGCCTTCCTTGATGCCGATCATGGCCACCTTCGCGAGGGCTGGAATGAGCCGGACGTGAGGGTGCTGGTCGCGAATACTGCCGATTCGGGTGCTCATAACCGCAATGATGAACCACCGAACGGACAATTCGCGGGAGGCTGTGCATAACGCGCTACCACGTGTCCGTCTGTGCATAAACACCGGGGCACCCCCCGTGCCAACGACAGGCACCTGCGACGGTGGTCGAGGCTGCGTTCACCCACGGTGGTTGAGGAGCGAGCGCAGCGAGCGTCTCGAAACCACCCAGCGTGACTGCGGCACTTTCTCAAGCGGTCGGGCTCCGCATTCGGGGATAGCGTGAGCACATGCGATACGTCGCCATCATCGGCCCAAGCGAGGCGACCGACGCGGAGCGGGCGGCCGCTCGGACCTGCGGCCAATGGCTTGCCGAGCGAGAGGCCGTGGTGATCACCGGCGGTCACGGCGGCGTCATGGCTGCTGCGGTGCGAGGTGTCCATGAGCGAGATGGCATCTGCGTTGGACTCCTGCCCGGCAGTGACAGATCCGGCGCTGACGCGCACCTGACCGTCAGCCTGCCGACCGGTCTCGGCGAGTTGCGCAACGGGCTCATCGTCCGCGCGGCCGACGTGATCTTGGCGATCGGCGGCAGTTGGGGGACGATGAGCGAGATCGCACTTGCCGTGCGCACCGGCGTGCCGGTGATCTCATTTGCCGGCTGGAACATGCCCGCCGACGGCGTCACGGTCGCGACGTCGTTGGACGAAGCCCTCGAGGCGGTGTGGACGCTAGGTAGCTGACGCCAGACGACTTGCGCACCAAGTGACGTAATCGGTTTGGCTGCCTGGCCCAGGGGTACGGCGACTAGGCGGCCGCGCAGATGAACCGTCGGCCTCGCGGGTTCTCGCATCCCGGGCGACCCGCTCCCTTTCCACCGCCTCCCTCTGCGCGGGGTCTAAGACGCTCGAATCAACCGGAAGGTCCAGCGGACATGGCTAATGAGCTTCAAAACAAGACAATCGCCTTTGCAGTCGCCGGTGAAGGCGTCGAGCAGGTCGAGCTGACCGAGCCTTGGAGGGCTGTCAAGCAAGCAGGCGGCACGCCGCAGCTGGTGTCGACCGATAGCGGGAGCGTGCAGGCGTTCAATCATCTCGACAAGGCTGACACGTTCGATGTGGACGCGAGGTTTGAGGAAGTATCGGTGGACGACTACGACGGCTTGGTGTTGCCGGGCGGCGTCGCCAACCCCGATGCCCTTCGAACCGACCAAAAGGCCGTGGAATTCATCGGCTCGTTCTTCACTGCGGACAAGCCGGTCGCGGTCATCTGCCACGGGCCGTGGACATTGGTTGAAGCCGACGTAGTTCGCGGCCGGACGTTGACGTCGTGGCCGAGCCTGCACACTGACCTGAAGAACGCGGGCGCCAACTGGGTCGACGAAGAAGTGGTGGTAGACGGAAAGCTGGTCTCCAGCCGCAAACCCGACGACCTGCCCGCCTTTTGCGCCAAGGCCGTCGAATTGTTCAGCTAGAACGCGCCTCTAAATCGCCCGTGCCGATCTTAGGAGACTGCACGCGATGCCGGTGAAGCCGGGCAGCGCCGCGAAGTCCTTGACCGCTTCCCGGCCACGGGAACGGTGCAGGGGGCAGCAGGTCAACGTCGGGGTGCAGCCGATGCTCGGTGACCGTGGCGGTCACCGTCGAGATGTCATGCACCTGACGACGCTGCATCCCGGCCGGCACGGCACCGGTGAGCCCGCCGCAGCCGCCGCACGCCGACGGCACGTGACCACGACCTCGTCCGGATCCTCGACCAGGCGCAACCCCGGCCTTCGGCGCCGGGCCGTTTGCCCTGCTTGCGCCCGAACTTCGTGCGCGTCGAGCGCCGCGCCGCCGCCTGCGGGCCATCAGTGGACGGCGGCTTGGAGGAGTTACCCGAGTTCTGCCCCAGCCGTCGCTCCAACTCCACGATCCGCTGCCCCTGCTCGGCGGTCAGCGCAGTCAGCTCCTCGATCGCGCGAGCCTGCGCGGCGAACATCAACTGATCACCCGACAACTCTCCATCCCGGCCACACAAGCATGATCGAGGTCAGCCCGTCGCAATCAAGCCGCCACGCCGCCTCAGCCACACCAGCCACACTGGCAACACCTCAATGGTTACGATGGCCGAGGATGAGGTAACGGCTGAGAAGAGAGCCGCTCGGCGGTCTAGTACCGCACCACCAGGCGTATCTAGGTGAATCAACTCATAAGCCACACAAGCACAGCTAAATTGGTCAGCGCAGTAGCAGCTGGCCCGTAGGTCTTCAGCGCATCACGCATCTTCAGCCCTATCACCGTGTCAAGTGATTGGACGAATATCATGGCGATCGCTATGGCCTCTAACCACGAACGTGACTCCATGAATAGGGGAACGACAGCTGCAAATGCTAAAGCAGCGCTCCGGACGGCGGCGTACATGGCGTTCGTTCGGGATTTGTTATGCGTGGAGGTGAGCGCTTTAAGTGAGAAGCCCAGGCTGGTTAAAGCACTCGCCAGTGTCACTAGCGCACAAACCCAATATGCTACCGTCATACTTGAATTATAACACCGGATAAGAAGCCGTGCTGTCTGGGCAATGGCCATGAAGATGGTAGGGATGAGCTGAAGCGGGAGCAAGCTAAGTCTGAACTGCCCAAAACAATGACGCAAGTGTTCCATTATAGACATTGAGCGTAAATTGTGCCATAATATAGCTATCTTTCGTTGAGTTCGACTCCCGAAGTGTGTTGTAACAATCAGAAACAGTTAGCAGTGGAGTCATGTCCTCGTTACCCCTCGAGCCAATGACCTCGCTGCTAACGCAGTTGGGGTTACTACAGCGAAGCTCCCGATATGGAGCTGGCACTGGAATGCGTGGACGTGATGCGAGGCGTACTCGACGAGATGCAGTTCATCACTGGCGACACCCTGCGGACCCTGTACCCGCCGGTCGCGATGCGTGCCGCCCGCGCTCGCGCTGCACGCAGGCTGAGGTGAGTCTTGGGCGAGGGTGTGCCGCACCTGGGATAGGTCCGATGAAGCCGATCGACATCGTCGACGCGTGCCTCACGAGCCATCGACTGCTGCTCGCCAACCTCGCACCACTCACCGATGACGACTTCCGTGCGCCCAGCCTGCTGCCGCGCTACACACGCGGGCACGTCGTCACACACGTCGCGAACAAGTCGAAGGCCCACGTCCTGCTCGTCGGCGGTCCGGCCGCCGACGAGATCCGCCAACTCCACCCGGACGGGTACGACGCGGACCTGGCCGCGGGTCTCGGCGCGAGCCGCTCCGCAGCCGAACTCCGATTCGACCTGGCTGGGTGCCTCGAGCTCCTCGAAGCCACCTGGGACACACTCGACGACACCCATTGGAACCGGCAAGGGATCATGGCCGCCGGCCCGCGAACGATGGCCGAGATCGTGGCACACCACCTGCGAAACGTCGAGGTCCACAACGTGGATCTCGGCATCGGCCATCAACCTTCCGATTGGCCCTTGATCCTCGTCGAGGTGATGTAGGAGTGACGCCATTGTTTCCGGTGAGGCGTGCTGCCGGGAGGCCAGCCGCTCTCGACGATCGCCCGGCCGTTGCGATCCAGGCTGCCGCAGTACAGGTCGAAGAGGCTGTGCTCGGAGGACGGGTCGCGCAGATGGTCCATCCTAGGATCGACGAGTGGCGAGCAGCGATATGTCCGGTGACTCGCGAGAACACTTGGTCGGCGGTCCGTCTCGAACTGCGACCGCAGGTCCAGAACCAGACTGATGTCCTCCGCCACCAGCACGGCCTCCGCGACGTCGACCTCGCAGTCTGGAAGGTCGGAGCGGAAGAGGCGTCCATCCCGGATCGGTCCCGTCGCTGTCGGGATACCTGCCAAGCTACGAGCGTTGGCGAAGCCACTCCAGTCACTGGTCCTGTTGGTCACGAGGGCTCGCACGTCACCACGCGGGCGACCGACCGACCTGAGCGTCGCCGTTGCGGTCGATCGCACGTCCAAGTGGGTCGAGGCAGGTTGCGAAACATGGTGCTCCTTGGATCCACCCCGACCACCTCCGAGTGCGTCTGATCGAGCCGATCACCCTTGGAGTGGGCAGGCCGAGCGCGGTCGCGTTGACGCTTCGCAACTTGGCGATGCGGCGGCGTACGCCGTTATCGTGCAGCAATGCTAACTATCACCTTCGGCTCTCTCCGGCGGGGCTCACCCAGTCGACTGGGTGCTGACAACGCCTGATGCTCGTCGCCACAGACCTCGATGGCACCTTGCTGCGCTCCGACGGGACCGTTTCGGGCGCTACGCGCCGACTCTTGGCGGCCGTAAAGGAGGTGGGCGTACCTGTCGTCATTGTGACCGCGCGACCGATGCGCTGGATGGACGACCTGAGGTCGCTGATCGGCAGCCACGGACTCGCGATTGTGAGCAATGGAGCAATCCTCTACGACGTAGCGGCGGGGCGCATCCGCTCGGTGACCGGCCTCGATCCCGTGGACGGCCTCGCCCTGGTCGACGCGATCCTCGACGCGGTGCCAGGTGCTCGGTTCGCCATCGAGGTCTCGACGGGGATCCGGGCCGACCCCGCGTACGACGTGCCGCTCCACGTTCCGCCTGGTAGCCCGGTTGGGCCGCTAGCAACGCTGTGGGATGAGCCAGCTGCCAAGGTGCTGGTGCACCAGCCCGATCTCGACTCTGAGGTCTTGCGCGACTTGGTCACTTCTGCGGTCGGTGACCGCGCCGTCACCACCTGGACGGAACCTCATCTGATGGAGCTCAGCGCCCCCGGCGTGACCAAGGCCGCTGCCCTGGCCACTGTCTGTGCCGAGCTCGGTGTGCCGTCGGAGGACGTTGTCGCCTTCGGCGACATGCCCAACGACCTACCCATGCTGGCGTGGTCGGGCACCTCGTACGCGGTGGCGAACGCCGACCCGTCGGTCCTAGCTGCCGCCGACTTCATCGCGCCCAGCAATGATGCTGATGGGGGTTGCTCAGGTGCTCGCCCAAGTGGTCAGCGTGACGGCAGCGCTCATGTGAATGCCTTCAGCGACGGGTGTCGAATGGCGCGGTTTCGGGCGCCGAGCGACCGTCACCGCGCCGGCTGAGATTCGCTGGCGTCCGGCGCGATCACCTCCTGCGGGACCGCGCCGACCGCCATGCCGAGCGCATTCAGATGGGCGATCAAGTCCCTCGAGCCCTAGCGGGCGATCCGTTCAACGGCCCGAGCGAATTGCACTCTCCCTATTGCATGCTCGCCGGCGGCAACATCACCGGAGGGTTGCCTGATCTGCCTGCCAGACTGAGCAGATGCACGTCGCTGCTTGGATCGTTGCCCTTGTCGCAGTTGTCACTTTGGGCAGTGGTCTGTCACGTCGTCTTGCCGTGCCGGCACCGCTGTTCTTGACTGTGGTTGGGCTGGGCGTGTCCTTTATACCCGGCCTTCCGCAGATCACGATCAGCCCGGAAGTCGTGCTGGTCGGATTCTTGCCTCCGCTGCTATACGCTGCCTCGTTGCAGACCTCCCTTGTCGACTTCCGGCGCAATGCGCGGCCCATCGCCTTGTTGTCGGTGGGCTTGGTGCTGGTCAGCACCGTGGTGGTTGGATTCGTGGTCTGGGCCCTACTGCCCATTGAGCTCCCGGTCGCGATGGCACTTGGGGCTGTGGTCGCACCTCCCGACGCCGTAGCGGCCACGTCGATTGCCCGGCGGGTAGGTATGCCCCGACGGATGGTCACCATCTTGGAGGGGGAGGGGCTGGTCAACGACGCAACGGCGTTGGTTGCGTTGCGTACGGCGATCGCCGCCATCGGCGGCAGCTTCTCGTTGGGAGGAGTGGGGCTCGATTTCTTGATCGCCGCGGGCGGCGGTGTGGCGGTAGGCATAGTGATCGCGCTTGTCACCGGCCGAGTGCGCCGCCGCATCGAGGACGAGATCATCGAGACGGCGGTGTCCATGGTCACGCCCTTCATCTCCTACCTGGTGGCCGAGGAGCTGCACGCGTCGGGAGTGCTGGCCGTTGTGTCCACCGGCCTGATCTTGAGCCACCGAGCCCAGCTCCTTCAGTCGGCCCGGTCTCGGATCTTCGAGCGCACGAATTGGGCGACCGTGCAGTTCCTCCTCGAGAACACCGTCTTCTTGCTGATCGGCTTGCAGGTACGTCGCATCCTGCTGGCCGCCGCGCAGAGCGAGCTGGGGGCGGGCGAGATAGTGCGGACATGTGTGCTGGTGACGCTGACGGTCATGGTGGTGCGCCCGCTGTGGGTGTTCCCGTCGACGTACCTCTCCCGCATGGTGCCCCGAGTGGCCGCACGCGACCCAAGCCCCTCGTGGACGTTTCCGGCAGCGATCTCCTGGGCGGGAATGCGCGGTGTCGTGACGTTGGCGGCGGTGTTCATCTTGCCGGTGTCCACACCGCATCGGGAGGTGCTTATCTTGATCGCGCTTGTCGTAGTCGGTGTCACGTTGCTAGTGCAAGGCGCCAGCCTGCCGTGGGTCTTGCGCCGGCTGGGGATAGGCGGGCCAGACGAGGCACAGGACGCCTTGCAGGCTGCGACTGTGCTGGAGCGGGTGTCAGCCGCTGGGCTGGCACGACTCGACGAGTTGCGAACAACCGAAGACCCAGATGATGTCATCGAACGGCTGAAGCGACGCAGTGGCGAAAGAACCGAGGCCATGTGGGAGCGACTCGGTAGCTCGGCGGAGACGCCGAGCCAGGCTTACGCCCGGCTTCGGGTCCAGATGATTGGAACAGAGCGAGCTGAGTTGATCAGGCTCAGGGACGCGGGCAAAGTCGACGAAGCGGTGCTGCGTTGGGTGCTGGCCACAATAGATATTGAAGAAACCGTGCTCGACCGCGATCCGTCGGTAGAGGTCGAAGAGCGTCAGGAGGATCTCACGCCATCCACAGTGCATCGCACCTGTGAACACCTGGTCGAGGAGACCGAAGTGCCCTCGCCGCACCCGCCGGACGGCTGTCAGGAATGTCTGGCCGAAGGGCTGCAATGGGTCCATCTACGGCTTTGCATGACCTGTGGTCACGTCGGTTGTTGTGACTCATCGGTGGGGAAGCATTCGACCAAGCACTACCACGGCACCGAACATCCGGTGATGCGCAGCTTCGAGCCGAATGAGGCTTGGCGTTGGTGCTTTGTCGACGAACTCGTAGGGTAGAGCGTTCCCCCGAAGGGCAAGAGGCCGCCTAACGGGCCGGAGCCTCGCGGCTCTGCGAGGTCCGGTCCGTTCAGCGGCGCTAGGAGACCAGGGTCTGCCAAGTGTTGGTGCCGACAATCCCGTCGCTGGTCAAGCCGTGGCTCGACTGGAAGTCGCGGACCGCGCCGTCGGTGGCGGGGCCGAAGTCACCGTCCACGCTCACCGAGTAGCCATGCGCGTTTAGCTGACTCTGCACTGCCCTGACCGCCGAGCCGGTGCTGCCGGACTGCACGCTGATGATCAGCGCCTGCCAGGTCTGGCATCCAACGACGCCATCGGCGGACAGGCCCTGCTGCGTTTGGAAGTCGCGGACCGCGCTGTCGGTCGCCGGGCCGAAGTCGCCGTCGACACTCACCGAGTAACCGTGCGCGTTCAGCAGGTACTGCACGCTGGTGACTTGTTCGCCGGTTTGGCCTTGTTGCACCAGCGGCCACGAGCCACCGTCGCCGCCGCCGTACACGTTATCGACCGCGGTTTGCGCGTCGGACAGGAACTGCTGGTAGACGCCGCTGTTGTACGTCGACCACGGGGTCCAGTCGGTCGCGAGGTCCACCAACCTCATGATTCGTGTCTAGCAAAAGCGGGCGCCAATGGCTGTGACCGCTGTCACACTCCGGCATGCCTGGTTTCCACGAGTAAGCTCGACGTCATGCCGTTTGGACGTGGGATGGGTCGAGGCATCTTCCGGGTGATGCGACGAACCGCCCAGCAGAGCATGCGTCGCAAGCGGCGTGCAGATACCAGGGCGCGTAATCAGGCCGTCCGGGCACGCGCCCGCGCGGCCAAGCCGGGTCGCTTGCAAGTCGACTAGGCGCCTCATCCAGACGGTCGCCCCGATCCTGGAGAAGTGGTGGGGGGTGGGTGCCGTACGAGGAAGACGCCAACCGGGGCAAGGATCGCCCAATCTTGGGTGATCGGCCGACGCGGTGGTGATCTGGTCGGCCTGATGCTGACGAGCCATACCTGAGCCAAGCTTGGTGTAGCGTCACTCCCTTTCCATCGACGCAAGGAGAAGCGCGTGGTAGATCCGGCCAGGCTGCGGATTGACTATCCGGCCGAGCTGCCGATCACCCAGCGCAAGGACGAAATCGCGGCGGCGATCCGGGACCATCAAGTCGTGATCGTGGCCGGTGAGACGGGCTCGGGGAAGACGACACAACTGCCGAAGATCTGTCTGGAGCTCGGACGCGGCCAGTCCGGCCGGGTCATTGGACACACCCAACCGCGGCGAATCGCGGCTCGCAGCGTGGCCGAACGCATCGCAGCCGAGCTCGGCACCGAGCTCGGCGAGGCGGTGGGATATCAGGTGCGTTTCACCGACCGCTCCAGCGACCGCACCCAGGTTAAGGTGATGACCGACGGCATCTTGCTGGCCGAGATCCAACGCGACCGCAGGCTGCGTCGCTATGACACGATCATCATCGACGAGGCGCACGAGCGCACCCTCAACGTCGACTTCCTGCTCGGATACCTTAAGCAGCTGCTGCCCAGGCGACCCGATCTGAAGGTTGCCATCACTTCGGCGACGATCGATCCGCAACGCTTCTCCCGGCACTTCTCGAACGCGCCGGTCATCGAGGTGTCTGGGCGCACCTACCCGGTCGAGATCCGCTACCGCCCGCTCGAGGACGACCAGACATCGGGGATCGTCGACGCGGTTCGGGAGCTGGTCGCGGGCGGCCCTGGAGACATCCTGGTCTTCTTGTCCGGTGAGCGGGAGATCCGCGACGCCGCCGACGCGCTGAAGCAGTTGACGCCGGTCCGCGCGATCGACACTTTCGAGGTGTTGCCGCTGTTTGCCCGGTTGTCGGCGGCTGAGCAGCATCGCGTGTTCGGTGGCCACCGTGGTCGGCGAGTGGTGTTGTCGACGAACGTCGCCGAGACGTCGCTGACGGTGCCGGGCATCCGGTACGTCGTCGACACCGGGCTCGCGCGCATCTCTCGGTTCAGTGCCCGTACGAAGGTGCAGCGGCTGCCGATCGAACCGATCTCCCAGGCCAGCGCCAACCAGCGCAAGGGTCGCTGCGGTCGGGTTGCCGACGGCATCTGCCTCCGGCTCTACAGTGAGGAAGACTTCGACGGCAGGGCGGAGTTCACCGACCCAGAGATCTTGCGCACCAATCTCGCGTCGGTGATCCTGCAGATGACGGCGCTGAGTCTTGGCGACATCGCGAAGTTCCCGTTCCTCGACCCCCCCGACACTCGCAGCGTGCAGGCCGGCGTACAGCTTCTCGACGAGCTCGGCGCGATCACGACTACACGCGGGCGGCGACGGTTGACGACGCGCGGTCGACAGCTCGCGCAACTTCCGGTCGACCCGCGGCTGGCCCGGATGATCATCGAGGCCGACCAGCTCGGCTGCCTTCGTGAAATCATCACCGTGACCGCTGCCCTGTCGATGCAGGATCCCCGAGAACGTCCGGCCGATCGCCAAGACCAGGCCGACGCGTCGCACCGTCGGTTTGCGGACCCCGAGTCGGACTTCGCGAGCCTGCTCAACCTGTGGCGCTACCTGCGAGAACAGCAGGCGGCGTCCAGCTCGAGTGCCTTCCGGCGGATGTGCAAGCGCGACTTCCTCAACTACCTGCGGGTCCGCGAGTGGCAGGATCTCGAAGCCCAGCTTCGGCAGGTCGCCAAGCAGCTGGGGTTCAAGCTCAACGACACACCAGCCGCCGCAGAGCCGATTCATCGCGCGTTGCTGGCCGGTCTGCTTTCGCATATCGGCATGAAGGACGTGGAGAAGCGCGACTACCTCGGAGCCCGCGGGACCCGGTTCGCGATCTTCCCGGGGTCGGCGTTGTTCAAGAAGCAACCGCCGTTCGTGATGGCGGCCGAGCTAGTCGAAACCGCCCGGCTGTGGGGGCGGGTCAATGCGCGAATCGAGCCGGAGTGGGCCGAGCCGCTCGCGGCTGACCTGATCAAGCGTTTCTACAGCGAGCCGCACTGGGAGCAGAAGCGCGGCGCCGTGTTGGCGCTGGAGAAGGTCACGCTGTACGGCGTGCCGATCGTCACCGAACGCAAGGTCAACTACGGGCGCATCGACCCGGTGGTGGCACGCGAGCTGTTCATCAGACACGCGCTCGTGCAAGGGGAGTGGCGAACCCACCACCGTTTCTACGCGGAGAACCAGCGGCTGCTCGAGGAGGTCGAGGAGCTGGAGCACCGGGCTCGGCGGCGCGGCATCGTCGTCGACGACGAGACACTCTTCGACTTCTACGACCAGCGGATTCCCGACCATGTCGTCTCGACCGCGCATTTTGACGCTTGGTGGAAGAAGGCGAGTCGATCAACCCCGACGCTGCTGTCGTTTTCGCGGGACATGTTGGTCCAAGACGCCGCTTCGGCCGGTTCGGTGAGCGACTTCCCCGATGTGTGGCGCTCCGGCGACGTCGAGCTGCCGCTTGACTACCAGTTCGAGCCCGGGACGTCGGCCGACGGTGTGACCGTCGACATCCCGGTGTCTGCGCTCCCGCAGGTTTCAGCCGACGACTTCTCCTGGCCGGTGCCGGGGCTGCGACATGAGCTGGTAGTGGCGCTGATCAGATCACTGCCAAAGGCGCTGCGCGTGAAGTTCGTGCCGGCGCCCAACTATGCAAGCGGATTCCTGGACTCCATGACGGCCGGGGAGGAGCCGTTGCTCGACGCGCTGGAACGCTATCTGCGACGTACGACGGGAGAGCAGGTGCCCCGTGAAGCCTGGCAGCTCGACAAGGTTCCTGATCATCTGCGGCCGTCGTTTCGCATCCTCGGTGACGACGGCGAAGTGCTCGGGGAGGGTCGCGACATGCACGCGTTGCAGCGCACGCTGGTGAAGAATGCGAGCCAGTCGATCGCATCCGCGGCGGCGAGCCTCGAGCGGTCCGGCATCACCAGCTGGGACTTCGACTCCGTCCCCCGCGAATTCGGGCAGACTCGCGCGGGCCATGAGGTGCGTGGCTACCCGGCGCTGGTGGATCGCAAAGACTCGGTCTCGATCGAGGTCTTCTCCACGGCGGCCGAGCAGGAGGAGGTCATGTGGGTGGGGCTGCGGCGCCTGCTGATGTTGACCGTGCCCTCGCCGGCTGCCTCCATAACGTCAGGGTTGGGCAACGCCGACAAGTTGGCGCTGGGGCTCAACCGGCATGGCAGCGTGTCGGCGCTGCTCGACGACTGTTTCGGCTGCGCGGTTGATTCGATCGTCGCCGAGCACGGTGGTCTGGTTTGGGATCGAGCCGGATTCGAGGCACTGGTGCATCGGGTTGGCGCAGAGGCGACGACGCGCACTCGCGACGTCATTTCGTTGACCCGGGAGGCTCTGCTGGCGGGTCAAGAGGTGGATCGGCGCATCTCGGGCCGGGCCGAGCTTGCGTTGTTGCCAGCACTGTCGGACCTGGCGAGTCAGTGGCACCGGATGATTTATCCCGGCTTCGTCGCCGAGTCTGGGGTGTCGGGGTTGCGAAACCTGTCGCGCTACTTCGCCGCGATGGGTGAGCGCCTCGACAAGCTCCCAAGCGACCCCCGACGTGACGCTGTGTTGATGGGCACGGTGGCGGGTGTGCAGACGCCGTACCTTCACCAACTCGCGGCGCTGCCGGCCGGCCGTCGACCCGACGCCATGTTGCGGGAGATCGGCTGGATGATCGAGGAGCTCCGCGTGAGCCTGTGGGCGCAGCGGCTGGGGACGACACGCCCGATCTCACCCCCCCGCATCGAGCGGGCGCTTCGCGAAGCCCGGGGCACACCGTCCCCGGTGCCCTAAAGCCAGCGGGCTCTTCGGAGCCGGCCGGCCGTCAGGTCGACGGGACCCGGGCAGGGGCTGCCGGTGCCGCAGGCGAGCCCGCGCAAGTCGTGGCGCTCGGGATTACTGACTCAGCCCGATAACGGAACCACCGGCCTCGTCCAGCTGACCGGCTCCCTGATCCGACGCCCTACTGGCGCGGGCTCTCCAGCGCGGCGGCGAGGGCGGCGGCGGTGAGCTCGACCTGCCACGGGCGCGCCCGGTAGTCACGGAGCGCGTCGGCGACCGTTTTCGGTGTCGGTGGAGCTGGGGGCGTCCAGGCCAACCGACGGATGGCGTCGGGGGCTAGTAGGTTCTCCGGCGGTACGTCGCGCTGGGCGGCCAACGCATTCACGACCTCGCGACCGCGCCCGAGGCGGGCGGCGGCCTCGGGGAACTTGACCCCCCAGGTGCGAGGTGGGGGAGGACCGTCAAGCGTGGCGCTCAGCTGCGGAAGCTCGGAATCCGGCAGGGCGAGTGCCTCGCACACTGCTGCGGCGAACTCCGTGAGGTAGCGCTGGGCGTTTCGGGTCCTGAATCCCGCGAGCCGGCCGAGTGCGCTGCGAGACGTTGGAGCGAGGCTTGCCGCCTCAACGATGGCGCTGTCGTGCAGGATTCGGCCAACCGCGATGTCGCGGCTGCGGGCTAGCGCCTCGCGGTGCTCCCAGATGGCGCGCACAATGGCCAGCTTGCGGCGTCCCCGCACCCGGTGGATTCCGGAGGTGCGGCGCCACGGCTCCAGGCGAGGTGCCGCGGGCCCGCTGGAGACCCACATCGCGAACTCTTGGGCGGCCCAGTCAGCTTTTCCGGCAGCCAGCAGCTGAGCCGCCAAGGCGTCCTTGAGCTCGATCAGCATCTCGACATCCAGCGCGGCGTACTCAAGCCATGGCTGGGGCAGCGGCCGCCTTGACCAGTCGACTGCCGAGTGCTCCTTGCGCATCGAGAAGCCCAGCAAGTCCTCGACTAAGACGGCAAGGCCGACCCGAGGATAGTTGAGCAACCGGCCAGCGAGCTCGGTGTCGAAGAGGCGTGCCGGCTGCAATCCGAGTTGCGCCAGACATGGCAAGTCTTGACTCGCCGCGTGGATGATCCATTCCCAATCACCGACGGCATCGGCAAGAGGTGCCAGACTGCAGTTGGGCACGTCGCCGAACGGAATCGGATCAATCAACGCCGTGCCCGCGCCAGCCCTGCGCAGCTGCACCAGATAGGCACGTTGTGAATATCGATAACCGGAGGCGCGCTCGGCATCGACGGCTACCGGTCCCGTCCCCGACGCCACTGCACGCAAGACCCGGTCAAGCGCGGGGCCAGTGTCGACCAGATCGGGCAAGCCATCTCGAAGCAGGAGCAGCGAGGCCGACTCAAGTGCCTGGTCGTCCACCTCGGCTGGAGACGGGGCGGCTGGAGACGGGGCGGCAGGAGACGGGGCGGCAGGAGACGGGGCGGCAGGGGCGGCGACCGGGTCGCCGACGGGGTCAACCGGCGTTGGTGACTCGGGTTCAGGCTCGGTTGGCGGTTGGCGTGGAGCTGTCATCGAGCACGTTGACCACGCCGACTCGGCATGGCGACTACCCCGGAGGGCACCGGCGGCAGCCCCGCAGCGGCGCACATCAACTGGGCCCAAGCCTCGACATGCGCGGTGAGCGAGCTAGTGGGCGACCACGAGGCTCGCACCTCGATCTCGGCGCTGGCCGGCTCGCCCGCCATGCCACCAAAGCCGTCGGACGCCACTTTGGTGACCGTGCCGCTGGGCGCCGTGAAAGTTGCTGAGTGAGTCTCGAGGGCTTCCACCAACCAGCTCCAGCCGACCGCATTCAGCAGCGGGTCGGTGACCATCTCGGGATCGATGTCGGCGCGGGCATAGGCAACGCAACGGAAGTTGCCCTCCCAGGCGTCGTTGCCGACCGGGTCGTACAACAACACGATGCGTCCGCCACCGACCTCTTCACTACCGATCGTGAGATCCGCTGACATCGCGGCCGAATACGGGGCAATGCGTTGGGGAGCGGGCATCTCTTCACACATCACCTCCGAACGCAGTCTCGCCGACCGGAACTCGGCGAGCGCCCGGAGAAACTCTTCCGGCGGCGCGTCGACTTCTCTGCGCCCGGCCATGCCTTGAGCCTATGTCGTCGGTCGCTGGGGGCCGCTTCGACGCGCCGAAAACCCCACGCCCCGTGCGTGCGAAGATCATTCGCGTGACCGCCGCCCAGACCACCGGCCGGACTGCCTCGCAGGACAGTCTCTTCGTGCGCTCGGCGCGGGGACTCCACGTCCCCCACGTCCCCGTCTGGTTCATGCGGCAGGCCGGACGGTCACTGCCTGAATACCGGGCGCGGCGCGAGGGAATCGCGATGCTGGATGCCTGCAGTCGGCCCGAGCTGATCGTGGAGATCACGTTGCAGCCGGTACGCCGCTACGGCGTGGACGCGGCGATCCTCTTCAGCGACATCGTCTTGCCCCTGAAGGCGATGGGTGTGGATCTCGACATCGTGCCCGGGGTGGGGCCGGTCATCGCCGAGCCGGTCACCGATCTTGCCGCGGTTTCGGCCATCGCGCCGTTCCACCGCGATCAGGTCGGCTTCGTCGCCGACGCGGTCACAGAGCTGGCCGGTGTGCTCGGGGCAACGCCGTTGATTGGTTTCGCGGGGGCGCCCTACACGCTGGCTTCATATCTGATCGAAGGCGGCCCCTCCAAAGATCACGCCAAGACAAAGGCGCTGATGCGCGGCGCCCCCGACGTCTGGCACGCGCTGCTGGGGCGGCTGTCGGACGTTGCGGCCGGCTTCCTGCGCGTACAGGTCGAGTCCGGCGCGGCCGCCGTACAACTGTTCGACTCGTGGGCCGGTGGCCTGTCGCCCGCGGACTACCGCGAGTACGTGCTGCCGTACAGCGCCGCGGTGTTCGACGCGATCGCCGACCTCGCAGTGCCGAGGCTTCACTTCGGGGTCGCTACGGGTGAGCTGCTCTACGACATGTCCACCGCGGATGTGGAGGTGATGGGCGTCGACTGGCGGGTCCCGTTGGATCAGGCGGTCGCCCGCATCCGACCCGGGCTCGCCGTGCAGGGGAACCTCGACCCGACGCTCGTCCTCGCGCCGTGGCCGGTGATCGCGGCCAAGGCGGTCGAGGTGATCGAGCAGGGCAGAGCCGCGCCGGGCCACATCTTCAATCTGGGTCATGGCGTGTTGCCAGGGACTGATCCCGACGTGCTTGCGCGGCTTGTTGACTTCGTGCACTCCCATGGCCGGTGATGGGTCTGGCCCGCGCGTCGCGGTGATCGGTGCCGGGATCGCCGGGCTGGCGGCCGCCCACGCGCTGGTGTTGGCACGGCCGAACCTGCGCGTCACGGTTCTAGAAGGCAGCTCAGCCGTCGGTGGCAAGCTCAGACTTGGAGAGGTTGCTGGTCTGCCCGTTGACGTCGGCGCCGAGGCAATCCTCAATCGACGTCCCGAGGGCACCCGGCTGGCTCGCGACGTCGGGCTGGGTGCCGCCGTGACATATCCCGCTGCATCGGGCGCGGGAGTGTGGACACGAGGACGGGTTCGCCCGCTGCCGCCGACGTTGATGGGCATCCCAACCGACCCGCAGGCGGCTGCGCAAAGCGGGATCATCGACGCGTTGTCGATGGCCCGGGCAGGCCAGGAGGCCGCGATGCCGCGACTCGACCTGCGGCAGGATGTGGGCATTGGCTTGTTGGTGGCGGAGCGGCTGGGTCACCAGATCCGCAATCGGCTCGTCGAGCCGTTGCTCGGCGGCGTGTACGCAGGTCGAGCCGACGAGATATCCGTCCACGCCGCCATCCCGGCGCTCGCCGAGGCGATCCACGAGAACGGCTCGCTGCTGGCCGCGACCCGCTCGATCATGGGCGCGGCCGCCGGATCTGGCCCGTCGATGCCGATGTTCGCCGGCATCGTAGGAGGAGTAGGAAGACTGCCGGCGATGGTGGCCGCGGAGCTGACGCGGTGCGGCGTCCTACTGCGGTGTGACGCGATGGTGCGGGAGGTTTCGCGCGTCGAGTCAGGCTGGCAACTGGTGGTCGGCCCGACCGCGGCATCGTCGAGGCTGATCGCCGATGCGGTCGTCATGGCGGTCCCCGCAGGTGCGGCGTCTCGGCTGCTCGCGACGGCGTCGCCAACGGCGGCCGACGAGCTTGGCCGCATCGAATACGCGTCGATGGCCCTGGTGACGCTGGCGTTTCGAGCCGAGGATGACGTCGGTGAGGTGCGGGGCTCAGGTTTTGTGGTGCCTCCGATTGATCGTCGCCTGATCAAGGCGGCGACGTACTCGTCACTGAAGTGGGGCTGGCAAGCGGGCGATGTCATGGTCATGCGGTGCTCGATCGGGCGTCATCGTGACGAGCACGAGTTGCAGCGCGACGATGCCGACCTGATCTTTGGCGCTCGACTCGATCTGCGGGCGGCGGCTGGTCTAGTGGCCAGGCCGCTCGACGGGCAGGTCACTCGGTGGGGCGGTGCGCTGCCCCAGTACGCCGTCGGGCACGTCGAGCGTGTGCGGAGGATCCGCGACGCAGCGGCTCGAGTTGGTGGTCTCGCGGTCTGCGGGGCGGCGTACGACGGTGTCGGCATCCCCGCGTGCATCGCCTCCGGGCAAGCGGCGGCCACCCGTGTGATCGAGCAACTCGGCGCCCGCGAGATAATGCAGGCATGACCAGTGACTCCGCCGACACCGGCAAGCGCGCGCAGCAAGGCAGGGCGGCTCGCGAACTCAACGACGTGATGCGCTACACGATGTGGTCGGTGTTCGAGCTGGCCGAGCCGCTCGACTCCGTCGGACTAGACGTCGCGAGGCAGGCCGGCGAGGTCGACGAGCTGTTCGAGGACTTGGCCGCGACCGACGTCACGGTGCGCGGCGTTTACGACGTCTCGGCCCTACGGGCTGACGCGGACGTGCTGGTGTGGTGGCACGCGACGACGGTCGAGCAGTTGCAGACCGCCTACAACCGGCTGCGTCGTACGACGTTTGGGCGGCGGCTGGTCCCGGTGTGGTCACAGACCGCATTGCACCGGCCGGCCGAGTTCAACAAGAGTCATGTCCCGGCGTTCTTGGCCGACGAGCGCCCACGCGACTACGTCTGTGTCTACCCGTTCGTGCGCTCCTACGAGTGGTATCTGCTCGACGACGGCGAACGCCGCGCGTTGCTCGCCGAGCATGGCAAGATGGCGCGCGAATATCCTGATGTACGCGCCAACACGGTGGCCGCGTTTGCGCTCGGCGACTACGAGTGGATCTTGGCGTTCGAGGCCGACGAGCTGCATCGGATCGTCGATCTGATGCGTCACCTGCGGGGCAGCGAAACCCGCCGGCATGTGCGCGAAGAGGTGCCGTTCTACACGGGCCGGCGCCGTAGCGTGACGGAACTCATCTCCAGCCTGCCGTAGCCAGCCGGCACCACACCTCTCTGACCCGCCCACCTGCAAGGATGATTCCGCCACAGAGGAACCAGAGCGGATCAGCCGCCAAAACAACCGCGACGATCACGACGAGGGGGAAGGGGGGAGGCGCAACCGTGATGCATATCATGCAACCGGACGTCGCCGTGGTTCGGCTAGCAAGGACTTTGGTGCCGCATGCTCCGCGTCGAGACCCCTTATCGACCGTTGACAGAACCGGGTGATTCGACGTAACCTAGCAACAGAGTTGCTCGTGATGCAACATATTGGAACAAGGGGAGCACCATGTCGGTCGCCGAGCTAGAACGCCTCAAGGTCATCCGCAACGGCGAGAAGGGGCAGCGAACCTTCTCCGACGCCGAGATGGAACGTCGGTTGTCGCTGCTGCGTAAGGTGATGGCCGACGACGGCATCGACGTCGCGCTGCTGACGTCGTACCACAACATCAAGTACTACTCAGATTTCCTCTACACCTCGTTCGGCCGCCCGTATGCGCTGATCGTGACTCCCACTGACCAGATCACCGTGTCAGCCAACATCGACGCGGGGATGCCGTGGCGGCGCACCTTCGGGGACAACGTCGTTTACACCGACTGGCACCGCGACAACTACATCTGGGTGATCCGCCAGACGTTGGCCAAGCGGGGGGTTTCAGCTCGCCGGATCGGGGTCGAGAACGACACCCTCCCAGTGGATATGCACGCGAAGTTCCGGGCCGCCTTCGAGGGCGCAGACGTCGTCGACATCGCCCAGAACGCGATGCGGCAGCGGATGATCAAGTCCCCGGAAGAGATCGACGTCATCAAGAACGGCTCTCGGATCGGAGATTTCGGCGGCGAGGCCATCCGGGCGGCGATCACCGAAGGAGTGGCCGAGTACGAGGTGGCGCTGGCCGGAACCGAGGCAATGGTCCGGGAGATCGCGGCGACCTTCCCCCAAACCGAGATCCGCGACACCTGGGTGTGGTTCCAATCCGGGGTCAACACCGACGGTGCCCACAACTGGCCGACCACCCGCAAAATTCGACGCGGCGACATCCTCAGCCTCAACTGCTTCCCGATGACGTCCGGCTACTACACGGCACTGGAACGCACCCTCTTCTACGGCCAGCCCGACAAGCGGTCGCTGGAGTTGTGGAACATCAACGTCGACGTGCATCGCGCCGGACTGGAGCTCGTCAAACCCGGAATCGCCTGCTCGCAGATCGCGCACACGCTCAACGAGATCTACACCGGCCACGACGTGCTGCCGAACCGTACGTTCGGCTACGGCCACTCGTTCGGCGTGCTGTGCCACTACTACGGCCGCGAGGCGGGCCTTGAGTTGCGTGAAGACATCGACACTGTGCTCGAGCCCGGCATGGTGGTGTCCATGGAGCCGATGATCATGGTCCCCGACGGTCAGCCCGGCGCAGGCGGCTACCGCGAGCACGACATCCTCGTGGTGACCGAGGACGGCGCCGAGAACATCACCCACTTCCCGTTCGGCCCAGAGCACAACATCGTGGGTGCCTGAGACATCGATGGCCGCCAGGAGCGGAGCAGACGCGAACGGCGAGGACGCCCGTGGTATATCGGTGCTCCGCAACGGCATCTCGGTGCTTCGTGCGTTCGACGCGGAAGAGCCGACCCTCGGCGTGACCGAGATCGCCTCGCGCGTAGGGCTGCACAAGAGCACCGTGTCGCGGATCCTCGCGACCTTAGAGCATGCGGACCTGGTCGAGCGGGACGCCGACTCCGGCAGGTTCCGCCTCGGCCTCGGCGTGATTGCGTTGGCTGGCCCGCTGCTTGCCCATCTCGACGTACGCCGGGTTGCCTATCCGCTGCTTGAGGACCTCAGCCGGTGCACCGGCGAGACGTCGGCGTTGATGGTGTGGAACGGAAGCGAGGCGGTCTGCGTTGAGCAGGTCCCAAGCAGCCATCAGGTCAAGCACACGACCCCGCTGGGAACGCGGTACCGCACCGTTGCCGACTCCTCGGTCGCCGTGTTCTTGGCTCAATGCGACGGACTGCGGGTCCGCACCATGCTGGCGGCCGGGACGATCGGTGGGGCCGGTCTCGACACGCAGGGCGTGGAGGCTTATCTGGCCCGGCTGGCGGAGGCTCGGCAGCGCGGTTTCACCGTCAACTATGGGGCGACGTCGCTGGAGGAGGTGGGCATCGCGGCTCCGGTCTTCGACCATCGCGGAGGTCCGATCGCGGCGGTATTGGTCTCCGCACCACGATTCCGCGTTTCAGCGCAGCAGGTGACCGCGCTGGGGGAGGCGGTGCGCGACAGCGCGGCCGGCGTCACGCGGCGGCTCGGTGGGCATAGCCCGGCCCGCTCGTCACATCCCGATCCCGGCTCGCTCGCTCGTCAGCCGTAGGTCGGCTCACGTCACCTCTGGCCAGGGGTCACGGCTGGGCCGGCGGCGCGTGACCGGTCGGGCTGCGGTCGACGTGATGGTCGCTCGGCGCCTCGACTCGGGCGATCGTGCGAACATCGGTCAGCGTGGCCTTAGCGTGAGCCGCGATGTCGCCCAGCGTGGTGATCCAGATGCCGTCGAGCAACTTCACGTCCTCGATGAGTCTCTCCAAGGCCGCCGCCTTCGACGGCCTGCCGGAGATGAACGGATGGTTGGTCAGCACAAAGCAGCTGCCTTCGCGATGATGCGCCTGCGCCTCACGCAGCCAGAGCTCATGGACCTTGTCCGGGCTCTCGATGACCCCGCTGCCCGTCCAACCCGGATAGAAGGCGTACTGCTCCCAGTCGTCCAGCGCCCAGTCGACCGGAATCTCGACAAGGCTGCCTTCAGTCTTGTCGCCGGCCAGCCGATACGGAGCGTCGCCGTCCAGCAGGCTCGAGTCGTAGCTGAACCCGCGCTCGATCAGCAGGTCGGGGGTGTGCCAGTTCAGCTCCCACCACGGGGCACGGAAGCCCTGTGGTCGTACGCCGAGCCGGCCGAGCGCCTCGAGGCCGCGGTCGAGGTAGCGCGCCTCGGTCTCTGCCGAGATGCCCTGCATCGGCTCGTGCAGATAGCCGTGGTGGGCGACCTCGTGACCGTCGTCGATGATCTGCTTGACGACGTCGGGGTAGGTGTCGGCGGTGAAACCCGGGACGAAGAACGTCGACGTGATCTCTTGCCGCTGGAGCAGCCGGAGCAACCGCGGCACTCCGACTCGCGGGCCGTACGACTGGTGGCTCATCAGTGACATCCGGGCGGAGGCTGCCGGATCATGTGCCAGCACGCACGACTCGGCGTCGACGTCGAACGTGAAGGCAGCCGCCGCCTGGCACCCTCGCGGCCACCGGTCGTTCATGCACCGACCTTCGAGACGATCGCGGGATTTGCAGTCTGCCTCCTGCTGAAGCGCTTCTCGGCGAGCGGCCCGAGGGTCGCGTACACGACCGCGCTGGTCACTCCGCCTGCCAGCCACGACAGGTCGATTCCGTGCAGTGCGGTCGACGCGCTGCCCTGCAGGAATGGCGTGGTGCCGTACATGAACAGCCATGTCATCACGATCCCCGCGATGAATGCGACGAGGCCTGCCCAATTGACGTCCGGAATGCGCGAGGCACGGACCGGGGCGAAGAGCCGCTCCACGTCGGTCTGATGTCGGTGCAGCCCGTAATAGTGAACGAGCATGATGCCGCCCCACGAGGCGATCCACGCGACGATACCGGACAGCCACGCGTCCAGGGTTGATGCCAGGTCGCCCTTGTAGACGAAGAACACCACGACGGCCATCGCAAAGACTCCCACCACGACGCTCAACGCCCGCCTCGGGATCTTGACGTCGAGCGCCTGAGTGGCCACCGAGAACGTGTAGATGTTCAAGATGTTCGTGGCGATCGGGCCGTGAATGACCAGCAAGAGCACGGGGATTGCCATCGTCCCGAAGTTCTCCACGACGAGCTGCCCGGGGTCGACCGACCCGTTCTTGGTGGCCAGCGACGCGCCGAGCACGCCGAGCCACACCACCGGCAGGAACTGGCCCAAGACGCTCGCCAGATAGAGCCGGCCGCGCGGCATCTTGGTGCTGACGAAACGCGAGTAGTCGGCGGCGTACGTGAACCAGGTGATGCCCCAGCCGATCCCGATGGCGGTCATGATGCCGGTCATCGCCGACCATCTGGGCCAGCCGGTGAGGATGTGCCCGGCCGCGCCGGCGTACCCCCAGTTGATGTGCAGGAAGAACCAGGCGGTGATCGACATCGCGATCAGAATCGCGATCGTGGGCGGCACCGTCCAACGCTCGAACGTCGCAATCGCCTTGTATCCCAGCCAGGAGATCACCACCTGCACGAGCATGATGAGACCCGCGACGAGGATTCTGGGCCCATAGTTGTTCGCGTTCGGGTCGACGACGCTGAGCTTGCCCAGCAACGCCATCACCAGATCGAGGATGATCCAGGTATTGACCGCGCACCAGCCGATGGCCAGGCAGGCCTGGATCGTGGCGGGCAGGTAGTTGCCGCGACGTCCGAACGCGGCCCGGCTGAGCACCATCGCGGTGGCTCCAGTGCGTTGCCCGAGTAGCACGAAGAAGCCGAACAACGCCATGCCGATGAGGTTGCCGACGACGAGAACGATCAAGGTGTCGGACAGGCCGAGCCCGAGGTTGACGCCAAGGGCGCCGAGCACCCAGTTGATTGGCGCGATGTTCGCGCCACACCAGATCCAGAACTGGCCGGACACCCTGGTGGTTCGGGCGCTCTCTGGAATCGGCTGCAGCGTCTGCTCGAGCTCATGCACATCGAAGTGCTCGGTGGTCGTCGTTGACATGGTCCCCTCCAGCGAATGGACGTTCCCTCCATCGTCGCGGTGCCGGTCACGTGTGACAATGGGTAAACCGTCAAGTTGTCTCAGCGAGACATGGACAAAACGTCATGCGGATCTCCCTTCGCCGGGTGTTGCAACATCCAAGCCTGACGCCTGCCCTGCCGCAGGTGCTGACGGGGCGCGATCGCCTGCGGGACCCCGTCAGGTGGATCCACTCCAGCGAGGTCCTCGAGATCGCTCCGCTGCTGCGAGGTGGCGAGCTGCTGCTGACAGGCGGCACCGTCCTGGCGGAGAGCTCCCCGTCAGAGCAGCGACGCTATGTGCGAGAGCTCGCGGAGCGGGGCGTCGCGGGGGTGGCGATCGAGACCGGCGGCGGGCTGCCCGTCGTACCCTCCGGCGTCCTCGAGGAGGCCGCGCGGCTCAGCTTCCCCGTGATCGAACTTCGCCGGGTCGTTCCGTTTGTGGAGGTCGCGGAGGCGATCAACGGTGAGCTCGTGGACGCGTCGGTCACCAACCTGCGGTACGTCGCCGAGCTCACGCATGCCTTGTCGGGTGTGGTTGTCGACGGCGGAGGAGTCCGGGAGATCCTCGAGGAACTGGTGGCTCGAACCGGCATCGGGGCCGTGCTCTATGACAGTGCCGGACGGGTCATGGAATCTGTCGGGATTGCGCCGCCTGCGTCCGAAGGCTCGACGGCCGGTGGGATCAGCACTTCGGTGACGATCCGAGGCGTGCACGTCGCCACCTTGTGGATCGATACGTCGGTGCGGGCAGACGACCGTATGGCGCCCGCTGCCGACACCGCAGCGCAGTCACTCAGCTTGGCGTTGTTGCGCACTCGTCCGCTGTCGGCACGTGAGCTCGCCGCTCGCGAGCTGGTGAGGCTCGCCGGGGCCGGCCGAAACGACGCACGTCAACTGCAAGCCGTGGGACGGACGATCGACTTCCGGCCGGCGGACCCGGTCATCGGCGTTGCCGCCGTCGGTCCTGGAGTGGGCGCCGCACTGCCACGACTCGACGCGCTGCTTCACAGATTCGGCGGTGTCGCGCTGGATGCGCCGGCGAAGAGCGAGGTACATGCCGTGGTCTCGCTCAAGGAGCGCGGCTCCGCGGCAGCAACCCGCACGTCGATGCTGGACGCCTTGCGCGAATGGATCGACGGCCAAGCCGAGCTCGTCATCGTGGTGGGTCCGGTGGTGCCTGCACTGGCTGGCGCGCCGCTTTCGCTGAATGCGGTGTCTGAAATCCTTGCGCTCCAAGGAACCCGCGCACATGAGCGCGTAGTCATCGACTCGCACACGCGCCTGGTCGACCGACTGGTGGAGGCAGACCAGCAACATGAGTGCCTCGGGAGGCTTGCCGACGAGGAGCTGGCTATGTTCGACCTGCTGCCGTCTCGACCCCGAGATGTCTTGCTCGAGACGCTCAAGGCGTATCTGGACTCCGGATGCCACAAGTCGGCGACGGCGGGGCAGCTGCACGTGACACGACAGGCTCTCTACGGGCGACTGCAGCGCGCGTTTTCGCTGCTTGGCGGCGACCCTACCGGCACGGACCGTGCCTTCGGGTTGCAGTTGGCCCTGCGTATTCGACACCTGCGGTGAAGACGGATCTTGAGCACCTCCCACGATGGTTGAGGAGGCCGCTTTGGCGCCGTCTCGAAACCACGCCCGCCCGGCCGGTGTTTTTCAGTCGCTGGCTTCGCTCGCTGCCAAACCTCCGAGACCAGGCGCTGGCGGATCGGGAACAAACGGCTCGCCCGTGGTCGGCGTACCCGTTATCGTCGCAGCCAAGAGTCTCAACGACGGAGAAGGAGCACTGGAGATGCGGCACCAGCTCGGACAGATCGCCCTCACTCATCCGAGCAACCCGAAGGCAGCCGCTGCGCATGTCAACCCTCAATCTCGGGATCGTCGCCCATGTCGACGCCGGTAAGACCACGCTAACCGAACGTCTCCTCTTTGAGACCGGCGTCACCACGCACCTTGGCCGTGTCGATCACGGCGACACCACCACCGATGCCGACGACCTCGAACGCCAACGCGGCATAACGATCCGCTCCGCCGTCGTCAGCTTCACGATCCGCCCCACAGACGGCGCACACGTCAAGGTCAACTTGATCGACACCCCCGGCCACTCCGACTTCGTGGCCGAGGTCGAGCGCGCGCTCGCGGTCCTCGACGGCGCGGTGCTCGGCCGCTACCTGCCGACGAGCCCCGCATCGGCCGATGAGCCCTTACAGGCAAGCGTGTTCAAGATCGAGAGGGGCACGGCCGGTCATAAGGTGGCCTTCGCGCGACTTCACGCCGGCACTTTGACTGCGCGCGACCACGTGGTCGTCCACCACCGTTCACCGACAGGCACGGTCAGCGAACACAAGGGTCGAGTCACCGGCGTGAGCACCTTCAAGCATGGCGCCGAAACGGTGACCGAGCCTGCCCAGGCGGGCGACATTGCCAAGATCGTCGGCCTCGCCGACATCGAAATCGGTGACCAGCTCGGACTGTGGGATCCCGCCAGGGGTGGTCGCCACTTCCCTCCGCCGGGCCTTGAGGCCGTCGTACAGGCTCGCAACCCCGCGGACCGGCCTGCGCTCTTCGCAGCGCTCAGGCGACTGTGCGAGCAGGATCCCCTCATCGACGCCCGCCTGGACGGGGTCGACCAGGAGCTGACCGTCAGTCTGTACGGCGAGGTGCAGAAGGAGGTGCTGGCTGCACGCCTGGCCGCCGGTTTCCACGTCGATGCCGAGTTCCTGCCGATGCAGACGGTCTACGTGGAGCGAGTCACCGGAGTGGGCCACGCCATCAAAGTCATCGGCACTCCCGACAACTTCGACTTGGCGACCGTCGGGCTGCGAGTCGAGCCGGGACCGGTCGATTCGGGGATCACGTACCGGCGCGAGGTCGAGCTCGGTGGTCTCCTGCTCTCCTTCCACACCGCAATCGAGGAGACGGTGCCTGCCACTCTCGAGAACGGGCTCTGCGGATGGCGTGTCACCGACTGCATCGTGACTCTTACGCACTCGGGCTACTCGGCTCCGCTCTCGGCTGCAGGCGACTTCCGCCGGCTTACCGCGATCGTGCTCCGCGAGGCTCTTCGCAGGGCCGGTACGACGATCTGCGCGCCGGTGAGCGAGTTCGAGCTCGAGGTCCCCGCAGTCGCTTTGAGCCAGGTGCTGCACAAGCTGCACGCCGCCTGGGTCACCCCGCAGCCGCCGGCGATGGGGACGACCCGGTGTCGTATCACGGGTGTCATCTCGACCGACCAGGTCGACGGTTTCGAGAAGCAACTTCCAGGTCTGAGCCACGGCGAAGGGGTGATGATCTGTTACCCGGCCGGCTACCGGGCCGTCCATGGTCAGCCGCCTGTCCGGGCGTCATCCAGGGCCGCCCGGACATGATTGCGGCGAACGGGTCTAGGGCTCATTAGGACGACAGCATGGGTTCGTTAGCCCGGTGGCCGTCGCCCGAAGAGTCACTAGGCGGCGGATCCGAGCGTGTTCATGCTGCTGGCCAGGCGCCAGATCGACTTGTTCCCTCGGATCTGCGCGGCCGGTCGATGCCGGAGGCTGCGCCACGTCAGCGCCGTGATGAAGACGTGCACTACCGCGGTGGTGGCGAGGACCAGTTTGTTTGGCTTCTATGTCGCTGCCCCAGTCTCTCCTTACAGCGGCGGTTCCTAGCGACCAAGGATCGCTAGTAGCTTGCAAGTGACCCGCACCAGGAGATCGCCGACCCGTCGCAGAGAGGTCACACTTCCACCTGGCAGCGCTCGCCCTACCACGCAACCATTGTGGGCTGTGGCGCCGAACCATCCTCCACAGCGTCGGCCCACCCGTATTCGTACCAGCAACCAGCGGTTGTCGGCGGTGTGAGAGCATCGCTGATTGCGGCGGTCAGCAAACATCCGTCGTTATCGCCGGGCATCACGGTGTTGTGCCGCGCGCTATGCCGATCAGCCGGTGCAGCACGCGGCCCCCGTCGGCCCGCAGAGCGTTGTGCTCGTACTCGTTGGTGACCCAGGTGCGCATGGTCGGCATCAACGAGGCGGTCTCTTCGGAGAACACCCTGTTGACGTATGCGTCTTCTGCATAGACGGCTGCTGCGCACGGCACCGAACAAGACTTCAGTGCGTCGGCGTTGTAAAGCGGCGGCCACGCATGCTCCGCGAGGAGGTGGGCGGCCTCCCGCAGAGGTGACAGATCGTTGTCGTCGTCGAGGTTCCACGGAAACACGTGCTCGCCTGTGAACAGCGTGATGTCCTCGCGGAACTCCGGCGGCATCACTCGGTCTGCGGACCAGCGGGTTGTCTCGCCGTCGGCATAGCTCGCCTCGTGGAGCACGACGTACAAGGGGTTCCGGCCGTTGAATGGCAGCGCGGCGGCGAGCTCCCAGACGAATGCGGGTGATTGAGGGTCCCGTTCGATCAGGTAGTGCAGGCGCTCCGCACCGTCGCTCATCCCCAAGACGTTCCCGACCTGCCGGAACCAGCGGCTGGTCATCGTGCCGTTCGGCAGGGAGATCTCGCCGGCGTTGAACAGCTCGTGGAGAGCTCGCACGCGCTCTCGGTCGCCGGGGTAGCGTTGGTAGTAGCGGCGGTTTCGCTGCAGCATGGTCGCGTACGTCGCTCGGTAGATGTCGTCGACCGCGCGGCCGACCGGAGGCACCCCACCGGTGAAGAATGCCTCGTGAAGTGATTCAGCGGCGACCGACAGGTAGTTCAGGGCGCAGAAACCGCCGAAGGACTGGCCCAAGATGCTCCAGCGGTCAACGCCGAGCTCTCGCCGAATCCACTCCGCGTCCTGCACGATCGCGTCAGCCCGAAACAGTGCCAGGCGCTCAGCCTGCTTCGGTGGCGTCATTCCGGCAAGATCGCCGATTGGCGTCGACCGACCAGTCCCGCGCTGATCTAGCATCAGCACCCGGTACTCCGACAGGGCCCGGTCCAACCAGGACGGAGCCGTCGGGCCACGGGTTGGTCGGGGCGCCTCCTGTCCCGGACCGCCCTGAAGGAAGACCAAGAACGGTCGGTCACGGCCTGGCGGATCGGCCACCTCGCGGGCAAATACCGTGATCTGCTCACCATCGGGAACCGCATGGTCGAGTGGGACGTGAAACTCATGTTCAGTCAGTACGAGTCCGGGCGCGTGAACTGTAACCGTCATGGGTCGATCATGCCGAACTTGCCTCGGCGTGCATACCCTCCGCCCGTCCATGTCACACCGCGCGGACCGCGGCTTGAGCGCGCGGCGGCGACTACCACCTTGGCCGTATCGGCCCCGTTCCTGAACACCGAGGAACACTGACCGCGCGCATGCCCCCGTACGGGCGTTTGGCTAGCGCAGGGGAGAAGTCCTGGCACCGGCGACTGGCGGAGGCCGCAGGCTGCGTCACATCGTGGAGCTGGCAATCAGACACCAGTGGCCCCGTCGATGCGCTTGTGGTCAGGTGTCACGTGCCACGCACAGGAAAAGGTTGCTGTCTCGGTCTGCTCTGGCGGGAGCGGGAACCGCAGCCCGGGCTCGGTGTCTTTACTGTCTTCGAGCCCATTACGGTCAGGATCGATGCCAGCCAACTCGAACTCCCATGACTGCAATGGGTCACCTCAAGACGGGAAAAACCTGACAGCTCGGCGGGAAAAACCTCACGGCTCGGCGGGAGAAACCTGACGGCTCGGCGGGAAGAAGTTGACGGCTCGGCCTTGGTTAGCTTTGGGCTGCGGGCTCGAGCGTCAGGCTGATGCTGTTGATGCAGTAGCGCGCATCGGTGGGGGTGTCGTAGCCCTCTCCGGTGAAGACATGCCCCAGGTGGGAATCGCATGCAGCGCAGCGCACCTCGGTGCGCGCCATGCCCAGCGACCGGTCTTCGATTAGCGTCACCTTGTCGCTGTCGCTCGGGGCCCAAAACGACGGCCACCCGCAGTGCGACCCGAACTTTTCAGCAGATCGGAACAACTCCGCACCACAGGCGCGGCAGCGGTAGACGCCTTCGGTCGCCGTGTCGACGTACTCGCCGGAGAACGCTGGCTCGGTGCCCGCTTTGCGCA
The DNA here is from genome assembly GCA_050998615.1 of Nocardioidaceae bacterium. Taxonomy (GTDB): domain Bacteria; phylum Actinomycetota; class Actinomycetes; order Propionibacteriales; family Nocardioidaceae; genus JBPCQA01. Next base: position 28,442 of record JBPCQA010000009.1, read on the forward strand.
AGACGGCGTACTCCTGGTCGGAGAGCTCGGCTCGCCACTCTTCGTCGGACTTCTTCACCTTGGTTGCCATGCGCACAACAGTACGTCGATCCGTGGATCGGCCCGCTCAGAGCTGCCGACTGGACGTTGAACCGGCGCGGTCGTCAATGCACGGTTACGGCAACCGACCTGGAGACGCCTCTGGTGTGGTCGCTTCCGGCCACTTCACGACCCGCCAGGTCGACGACCCGAGCTGGGTCGCCTTCCACCGGTAGACGTAGCTGCTGTCTCGCGACAGTGTGGGAAGGCCATCGTCAGCCATCCGCCACGGGCATTCTCGCGTTGCACCGACACCTGTTGCCCGGCGTGGTTGGCACCACCAGGCCGGCGAACAACACCCGCGTCCGTTGTGCAACGTCGCGCGAGCTGACCGTACTGCACCGACCAGCTGGACATGTCGACATCTTGTGAGCCGATGTTGCGGAGCTCGAGGAAGTCGTTGGTGTACGGCGCACCGGAGTTGCCGCCGCCGCAGGGGGGCCCGGCGACATTTGGGCAGCGGATCCGTGAAACAGAAGTAAACAAGATGTGCCGGTTAGTCTTGGCAAGTGACGAGCCCAGAAGAGGTCGAGGTCGACGGTCGAGCCGTTCGGGTCTCCAGCCCCGACCGGGTGGTGTTCCCGGCGACCGCCAATACCAAGGAGGCGACCAAGCTCGACGTGGTGCGCTACTACGCCAGCGTCGGCACGGCGATCATGCGGGCGCTGAGCCAGCGCCCCACGACCTTGGAGCGCTGGCCCAAGGGTGTGGTCGCGGGCATCAAGCAAGCCACCCGGGCCGACCCTCGCGGTGACGCGTTCTTTCAAAAGCGGGTGCCCAAGGGCGCACCCGACTATGTCGAAACGGCCAGGATCGCGTTCCCCTCCGGGCGATTCGCCGACGAAGTCTGCCCGACCGAGCCCGCCGTGGTCGCCTGGGCGGCGCAGATCGGGACCATCACGTTCCATCCCTGGCCAGTACGCCGAGACGACGTCGACCATCCCGACGAGCTTCGCATCGACCTCGACCCACAGCCTGGAACTGATTTCGCCGACGCGGTCCGGGTGGCGGGGCAGGCCCACAGTTTGTTGGAGGAGCTGGGCTATCGCGGCTTCCCGAAGACGTCGGGCAACCGTGGGGTCCACATCTACGTCCGAATCCACCCCAGGTGGACCTTCACGGAGGTGCGCCACGCGGCGATCGCTTTCGGGCGCGAGCTGGAGCGGCGTACGCCAGGCGAGGTCACCACCAGGTGGTGGAAGGAGGAGCGTGGCATCTCGGTGTTCGTCGACTACAACCAAAACGCGCGTGACCGGACGATCGCGAGCGCTTACAGTTTGCGCCCGCTGCCGGGGGCTCCGGTGTCCACGCCGGTCAAATGGGATGAGCTGACCGAGGTCGACCCGCGCGATTTCACCTTGTGGTCGGTGCCGTCTCGAGTGTTGGCGGGTGCGGATCCCCACAAGGAGATCGACGACGTGGCGCACTCACTCGAGCCGTTGTTGCAGATGTACGCCCGCGACGAGGCTGTCGGCCATGGTGACCTGCCGTATCCACCGGATTACCCGAAGATGCCCGGTGAGCCGCTGCGGGTGCAACCCAGCCGAAACGCGGGTGAACACAGGCGGTCAGCGGCAAGATAAGGCGCTGAGCCGGCTGGGCGGCCCGACCGTGGGATCGAGGCGGTGCTACATGCCGGTGACGCCCTCGCCGGCGCCGGCTTCGGCGTCCAGTGACTCGTGTTCGATCAGATGCAGGATCGGCACCCCCAACCGACGGCGCGCCTTGGAAGCCCAATCGACATGCAGCAACTCCGAGATCACGTGTTGTCGCGTCATCACGATCACCTCGGCGGCCTGCTGCTCCCCGACGACTCGGTCCAGCGCTTCGATCGGGTCGTCGGCGCTGAACTCTCCGGTGGCCTCACAGCCGATCTTGCGCATGGCGGCGATGCTGATTGACACGTCGGTTTCGGCATGCTCGTCGATTTGGTTCTGCGCTTTTTCGACATCGACATCGCCGGTCAGCACGGGGGGCGGCGTAGCGAGAACCTCGCTAGCGGCCAGTGTGCCCAGCGCCGTTTCGACTCGCACCGCCGCGTTTTCGCAGGGAATAAGGACGTGGTAGTGCCGGCGGTCCTCGATCGACTCATGCAGCGAGGCGACTTCCGCTGCGTCGGAAGTGCTCATGGCTTGCTCCGCGAGGACGATCACGTTGTACATGACACGAACTCCTTAGGTGGCGGTGGTGCCTATCATCCCCCACCACCTCCCGTCGAACAGCGCAGATGCGGCCAGAAATGGCTAGAGCTCGGCGACTTCCCTACCTGCGGGGGCTCTTTGCCGACCGGTCAGTGACAATGGTTGTCATGCGACTCCCGGTGATGCCCCCGGTCGCGCCGATGCTGGCCAAGCCGGTCAAGCAACTTCCCGACGGCGCGATGAGTTTCGAGCCGAAGTGGGACGGGTTCAGATCGATAATCTTTCGCGACGGTGACGAGGTGGAGGTCGGAAGTCGAAATGAACGGCCGATGACGCGCTACTTTCCTGAGCTGGTGAAAGCGGTGCGCGCGAACCTGCCCGATCGGTGCGTGATCGACGGCGAGATCGTGCTCGTCGGAGCATCCGGCGATCGACTGGATTTCGAGCTGCTGCAGCAGCGGATCCACCCCGCAGCGAGCCGGGTGAAGATGCTGTCGGATACCACGCCGACGAAGTTCGTCGCCTTCGACCTGCTCGCCCTGGGTGACGTCGACTTCACCGACCAGCCGTTCGCGCGGCGGCGTACCGCGCTGGCGGACGCGCTGTCGTCGGCGAGCGCACCAATCCACCTCACCGCTGCCACCACCGACCGGGCGGTGGCCGAGCGGTGGTTCCACCAGTTCGAGGGTGCCGGGCTGGACGGCGTGGTGGCCAAGCCGCTTGACGGTGTCTACGAGCCGGACAAGCGGGTGATGTTTAAGGTCAAGCACGAACGCACTGCTGACTGCGTGGTGGCCGGCTACCGGCTGCACAAGAGCGGGCCCGACCGGGTCGGGTCGTTGCTGCTGGGTCTCCACACCGACGATGGGCAGCTGGCGAGCATCGGCGTCATTGGCGCGTTCCCACTCGCCAGACGCAAGGAGCTCTTCGAGGAGATGCAGCCGCTGGTTACCACGTTCGACGACCATCCGTGGGCGTGGGCCAGGCAAGAGGAAGGGCACCGTACGCCGCGCAACGCCGAGGGCAGCCGCTGGTCCGCCGGCAAGGACCTGTCGTTCACGCCCTTGCGACCGGAGTTGGTGGTTGAAGTCCGATACGACCACATGGAGGGCGTCCGCCTGCGGCACACGGCCCAGTTCGTCCGCTGGCGTCCCGATCGCGACCCCAGGTCGTGCACATTCGAGCAGCTAGAGGAGCCGGTCAAGTTCGACCTCGCCGACGTCTTGGGCGCCGGCCACCCGTAGTTACGGTGTCTGCAGCACGGTGATGGTCGTTTCGAGACGGCCGCGAAGCGGCCTCCTCAACCACCGTAAGCGGTGACGGCGTACCGCGCGAACAGCTCGCCGTCGTGTTCGAGCAGATGGCGGAGGTAGAGGCGGTGAGGCGGCACAAAGGCCGGACCATGCGTGATGCGCAGCCGTTCTCCTGCTGCAAGCAATGGGCTGAACGTCAAGCAGAGCTCGTCGAGGCAACCGCAGGCCGCTAAGTCGTGCAGCAGGGTGGGTCCCCCCTCACACAAGATGCGTCGATACCCCATCGCGACGAGCTGAGCTAGGGCGTGGGAGAAGTCGACATGGAACTCGCCCGCGATGATTACCGGTGCCACTCTCCGTATGGCGGTCAGCGCGTCGACCGGCGCCGTTTGGACGGTGATGAGGATCGTCGGAGCCCCGCCCCCCGCGACCAGATCGGGATGCAAATCGAGCGATCGAGACACCACCGCGATGGCAGGCAACGGGGTCAGGCCTTGGTCGCGGCGGATCGACTCGCGCGCCTCGGTTCTCTTGACCGGCCGGTAGCCCTCGACCCGTGTAGTGGAGGCACCAATCAAGATGACGTCGCAAAGTGAGCGCAACAAGGCGAAGATCCGCTTGTCGGACTTGTCGGAGATCGTGCCGCTCTTGTGGTCCGAGCCTTGCGCCGCGCCGTCGAGGGTGCTCACGAAGTTCGCTCGCACCCACGCCTGATCACCCGAGCAGTCACCGTCGCCCGGGAAGGCATAGAGGTCTACGAGCTCCGCGTCGCTCAGCTCGAGACGCCGATCTGGATACAGGGATCGCACGGGGGCGATCCTGTCACGGATCACTCCCGCGCCGCCGCGTCAGGACAATTCGAGGCCCGGGTAAAGTGGGTGTGTATCCAGCATCTCGGCGGATGCGGCCTTTACCTTGTCGGCGACTCCGTCGGCCAAGGTGTACTTCGCCTTCGAGGCAACGCCGTTGCTTCCCGCGCTTGGCGTGGTACTGGTCAACACGTCGACGGACAGCTCGGCGACCCGGTCGAACTCGGCGGCGCCGAAGCCCCGGGTCGTCAGGGCCGGCGTACCGAATCGGATGCCGCTGGTGTACCAGGGGCCATTGGGGTCCGCCGGCACCGAGTTTCGATTGGTGACGATGCCGGCGTCGAGCAGCGCGGACTCCGCCTGCCGGCCGGTCAGCCCGAAGCCGCCCACGTCAAGCAACACGATGTGGTTGTCGGTGCCTCCGGTGACCAGAGTCGCGCCACGGCGCAAGAAGCCCTCCGCGAGCGACTTGGCGTTGTCGGCGATGTGTTGTGCGTACGTCGCAAACTCGGGGCGCCGCGCCTCCGCGAGCGCCACCGCCTTGGCCGCCATCACATGCGACAGCGGTCCGCCAAGCACCATCGGGCAGCCCTTGTCGACCGCGTCGGCGAAGTCGGCGTTCGCGAGCACCATCCCGCCTCTCGGCCCGCGTAGCGACTTGTGAGTCGTGGTGGTGACGATCTGGGCGTGCGGCACCGGGTCTTCATCGCCAGTGAAGACGTTGCCAGCCACCAGGCCGGCGAAGTGGGCCATGTCGACCATCAACGTGGCACCCACCTCGTCGGCGATCTCACGCATGGTGGCGAAATTGATCCGTCGGGGGTACGCCGAATAGCCGGCGATAAGCACCAGCGGCTTGAATTCGCGAGCCATCTCGGCGACGTGGTCGTAGTCGAGCAACCCGGTCTTAGGGTCGGTGCCGTAGCTACGTTGCGCGAACATCTTGCCGGAGATATTGGGCCGGAACCCGTGGGTGAGGTGTCCGCCGGCATCCAGGGACATTCCCAGCATCCGCTGGTTGCCGAAGTCGGCCCGCAACTTCTCCCAGTCCGCCTCCGACAGGTCGCCGACACCCTTGACACCGGCGGCCTCGAGCGCCGGTGCCTCGACTCGGATGGCCAAGATGGCCCAGAACGCGACGAGGTTCGCGTCGATACCCGAGTGCGGCTGCGCATAGGCGTAGTCGGCGCCGAACAGCTTCCGGGCGTGCTCGGCCGCGAGCGCCTCTACTATGTCGACGTTTTGGCAGCCGGCGTAGAAACGGTGGCCAACGGTTCCCTCGGCGTACTTGTCACTCAGCCAGGTGCCCATCGTGAGCAACACCGCGGGAGATGCGTAGTTCTCGCTGGCGATGAGCTTCAGTGAAGCCCGCTGATCGGCGAGCTCGGCTCGGGTCGCGTCGGCGATGCGCGGCTCGACCGAGGCGATCACCTGAAGCGCTGCCTGATACGCGGTGCTGGCGGTCGCGGCGAGATCGGTGTTGCTTGGTTCGGGGGTGGAGATCGAGTCTGCTGGCGTGTGCTCGGTCATGAGCGACAGCCTACTGTCGAGCAGCCGCGCGCGGCATCGGCAGTTTCGTCGCTGCGGAGTATAGAGCCCGCGCAGATAGGGAGTCGCCGGGCTCGCGGGCCCTCGCATCCCGGCTGGCTGCGTTCTCGTCGGTCAGCGCACCCCCCGGTGCGCTTCCCTCCTCGGCCTGGCCATCCGGGCGCGAATGACCCGCTCCCTTTCCGACGCCCCCATCTGCGCGGGCTCTTGGAGCCCGCTTGTCGTTACGGTAGACGTCATGGCGTCGGATTCGGTCGGGGACAAGGCGTCCCACCGGTCGTGGGTCGTCAACACCAAGGACGCCTTGTGGCGACTGCTGGCGTCGACGGTCGGTGCATGCTTTCGCTACCGGGTAACAGGTCTTGCGGCTGAGGCGGCGTTTTTCGCCATCTTGTCCTTGCCGCCGCTGATCTTCGGCCTTACCGGCAGCATCAGCTATCTGGTGACAAAGATCGACCCTAGCCAGGTGGCCAGTTTGAAGGTCCAAGTCATCGAGTTGTCGGGACGCGTGCTCACCACCGAGTCGGTCGACTCGATCGTCAAGCCGACGCTCGACCTGGTGCTCAAGGGTCCCCGCTTCGATGTCTTGTCAGTTGGTTTCGTGCTCGCCTTGTGGTCGGGCTCGCGTGCGCTCAATGTGTTCGTCGACACGATCACGATCATGTACGGCCTCGGTGGTCGCCGCGGCATCATCCGCACCAGGATGTTGTCGTTCACGTTGTATGTCATCGGTTTGATCGTCGGCGTTGTCGTCTTGCCGCTGGTGTTGGCAGGGCCCCAGATCGTCAACAACCTCTTGACGCCGAAGCTCGACTTCCTCAACGCGCTTTACTGGCCGACGGTGGTGGTGTTGAGCGTGGCCTTCTTGACGACGCTGTACCACCTATCGGTGCCGGTGCGGACATCTTGGCGTTACGACGCGCCCGGCGCTATTTTCGCGTTCGCCATGTGGGTCATCGGCAGTGACGTGTTGCGTGCCATCTTGCAGAATGCACGTACGTCGATCTATGGCCCGCTCGCGGCGCCGATCGCGATGCTCATCTGGCTTTACGTCACGGCGCTTGCCGTGCTCATCGGGGCGGCTCTGAACGCCGCGTTTGACAAAGTCTGGCCTGAGTCGTCCACGGCCGGCGCCCGATTGGAGCTGGGCAGGCGGCTGCGTCGCAGGACCGACGTTGATGACGCCGCCAAAGGGAAGGGCCGTTCGAGCGACGAAAATCCTGGCGGCGCCGTCCGCTGAACTTCACCTTGCAACGGCCTCCGGGACGGTAGGGTGCTGCAGACGGGGAGTGATCGGAGGGTCCGACTTGGCAAACAGATTGTATTTGCACATTGGGACGCCGAAGTCCGGGACGACGTACCTCCAAGACGTCCTGGCAACCAACAAGCAGGCGTTGGCCACCGAAGCCAGACTGCTGTTTCCCGGCATCAGCTGGCAGGACCAGGTGCTTGCGGTGCGTGAGTTGCGGGAGGGCAAAACGGCCGATGAGCCTCGTGTAGAAGGCGCTTGGCAGCGGCTCGTCGACGAAATCGACAGCTGGCAAGGAGACGCGGTCGTGTCGATGGAGTGGCTCGGTTCGGCCAGGCCGGAGCAGGTGCGGCGAGCCATCCAGTCGTTCCCCTCGACAGAGGTATCGGCGATCATCACCGCGCGTAGCTTGGCGCGCATTGTGCCCGCCGCCTGGCAGGAGTGTTGCCAAAACCAACGGACGTGCACGTGGGAGGATTTCCTGACGGCGATCGCCGGCGAACAGGGCGCCACCGCGGGCGCAGGCCGGCAGTTTTGGCGGCAACAGAATCTGACACGCGTCCTCGACACGTGGCTGGCGGTGCTTCCACGGTCACGGGTTCGCGTGGTCACCGTGCCCGATTCGTTGGGCGAGCCTTCCTTGCTCTGGGCCCGTTTTTGCGAGGCGATCGACCTCAAAGAGCCCGATCGTTACGCGAGCACCAACGCGCCCGCGAATCCTTCGCTGGGTCTGCAATCAAGTGAGCTAATGCGTCGGGTAAACGAAGTGATCAACGCCAGCGGGATCGACCCGCGGGTCTACGAGCGGGTCTTCAAACGCGGCTTGGCAAAGCAGACGCTGTCCACCCGACGTACCGTCGAGCGTTCACCCATCATTCCAGTCCGCTACCACTCCTGGCTGAGCGAACGTTCCCGCAGCATGGTGAGCGAAATCGTCCGCCGGGAAGTAAGCGTCATTGGCGATCTTGCTGACCTGGCTGTGATCAGAGACCCAGCAGCCGCAGGTGCCGACGATAGCAATAACGACGTCACCGCGGAAGAAGTGCTAGAGGTGGCGTTGGCCGGATTCATCGAGCTGGTGCGGCGCCAAGACGACGAAAACTACCAGTTACGCGAGGAACTTGGCCGTCGTGGCTCACAGCACGCGTCGGGTGTGCTTGGCCAGCGGGTTCGCACGCTGATCGCTGCCCGGACACCCTTGTCTCTGGTGGCGTGGCCCGGCCCGGCTGGGCGATCGCCCCGGCGGAAAGCGGACAACGGGCGCTAAAAGCCTGCACGGCTAGCAAGTTGCCGGGCTCTAAACCTGGTGCGCAGGCGATGGGCCGCGCCTAGCCTTCGCACGTGGCCGCAAACTTCTCGCTGCAACAGCTCGGCTGGGATGACTCCTGGCGCGAGCTCGCTGCGGCGTACGACGGCGTCGGCGAACCCGGCCGCATCGCCCGCGTCGACCGGGGCCTGTGCACCGTCTACACGCGGTCAGGCACTGTTCGCGGGAGCATCGGCGGGGATGTGCTTGACGACTGGGCAGCCGACGCCATGACCGCACCGACCACCGGGGATTGGTGCTGGGTTCGGTCGTGGTGCGACGGGCCGCTCACCATCGAGGCGTTGCTGCCCCGCCGTACGTCGATCATCCGAGCCGACGCCGCTGGGAGCTCGCGTGGCCAGGTCTTGGCCGCCAACGTCGACGTCGCGGGGATCGTTGTGGCGCTGCACCCCGAGCCCAATCTGGCCCGGATCGAGCGCCTGCTCACGCTGGCCTGGCAAAGTGGTGCACGCCCTGCTGTGTTCTTGACAAAGGCGGACATGGTGAATGACGCAGCACAGGTAGCCGACGACGTCCGGATGGCGGCGGCGGGTGTCGAAGTCATCTGCTGCAGCGCGGTGACGGGAAAGGGTGTCGATGCCCTGCGCGGACTCCTGGATGTGTCGTCGACACTGGCGCTGCTCGGGGCGTCCGGTCACGGCAAGTCCACTTTGACGAATGCACTGGTGGGAGCGGATCTCTTGGCCACCAAGGCGCTGCGTCCTGATGGGAAGGGTCGGCATACCTCCGTGCGGCGGGAGCTGCTGCCCGTGCCTTCGGGCGGCTCAATCATCGACACTCCCGGTTTGCGAGGCGTCGGGCTGCAGAACGGGCGAATCGGCATCGAGACGGCGTTCCCGGAGATCGAGGCACTTGCCGGCAGCTGCCGATTCCGCGACTGCACCCATGATGGTGAGCCCGGTTGTGCAGTGTTGCAGGGACTGGCCGTCGGTGAGATCGGCGTACGCCGGCTCGACAGCTGGCGAAAGCTGCAACGCGAGGTGGAGTGGTCGGCGACCCGGTCCGACGTACGGCGTCGGGCCGAGCAGAAGCGCCGCTTGACACAACTCACCCACCGCCACCGTCGCGGCCCTCGATAGGCCGCGGTCACCAGCCGCCGCACATCAGCGCTTCGACAGGTTGGCTTGGCGTCGCCGAAGGCTCTCCCGAGTGGCGGGGCGCGGCGGCGTGCATTGACTGGTATCGACAGCCGGTCGCCGCCGCGGTGTTCAACGTGACTTCAACGCCACTGCCACAGCAGCCGCCCAGCCATCCCACCACCCCGCTCGATCCGGATCGGCTGCCGCACATCATTGGTGCCCCCGCGACCGTGGCCGCCGACGGTGTCATCGGTTTCGACCTGCCGCAACGCGAGCCGATCATGCCCGGCGGTGTTCGCATCAGCCCGTACCTGAACGTGTTCACCTCTGTCGCGTTCGAGCCGCTGAACGGCCGTACTGCGGTCGTGGCCGACTTCGGCATGCTAGAGGACCAGATCAACCGGCAGGCTCACACCATGCGACGCCGAGGATGGCAGCTGGACTGCCTGCACAACCAGGAGACCGACGGACAGCCACAGCTGCACTTCTCCCATCAGTTCAAGGTCGGGGATGCCTACCAGTTGGCGCGGGAAGTCCGCCGCGGCCTCGAGCAGACGAGCGTCGACCTCACCACCTGAGCCGGGTAGACGCCTCGATATGGCCATTGACGGTGGCCCGCACTCGAAGCGCACCGTCAAATTTCGTCGCGAAAGCGCGATGAGGGCGTATCGTGAGTTGTAGGCACCGCTCGCCGACCACGAGGAACAGTCAATCAACAATGGGAGACGGGATGAAGATTCCCCTATCAACACCCATATTCGGTTCAAGGTTCGCTCAAGACGTACCGCCTCAAGGCGCTTAAGACCGTCTTGATCTCGGTGGCCACTCTCGCCGCACTCAGCCTGGTCTGGTCGGCTCAGGCCGCCAACTCAAACCCCAACGTCATCAGCGGCACGCTGACCGGCATGAACGGGCAACCGGAGGCCGGGTACGTCGGATTGACGGCCTACCCCGACCCGCTCCCTACTAACAAGGGGTCAGGGTTTGACATGGTCCAAGTGGCGACCAAGGCCACCGCACCAGATGGCAGCTACACGTTCACCGCAGCCGATATCGAGAACTCACCAGCCTTCGACAAGCTGAAGACCATCGCGGCCGGGTGGGGCAACACGGTCAACTTCGACGTGATGGGTCAGGTTCCGGGGGCATCCGGTGATTTCAACACCCCGCTGAACATGATCGTCAACTCGGCTGGGGCGGCCAGCTTCTCCACCACCGGGCTCGGAGTCAGCGGTCCGACCAACATCGCGGCTACCACTGTCGAACCGGCCAGCTATTTCACCCATGCGGTGGTTCAGCCCAACGACCCGCCGCCGTACTGCCACACCGACTATCTGGGTCAGCAGGTCGGCCTGGTGCGGGTGGGGGAGACTCACCGCTGGAACGGTGTCGGCATGTGCTCCCAGCCCGGTATTCACACCCATGCTGCTGCCTGGCTGGGCAACCTGGTGCAAGGCAGCGGGTTTGACAACGCCCGTGACGGTGCCTGCACCCTGTTCCCCGGTCATGTTCCCGAAGGTGCCGGAGCCTATCGCAAGTCCACCGGCACCGCGTTGCACTACTCGGTCGCAGTGAACGTGTTCGGGGCTGCGCTGGGCGCCAACACCGGGTTCGATTCCAACGCCAGGTACTACTACTGGCTGCACACCCGGGAATACATCTGTGGAGCCACCGGCAACCACTTTCCCGCCGGGTCGAGCTATGTCGCGGTCGGGCCACAGTGGTGATGATGAACCAGCGCACACGCTCAACGCGAGTTGGCTCGATGCTGGTCGGGCTGG
>JBPCQA010000012.1:0-40222 GCA_050998615.1 Nocardioidaceae bacterium
CCGTTGAGGACGGCCAGGTCCATGGCCCGCTCGGACCACTGCCGTGCCTGCTCGAGGTCGCCGAGATCTTGGTGCAGCCAGCCGGTCAGCTCGGCGAAGCGGGCTGCGGCCAGCTGCAGGTCACGCTGGTGCCGGCTGCGGATCTGTTGGCTGAGCTGCTCCAGCATGGTGGCCTCGTGGGTGGCTGCGCCGAGTGCCAGACGGGCGCCGACGGCAGTGTCCATTGCGGCGAGCGAGGTGAACAGGTGGTCGACCTGGGCGAGCACGTCGGCGTTGACTGCGCCGGGTGTGAAGTGCGGGGCGCTGACCGGCAGCAGCCCCGGCGCGACCACCGCTCCCGCGGCCGACAAGTTGGCCGGGTCGTCGGCATTGAGTAGCAGGCCGAGCTCGTGCGGGCTGGCGTCCATGGTCAGGCACAGCAGCCGTCGGTACAGCTTGCTGGGCTGCTTGAGCCCACGCTCCCACTTGGACACCATGTCGCCGTTGACGCCGACGTGGATCCGCTCCCGTGCCCACGCCATCTGCACGAGCCGCTCGGCGAGCTCGGCCTGGGTAAGGCCGAGGGCCTCGCGGTGCTCGCGCAGGCGCAGAGTGGGAAGCAGCATGGGCATCCGTGCCTCCGATCGCCGCGCTGGGTCGTGGAATCGCCGACGGTATGGCGGAGAGGGACACCGCGCAGCACCCCGAGCCACAGGTTGTGGATAACGCCAACCCCGTGCTTGCTTGTGCACAGCGCAGGCCGAGGCGAACAGCAACCGCATGAGGGACGGCTGCTGGTGCTGATCGGCGCGGGGCTCCGCACGGCTGGCTCCGGCGCAGTAGAACCCGGCTGCTGGTGTCGCCCTGGGTCGCGCCCGAGGCAGACGACCTTGAGGCAGGCGTGCTTAGGGATGAGTCGGCCTGGGGCGCGGTGCCGGCATTGCTGCTGGTCCGTTTCCCCAGGCCGCTCGCCGAACCCGCCGTGCGTGTCTCCACGCAACGGGCTCTCCATGGTTCCTGCCGTGGGTTGGTTCAGGCAGCCTGGTCCCAGGGTTGGGGAACAGGTCGTCGAACCGGCGACCAGGATCGGCCGCCGCCCAACGGTGAAGCTTGGCCTGCATCTCCGATACCCGCCGCCGCGGACCCACCCAATCCTCACCGGATGAGTCGTCCTCGTCGGTCGGGGCGTCACCATTCGGTGGCGCATCTTCTTTCGGCATTACAGCCTCCAATCTCTTCTCGATACCACTGCCGCCCTTCGCCCTGTGACCGGCTCTCCCGGCCTCCGAGGCAGGTCGTGACTCCTGCGACTACTACGGCGGCTCCGTCCCACCCCCGCGCCCGGTCGGCCGACGGTGTGCCCAGCCCGACGCACGTCGCTGGTCGCGACGGCCCGGGCAGGCCAGGGGTGGTTCCCGTGTTCACTTGTTGATCGCTCGACGCAGGAGGCATCCGACTCAACCCCTGCGACATCGCCGTGGCCACCCCGCAGCACGTCACCCCGGCCTCCCCTCAGTCCCACCGACATGTCGGGAGTTCCCCGCCTCCGTGATGAGGGAGGCGGGTGCGCGTCGCATCCGGCCCAGATCCGCCAGGTTCGAGCCGGTGCGTCTTTAAGAGGCGTAAAACGTCGGTTCCTCGCGTATACCTTTCCGTGCCGCTCGCCACACCCGCGCCGTCTGGCAGTACCGACACGTCATGGCCTTGTCGCGGCCGCTTGCCACCCACCCCGGCACCTCCCAAGACAGGCTGCCCCCAGCCACGCAGTCCTGCTGCGACAGGAACAACGGTGCAGGTCTCTCACCTCCCACTCAATCAACAAGCGCCTCACGGCGCACCGGCGGAAAGACGCAGCTCTTCGACGGCGAGGCTCGCGGCATGGCCGGACGTCCCCCGTGGAGCGCATGGCTGGTTTCAAAGATGCTTGGCAAAGAAGATCTCCGGGTCGCCCTCGTCCAAGCCGTTCAGCATTCCGCATGGTGTCCACAGACGGTGCCGAAGCAGCCGCTGCATCGGCGCGTTGGAGAGATTGGTCGACGTGAACACCTGCGGGCCGCGGGCCTGCTCGAAGTCTTCTAAGAGTCGCGATCCGATCCCTTGACCGCGCATGTCGGACTTGACGTAGACCAAGGCCAGGAACGGTGCACCGAAGAACCACGGTGCCACCACGGAGTAGCTCGCGGTGTCGCCATCAGACACTGCGACCCGCATCCGCCCGTTTCCTGCCGCCTCGGACAACTCACTGCGTCGCTCGACGCTCCCTCCGACTGCCAAGTGGTCGAACGCAAGACAGTCGGCCAACAGCGCCTCCGTCACAGGTAGGAGGCTGGGGATCGGGAGCATAAGCACCATCTTCCCAGCCGCGCTGCGCTGGCGGGTCGAGGCACTATGCGCTGTCCTCGCGATGTCTAGAGAAGCCGCCCGTCGCTTGGGTCCGCTGGCGGCGGTATGACGCGGCCTGCGGAACGTGAACTGGAGCATGGGCGACGGTGCCGTGACGGCTTTGCGTTGAGCGATCGGGATCAATGCTTTGCCGCTCGCGGCATCCCAGGGAGGCCCGCTGGTGTGATCCAGGCGTATCCGCCGACTGGTTTCCTGCCGATCGACAGCGAGTTGCGAAGCGATGGCGTGTTCTGCGGATGGATCGTTCCCCACAGGACGTCTCCGCCCTCGGCTGGGAGGTGTTCTAGCAGTTGCTGCATCACACCGGCGGCGAGGCGCTGACCTCGGTGGCGGTCATCGATGCAGATCTCCTGGACACTGAATCCAGTCATGCCGTGGGCATCGTCCCTGATCGCGGCCACGACGCCCGCTGCGTCGCCATCCGCGAGTACGTCGAAGAGCAGGTCTTCGCGCGCGCAATCTTCCAGCGAATCCGCACTCTCGGGCGTGGCCCATAGGAGGGCTTTGGGATTGCGATGTGAGAGCTCCTGGTAGATGGCTGCTACCCGTTCAGCGAGGAGCTCCGCGGCACCTCGACGCAGAGTGATGTGGTCGTATGCGGGCACCCGTGGTGTGTCCAGGAGCTCGTCCACCAAGCCGGCAACGATGTGCATGTCGATCGCGCAGTCCTGACCGAACCTGGTATCTCCTTCGACCTCCGTGACCAGGGCGGCGGGATCAGACACTTCCACGCGCAGACACCTCGGACTGAACTGCTCATACGCAGGGACAACCGACTCGGCGACGGTCGCCAGTCCGTCCGGTGTCGGGGGTTCGGAGGTGGCGAGCACGTCGACGAAGGGACGACTTGCGTCGCGCCCGCGAAACCGGATGCCGGTTACTGCCCATCCGCCTGACGGCAGGTCGATCCGACGGTTAGCCCAGTCGAGGGGCGTACCGATCTCGCCTCCCGCGTCGTTCCGGTAGCCCACCCCGAAGTCCGCATCGCCGACCCGGTGGGCCTCCGTCTCCAAACCCTTCGCCATCTGACGGGAGAGCCGGACCTCCGGGTACCACGTGCGGATACGCGGGTGTAGCCAGGGGAGTCGTGCGCGGACCATCTGGTCCACAAGGTCAGCCATGAGCCGAATCTGCCCTCCGAGCCATTTTCACGCAATGGGTTAACGCGGGCGCCAAGAACGAGCATCTCGCCCAGGCGACGTCCGTCGAGTTCTTCTTGATGCGGACTCGGGAACACGCGCGAGCACTACCACAGGACAGCCGGCGGCGGTATGGCGCAGCACATTGCGGCAGATTCGCCCGCGGGCAGAGGCAGTCCGGCTTGCGGATCGGGTGTTGCGTGAGTGGGTCTCGTCGGTCGCCGATAGGCGGGGGAGTGCGTCGTGTCTAGGGTGGCAGCCGTGGACGAGCAGTGGATCCCGGCGCGACTGCGAGGGTCCCTGGGCGCCCTGGTCGCTGCCTGCGAGAACGATCCGGCGGTCTTGGCCGCCTGGGTAGGCGGTTCGCTGGCGCGGGACACCGCAGACGATTGGAGTGACATCGACCTGCATCTCCTAGTAGCTCAGCCCGAGAAGTTCGGCAGCGGCATCGCCGACTGGTTCGCCCGAACCATGCCCGCGGTGTTGGCAGATGAGATCCCAGGTGTACCAGGTGGCTTCATATTCGTGACGCCTGAATGGATCCACGTCGACGTCATCGTTCATGGCAGCCAGGGCTTCTCCCAAGATGAGTTCCCCGCCAGGGTGCTGCTCGATCCCCAGGGCCTCGTGCGCCACATCCCCGCGTCAGCCGAGCAGATGGTGGGTGAGCCCTACTTCCCAGACGACCAGATCCGGCTGTACCTCTTCTTCATGGGCGTCACTGTCACGGTGATCCATCGAAGCGAATGGTTGGCTCTGGCCCAAGGCGCTGCCGGCTTCAGGGACTCGCTCCTCATCCCGCTCATGCTGGCCGAAAACGGGGTCCGGAAGACCGACGGAGCCAAACGACTCAACCGGTACCTGACTGCGGAGCAGATCGCAGCACTACAAGCGCTCCCACCCATTGGCTCGGACCCCGAGCAATTGATCATGGCCCACAGCCGTCGCGCGCGAGTACCTCAAACGAGCCCGTCGACTCGGCGCAATACTCGACGAGCCGTGGCCCACAGCGCTCGAACAAGCCTCCATCGACCTCTGGCGACGCGAGCTCGGCATCAACCTCGACTAGCCCGGGCGCCTTTGGCCCCGCGGACAGAACCGCGCACTACTCGGCCCGGAAGGCGGAAGACGTGCCCCTACGCGGCGGAATGAAGCGCCTCAATTGGACCCGATTGCTTGAGCGACGCCGAGGTGAGTGCGCGTTGGGTGCCGTCCCACCGTTGCGACGGCGCCGGTGGTGACCGCGGCTGTTTGAGGACCGAGAATTGGGTGGCGGGGTCGGTGAACAGGTTGTCAGACTCGTCGGGTGGCAAGGTCTGAGATCCCGGTGGACCTGGTCGAGCGTCTGGTCGCCTCCCAGTTCCCGCAGTGGGCTGGTCTGCCGGTTACGACGGTTGACCTCGACGGGTGGGACAACTCGACGTTTCGGCTTGGAGAGTCGATGTCGGTTCGCCTGCCCTCCGCGGATGCGTATGGTGCGCAGGTGGACAAGGAGCATCGTTGGCTCCCCTTTCTGGCGCCTCGACTGCCGGTGCCGATCCCGGTGCCGCTCGGCCGTGGTGAGCCGACTGCGTTGTTCCCGCGGCCTTGGTCGGTGTACGGCTGGATCGACGGTGACCTGCTCGCGGTCGATCGGGTGGTCGATATGACGGTGTTCGCGTCCGAGCTGGCCGGGTTCTTGTCGGCCCTCTACGTGTGTGAGCCGGTGGGGCCGGCGCCTGGCTCGCATTCCTTCTCCCGCGGAGGGTCGGCCACCTCGTGGGACGAGCAGACTCGCCAGACGCTGCAGGAGCTGGCAGGGGTGGTCGACGTACCAGCCTGCCGAGACGTGTGGCAAGTGGCCGTCGAGGCTCGAAGTGAGGCATCAGGGGTGTGGGTCCATGGCGATGTGACAGGCGCCAACCTGCTCGTTCGCGACGGTCACCTGGCGGGCGTACTTGACTTCGGGTGCTGCGCGGTCGGCGACCCCGCCTGCGATCTCACGATTGCTTGGACGTTCTTTAGCGATGAGAGTCGAGACGTTCAAGGCGCTCGCGCCGGTCGAGGACTCGGCGTGGGCACGGGGACGTGGCTGGGCACTCTGGAAGGCGCTACTCCACCTTGCCGCCGAACAATCCGAGTCTGGCGCGGGGCAGCGACACGACCGACGCGTCGGATGGCGGCTCAGCGCGTACGACGTCATCGCCGAACTCATCGATGACCACCGCCAGCGTCAGTAGTCCAATGGGCTGGTGACGGCGACGGCGACGGCGGGGGGAGGCCGCGGCGCACCCTCGAACTACGGCGCTCCACCGGCGGCCCAGGCGGGTCTCCCGTCAGCCCAGGCACCTGAGCGTGTTGCTGACTAGGGTCTTGACTGTGGTGGGAACCCCGCAGACTCGCCTGATCACCCTGCGCGGCAATAGCGGATCAGGCAAAACCTCGGTCGGACGCTCGCTGCAGGAATCGCTGCCCAGGGGACACGTGGCCCTCTTGTCACAGGACGTCGTACGTCGCGAGACCCTCCGAACGAGGGACGTCGTGGACAACCCCGCGATTGACCTCCTCAACGTCATGGCCCGGTACACCCTCGACCGAGGCATCTCCGTCGTCATCGAAGGCATGCTGCAGCCCGACAGGTACGGGCCGATGCGATGCCGCCTGGTGGACGACCACGAAGGAGTGAGCCGTTCCTACCTCTGGGATCTGCCGTTTGAAGAAACAGTCCGCAAAGCAGGGATCACTGTGCGGCACAAACGGAACACTAGCGCTCGATGGCGACAGATGCGGGCGCGACTGCACGATCGTACCAGGCGAGGCGCGGGCGCAGCGGGTGCCCCATGTCTCGGGCCGGGTCCAAGCGGTCGCCTGCCCGGCCGCGTTCGGTCCGCACCCAGCCCGCAGAACGCGGCCAAACGTTGCTTGTCGCTGAGCACTGATGCGGGCAATCATCCCAGGACAGGTGCTGTATGGCCTGGTCACGGAAGCGCATGGCCCCGACTTGCAATCGGAAGGGTTGAGCCGAGTTTGGGCATAGCGCCCCGGAAGGTGAGTGACTTCCAACTACAACAAGACGGCCGAACCTCAATCCATGACACTGTCCGCCTACCAGGGCAGAGGGGGCGTTTTTCCACCCGGGGTGGCCGCTTGCACGGTATGGACGTCATTAAGGATGGGGGGTCACTCCGATGCATCTTGCGAGCCAAGGACCCACCCATGCAGCGGATTCAAGATCCGTGGGTTCCGGGTTAGCGTCCCGCGCGTCCATTCCAATAGTGCCAGGTCAGGCCCTTGATGCCTGCCCTGGGGTGGGGGCATCCACAGGGACAGGGCGCACAGAGGGCGCAAGAACCTGGTTCAGCCGCTCGGCGACCGCATCCAGGTCGTCATCGAACAGACCGCTGTAGACGTCCAGCGTCACGGCGGCAGACGCATGCCCGAGCATCCGTTGCACTGCCATGATGTTGCCTCCTGCGCTGACCGCCAGACTAGCCGCAGTGTGTCGCAACTCGTGGGGTGTGAGCCCATCAAGCCCAGCGGCCCGGGCCGCCGGGTTGAACACCTCTCGCCGCCAGTTTCGCAACAGCAGCACTCCCCCCTTTCGGTGCAGGAAACAGAAAGTCTTGCGGGCTTCGTCCCGCCATCTGCTGCATCAGCGCAGCTGCGAGGACCCGTGGAAGGCGACGGAGCGGCTCCCGTGACTCTTCGGAGTCCCGCCACCGCCCTGCCGTTGACCTCTGTCACGCTCTCCGTGATCCGGATCCGGCCTCCGGGCAGGTCGACACGCCCAACCTTCAGGGCGGCAAGTTCACCATAGCGCAGACCACAGTAGGCAAGCACCCGATCGTCAACGCGATAACACCAGCCGCATCGGCCAACTCCTCGACCTCCCTGATACAGGTCTGCATCGTTCGGGACGACCTTCGGCTCATCCCGGACGACTACCCACAGAATGGCAAGATGGCGACCTGCGTACCTGAGTCAGGACAGCCATCAACAGAAGGATCGGTGCGCAGCGGTGGCCAGCCCTCGGGGGACCCGAAACCGCGCGGACTGGGCACAAGGAGGGCACAAGGAGGGCACAAGAGAGTGACGAACCGTGGCGGACAGTGGAGGACCGTGAGGGACGTTTTGCCAGGTCAAAAGCGCTTTACGGGATATCGTGGCAGGTCAGCAAGACGTCGAAATCGGACTTCTAATCCGACGGTCGCAGGTTCGAATCCTGCCGGGCGCGCTGCCGGGCGCACGGCCGGGCGCGCTCTGCCGGGCGCGCTGGCAGCGCGCTGGCAGAGCCCCAGTTCGGTCGGTGGATCTCGGGTGTTCGTCCTCCGGAAACGAAAACCTCTCACCAATGGGGCTTCGAGGCTCGGGAGTGCTGGGGCTACGCCCGCCCACGAGCCTGCACCGCGCCGAGTTTCATGCACACTGTTCCTGCGGGCCCGGGACAATGCTCTTGGCATCAGCGTCTGCAACTACCGGTGCCCGCTGTGTGAGTTGGTTCTGCCGGCAGCACACTGCACCATGACTGCGGGGTGGCATCGCGTTAAGGAGGTCGTTGACTGTGGAGACGTCGAGTTCGTTTGACCTGGCTGACCTGCTCCGCCGTCGGGGTGGTGAACGATATGAGTTGTACGGGCGGTTTCTGAATCCACAGTTGCCGCGAATGTTGCACGCGATCGGGTTCGACGCTGTCTATACCCGGGGTGAGGGTGCGTATCTATTTGACGCCGATGGCCATGCTTACCTGGACATGCTCGCTGGATTCGGGGTGTTCGCCCTCGGTCGGCATTCCCGATTGGTGCGGCAGGCGATCCACGACGTCCTCGACGCCGACCTGGCGGATCTGACCCAGTTCGACGCTCCCCCGCTCGCGGGGTTGTTCGCGGAGGCGCTGCTCGCGAAAGTGCCGCATTTGGACCGGGTCTATTTCAGTAACAGCGGAACCGAGGCCGTCGAGGCCGCCTTGAAGTTCGCCCGCTACGCCACCGGCCGCTCTCGGATCGTTTACTGCGCGCATGCCTTCCACGGGCTGACGGCGGGATCACTGTCGGTCAACGGCGCGCAGGAGTTCCGGGGCGGATTCGGGCCGCTGCTGCCGGACACACCGATCCCGTTCGGCGACCTGGGCGCCCTCGAGCGGGAGCTACGCCGCGGTGACGTCGCCGGATTCCTCATCGAACCGATCCAGGGCAAGACAGTCGCCGTCGCACCACCAGGATTCCTAGCGGGGGCACATGAGCTGCTACGCCGGCACCAAGCGCTGCTCATCGCCGACGAGGTGCAGTGCGGCATCGGTCGGACCGGCGACTTCTTCGCCTTCGCCCATGACGGCGTGCAACCCGACATCGTCACGGCGGCCAAGGCCCTGTCCGGCGGCTACATCCCCGTTGGGGCCACCATCGCCCGCGACTGGATATTCCAGAAGGTGTACTCGTCGATGGACCGGGTCCTCGTGCACGACTCGACCCTCGGCACCAACGCCCAAGCCATGGCCGCCGGCCTGGCAACGCTGCACGTGCTGGACACCGAGGGGCTCATCGACAATGCGCGCACCATCGGCGCACTGCTGCGGCGCCGACTCGCCGAACTCACCGAGAAATATGAGTTCCTCCACGACGTCCGCGGACGCGGACTCATGATCGGCATCGAGTTCGGCCGCCCTGCCTCTTGGCGGCTGCGGCCCAGTTGGACCGCGTTACAGAGTGCGCGTAAGGGTTTGTTTGCCCAGACGATCGTGCACGCCCTCTATCACCAGCACCGCATCCTCACCCAGGTCTCCGGCGACCACCTCGAGGTCATCAAACTCATCCCGCCGCTGATGATCGGCGAACCGGAAGTCGACCGTTTCGTGACCGCATTCACCGACATCATGGAGCAGACCCAGCGCGGCAACGGGCTGGTCTGGGACTTCGGCAAAACCCTGATCAAGCAGGCCCGCACCCCCTAACCTGCGGTCGGAGCGCACGCCGGGACCGGCCGCCACCATGATCCTGTTGGCTGGGCGACATCGCAACTCCAATGACGCGGTTCATCGCGTTGCGATCCAGCTGGTCGTCAGACCCAAGAGCCTCGCGCCCAGCGATAGCAAGTCGGCGAGCCGGTGCGCGCGGACTCCTCGGCCTCAGTGAACCGGACTTCTCCGTCAGTGGGGCGACCGGCGAACCGTGCTTGCTCGAGTACCTCAGTTTGCGGCGCGCGCGCTGGCGAACCGCCCGTCGAGCGCGGCAAGCGTAAACGGATTTCCCATACACGACACTAGGTCGGGAGCCGGACCAGGAACCGACAACCGGCTGCTTCGTTGGCAACTGCCACGCTGCCCTTGTGGGCTTCCACGATCCCTCTAACGATGGCCAGCCCGAGGCCAGCGCCCGCGCACGCCTCCGGTGTCCGGGCGTGAGTGCCGCGCCAAGCGACATCGAAGACGCGGTCCAGATCCTCGTCGGGTATGCCGCCGCAGGCATCGCGCACGGCGACCTCGACGCTGTCCCCGCATAGGCGCCCCGACACCTCAACGGCACCGTCAGAGGGGGTATGTCGGATGGCGTTGGTGAGCAAGTTTGTCAACACCCGGGACAACTCACGGGCGTCTGCCCAGACCAGTACGCCGTCTTCCACCGAGCCGCCGAGCCGCACTCCGCGTGCGCGTGCCACCGGGTCGGTCATCGCCAGGGCTTCGCTGACCAGGTCGGCGAGCGACACCTGGCCGATGGTGAGTTGTAACGTGCCGCCATGGATTCGTGACAGCTCGAACAGATCGTCGACCATCCGGGACATCCGGTCAACTTCGGCCCGCATCTGGGTGTGGTAACGGGCCGGGTCGGGGACCATCCCGTCCTCGAGCGCCTCGGTCATTGCGCGTAGCCCGGCCAGCGGAGTTCTCAGGTCATGTGAGACCCAGGTGACCAACTCGCGCCGGGACGAGTCCAGTTGCCGCTCACGCGTTCGAGACTCGGCCAACCGCGCGCTGGTGCGCTCGAGTTCGGCCGACACCTGCTCGAGCTCGGCTGGGCCGCGCACCCCGGAAGAGAAATGACCGGTCTCCCCAAGGGAACGAGCCGCCTCCTGCAGCGACTTGGACCATCGCACAGCTCCACCGGCAACTAGAAGCGCGAAGCCAAGCGACACCACACCGGCGACGCCGCAGACGATGAGCACCACTCCGAAATCGTGCGCCGACAAGAACATCGCCCGAGCCGTTGCCAGCAGACCGGCGACGAATCCCCCCACAGCCACCAAAGCGACCACGATTGCTCCCCAGCGCAGGGACCGGTAGCGAAGCAGCCACGCCATCAGGACTCCGGCGAGGCCAACCGCACCCGACCAACCGGCGGCCAGGCCCACGATCACCCACTGATCGTGGGCCATCAGGCCTCCCACCGGTAACCGACGCCCCAAACCGTTGCCAGTCTGGTGGGCCGTGTTGGGTCCATTTCGACCTTCTCTCGCAAACGGCGTACGTGCACTGTGACCGTCGACTGGTCACCGAACGACCATCCCCACACCTTCTCCAGCAGGTCTTGGCGATCGAAGGCCACCCCCTTGTTGGCGAGGAAGAACTTCAGGAGTTCGAATTCCCGGGAGGTAAGCATCAACCGCTCACCGCTTCTGGTGGCAACGTGCTGTGCCACGTCGACGACGAGGTCGCCGTCGGTAAGGACAGCCCCACTCGTATCCACGCGCTCCACCGCCCGACGTAGCACGGAATCGACCCTGAGCACCAACTCGCGGGGGCTGAACGGCTTGGTGACGTAATCATCGGCACCGAGCTCCAGACCCATGACGCGGTCAGCCTCGGCACCTAGCGCTGTGAGCATGACGACTGGCACGTCGTTGCACTGACGCAACCTGCGACAAACCTCCAGGCCGTCGATGCCGGGCAGCATCAGGTCGAGGACGACCAGGTCGGGTTGTCGTGATTCCACCGCGGCCAGGGCAACTTCTCCATCAGCGGCCTCTGACACATCGTGGCCGCCGGCGCGCAAGTAGGACACGACCACTTCCCGAACTGTTGGGTCGTCGTCGACGACCAGGACATGCGGCATTGTCAGCTCACGTCCGGCGGTTCGGTGGCGGCATGTGAGACATTCTGCGCTTCGTCGGTTTGCGCGGCTATGCCCGCTGGATCGGATTGGTGTGCACTGAACACGAGTCGAGCGGCGTACGCAACGGCGCTTGTGGCGAACAGGACACCGGTGATCAGCAGCCATCGCTCAAGGAAGGGCTGTTGGGTTTGGCCGGTTGCGGCGAGGTAACTGTCGGCTCCCTGCCGAACGATGCCAGGAAAGAACAGCAGCAACAACAGCCCCGATCCCAGCGCGGGCACTCGTAGGTAGTTCAGCGCAGAAGGGCACAACCGCTGTTTCCTGCCTCCGCGTCGGACCGCGTGCAGCGCTGCGGCGAGCGAGCGGTCGGCGACGGCGTACAAGGGGTAGAGCACGAAGTCGTGACCAATGACGGCGGCTGCGAACCAGACCAGCATCAGCGGCCAATCAGACTCTGACACCGTGCGCAGTGCAGCGAAACCAGCCAACGCGAAACAGCCGATCGACACGAGCAGATGAAGGGGGTTCGCGCCGTAGCGGGCTCTCAATCGAACCAGTCGCTTCGACATGTCAGCCGCTCGCGAATTCGATGGAGCTGACCCACTTCGTGTTGTGCACTCCGGGAAGGGCCGGGACGATGATGCGGGCCGGATAGCCGTGGTCAGCCGACAAGTCTGCCCCGTTGACCTGCAAGGCGAGCATCGAATCGGGGTCATCAACCTGGTTGGCCTGGAGGGTCGCCTGGTTGAATGGCCCGTGTCTTTGCAATGAACGCACCGTCGCAGACAGCGGGGCAGGTACGTCGGTCAGCGCAGCGAGATCGCGCAACGGTATCCCCGTCCAGGTTTCGGTGGTCGCCCAGCCCTCGACGCAAGCGATCGGCAGCGTCGCGGTGTGTTGCGGCATGGCGAGCAGCGTTTGGCGATCCAAGATCACCCGGCGACCCGAACCGTGGAGGACTAGCCTCCAGCTGGCTCCGGCATCGCGTTTTTGGATGCCGGCGGCGAGGGCAGTGTGGTTGATCTGGAAGTCGTTGGGGCCATCGCCGAGGTCGCGGCCTCGCGGCAGCAACAGCGCCAGCGGACGGGTGATCCCGCCAATGGTCTGCCCGGCGGTGACGGCCGCCACAACAAGCGAGCCGCCTGCGACAAGTGCCAGCAGCCCGCGTCTGCTGATGGTGGGAGGGGCCGGGTGAGTTGCGACAAGTCCACCAGCATCGAGCGGCTCCGGGAGCGTGCTGGCTCGTGACGTACGCAGCTCCGCGCGCAGCGACCGTGACCGCAGCGACGTCACCATGCGGGGCAGCTTGAGGGTGACGTGCATGACAAACCCGGCGATGAACACCCACGCACCGTAGTAGTGCGCGGTGTAGAAGCTAAAGCCGAACACATAGTCGTATTGAATGTTGAGCACCCCAGTAGCAATCTCAAACAAGACTCCACCCACGAGCAGCACCAGCGAGAGCCGCTCCAGCACTCCGGCGACGGAACGCGCCGGTGGCCAGCTGAAGAGTTTCGGAATAGCCGACCATAACTTGGCTAGCACCGTCGGGATGATGAGCAGGCCGAGACCGACGTGCGCTCCCTCGGTCAACCGGAACAGCCAGGATGGCCTGGTGGGCCAGTCGAAGTAGGGCAGATGCAACCAGCCGACGTCGCGAGGGATCGCCTGTCCGAACTGGGGGCCGTAGGCGATGTAGTCCAGCAGTCCGGTGACGATCACCAACGGCAAGATCACCAGCAGCACCGATCCCAGCACCGCGGTGAGCCATGGCCCACGCAAGGGGCTGCGCCACCGGTGGGGGCTAGGCAGGCCGAGCGGTCGACGCCGCTCGATTGCACGCCAAACCCACGCGGGGGCGCCGTACGTCGGCTGCTCCCGCTCCGCGTTGCCGATGGCCGGTCGCTCGTCCGGCGTCGGGAGTCCGATCGGATGGCTGCGCGGTGACTTCGCCGACGTCATCTGCCACCCCCGCGAACCGGTGTCAGCTCGGCGACCCAGCGATCGTGGCTGGCAGCCACATCGAGAACCGTCAGGGCGGCTGCCCGCGCTAGACCGGTGAGTGCTTCGGGTGACACCAAAGACCAGGCGAACGGCGCAGACCGCCGCCCCGCGACTTCCAACCGCACCGAACGCGTGCGGATGCCCAAGCCTGGCGAGGCTAGATCCACCACGATGACTCCATCAGCGGCCACCAGATGCGAGACCCGGCGTAGCAGCCTGACCGGATCTCCACCGATGCCGATGTTGCCGTCAGCTAACAGCGCCGAGCTCCACCGGCCCTCTCCGGGCAACCGCGCGAAGAGATCACGAAGCAATGCGTTCGCACCCCGCGCACGCGCTTGCGCCACAGCTTCAGGGATGATGTCAACGCCGAGCGAAGTCACACCGCGCAGGCTCAACGCGTGAGTCAGTCGGCCCGGCCCGCAGCCAACGTCGATGGTGGGGCCAGCGCAGCGGCTCAGCAGAGCCTCATCGCCCACGCACGCATCGGCGGCCCAGCGTTGCGTCGGCAGCACAACGGCTTGGTCACCGAGGCCGTGCACCAGGCAGGTCTGGCCACGCAAGGCTGCGGAGAACACCTCCGCGGCGCCGGCAACGACCCCACCCGAGCACGCCTGCACCAAACGCGGTGTCATGCCGACACCGCGTCCAGCTGCTGCGGTGCGCTCACCGCGCGCCAGGCCTCGGCGAAGCGGCTGTGAGCACAGCTGGCACTGACTGCTTCGGCATCTGCGCGGTCATCGACGTCACGAAGCCACCAACCGACCGCGACCCTTGCTCCGGCCAGCCTCAGTGATCGCCGCGTGCATCTTCCGGTGTCGGAGGTTGACATCGGTACGTCGGCAAGCAGGCGAGCCAATCGCGGATCCCGCAAACCCAACGCCCACCACCCACCATCCTCGGCAAGCGCCAAGACCGCATCGCAATCGCCAATGGACAAGCACCGCGTCAAGTCAGCCAACGCCGGGGAGGTCAACTGGGGCGTGTCCATTCCCACCTGCACAACGGGCCCATCGATGATCATTGCCGCGTCTCGATGCGCGCCCGCCAACCGAGAGCCCAGCCCTTGCCCGGATTGGCCGATGACGCGCCAGTGACGTAGGCGTCCCGCCAGCTCCCGGCCGCGGGCTGCCGACGCGAGCTCACCATCGAGGGCAACAACGCGTCTGCCAACACCGAACCGTGCCTCGCAGACGTCAAGCGTGTCGAGAAAGGCGGCGGCGGCGAGGTCGGCGGCGGCGGTGTCACCGACCAGTCGGGCGAGTCTCGTCTTGACCCGCCCGGCGACCGGTGACTTCGCCACGACGAGCACCCCGGGCGACCTCATCGCAGGATCCGCGCGAAGTCAATAGCGGCCCTGATGCTGCCGGGGACCGAACCGGACACCTTCGACCTGGTGCCCACTGTGCGAGCGCGGTAGCTGACGTCGTACTCCCGTATCACCCACCCGGCTTTGGCGGCGCGCGTCAAGAGCTCGACCGGATAACCGAAGCGCTGGTCTTCTACTCCCAGCGCCAACAGGTCCTCACGTCGGCACACCCTGACTGGCGATATGTCTGTGACCCGCAATCCGGTGCGGGCGCGAAGCCAGCGACTCGCCAACGCGTTGCCAGCCCTGGCATGCCACCGCCAGGCCGCCTTGTTGACCGGGCGGCGCCGCCCCACCGCCATAGTCGCCGTTGCAGAGACGACGGCCGTGAGCAGCGGCGTCAGCTCCCTGGGGTCCAAAGAACCATCGCCGTCGATGACCGCGACATGATCGGCCGTGCAAGCCTGCACACCAGCGTTCACGGCCGCGCCGTAACCGGGGTTTGGCTCCTGGATGACCGTCGCCCCAAGCCTTCGAGCTACCGCCGCGGTGTCGTCTACTGACCCGTTGTCCACGACGATCACCCTCATGCAGTCAGGCACTCGCGGAAGTAGTGCGGGTAGCGCAAGAGCCTCGTCTCGGCACGGAACAACAAGGTCACAACTGGTCGACATGACCTCAATCTAGGTTCGTGGCTGGCAGGAAATGGCCGGAAAGGCTTACGACTGTGTGACGGGCGAAGGCCACAGGGAAATTTGGCACAACGCCGCGGTCCACGGGCTTAACGTCGATGTGTGACGTCAGCTGGAACCGATTCCGTGGACACGACACCGCTCGCCATGACGCGGCGACGGGTACCTTCCGCGGCCACCATTGGCTGCGCGGCGGCGGCGGTGCTGATGTTCGCGGCGGCCGCGGTCCCGGCGCTGACGCACTGGCAGGTCTACGCAGGATTCCCTCCACTCAGCGGCTTGTGGGACCCCCGAGTTGGTGCGGCAAGCCTTGCCGCGTTGGCGATAGCCGTCTTGTCCGTTGCCTTCGGGTGGGCCGCGTGCGAGCGGTTCACCTGGACCGGGCTGCTTCTTGCGGCGTGGCTGACCGGTCTCGGGTGGTCGCTCTCACTTGCCCTCGTTGATGGCCTGGCGGGAATCGACACCATTCTCGCCACCCCTCACGAATACCTCAGGACCGCGCGAGCTACTCACAACGTCTCAGCAACGCTGCACGAGTTCATCAGCCGAATCCCCGCCGGCAGTCAGGGAAGTTGGCCGGTGCATGTCGCTGGGCATCCGCCCGGAGCCCTGCTCTTCTTCGTTTTGCTCGTCCGGCTCGGTCTGGGCAGTGGCCTGGCCGCGGGGCTCGTGGTCAGCGTCGTCGCGTCAACCACCCCCGTCGCCGTGCTCGTCACCTTGCGAGTTTTGGGGGCCGAGCAGGCGGCCCGCCGGGCAGCACCCTTCCTGGTGCTGAGTCCCGCGGCAATTTGGGCAACCGTCTCTGCCGATGGTGTGTTCGCCGCGGTCGCCGCCTGGGCGCTTGCGGCTCTTGCCCTTGCGGCGGTACGTCGCAGCGCGTCGTGGTCGTTGCTCGCGGGTCTCCTCTTCGGTTGCTGTCTGCTGTTGTCCTACGGGCTTCCGCTCGTGGGCATCCTCGCCATCGCTGTTCTAGTCGCCACACGGACGGTCTTCCCGGTCGTGCCGGCGATTGCTGCCGCGGGTGCGCTGATACTGGCATTCGCGCTCGCTGGCTTCTCCCTATGGGCGGCCTACCCGGTGCTGGACGAGCGGTATTGGGCGGGCATCGCCAGTTGGCGGCCGGCCAGCTACTGGCTGTGGGGCGATCTTGCGGCCCTGTCCTTCTGCGCCGGGCCGCTGATGGCGGCGGGGCTCGGACAGGTGTTCGCGCGAGCTCGAATGATGTGGCCTGACTCGGCCACTCGAGCAGTCCTGACGTTGCCCGTGGCCGCCACCGCAGCGATTGTGATGGCAGACGTGTCCTTGATGAGCAAGGCAGAGGTGGAGCGCATCTGGCTTCCGTTTGTGCCCTGGCTGCTGGTCGGTTGTGCCACGTTGTCGAAGCGCTGGCGTCAACGCGGGCTGGTCGTCCAAGCCAGCACGGCCTTGCTGGTGCAACACCTGCTGTTCGTGATCTGGTAGCAGTCCCGGGGCGGCTTGAGTCGGGCCGGCGGCCTAACCGCGCAGCGGCACGTTGGCGAACTCATCGAGTCCTTGTCGGGGATCAACGCCTGCCGCGAAACCGAGTTGCGCGTAGGCTTTCGCGGGCGAGGCGACGATGTGGCGCACGTCGCCGATACGGTACGTCCCGGTGACCCTAGGTTGCATGGCGTCGGCGGATCCCGCTGCGACGAAGCGGGCGACGTCGGCGACACACACTGGCGTTCCCGAGCAGATGTTGAAGCCGACGAAGGCTTCAGCCGACGCATCCGCGACGGCCTCGACCGCGAGGGCGTTAGCGACCGCGACGTCGCTGACATGCACGAAGTCACGCATCTGCTTGCCGTCCTCGAATACCGCCGGTGGCTCGCCGCGCTCAACAGCCGAACGAAACGACGCAGCTGCGCCGGAGTACGGCGTGTCCCTCGGCATCCCGGGGCCGTACACGTTGTGGTATCGCAAGGCGATTACGGACCCCGATACCTGCCGGGCCCATGCCGCCGCATAGTGCTCCTGGGCAACCTTGCTCGCCGCGTAGCTGCTCCGCGGATCCAGTCGGGCATCTTCGTCGACCAGTCCCCAGTCAAGGGGTTCCGCGCATACCGGGCACGGGTTATCGAACCGGCCGGCGTCGAGGGCGGCCCTGCCACGCGGTGGGGGTGCCTGGTCGCCGTGCATCCGGCAGGTGTAGCGCCCCTCGCCGTACACGACCATCGACGAGGCCAGAACCAGCCTGCCGACTTCGCGGCTCGCCATCGCGGCAAGTAGGACCGCGGTGCCGAGATCGTTGTGACTCGCGTAGAGCGGCAAGTCGCTGACTGTGGCGCCGGCACCGACTACCGCGGCCTGGTGGCAGACCACCTGTACGCCGTCCAGCAGCCGGAGCATCGCGGCCGGGTCACGCACATCGGCGTTGTGCGTGTGCACCGGTCGATCCGGGTGGCTGCCGTGTGCCTGAGGAATGAACGCATCCAAAGCCACGACCTCGTTGCCCCGGTTGCACAACTCTGCGGCCACAGCAGAGCCGATGAAACCCGCGGCACCCGTGAGCAGAACCTTCACCACTCTTGCTTCTCCCACGGCATCGTGAGCGGCCCTGACCCGGCGCCGAACGGCTCAGCGCAGTCACAACGTGCCCGGTCTTCGGGCATGCCCTCAATGACGCTGATCAGCAATTCACGCATCCGGTCGACACTGCCCGCAAACGCTGCCAAGACCTCGACTTGATTGACCGGCCTGGTGTCACCCACGCCAGCGTCTCGATCGGTGACCAGAGCAATCGCGGCGTAACACATCGCAAGCTCGCGCGCGAGCACAGCCTCCGGCTGTCCGGTCATGTTGACAAGCGCGCACCCGAACCCCGCATACCACTGCGACTCCGCACGGGTGGAAAAACGCGGCCCCTCGACCACAACCATCGTGCCGCCATCGACGATGTCCGCACCGGCGCCGGAGACTGCCGCCCGCAACACCGGGCAGTAGGGGTTGGCGAAACCCACGTGCATCGCCCCCTCGTCCACGAACGTCTTTTCGCGACCGTAGGTGCGGTCCACCAACTGATCAGGGACCACCACGGCACCCTGCTCAAGCTCGGCCCGCAGGCTGCCGGCGGCACAAACACCGAGCACCCTGCGAACACCAACCGATCGAAGGGCCCACATGTTGGCTCGGTAGTTGATGCGATGTGGTGGATACTCGTGCTCCCGGCCATGGCGCGGGAGAAACGCGACCCGTCGCCCGGCGACGCCACCGAACACTATCGGTGCGGACGGATCGCCGTACGGCGTAGGCACGGCGGTCTCCACCACCTGGCTCATGAACGTGTAGAAACCTGAGCCGCCGATCACAGCAATGTCAGCACGGTTTACCTCGGGCACCGAGCCAGTCTCCCAGACCGGCAGCGACGGCCAGGACCCGTCTTGCCCATGAGCGTTCTCCGACCCGTCGAGATGGAAGGTTCGTCGTGCTCGAAGTTCCGGTCAGTGGGGGCGACCGGGTGAGGCGTCCTCGAAGAGGTCACCAACGATCTGGCGGTATTCGGCGGAGCTATTGGAGCGCAGGGCGGCCAGCGGAGCGTGCAGGAGCTTGTTGACGGTCCGGGTGAGAAGCTGCTCGACGATGTCGATGTCGTGAGCGGGTAGGTCGTGCAACCGGGCGCGTGCCCAGCGGAGCTCGGATTCCTTGATTTGGTCGGCGCGGCCGAGGATCGTGCGGATGGTGGGCGCTGCGGCCAGCGCGTGCCATTGTTCGGCGAACCGGCAGAGTTCGTCGGTCAGGATTGCCCGGACATCGTCGAGTTCGTCGACCCGGACGGCCAGGCCCTCGGCGACGATGTCTTGCAGGTCGTCCAGGTCGAACACCGTGACGCCCGCCAGGTCGCTCACATCGGGCGCGACGTTTCGCGGCACTCCCACGTCGATGATGTGCAGCGGGTCGGCGCGGTGGCGGACCGCCGCAGCGGCCATAGCAGACGTGAGGACAGGCCGGCGGGCGTCGAGCGCGGTAACGACCAGGTCCACGTCGGCCAGCGCAGCCGAAAGCCGATCCATCGGGTGGGCTTGGGCGTCGGGCAGCTGGTCGGCGAGAAGTTGAGCGTGGCTGACGGTCCGGCTGAGCACCACCAGTCGTCCCACGCCGGCGTCGGAGAGGCAGCGGGCGATCAGGTGGGCCATTTCGCCTGCGCCGACCACAGCTACGCGACGGCCTGTCAGATCGTCGACCGCCTTGCGGCAAAGTGCGATCGTTGCCTGGCCGATGCTGGCCGCCCCACGGGCGATGTCGGTCTCGGCGCGGGCCCGCTTGCCGGCGTGGAGGGCTCGGCGAAGCAGCAGCGACAGGCCGGCTCCGACTGTCCCGGCCCGTTGGGCCGCGGCGAACGCGGACCGGACCTGGCCGAGAATCTGCGGCTCCCCGAGGATCATCGAGTCGACACCGGCCGCCACCTTGAACAGGTGTTCGGCCACGTCGATGTCGGCCAGCTGGTAGGTGCGTGAGGCGAGCATGTCCGGCGACAGGCCACGAGACGAAGCCAGCAGGTGAGCGAGCCGTTCCGGGGTCAGGTCGGCTCGCTCGACTGCGGCGTACACCTCGGTGCGGTTGCAGGTCGAGAGCACGACGACCTCATCGAGGCTGTTGTGCAGGAGGCGCAGCACGGTCGGCAGTTGTTGTCTTGGTATTGCGACGTGTTCGCGCAGTTGCACATCGCAGGTGTGGTGGTTGACTCCTACCGCTGCCAGGTTCATGCGGATCTTCCCTCTCGTGGGATGTGCGGCAACATCGCGAGGGCGGCGGCCGCCGGCGCGAACTGCGGGTCGCGAGCGTGCGCGGCCTGCACATGCTCCCGAGCCGGCTGCTGATGGCCTTGGGCGAGGTGGTAGACGCCGACGTTGAAGAGGCGTACGTGGTCGGGCAGTCCCGACTCGGTGACCGCGCCTTCGCGGATCACGCTGATGTTGGGATGCCCCTCGAACTGGCTAGCCAGCTCACCGGCCATCTGTCGTGGGGGCATCGGCTCGTAGTAGACGACGGTGTCCAGCAGGAACGTCTGGTCGGGGAAGGCGGGGCCGTCGGTTGCCGGCACCACCGGTGTGGTCGGGTGGGTGTAGAGGTGGCGGGGGTCCAGACTCGCATGACGAGCCAGCGGAGTGTTGGGGTAGACGCGAAGGCCGCAGGAGTAGCCGATCCGGACACCCTCGTCGGCGTACCGTCTCATCTGCTCTGCGGTATATGCCATGGTGGCGCGGGTCTCCCCGGGAGCCCCGAACAAGATCCCGACGTGCACGGTCATCGTGCCGTCGTTGCCGGTGATCATCCGGTCTAGGGTCTCGGCGACGTGTCGGGTGCGGAAGTTCTTGTGGTGGGCGTGCAACATCTGCTCGTCGAAGCTGTCGACGGAGAAGCTCGGCAGGTAACAGTTCGACCGGATCAACGCGTCGACGAGTTCGGTGCTGCACGGGGTGATATTGAAGTAGCCGTGCCATTTCGCCGTGGCCGACAGGCCCTCGCGTTCGAGCCCGTCGCACAGGGCAACGAGGCGGTCTTCGTAGGGAAGGTTTACCTCGCTGTCGGCGATGTGGAACTTGTGCAGGTCGTAGCTGTCGACGTACGTAGCGATGTCCGCGAGGACGTGCTCGATCGGGCGATAGTAAGTCCGGCGCATATTGATCGGGTCGATGCAGTAGGCGCACATCAGCGGGCAACCGGTCTTGGTTCGTACTGCGACGGGCAGCTCCAACAGCTTGGCGAACAGTTGGTACTCCGGCGCGATGCTGGGGGTGTAGGACGGTTCGTCGGCCAGCCGCGGCTGTGGCGACACCGACACGAAGCGGTCCGCGCGCTCGCGGTCAAGCCTGCTGGGCCGAGTGTCGGGTCGCTCGGCCGCCACCTGCCGGTACACGGCGCCGGGCAGCGTCGGCACGATTTCCGCGACTCGGCTCGCGTACGGCGGTCCGCCCGCGGCCATCGCGGCGACCAGGTCCGCGACGGCGAACTCCGCCGGCCCCATCAGTCCGAAGTCGACGCCGAAGTCGCGCAGGCATTCGACCGGGCACGACGTGAACCCCGAGCCGCCCATCAAGATCTGGACATCAGGGTTCCAGTCGCGGGTGACCGAGACGAGCTCGCGGACGCCCGGCACATACGGGACCACGTCGAACGGCGACCCGTCTGCAGGTGTGGTGGACGACAACACCATGACCGCGTTGTCGATGTTGCGCATGGAAAACCCCACCAGGTCCGGGTCGAACTCCTCCAGGACGTGCCGGTAGCGCCGGTAAGGATCCAGGTCCTCCAGGAACGGGTTGCAGATCACCACGTCAGCCGGTGCGCCGACCGCGGCTAGGTGGCCGCGAATGATCTCCAGTCCGTAAGGGCTGATCGCCCGGACCTGATGCGGGTCAGCGAAGGTGAGCAACAGCCGCAGGCTCTTCATTGGATGCCTCCGTCCACTCGTGAGCGTTCCACACGGTCCCCCATACGTTGAGGTAGGGCAGCGGGGACAGTCCGGCCAGTCCCCGTCGAGCCACGTCCACGTTGGGCAGGTTGTACAGGTAGGTCACCGGCACCTGGTCGGCGATGCGCCGCTGCACACGCGTGTAGAGATCGTGCCGCCGATCCTGGTCCATTGTGGTCTGTGCCTCGTCCAGCCAGTTGTCGACGTCTGGATCGCTGAAGCCACCGAAGTTGGCCCCCATCCCCTGGTTGTCCGCGCCGGGTACCCAACGGCTCTGGAAGCAGATCGACATGTTCGGATCCGGGTCGCCCCACATGCCGCGAGCACGCAGCGCGAGGTCAAAGTCGCCGCGCACCAGCACCCCACCGTTGGCGGCGTTGCCGAAGAACTCGGCGGCCGGAACCGGGTCAACCGTGACAGGTACGCCGACCCGACCGAGACCGGCTGCGATGCCCGTTGCAGCCGCGCGA
Organism: Nocardioidaceae bacterium; assembly: GCA_050998615.1. Lineage (GTDB taxonomy): Bacteria > Actinomycetota > Actinomycetes > Propionibacteriales > Nocardioidaceae > JBPCQA01. Next base: position 22,448 of record JBPCQA010000012.1, read on the forward strand.
CGCTGGGGGTCGCCCTCGGTGACCTTGAGCACCAGCCGAAGGGCAATGCCATCTTTGGCCCGGACACCGTCGTGCCCGGGCAGCCACCCCGCCACGTCCAACAGCCGCGCCGCCTCGTGCGGGTCATAGCGGGATGGCGCCAAGCCCGGCACGGACCACGCCGTACCGTCGAGCTCGCTGGCGGCCACCTGCGCGTGCCGACCGAACGCGTCGGTCGCGATCGTGGCCTTGTCGATCGCCAACTCAAGTGCGCGTCGCACCCGCACCTCGCCGAGGGCAGCGTGGCGTTGGTTGAACACGAGCCGCTCCACCGAGGCAGTGGTGGTCACCATCGGGGCCAAGGTGCCGGCTGCGGTCAGGACCGGCAGGTCACCGGCGGACAAGGCAAGTCCAAGGTCGAGCTCCCCGTGCAGCAACAGCTCGACCAGCTGAGCCCGCTCAGGCAGAAAGCGGAACTCAAGGTTGTCGAAGTGCGGGCGAGGGCCGCGGTAACGGGGGTTGGCGGCAAACCTCAGCAACGTGCCCCGTTGCCAGTCGCTAAGCAGGTAGGGCCCGGTGCCCAGCGGGTTCAAATGGAACGGGTCGTCGGTGAACGGTGTCGCCAGGTTGCGCATCCGGTGGGCGGGATAGACGCACAAGAACAGCACCCGAAACGGCGGGAAGGGGCGGCTGAACCGTAGCACCGCGGTGTTCGCATCGGGGCAGTCCACGCCGGCGATGAACTCGAAGCCCTCCCGGCTGATGACCTGGTGGTCCGGATCGGCGAGCACCTCCCAGGTGGCCCGCACGTCGTGCGACGTGAACGGTGTGCCGTCCGACCACGCCACGTCGCGCCGCAGCCGGTACGTGACCCGCAGTCCATCCGGCTCGACGTCGCCGTTGTCCACGGTGGGGACACGTTCGGCCAGAACCGGCGTGAAGGTGCCGTCTCTGGCGGGGCGCACCAACGGTTCGAGGATCAGCGAGCCAAGCCACACCCCAGACGCCATCCAGGTGAGATAGGCGTTGAGGTTGTCGGGCTCTTGGCCCAGCCCGATGCGCAGCGGATCGGTCACGGTCTGCGTTCTCCTGCCTGTGATGCCGCCGCGACGCCGTGGCCGGGCGGCTTGCGGTCGGCTTGGCGCCGCATGCGGGTGCGATAGTGGATGAACATTCCCCCGGCTGCCAGCACCGGGATGGTTCCCGCGGTGAGGAAGATCGCCGGGAACCCGGCCACGGCGACCAAGGCACCGAGGCCGAGCGCGCTGGCGGCTCGCCCAAGGTCGTAGCACGTGTTGTAAACACCGGAGGCGAGGCCCCGTTGGTCGAGCCCGGTGCGGTCGAAGGCCCACGCCAGCACCGTCGGAGCCAAGACGGCCACTGCCGCGCCGAACAGGACCCCGCTGGCGGTCAGCGTGAGGTAGGACGCCGGAAGCGCGATGAGCAAGATCCCGGCGCCGGCGACTAGCAGGCCCGGCAGCACCAAGGCGAGCCGCCCGTACTGGTCGGACAACGTGCCGCACAGGGGTCTGAGCACAATTGCAGTGACCACCTGGAACGTGAAAAACAAGCCGGGATTGCCCACCCCGTTGCGGATCATGTAGACGGGCAGGAACGCCAGCGTCACGCCGCGGCAGACGCCGACGACGAGCTGCACGGTGCCAGGCGCGGCCAGCGCCGACAAGCCGCCCAGCCACTGACGCAGATCCGCGGGGCTGGCGCTCATCGCCGGCCGGGGAAGCAGCAGGGCTACCGCGGCGGCGGCCAACCCACACGCAGCAGAGACTTCGAACAAGAGCAGGTAGCCGGCTCTCGACCCACAGAGAATGCCCAGTGGCGGGGCGGCCGCCTGCGCGACGAGGGAGAACACGCTGTAGAAACCGATGGCGCTGCCCCGTCCCCCGCTCGGTGCCAGCTTGCCGACGTACGCCGTGATGGCGGTTGCGAACGCACTCATCGTCAGTCCCTGCAGCACGCTCGCCACCACGAAAACGACCATCGACCCGGCAAGGGTGTAGACAAGCGCGGAAGCACCCAGGCCGGCCGCGGTTGCCGCCACGAATCCGCGTTGACCACGCCGATCGGTGAGGTAGGCGGTGAACGCGTAGGCGGCGACGTTCACGACGTATCCAGCCCCGACCACTGCGCCGATCCCGGCCGCGGAGTATCCCAGCTGGTTCAGATACACAGGCAGTGCGGCGACCAGCAGATAGAAGCTGCCGAAACCCAGGAACGAGGCCCCGGCGCCGATCCAGATTGGCCTCGGGATGGCGCGCACGACTTCTGGCAGCCTCATCGTGACTGCACCGGCCCGTCGAGGTAGCAGGTGAGCCGAAACTCGCTCACGTAGCGTCCGCGGTTGTCGTGTAGCCACAACGATGACCGGACCGGAAGCATCTCCGAGACCGGGACCGGTGCGGTGGCCAGCGCCAACTGCCGGATCAGCCAGTCCACCAGAATCGGGTTGGCCAGGTCGACGTACACCGGCTTGGGCTCCCCCGGCGCTCGGACGTACAACGTCTCCGGAGCGCGGTGCTCGATACGCCACCGTCGAAGCCACCGCCAGGCCTCCAGGTGGTAGCCCGACTTCTTTCGCCATTGCGGTTGTGGCGCCAGCCACCACGTCTCCCGGTGCAACACCACACCGGCACAGCAAATCCGCGGCACATGATCGGTGCCGGACGGCCACACCAACAGCTGCCCTTGCATGCGGTTGGTATGAGGAAGTGCTAGGACGTCCAGTGGGCTTTCCCGGTTCGCCGGTGACCAGACCGGGGTGCGAGTCAGCACAATGGGGCCAATCGGTCCGGCGCGCAGCTCGAGACGTTCACCACTTGAGTGCACCCGCAGGTCGCCGGCACGCAACGTGAGGTTCTCGCCTTGGGGAGCCCCTGCGGAGAACTCTACCTGCGCCAGCCGATGGCCGATCAGCACCTTGGTCTTGTCGGTGTGCTCCAGCACCGGCTCGGCGACGATCGCATCGGGCAGGATTCGCGCATACTGCGCCGCGCTCGCCTCCGCCGCGTTTTCCGGATCGGGGTGCTCGACCACGGGTGATCCGCGGATCGTCAAGTCCTGCATCGCATGCAGCTCACCCAACACGACATCGACCCCACCGGCCGTTGCCCCCGCCTGCTCGGTCACCATCAGGTCAAGGTTCGCGACGGTCGGCTCTCCCGCTGTCGCATCGGCCCGGGCCGACAGATCCGTTTGCGGTACGTGGACCCGGCGGCGGGTCGGGTCGTCGCCGGCCAGCCAGCCGGCCAGTGCGAGCCGCTGCGCATCGACCTCCTTCTCGACCGCGGCCAGGTCAGACGTCAGCGTGGGATCGGTATCGGCGGCATGCAGAAACAAGGGGACCGGGACTCCGTGGCTCCCGGGAAAGCACTCGCGCAGCCAGCGGGCGAGAATGCGTGACCGACAGCGCCGGCGGGTGTATTCGGGCCCCAGGAGCACCCTGATCGCCGGCACGATCAGCCGATCAAGTGTCGCCACCAACTCGTCGCCCAGGTCGCAGCGGGTCCAGTTGCGAACCGCCTCTTCGGCGATCACCGCTCTGTCTGCGTAGTGGCCGCCCCCGCGGGTGGCGCGACGCGCCGTGACCTGCTCGAATGTGGAGCCCAGCTTGCGTCGGGCGCCGATCCTGACCGCCGCTTCGGGGGACTCACACAGCGCGCGGGCCCCCTCCAGGTCACTGAGTCTGGGCCGCCAGCGTGTCGACACCGGCTCCGGGAGGGTCTCGAGCTGTCGTGCCAGCGCGGCCATCGGGTCGGCCAAGCCTGACGGCACGGCCAGGCCTGTCGACAACAGTCCCCGCCGGTGCAGGCGGGCGGCGACACCGAGGCCGTCGGGATCAATAGCCGACGATCCGTCGATCTGGTCGAGCACTCGGACCTCGTCCGGGTCCAACCTGAGCGGCCCATGGATGAGCGGTGGCGACACGGCGAAATCCGCTACCCACGCCTGCCCGCCCGCGGCGTACCCGCACGGCAGAGATCGGTACGGCGCCTGCGCCGGCGCGGTCAGCTCGCCGGTGATGACGTCGGCGAGCTCGGCTACCGCCCAGTGCGACCACAACACCCGCCGCCGGGTGATCGCGAAAGTCGCCGGAAGATCCGTGGCCAACCAGCCAGGCGCCCCGCCCAGCCGCCCCCACCAGGTGGGGCCGAAGAAGCTGGCGGTGTCACATTTCCCCGCGAACCGCTGTAGATAGAGCATCAGCCGAAGCATCCGTTTGCGGTCGACGCTGCGAAGCCGCTGCCCCGGCTCGGGACACCGGATTCCCGCCGCCGCGCTCGGGCTGGACAGCCAGATGGCCTCGGCTACTCGCTCTTCCGATGCCAGGTCGCGCAACCGATCGACGACCGTCGTCAGCTCACCGTCCCAGGCCTTCCGGGTTGCCGCCTCCGCGGCTTCCGGCTCGTCCAGCAGCGTGCACGTGCGAGTTGCGCGTGCGCCGTCGAGCAGATCGATGGGGAAGCCGGCCGAACGCACCAGCACGAATGGGCTGGCGGTCCACCCCGATCCGCCGACCAGCGCAACAGCCGACCCTGGACCAGCCGGCGCATGCCCTGCTACGACGGCGCTGACGTCGCCGCCCGGTTGTGACATTCAGCCTCCCGCGCCCGTACGGCGACGCAGCTGCCGACGCAGCACCTTGCCGGCGGCGTTGCGCGGCAGCGACTCCACGATCTCGATCCGCTGCGGGATCTCCGGCCCGGCGAGGTGGTCCCGGCAATGGGTGGCCAACTCCTCCGCGCCAACCCTTCGACCCGGCCGGAGCTCCACCACCGCAACCACCCGGCGTTTGCCAGCGAACGGCAGTTTGCGGACGAAGACGGCGCTGTCAGCGACCGCCGGGTGCCGGCAGAGCACGGTCTCTTGCTGAAGTCCCTCTGCGGTGGTCGCGTCGCCAGTGCGGGACTCCTCACGTGGCGCCAGCGTGAGGTACCCGTCGGGATCGAGCCGGGCCCGGTCGCCGGTGTGGTATGAGCCGCCGCGAAACGCGCGCTTGTTCGCCTGCCGGTCACGCCAGTAACCCTGGGTGAGCGCGCGGGTGCGCACCACCACCTCGCCTTCCGTCCCCGTCGACACCGTAGCGGCGTGACCATCCTGAATCTCCGGTTGCACGCCCGGGAGCGGCCGCCCGCTGGACCTGAGCCTGTCAAGATTCAGCCGGCGCCCGTTCCAATAGTCGCGCGGAAGCAGGGTCGCCAGGCCGCCTGCCTCGGTGATGCCGTACCCATGAATGAGAATCGGGCCGAACAGATCCACCAACGCCTCGGTATGGACCGGGTTCAGGTGGTAGCCGCCCTGAAGCAGGTAGCGCAGCGAGCTAAGCCGATAGTGGCCGTCTTCCGCGGCATGAAGCAGCGGAGGGTTGATCCGTGCGCCGTCCGCATGCTCCGCGGCGATTGCCGCGAGCGCACGTTCCGGGAAACCCACCGCGTCCGCCACCAAGACCTGCGTGCCGCCGGTGAGCATGCACTGCACCGTCATGCCGACCCCGCTCGACACAAGCAGGCTGCCCGACTGCACGTAGACGCCCAGTGGAAACGCAAACGCAGTGAGCTCAGCCACCGCGGTCACCACCTGAGCCTCCTGCCTCACCGTCACCAACTTCGGGTGGTCCGTCGAGCCAGTTGTCGCCAGCAACGCAAACAGGCCGTCGCGGGTAGGCATCCGGCCCGACGGCCACGGCTGCGCGCGAGCCACCATCTCGTCGTACCCGGTGCGTTGTCCCGCGCCCCACCAGGTCACCGGGACCCGGTCAAGTGCACCACCGACACGCAGCACGTCCTGGCATTCCTCGCCGGCCAGCAGCAAACGCGGACCCGCGGAAGCCAACAAGGCAGCCAACTCCCCGGCCGACAGCGTCGCCTTCAACGGCACCACCACCGCCCCGGACACCGCGGCCGCGACGTAGGCCTCGATGATCCGATGGCAGTTGTCGCCGACCACGGCGAAACGCTGCCCGGCGCCGCAACCAGCCTCCGTTAGCGCCGTCGCCAGTCGCATGCCGCGATCGATGAGCTGCCGATAGGTCAACCGCATCGGCCCGCATACCACGGCGACGGAATCACCGTGCCACTGAGCCGCGTGCCGCACCACATCGGCTAGCAGCATTACCGGGCCTCCCGGTCATCTATGCACCAACGCCAGGCGGTGAGCCCAGCTGGCTTACCTGCGTTCCTGACCCTACGACGACGCGTGCCTCCCCTTGATAACGAATGGGAGTCCACCTCGCAACATGTCTATACCGCGCCAGGCATCGCTCGCGACGCGCAACCCTCACCAGGCGGCGGCGACAACTCCCCCAGAAACGACCCACCGGAGAAGCTGCGCGACAGCCCGTCCCCGCGATCGGGCCGCTACCTCGACCACCTCGGCTTCACTCTTATCGCCCTATTCGACGGCTTTGCCATCATCGCCGTCCTCACCGCCGGTGGACCAGGCTGGCTCGCCGCCGCCGTCGGGGTGGCCGGCGTGGCAGCGGGACACGTCACGATCCGCAGACTCAAGGCCAGACTCGCCCTGGCCCCCGAGTGAGAACGGGCGCCCGTCATGACGACGCCACCGAGGTCGAGACCCAGCCGGCGCGTTTCCCATACATGACACTAGATTCCTACGAGACTGGCTTCGGGTGCCGACGCGAAGGACGATGATCGCCTATGAGACCGGTGAGCAGGTTCGGGTCCGTAGCCGCTACTGCCGCTGAAAAGCGTGAAGCTCGCGCAGGAGATGAGCTAGTGGCGCCAGCTGATGTGGTCATGGACCGCGCCTTCACCGTGGCGGGCAGCCCAGACACCGTCTGGCCGTGGTTGGTTCAACTTGGCAAACAGCGAGCGGGTTGGTATCTGCCCGGCGGCGTTGAACGGCTGCTGCCGCCGGATCGGCGTGCAGCGCGAACGATCGAGCGCCGCTGGCAGAAGCTCGCCGTCGGCGGCCAGCAGACCCGGGTCTTGTTTCGGCCTCGCCTAGGTCCGGTGCGTCGCGTCTGGCTGACCAACACCGCCGGCGAAATGATCGACCTGCTCACCATTGCCGGCATGGCCGCCGGTCTCCGCGAGCGAGTCGCTCCTCATCGCTAGCCACCCGCGATGCCAGCCCTATAGCGCGGGCCGGCCGCCGCGGATGGGCTACCGCCGACGGGCGCGGCGTTCGGCCTTGTCAACATGCCGTGGCACACTCGCCTTCCTACATGACCGAACCCGGGCAGAGGGGCGATGAGGGGCGGCGAGGCCTCGGTGACCGCGCAGCGGGTCGCGGCGCACCGGGTGAGCTTTAACCGGTTCCCTGCCCCATACGGCGATCCGGCAACCGATGAGCGGTTCGCCCTCGGCGTGTCGCCGGCGAGTCGACGACCCGCCAGCTGAGCGGATTCAAGGCTCGGGGCCGCCCGGGGTCATACGGCCTTGTGGGCCTTTGGTGAGGCTGTGTGGCGTGCCAAGGCGAAGGTTGACGTGCCGCAGACCAGGTGCAGGCTGATGAGTGCGGCGAGGCTGGTCGGGCCGACCGCTTCGGATAGCGGGCCGGCCAGGGAGACGAGAGTGGCACCGAGGCACAAGCCGGTCCATGGCAGCAGTTGCCCCTTTCGTCGGCCCGCCTGCAGCACCCTTACGGCGGCGCAGCCGCCGAGGCCGCTGAGCACGGCGACGAAGGACACGCTTAGCCAGCCGACGGGATGTCTGTCACCGTTGGGTGTGGCGACGATCAGATCGACGCCGAGTAGCCGGACCCAGCACACCCAGGTCAGGATGGTGAGGACCCAGACCCCGGCCACCGTTGCGGTGACGCGCAGCAGTGGCCCGTCAAGGTGCCGGGCAGCGCGGGCCCGGTGGTGTAGGAGGACCAGCAGCGCGACGCCGGTGCCGATGAGGATCCCGAGGCCGTGTCCGTCCTGGTCGGCGGACATGAGGACACCCGCGGCGCCGACGAGCAGCAGGCACGCTCGGGTCAACTGGGTGTGGCTAAGCGCACGCCGGACGGTGAAGAAGGCGACGATCGTCGCATTTCCGGCGAGGATGGACCACCCCACCCCGCCTAGTTCCAGTCCGGGGGGGTAGGCGGCGAAGAAGACGCAGTAGACTTGGGCCGGCCAGTCAGCCCGAGACCAGTGGTTGTGCTGATCTCGGGCTGACTGGACGTGACTGTCGGCGGCGAGCAGCACAGTGAGCGCGCCGATGAGTGCGGCGACAGCGTTGGAGGATCCGCCGCCGGTGTCCAGGGGGCGCCAAGCGCTGATCACGGCGATGCTGCCTACCCCGCCGAGCAAGTACGTGAGTGTCCACACCGACCTGCTGGTGCGGCGCTCAAGGGCAGCACCGACGACCGCGATTCCGAGCAGGTTGAACACCAGCTGGCCCCAGCCGTCGGGTTGGACGAGCACGGGTGTCACAACCCGCCACCACTGACCAGCGCGCAACTGTGTCAAGTCTCGTGTCAGCAATCGCATCAAACCGGGGCTGGCCAACGCGACAAGGCTCACGGCCAGTGTGCTTGTCGACACGACGCTGGTCAGCCAGCATGTTGAGCGGGGTACCCCGCGACGCTGTGCGGGTGAAGCGACGGGATTTGTTGTGCTCACTGTCGGCGCCCGCTGTCGACGGTCACCAGCGGCCGATACAGCGCCGAGTCCCGGTTATAGATCCCGGCCGCGGCGTAGTAGAGGGTGGTGACCACGATCGCACCCCGGGCCAACAGGAATTGCGTGCTGCCGGCCAGCAGCGACACCCCGACACTGCACACCATGATGGTCGCCACATAGAGGGCCATGCCATCGAGACGGTGATGGCGCACCAGCGGCACCGCTGCGATCACCGCGGAGACCACGGCCCCGACCAGCAACGCCGAGAACACCCCGACGCTGGCGGCGCGCAGCCCGTAATACACGCCCACCGGCAACCCGAACTCGACCACCACACGCGCCACAGCCAGCGTCGGACGAGCCAGCCGCTGGCCCGAGCCATACCCACGCTGCTCCGCGGCCGGGTCGTCTAGCCGGGTCACGTCGGACTCCGCCGCGTGCCCAGCTCGAACAGCGTCACCAACTCGCGACCGTAGCCCGCGCAGTCCAGATTTGGCACGGACTCCAGCAGGAACGGCAGCCCCTCCACCGCGCGCTGCACAGTCGTGGCCACCACCCGCGGGTCGAAATCGCGGAACTCCCCGTCGGCTTGACCTTGCCGCAGGATCGCCTCGACATGCCCAACAACGGCTCGGTCCGTAGCGGCGTCATAGTGCAGGCCGCCGCCAAGAAAGATCTCCAGCAACGCCTTCATCCGCGCTCGGTGGGCCACCGTGAACTCCACCATGCCCTCGATATGGGCCCGCAGCATCCCCGCGGCGTTCGATTCGGCGCCCACCCGCAGCGCCATGTACGCCGCGATCGAGGCGACGACGTCCTCGGCGACCGCCGCGATCAGCTCGTCTTTGCCAGTGAAATGGTAGGAGATCAACCGGGTGCTCGACAGGCCTGCGCGTTCAGCGATCCGGGCGAACGACGCCTGCCCGAAGCCAGCTTCGGCGATCACGTCGATGGTCGCCGCCACGATCTGCGCCCGTCGCGCAGTCGCGGTGACCGACAGGGACGAACGATCCCGCGTAGTTACCGGCATGAGTAAATAATACCTCGCCTAGGTAAGAAAGCCCAGCTCGAGCCGGACCGGCCGCTTGAGAGTCCGATGTGGCGGGGATGAACCAAGTGACGGGCCAGCGCGTGCAGGTGTCTTCCTCTCCTGCCTGGCGTGGCCTGACTCGTAGCGACTGCTGCCGCGGTTCAAGCTGCAGCGCGTCGACCCGGCCGCGGACTTCGATGCGGCCGCGCGCATCTACCGCCGGTGTCGAAGGACCGGGGTTACACCTCGCGGACTCGTCGACTGCATGATCGCCGCCGTGGATAGATCGTCTGGCCACGGCTGATGTCCAGTGCTCGACGGCGTCGGTCAGGGTCGCGACGGGCACCGTACCCCTCTGACCCACGGTCACCCTTCCCCGTCCCTTCCCCTAGCCCAGATGGACGCCGGAACGCGTGGCACGAGGACCGCTGGTCCTGCTGGCTCCGCTCAACACGGCGAGTTGCCTCGTAGCTGTGCTACCAGCCGCGGTGCCACTTCGGAGGTCGGCGTACGGCGTGCCGAAAGGCGTGTTTTACGGCAGAAAAGGCCGGCTTGGGGCGCATGTGCCGGTCAAAGGGAAGGGGTCGGCGCCTGGCACCGTCGGCACGCGGATAGTCCTCCTGCAGGCAGGCGTAGCGGTCGGACAACCCGAATGTCATCACCGACGCCACCGCCGGCTCCTCCAGAGCGACGTCGAGGTAGCGCCGGTAGACGTCGGCGACCATCAGATCACGCTGGTCAAAGCGCGTCGGAAGGCCATCGTCTAGGACATCCAGCTCGATCATCAGGAGGACAACAGTGCGCGATACGTCGGGTCGGAGATCTGCCAGGTGGCCGTGGACGAGCCATAGACGATCCCCCGCTGCATCGCCATACGCCGCAGGGGCACGCCCGCGCCTACTGCCGCAGCCGGGTTGCTCACCAGCTCCGCCGCAGGCCTCACACCGAACAGCCCTCCGACGGCGGCGGCCCGAAGCAACAACCGTCTCGTCAAGCCCTGCTCAGCACTCATCCACCCGCTCCTCGGCTCGGCGGCCCAACCGCCGACCGACCTGCCGGATGATCACCTTATGGTTCAACGACCGAACACACCACCTCGTCTCACACTAGGCAGCGTCTGTGAGCGAAAGGTGATCGGATTCGGCACCTCCGGCTCGTCGTAGAGGCGCGGTTGTTCATACGAACGAAAGGCTGTCCGATGTTAAGTCCGAGATTCACACATAGAGAGATCGCAGGCCGGTTAAACGCGAGTGGCGCGATGAACTGCCGGTGCCGACGGTGAGCCGGGAGATGGAGGTGCTGCGCGGGCATCTCGAAGCGCAACGCAGGCACGTGCTGGGCATCCTGGATGGATCGTCGGAGGAACAACTGCGGCGACCGATGCTGCCCTCAAGGTGGCACTGTCTGGGGTTGGTCAAGCATCTTGCGTTGTCCGATGAGCACTATTGGTTCCGTTGCGTCGTCGCCGGTGACCCACTGGACTACATCCCGGAGGGATCAAACGCCGATTGGCAGGTGGGGCCCGAGGAGTCGGCCAAGGATGTGTTCGAGCTTTACCGGGACAAGATTCGCCGATCCAACGCGATCATTGCTGTGACTGCCCTAGACGCGGCGCCGTAGCAGCCCGACCCGGACTGGGCGCGCTGGGGTATGGACTTCCCTAATCTGCGCTCGGTCGTGATGCACGTAATCACCGAAACCGCAGTCCATGCGGGGCACCTCGACGCCGTGCGCGAGCTGATCGACGGCCGACAGTGGGTGGTCTTGTAGCGGTTTGCGCGGACTTCCTACGGCGCCTCGGCTGCAGCGACATGGCGCGGCTTGCCAACCTGGCGGCGCTCGATTTCGCGCCCGCCGGCCAGCCCGAGCAGCGGCTGCTGCAACACGCGTCGCCGAGCTCTAGTTCGAAGGCGATCTTCGGTCAGAGAGCCTCCCGCGGCAATCGTGCTACGCTTTCGCGCATGACGACGGTAGCCTCGAGGGAACTGCGTAATCACACGGCAGACGTCTTGCGACAGGTCTCAGGGGGCACCCACGTCACAATCACCGTGAACGGTATGCCGGTGGCCGAGATCAGCCCGGTGACATCAGCAGGCAAACAGTTCCTGTCCAAGGCCGATCTCATCGAGATCATCACGCTCAGACAGGCCGACCCCGTGCTTCGTCATGACCTCGAAGCGCTCGCCCCAGATACGACCGACGACCTCGACCGGTTGTGATGTCCCGGCCGGCGCTCCTGGACACCAGCGTTCTGATCGCCCGGGAGAGCCGTCGGGCGCTGGACGCCGAGTCGGTGCCGGAGCAGACGGCGGTCAGTGTCGTGACGCTTGCCGAACTGCACGCTGGGGTGCTGGTCGCCACCGATACAGTGACTCGCGCACGCCGGTTGGCGACGCTGGATGCGGTGTCGGCGGTGGAGGCGTTACCGGTCACTGCCGAGGCAGCCCGTCATTGGGCGACGTTACGAACCCGGCTCGCGGAAGAAGGACGGACGGCAAAGGTCAACGATCTCTGGATAGCCGCTGTGGCCTCCGCCAACGGTATGGATGTCGTCAGTCAAGACGACGACTTCGACGCGATTGAGCTCGTCGGCGGCCCCACTGTCATACGGGTCTGAAACAAGCGAGGCATCGCTCCCGCAGACTACGATCAGACCCCGTCGCACTTGCTGAGTCGTACGACGCCCGATGAGTTTCCCCAGGCCCGGAGGTCTACCTGCGGAGACTCTCCATGAGTTCGAGGCCATAGTGCGGGAGGATGCATGTCAGTCATCACAGGAAGATTCCCAGTAAACCGGAAGGTATCTGGCATGCGGAATGCGATCGTGGCCACCGGCCTGGTCAAGCGATACGGCAACGTCACGGCGTTGGCCGGGGTGGACCTCACCGTTCCAGCGGGCTCCGTGCTGGGATTGCTAGGGCCCAACGGCGCGGGCAAGACAACGGTCGTGCGGATACTCACGACCCTGTTGCGTCCGGATGCGGGCCAGGCCGAGGTGGCCGGCCTCGACGTACTCGACGATCCACGAGCTGTACGCCGCAAGCTGGGTCTGTCGGGGCAGTACGCGGCGGTGGACGAATACCTCACCGGGTTCGAGAACCTGGACATGATCGGCCGTCTGTACCACCTGGGTCGTCGGCGCAGCCGGGATCGAGCCCGCGAACTGCTTGCCCAGTTCGACCTGGAGGACAGCGCTGACCGCCCGGTCAAGACCTACTCCGGCGGCATGCGTCGTCGGCTCGACCTTGCGGGCGCACTCGTCGCGGCGCCACCTGTGCTGTTCCTCGACGAGCCGACCACCGGGCTGGACCCGCGCAGTCGTACCGACATGTGGGCCGTCCTACAGGGGCTGGTCTCTGGCGGTACGACGCTGTTGCTCACCACCCAGTATCTGGAGGAGGCCGATCTGCTCGCCCACGAGATAGTCGTGATCGACCACGGCAAGACGATCGCGAAGGGCACCGCCGACCAACTCAAGGCACAGGTCGGGGGGGAACGGCTGGAGGTCACGGTGACCGAGGCGGCCCAGCTCGACTACGCCAGCCAGCTGCTGTCCCCACTCGCGATAGGCGCCCCGACGCTAGACCCGCACCGCCGCTCGATGCTCATGCCGGTCTCCGGCGGCGTCGCCGTACTGCGAGAAGCTCTGCGTCGCCTCGACGAAGCCGGCGTCGCAGCCGACGACGCCGGAATGCGACGACCAACGCTGGACGACGTGTTCCTCAGCCTGACCGGCCATGTGGCCGCGGACGATCAGACCCCGGAAGGCGCCACCGCCGCCGCCGCCGGACAGGAGGTGTCGCGATGAGCTCGATGGACGTGTTCTACGACGCGGCAGTGGTCGCCAAGCGGAATCTCATCAAGATCAAACGGGTTCCTGACCTGCTGGTCTTCACCACACTGTCGCCCATCATGTTCGTGCTGCTCTTCGCGTACGTGTTCGGCGGTGCGATCGATCCCTCAGGCGGCGGAGGTGCCTACCGGGAGTTCCTCATCGCCGGAATCTTCGCTCAAACCGTGGTGTTCGGAGCCACGATCACCGGCGCCGGCCTGGCCGAGGACGTCAAGAAGGGCATCGTCGACCGGTTCCGATCGTTGCCGATGGCGCCGTCGGCGGTGCTGGCTGGGCGGACCTTGTCCGACGTCGTCAACAACGTCATCGTGCTCGTCGTCATGTCGCTGACCGGGCTGGCGGTGGGGTGGCGGATCCGCACCTCGCCGCTCGAGGCGCTGGCGGGCTTCCTGCTGCTGCTCGTCTTCGCCTACGCCATCTCGTGGGTGATGGCCTGGATTGGCCTGCTGGTGCCCAGCCCCGAGGTGGTGAACAACGCCGCGTTCATCGTCATCTTCCCACTGACGTTCGTGGCCAACACCTTCGTGCCCCTCGACACACTGCCTGGCCCGCTTCGCGCGTTCGCCGAATGGAACCCCGTTTCGGCTGTGACACAGGCAGCCCGAAATCTGTTCGGCAACCCCGACCCGAACCCCCACGCTCCGCTGCCGACCGCGTGGCCGTTGGTCCACCCCGAGCTGTACACGCTGATCTGGGCCGCCGCCGTCCTTGTGGTCTTCATCCCGCTCGCCAACGCCCAATACCGCCGTTCGACCAGCCGCTAAGCCTTGGCCAGAAGCGGGCGATGAAGCTTCTGGGGGCGCTCGCGGTGCGGCCTCACCAACCACCGTGAATGCCGCTTCGGGGTAATCCGAGTCGCCAGGCGACCCTTGTCGGCCAACTCGCTTTGAGCGTGATGCAACTCTTGACGCACCAGCCTGCTCACGTCATCGGTCTATGCCTCCAGCAAATCGCTGGTGCTGCATTCGGAGCCACTCGACATCACGCTGCCTCCTTGTCCGACGAATCATTGCAACTCGGCCCGGCCGACACCGGACACGGCGAGTGCGAGGACGAGCCTGACTAGGAAGTTGCCCAGCTACGCCAAGATCATGCCCGAGGCGAGACCTCAGCGAACAAGCTCCGGGTCACCAAGGCCTGGCGCTCACGACGGTGGGACCACAGCCGGTCCCAAAGGGGGACTAGACCCTCAGCAACAAGCCGCCCCGGCGGCTGGCGGTGTTTCGCAACGGCTCCCCCCGGGTACGTAACGAGAGAACCCCGCCGGGTCGCCAGGGATCTACTGTTTCGACAAACCATCGAGAGGACCATGATGAGTGAGGCCGCCGAAGACCGTGCCCGCGCTGCAGAACTGCCGGAGGGTGACGTCATCAGGATCCTGCTCGAGCAACACGCCCGGGTGCATGACCTGTTCGCGGACATCAAGTCGGCCGACGGCGACCATAAGCAACAGGCGTTCGACGAGCTGAGGGCGCTGCTCGCCGTACACGAGACGGCCGAAGAAATGGTCTTGCGGCCCGTCAGCCGGGAGGCTGCTGGGGACGCCGTTGCCGACGCACGCAATCATGAAGAAGAAGAGGCCAACCGCGTGCTGGCCGAGCTCGAGGGCATGGACGTGGCCGGTGCCGACTTCGACCGGATGCTCGCGGAGTTCGAGAAGTCTGTATCCGATCACGCCGAGAGCGAGGAGACCGAGGAGTTCCCCCGGGTGCTGGCCACTTGCGACGAGGAGAAGCGGGCGCAGATGGGGAAGCGGCTTCGCGCCGCCGAGTCGATGGCTCCGACGCATCCACACCCGAGCACGGCCGGCTCTACCGCCGCGCAGTGGGCGGTGGGACCGTTTGCCTCGATCGTCGACCGCACCCGCGACGCGATCAAGAAAGCCGGCTCCAGCAGCTGACCGTACGCGCTCTCGTCACCGAGGACTGGTGGCGAAGCGTTTCTCGCTTCGTGCCCGTGCCTTGGCTGCTTCGGTGGCTCGATCTCGCGCCGGTGCTGAGGTCACCAACGTGTCGAGCAGACGCTGAGTCGCCTCGGTGATCTCGCTAACGGCTTCGTCGAAGGCCGCTTGGTTGAGCGCTGAGGGCCTGCTTGAGCCACTGACCTTCCGAACGTATTGCAGTGCGGCCGCCCGGACCTCGTCGTCCGTCGCCGGGGGGTCGAAGTTATGCAGAACGCGAATGTTGCGGCACATGTCCCCATCGTGACACAGGCTGGCTGGCGCATTTGAGTGGCGACTCGGTGCTCAGGGATCTCGCGGGCGCACCGCGGGCAGAAGCAGCGGTGTGAACCCAGCTGGCAGCTTGGGCTCACATCGCGTGCCTAGTCCACCCCCTCAACTCTGGAGAACGAACGATCGTCTCGTGCAACCTTTTGGCGCTCTATCGTCGTATCGGATGGCATCAGCGGAGCCGACAGGGTCCGTGCCACCATCTGGAGGCTCATGTGCGATATGGCGAAGCGGACTATGAGGATTTCGCGACCCAGGCGTGGGCGCCGCTCTTCAAGGCTGCCTACTTCCTGTGTGGCAGCGTGCACGACGCGGAGGAGCTCACCCAGATCGCTTTGACCAGGACATATCTCGCGTGGCGCCGAGTCCGCCCGGACGGTGCCTATCGCTACGCCCGCAAGACGCTGGTCAACGCCAGCATCGATCAGCACCTGGCCCGGCAACGCAGTCCCATCCACCTCGTGGACAACGTGCCCGAGAGTTCGGATCCGTCCACCGACAGCAGTGACGCCGTGGACGACCGCATGAGCCTCGTGCAGCTGCTGGCCCGGTTATCAGCACGCGAGCGGGCTGTCGTCGTCCTGCGCTACTACGACGACAGCTCCGAGCAGGAGGTGGCCGACATGCTCGGGCTTCGACTCGGAACCGTCAAGAGCCTTGCGTCGCGAGGTCTGGCCAAGCTCCGCATAACGTCGGCGGACTCGGACGCTGATTTTGAAGCCCGCTCCGACGGGGACCTGGCCGGGCACACCGCCCAGCTGAGCGAGAGGAGACACGTATGAACAACGTCCACGACCTTCGCAAGAGGTTCGAGCAGGAGAGCCCCGAGGTGCCGCACATCGACCTGCAGGAGATAGGCACCCGGGTAGCTCAGCAACGTCGCCGGAAGGCCATCGTCACCTTGTGCGCGGCGACGGCCGCTGCGCTTGGCGCCGCTGTCCCGACGGGCATCGCGCTCGAGCGAGCGAACACCCCTTCACCCCCACAAACGATCTCACCGGTCGCTCCCCCGAGCGGTACGGCGCCGAACGACAAGCCAAGCCGGACCGTCGAAAGTGTCCGCGGACACTCCACCGGGCCGCAGGGCTCGGACCACCCTTTGGGCCAGGTGCTCCGGGTAGACCTCTATCACGGATATGGACCCCTGTTGTGGGCCGCGGAATCCTCCGTCGAGACGAAATCCGGCACTGTACACGGGCCGGTCATCTGGATGGGCCACCGCTCCCACGGACGTCTCGTCGCCGATGCCCGACTCCTGCAGCCCGGGAACCCACTGCCCGGCCAGCCAGTCGCCCCCTTTGTCGCCACCGGTTGGGACAACGTGGTGGGCGCCACGGTGACGCCCGACTCAGTCCCCCAGTCCGTAGTGGTGACCGACGACGCCGGCTACGCACACAAGGCTCACCTGGCCGTGAACTCGGTTGCGCCGGGAGTCACCGTGTTCTGGGTCGATGACATCAGACCAGCCACGATGGGTGCTTCCGCGGTGGTCAAAGCGTCCGACGGAAGCACCATCGCGTCTTGTACCTCGGAGTGCTTCGCGCTCACTCCATAGCCCTACCGGACGAAAGGTGGATGATCGTGACTAACACTCCATCTGCACGTGTGCTGCTTCCGACCGCGGCGGCTCGTTTCGGGGAGGTGGTGCACGGCGTGCCGCCCGACGGTTGGTCGAGCCAGTCACCGTGTGACGAGTGGAGTGTGCGCGACGTGACCAACCACCTGGTGTCCGAGCACAGTTTGGCGCCTCACCTGTTGCGCGGCGAGACGGTCGAGCAGGTCGGCAGCTGCCGGACCGGCTCAACTCGGACACCGTCGACTGGGTCTTGCGGTACGTCCAGCCGCGCGCCGATGCGATGACCGGCAGCGGGCTCTTCGCGCACCCTGTCGAGATCGACTCCGACGACCCTCAAGACAGACTGCTCGCCGCACTGGGCCGCAACCCCGCGTGGACCCACTCGTCCGACTGAGAAGGGCTTTATGGCGCGCGCAGAGTCAGACGGTCCCTGCCGATTCTTCTTTTCCCCCCCGCAGAGGGCCCCCGTTTTTTCCCGCTCCCCCCCCTTTAACCACAAGGCTTTTTCTTTTTTCCCCCC
>JBPCQA010000031.1:0-3505 GCA_050998615.1 Nocardioidaceae bacterium
CGACTCTCAATTCCAGCGTGGCGACTCACACCCCCACATCGGCTCTTCGGAAAAGTCACTTCCCGAACCCGCCAACCCCCACCCTACGACCCCGCTCAGAACGGCGTCTTGACACAGAGGGGTGCCACGAGCGGATCGTGGCGGACACATTTTAGCGAAGTATCCCGGTGCGAAGGGCGTCGGCGCGGCACCCGAGTCTTAGACTAGGTTTGCTCGAATGGTTGTCGCCATGGAGTTCAAGCCTGAACACGCGGCGGGAGTCGCTGCCTTGTGCCGTGCTCTCGGCTGGCCGACCTATTCCGATGCAGACGTCGCTGCTTGTGGATGTTCAGCGCCCGGCGTCTGCACCGTCGTGGCAATTGAAGGCGGAATACTCGTCGGTTTCGCGCAGGCCTTCACGGATGGCAAGGCAGCGGCGTACTTATCGCAGGTGGGCGTAACCGAGACGCACCGGCGACGCGGTATCGCCCGTGGCCTGGTGAACGAGCTGTTCCATGCCACCGGCGCCTCACGCATGGACCTCATCACCGAGGACGCCGAAGCCTTCTACCGCTCCTTCCCGCATAAGGAGTGGAAGGGCTTCCGCCTTTACCCGGCCGGTTGAGCGGTCGAAGATCTGAGGCGGCCCGGCTCCACCGGGATGCGCTCGCGGCGAGCAACGCACGGTGGGACGGTGTCGGAGCAGATCCGCCGCGTCATGCCGGGTGCGATGTCTACCGACTCTGCCGATGACAGTGAGAACCCTGACCGGTCGAAGTCCAGGTCGAGGCTTGCATCGAACCCTCTTAGAGATCGAGCAAGTACAGGCTCAGCGTCGTCGGAGTCCCGTCCGCGAGGGTGTCCGTCGTAGATGGGAAGTCCCGTACGTACCTGAAGCCGGACTTCTCCGCCACGCGGACCGACGCCGAGTTCTCGGGCTCAACTCGGATGGCAGCACGTGTCCCGATCCGGTTCGTTCGAAGAACATCACAGACGAGTCGGACTGCCTCCACGGCGACACCTTGCCCACGGGCCCATGGATGCACCGTGTAGGAAATGCTCACATCCTCCGGATCGATGCCGTCATCGTTTTGCGGGTCGTAGTCGACGTACCCGCACAGTCGCCCTGACATCCACACGCCGAATCCTCGCTTCCCAACCCCAGCCTCGGCGTTTTCCGCAAGCCGGTCGAAGTACTCCATGGTGCCCTCGACATCGCCATAGCCACCCGTCAGCCAGCGCACCGTGAGTTCATCCTCGCCGGCGCAATGCGCTGCTGCATCTGCTGCCGTGAGAGGCCGGAGTTCGATCGCCACGCGTCAGAGAGTACTGCCAGATCCATCCGGAACAACCGCTCAATGCCGCTAGTCGGGGGGGTCGCGACATGAGACGCTCCTGAGCGTCGAGCGGCCCCAGATGGTGACGGCTTCGTAGTTCGAGGCGGGTCCGAAGAGTGCGCCTGCCGGTCGCCCTGGATCAGTTACGCGCCCCGAGTCACGAACTCGGCGACCTGGTGGGCGCGCTGCTCCAGGTCGCGGGCAAGGTCACTGAGTGCGACTCGGTCGACAGGGCTGCTTGCCTCCAGCGCGGCCGCACGGATGAACGAGGTGACCTTGACGCCGGCCTGCTCGGCACGGGCACGAAGCTCCGCGATCTCCTCATCGGAGAAGCGGACCGAGATGGTCACGTTTCGCCGGATCGTCACCGGCTCGGGGTGCTCCAAGTCGAACTCGGAGATGTCCTCGGTCTCGTTGTAGTAGTCGGCCAGTTCGGCTTCAGTCATCTTGTCGGTCATCTTCACTCCTCCCACCCAGTGATCGGTCGGACTCCGTCGTGCACGATCTGGACCACCACCAGAACCGGCTTGCCACCATCGGTCTCGGCCCGGACCAGCCGGCGGTCCTTATGCTTCGGGTGGTGGAACCACCGATCGGCATTGAAGAGCGCCTGCTCGATCTCTGCGGCGGTGAGCCTCCTGGTCGCGTGGTCGAGGTTGTGCTCGTCCCACTCGATGCGGTCGAAGATCATCGCCGCTCCTCCAGTGTGTTGCACGCAGACCGAGAAAGCAACACGTTCACGCGCCAGCCTTTGGTCGGATCGTGCCGCCGGTCAGAGCGGTGTCGATGATCTCGGAGATCAGCTTGTCGCCCGCCGGCAACAGGTGGCCGTACGTGTCGATCGTGGTGGTGATGGACTCGTGACCGAGTCGTGCCTGGATGTTCGGCAGCGGAGCCCCTCCGGCCACGAGCCAGGCGACGTGGGTATGGCGGAGATCGTGGAACCGGAACGGTGCGACCCCCTCGGCCGTCAGCGCCTTCATGAGCTTGCGCCAGACGTGGGTGTAGAAGTCGCCGTTGTGCAGCGGCAGGCCAGTACGGCTGGTGAACACGAAGTCGTCGGGCTCACTGCCCTCGATCCGCTGCCGCAGCACCTTGGCGACTGCGGCTGAGATGGTGATGGTGCGCCGTGACTTCGGGGTCTTGGGATTCCCGAGGTGGTGGTCGCGCATCGTGTGCTTGGGCTTCAGCTGCTTGGCGAGCCAACCCGGGGTGTCGGTTGCGTCGTCCTCGCCGTTGCGCTTCCACGCCTTGTTGATCCGAATGGTGCGGTGGTCGAGATCTACGTCGCCGACCCACAAGGCGCTGACCTCGCCGAACCGAAGACCTGTGCCGACCGTCACGCTCAGCAGGTCGCCGTGGGCTCCCGCGAGCCGCACGGCGGTCTCCAGTTCTCGCTCGGTGAGGAACCGCAGCTCCGGCCGCAACTGCTTCACGCGTGACTGCTTGGGCGCCGTACCG
Source organism: Nocardioidaceae bacterium (assembly GCA_050998615.1). Classification (GTDB taxonomy): domain Bacteria; phylum Actinomycetota; class Actinomycetes; order Propionibacteriales; family Nocardioidaceae; genus JBPCQA01. The sequence goes on from JBPCQA010000031.1 coordinate 2,778, forward strand.
ATCGCCGGGTTGGCGACGAGGTAGCCGCGCTTCACTGCGTAGGCGAAAACGCCGTGGATCAGGCCGTGGTAGTTCGCCTTGGTCTTCAGCGACCGATCCCAGTCGATCAGCCACTCCTTGATGTCCGACTCGTGGATCGCCGTCACCGGGCGCGTGAAGAGGTAGGAGCCCCGGACCTTCGTCCTGGCCAGCACCTGCACGTGTCCGAGATATCGCTTCCGCTGGCCCGGCGACAGGTCGACGATCTGCCGGACGTACTCCTCACCGATGTCGACGAACCGCGGCGGCGCCTTGAGTGGATCAGCCTCGCCGGGCGGGCGCACAAACCCCTCGCCCTTGACCCAGCCGTCGCGCCAGCGCTGGCCGGCGGCGTCGACCATCTTCTTGAAGCCATGGGCCCGCGCCAGGTTCTGCGCATCGCCGCCGGCGCTGAACGTCTCCGCCTGATAGACGCCATCCCGCACACCGCCGATGCGCCAGACGACGGTCGCCGAAATCCCGCCATCCGAGCGGTTGCGCTTCGTTATCCAGGCCATGTCAACACCCTCCGGTAGGTGCTGGTGCTAACGGCGTGCTAACCCATGCCCTCAGGCTACGCCCGGAAATGAACGAAGCCCCAGGTCAGACCTGGAGCTTTGCTGGTGCGCGAGGGGGGAGTTGAACCCCCACGCCCTTTCGGGCACACGGACCTGAACCGTGCGCGTCTGCCTATTCCGCCACCCGCGCGC
>JBPCQA010000045.1:0-72596 GCA_050998615.1 Nocardioidaceae bacterium
CTAGACATCCCACGGCGGTATCTTGTCAAGCAGCCTGTTGCTGGGGTGGATCGGAGCGATGTCCCCAGGCGATGGTTTCGTTGTATTGGGTGTGGTTGGCGAGGCAGCCGTGGAGGATGCCGACGAGTCGGTTCCCGAGGGCACGTAGGGCCATGTGGTGGGTGTCGCCGGCGGTTCGGTGGGCGTCGTAGAGCTTTCGGGCTCCGGGTGAGGCGGTCAGCGCCGTGAATGCCCACAGGTAGATCGCGTCGGCGAGGCGGTCGTTGCGGACGTGGCGGGCCAGTACGACGCGTTTGGTGCCGGATGCTCGAGTGATGGGTGACGTGCCGGCGTAGTTTTTGCGACACTTGGCGTTGTGGTAGCGGTTCGGTTCATCACCGAACTCGCCGAGCACCCGGGCGCCGAGGATGGTCCCTAGTCCTGGCAGGGAGCGGACCACCATCGCGTCCGGGTGCTGCTCAAAACCCGTCGCTAATTCCTCTGCTAGGGCGTCGATCTGGGTGTTCATGGTGGTGATCAAGGCCACCGACGCCGCGACCGACGCCCCCATCGCTGCCGAGATGATCGCCGGGGCGGCCAGCTGCTCGGTGCGCAGCACGGCCTGGATCTCGCTGGCGCGTTGGTCGATACGGCGTTGCCGGCCGCCGCGGCGCAACGCGGCCGCGATCCTGGCCTTGGACAACACTGCGCCTTGTTCGGGGGTCGCAGCGACTCTCAGCACCTCCAACGCGTCGGGATGAGTCAGGTCGCCGAATGCCTCCAGAGCCGCCGGGTAGAACTCCCGAAGCGTCGACCGCAACTGGTTCGTCTGCCGTCCCCTGGTCCAGATCATCGACTGATGTGCCCGAGCCAAGATCTTGACCCGCCTGCACCTGCTGCGAATCGGCCGCGACCAGGCGGTGGTTGTGCCGGTCGGTGCGGACCATGTCGGCCAACACCTTCGCATCACCAGGATCAGACTTGGCCCTCGACGGGGAGTGCCGGTCTCGGTAGCGCGACGTCGACATCGGGTTCACCGCATACACCTGGTACCCGGCCGCGACGAGCGCAGCGACGAACAAGCCACGGTCGGTCTCGATCCCGATCACCACCTCGCTCGGCTCAGCGGCGTGACGGCTGACCATGTCGTGGAACCCCGCGACGCCGGCGACACCCTCGCTCAACCGGCCACCGGCCAGCCGTTCCCCGTCCACGTCTTCCATATAGACGTCGTGGTGGGCCTCGGCCCAGTCCACTCCCACAAAGATCACCTGCTGCTCCTCTCGATCGGCGACGAACACACCGAGCCCGAGGACCCCACCAGCTCACTAATGGATCAGTGCTCAAGGCACGACATCCCACCAGCCGTAACAGGAGACCTCACCGACCGGCAGGGCCACGATCTAGACATAGAGCTCGAGACCCTGTAGCCGACAGTGCTCACCCGCCGGCGGCTCAGCCCGACCAGCCTCCCAACCAGGAGCCCGATCGTCGATCCCCATTAGTAGCCGCTTCTGGCGCTGACGGACCGGATACGGGGCAGGCACCCCGCTCGGCCTGGACCGCTGGGCTGGCGGCGCAAAGTCACGGACGCCCCTATCTGCGCGGGCTGCTTAGGGTGTGAGCGTGGACGTGCACACCCTCGATCAGGCTCTGCTGGGCGGGTCTGCGATCTTGTTGCTGGCGATCCTGGCCGTGCGCGCGTCTGTGCGGGTCGGCCTCCCGAGCCTGCTTATCTACTTGGGCATGGGCCTGATCCTGGGCGAATCGGGCTTCGGGATCCACTTCAGCGACGCCAAGACCGCCCACGCATTGGGTTTCGCCGCCCTGGTGGTGATCTTGAGTGAGGGCGGCCTGACCACTCGGTGGGCCGAGCTGAGGCCCTCCGCAGCGGTCGGTTTGGCGTTGGCCACGGTCGGCGTCGCGATCAGCGTCGGGATCGTCGCGGTGGTCGCCCATTTCGCCTTGGGCATGACATGGCACCTGGCGCTGCTGGTTGGCGCGGTGTCCTCACCCACGGATGCGGCGGCGGTCTTCGCGGTGCTGCGCAGAGTGCCGTTGCGCCCGTCCCTGCTAGGTGCCCTGGAGATGGAGTCCGGTCTCAACGACGCTGCCACCGTGCTCCTCGTCGTACTCCTTTCCACATCGCAAGGTCTCCAGCAGGGCATTCCCGGCTTTGTCGGCATCGTGATCTACGAACTAGTCGGTGGAGTGTTGTTGGGTGGGCTCACCGGGATGGCTGGAGCGTGGCTGTTGCGGCGAGTCGCGCTGCCGGCTTCGGGGCTCTACCCGATCGCGGTAATGGCGATTGCCGTTTTGGCGTACGCCGGCACCGCCGCCTTGCACGCCAGTGGCTTCGCCGCCGTCTACGTCGCGGCGCTTTCGCTCGGCAACTCCGAGCTGCCCCACCGGATGGCCGTGAAGTCGTTTGCCGAGGGCCTGGGGTGGCTCGCGCAGATCGGCCTGTTCATCATGCTTGGGCTGCTGGCATCGCCGTCGAGTTTCGCCTGGAAGCACCTCGTGTACGGTGTCGTGGTCGGCGCGGTGCTCACCGTGGTAGCCCGTCCGGTGAGCGTCTTGGTGTGCGCGTTGCCGTTCAAGGTGCCCTGGCGTGAGCAGGGATTCTTGTCGTTGGCGGGGCTGCGCGGCGCCGTACCGATCGTGCTGGCCACCATCCCACTCTCGGAACGGGTCACCGGATCTCGCGATGTCTTCGATTTGGTGTTCGTGCTCGTGATCGTGCTGACGCTCATCCAGGCACCGGCGCTACCGTGGCTCGCGACTCGCCTTCGCGTGATCGTGGACAGGCCGCGAGATGCCGATGTGGAGTCTGCACCGCTCGAGCGGATCGCCGCCGACCTGTTGCAGGTCCACGTGACCGGTCAGTCGCGATTGCACGGAGTCGAGGTCAACGAGCTGCGCCTACCTGCGGGGGCAAGCGTCTCGCTGATCGTGCGAGCTGGCTCGAGCTTCACGCCAGGCCGAGACACCGACATCCGGCGTGGAGACGACCTTCTCATCGTGACGCCCCGAGCGGCTCGCGAGGCCACCGAAAGGCGGCTGCAGGCGATTAGTCGCGGCGGACGCCTGGCGGGGTGGGCCCGAGAGCGCGACTGAGAGCCCACGCCGACGGGGCGGTGGGCGGCAAGTTCCGACGCTGGGATCGCCCCAGCCGGGTTGAGCGTCTCATCTTGGCGTGGGTGTGCCGGCAGGGCGGGATTTCGAGACCTCCCCTGACTCGCTCCTCAACCACCGCCAGGACGCAAGCGTGCCAACAGGCTCAGCGCCCGATCGTGCTGGCCGTCGTACGGAGTAGCGGGCGTTCAGCTGGCTGCCGAGGACCCGGCGGCCACACAGCTGACGATCGGCTTGGTCAGGGTGAAGGATGTCTTCGCCTTAACGTTCACCGAGCGGAAGTGGTTGCCGACGATGACGTCGATGCCAGGCGCCAGATGCGGACCCTTGGTCACCTTGACCGGTCCGTTGAACTGCATCGCAACGAGTTTGACCGCTGGCGAGAGCGGCGAGTCGGTCAAGATGGTGACATTGTCGGCCGACAGTGCGCTCGGGGAGTTCCCCGCGACCCCTAGCTTGAAGCCTCGCCGCTGCAAGATATCCAAGGTTTCTGAAGCCAGACCCGCCATTGAGCCGGCGTTGTAGACGTTGACCAAGATGTCCTGTGCCTTGAACTGTTGGCCAACGTGGAAAAGCTCCCGCTTCACGCAGGTCGGCTTGGTCACGACGGATGATCCGCTGGTGTCAGTCGGCGTCGTGATCGCCCGCCAGCCATAGTACGAGGCTCCCAGCAGCAGACCGATCAGCACAAGCAGCGTGATCGGCGCCCGCAATCTCACGACGTGGCGTCGCCTTCGTCGTCGAGCACATACACCCGCGCATGCAGAACGTGCCGTTGTTGTAGGGCTGCTCGCAGGGCCCGGTGAAGCCCGTCTTCGAGATAGAGCTCGCCTTCCCATTGCACGACATGAGCGAACAGGTCACCGAAGAACGTGGAGTCCTCATCGAGCAAGGTGGCCAGATCCAACGTGTCCTTGGTCGTGATGAGCTGATCCAACCTGACCTGATGAGGTGCGAGCTGCGCCCAGTCTCGCCCGCGCATCCCGTGTTCGGGGTAAGGCCGCGCATCGCGCACTCCCTTGAATATCATCGCCCCCAGGATAGGCAGGAGGCTCGGACCGCCGTCATATGCACGACCAGAGCTTGGCGGTTTTGATGATCCCATGGTCGATCTACCTCGGGATGGCGCTGCCGCACCGGGCCGTGGCGCGACACTACGACGCCGCCTGGGCTGGGTTCGACATCGGCCTCGCGTCGGTGGCCATCGCATCCGCGGTTTGCCTGGAACTGCCTCTTGCCGGCGTCTGCTTGTGGATGGCTCTGAACGGTCAACGCACTATGCAGCGGCGCTTTGAGATGCTAGGGCACCGCGAGGCTCGCAACTGACAAGCGCGGCGTGTCGGTTCGGGCCGGCCGGCGCTATCTGCGCGGAGATCGGGTGGTCGACCGCCATAGAGTACAAGGGTGAATGACGATTGGCGGGTCACGGCGACGCTCGACTCAGACTCCCACGGCCCGCGCCTACTGCGGGCGCTGCAAGACCAGCACCTTGAGAGCGAGGTGCGCGCCCGACTCGGCAGCCAGATCGCGGCGAGCGCCGACGGCCCGACCGTGTTCCTGTACGCCGCCACTGAGCCGGCCGCTCGGGAGGCCGAGCGGGTGCTCGTCGACGTACTGGCTGAACACAATCTCACCGCACAGCGTGCGGTGCATCGCTGGCATCCGGTCGAAGAGACGTGGGAAGACCCCGACGTTGCGATGCCGCGAACGGAGGTCGACCAGGCCAGCGAGCACCAGCGGCTGATGGCGCAGCAGACTGCTGAGTCGCAAGCCTCGGGGTACGCCGAGTGGGAGGTGCGCGTCGATCTTGGCTCCCACCGAGACGCCGTGTCTCTGGCTGAGCGGTTGACCGCGGAGGGCAGATCGGTGGTGCGTCGCTGGAAGTTTCTGGTGGTGGGCGCGAACAACGAGGACGAGGCCCACGCCTTGGCCGAAACGATCAGCAACGAGACGCCGCCGGGCGCGAGCGTCCGAGTCGAGCCGGGCGGCGGCGTCGGGTGGCAGGACGGGATGCCGGGCACCCCGTTCGCGATCTTCGCCCCGCTCGGAGGTTAGCCGACTTCGGTAGTGGAAGCTCCGCGACCGTCGATGGCCGCAGTCAAGTGGGTGATCGACGGATTGGCAGGTGTCAAGGCGAAGCCGAACCTCACCGGCGGCTCGACGCGGGACAGGTCGCCGAGATCGTCACCACTCCAGGATGCCTGCAGACTGTCGATGCGGTGGATGTCGTACGCCGAGTACCACTCGCGGCGTCCGCTTTTTGTCGTGCCGCGAGTGTGCACGCCCGTCAGTGCGGCCTGAGCGATCGGGTCGACTGCTGTGGCAAACCACCGCGCCTTCGTCACGGCCGACGGGATGACGCAAAGCAGCATGCCCAGGCTGGTTCGAGTGCCCACGGCGAATGTCAGCTCAAGCGGTCCGGCAGACACGTCCCACCGGGGGCCATGTCGTCGAGTGGCCGTCGGGCCGACCCGCACCTCGTCGAACTGGTAAGCCGCGGAGACGAACTCGGCGACCGGCTGAGTGGGAGCCAGCAGCACCCGGTGACCCCCGGCATGCTCGACCATCACGTCGGTGAAGGCGCCGTACGGCGATCTCGCCCACGCACCGACTACCAGCCGGACGCCCGACGAAGTGCCCATCCCGGCAATTGCCCCGTCGAACCTCATCACCCGCTTGACGATAGCCAGCGGCCAACCTGCATTGCGACCAGCAGGATGCTGGCGTCACGGGCCAGAGCCTGCGGACGAGGGTCATGTGTCGAGGAGTGCGCTGACGGTTACGCGAGACCAAAGGGTTCGGCGGAGGATAGGGGATTCGAACCCCTGAGAGCTTTCACTCAACACGCTTTCCAAGCGTGCGCACTAGGCCACTATGCGAATCCTCCGCCGCAGAGGTTACCGGCAAATCGCAGCCGCGCCGAAATCTCGCGTCCACCCTCTCGGCGAAGTGGCTGAAGGAGTCCAGCTTGAAACAGCGGGCAACGTTCAGCCGTACACAACCCGACGAGGAGATGCCGCAGCCGATGACTGAGGATCCTCCACCTCTGCTCGAAGGTACCCCTATGGCTGAAGGCCTCCGACTCGAACGGGCGCGCCACGTTCAGCCACGGCCGCAAGGAGTCCCTCCCTTGACAGCCTGTTGGGGACGCTGGGCGCCTCACGTACACTCGCCTCCAGCCCCTCGTGTGGCGGCATCTTGCCCAACTCCCCCAGGGCCGGAAGGCAGCAAGGGTAAGTGAGCTCTGCTGGGTGCGCGAGGGGTCTTCCCACGTCTGGCCGGCTCCCGGCCGACTTGCGCCGGAGCATTCAAGTCCACGGCTGCTCGACCGGGTGGAGATCCCGTGGCCAGCCAGAACGTCGTACGGCGGCAGTAAGGTCGGGTGGGTGGACGCTCCTCTGGCGCTGTACCGGCGATACCGCCCCGACACGTTCGCCGACGTCATCGGTCAAGAGCAGGTGACCGAGCCACTCTCGCAGGCCTTGGCCAACAATCGGGTCAACCACGCCTACCTGTTCTCGGGTCCGCGCGGCTGTGGCAAGACGACCAGCGCCCGCATCATGGCCCGGGCGCTCAACTGTGAGCAAGGCCCCACCCCCACACCGTGCGGGAAGTGCGAGTCGTGCCGTGAGCTGGCCAGGGGAGGGCCGGGGTCCGTCGACGTCATCGAAATCGACGCGGCCAGTCACGGCGGGGTAGACGATGCCCGCGAGCTGCGCGAGCGGGCGTTCTTCACGCCCATGAAGGCGCGCTACAAGGTCTACATCATCGATGAGGCCCATATGGTGACTCCGCAAGGCTTCAACGCGTTGCTCAAGCTCGTCGAGGAGCCGCCCCCTCATCTGCGGTTCATCTTCGCCACCACCGAGCCCGAGAAAGTCATCGGCACCATCAAGTCGCGCACGCATCACTATCCGTTCCGGCTGGTGCCGCCCAAGGTGCTGGGCGAATACCTCCTCGACCTGTGCGCTCGCGAGGGCGTGACGATCGCGCCGACCGTGGTGCCGCTCGTCGTACGCGCTGGTGCTGGGTCGGTGCGTGACAGCCTGTCTGTGCTCGACCAACTGATCGGCGGCTCTGGGCCCGAGGGAGTGACCTATGGGTTGGCGACCGCGCTGCTCGGGTACACCCCAGACAGCCTGCTCGACGAGACTGTCGACGCGCTGGCCGCCGATGACGGCGCCACCTTGTTCGCCGTCATAGACAAGGTGGTCGACACCGGTCAAGACCCGCGCCGCTTCGCCGAAGATCTTCTACATCGGCTGCGTGACCTGGTCGTGGTCTCGGTCGTTCCCGACGCGGCGAGGCGTGGGCTGCTGGAGGTTGCCGACGACCAGGCCGAGCGACTCACCGGGCAGGCCGCCCGGTTCGGCCGCGCGGAGCTCACCCGTGCCGCGGACATCGTCAGCCAGGGTTTGACCGAGATGCGAGGTGCCACCGCGCCACGCCTGCTCCTGGAGATGATGTGCGCGAAGATCCTGCTGCCTGGCATGGATCAGACGGCCGAGGGGCTAGGTGCTCGCATCGATCGGATGGAGCGGCGGCTGTCCATGGTTGGTGAGCCGACTACGTCGACGGTGGCGGCCCCACATGCCGCGTCCTCAGGCCGGTCTGTGGGCGCATCCTCATCGCGGGCTCCCGACGAAGGGGGGCGCAACGCCATCGTCACGTCTTCGAGCACTGAGGTCTCGACGCTCGAAGCCGCCCCGGTTGCCCCGCTCGCGTCGGATGTCGATGCGGGCGTGGCGTCTGCTGGTGGGTCCGAAGGGTCGCCCGAAGTCACGGCGACTGAGCCGGTTGGCCAGGTCGGCCAGACCACGTCCACTGCCGGGCGGACTGCCGGTCCAGTGGACCCGCAGCCGTCAGTCGCCGGCACCGCAACGGAGACGGGGCACCGGGAAGCGACTGACGGCTCCACTGTGCTCGCCAGCCTGTCGTTGGTCGACGTTCGCCAGTTGTGGCCCGGGGTGCTCGATCGGGTCAAGAAGATGCGCCGTTACGCCTGGATCCTGCTCAGTCAAAATGCCCACATCAAGGATCTCGACGGTGATGTTCTCACGATTGGGCTTGTCAATGCGGGTGCCCGTGACAGTTTTATGCGCAGCGGTGCCGACGAGATTGTGCGCCAAGCGCTGATCGATGAGCTGGGTGTCGATTGGCGGGTGGAAGCGATCATCGACGCCGCGTGGGATGCCTCGCCGCGCACTTCGCGTCAGGTTGAGCCACCGCCGGCGGTGGGCTCGGGCCCGGCGCGCTGGGTCGCCGAGCCGGCTGAGGGCGCAGCGTCGTCGGCCGAGGGCACGGCCGAAAGCACCGGGTCAGCCGACCTCGAGCCCGGCAGCCGGCCGTCGGCCGCCACTGACAACGGCTTCGAGCCGACAGATGACGACGGCGTCTCAAACCAACCAACCAGCCCGGGTCAGGGCGGGTCCCCAACAACGGGTACGCCGACCACGGCCGCTAACGTCGCTGCTGAGCCCACAAAAACGCCCACCGCCGATTCGACGCTCCGCCAGCCGGCATCGGACGCGTCGGATGACGTCGACGCCGGCGCGGACGCTCCGCCCGACGATGCCCCCGACACCATCGCGGTCCCCGGGCCCGATTCTGCCGGCGGCCAGGCGGCGCCGGAACCAGCCGCGGTGCCACCGGTTCGGACTGCGGAGGTCGAGGCCGCGAAGGAGGCGATCCGCAAGACCCGCTCCGCCGACCGGCGGCAGCCTGCGCAGCTTGAGCAGCCCGTCGACGACGTCTCCGACGACGATGAGGTGATCGATGACGCCACGCTGACCTCTCACGAACTCTTGGCTCGAGAGCTCGGAGCGGAGATCATCGAAGACATTCACCACGCACCTTGAGCCGCCATGATCAGGCGTTTAGCCGGTGATGGCGAGCTGGGAGTCGGATGCTTGGGCAGGGCAATGGCGCGCCACGGCCTGGCGCTGACAACCTGCTGGGCCAAGATGAGACGTTTAGCCGGTTTCGATACTGCCGCGAAGCGAACCACAATTATGGTGGGTTTCGAGACCGAGCCGGCCGCGAGACTGCTTCCTCAACCAGCGTGACCGCGGGTCCAGCGCAGCTAGACTGAGCGGGCCTACGGCAGGTGGGTAGAAGTCCGCAAGCTACGAGTCTGGAGGTCCGCCCATGTTTCCCGAGGGAGCACCCGACATGCAGGCCATGTTGGAGCAAGCCGCCGCCATGCAGCAACAACTTGCGTCGGCGCAAGAAGATCTCGACGAAGCTCGGGTCGAAGGGTCAGCGGGCGGTGGGTTTGTGCAGGCGACCGTCTCCGGCACCGGTGAGCTGCTTGGCCTGACCATCTCCCCAGACGTATGTGATCCGGCCGACCCGGAGACCCTTGCCGACCTCGTGGTTGCGGCGGTTCGTGACGCCACGACCAAGGCGCAACGGTTGGCAGCCGACCAAATGAGCCAGCTGACCGGTGGCCTCGGCGCCGCACTCGGCGGACTGGGCGGATTGGGCGGCTTGGGTGGGCTAGGTGCACTAGGCGGTGACCACGAAGCCCAAGGCGCACCCGGCGTCGTACGAGACGAGGACTCCGATGATCAACCGCCAGAGCTCGGCGATTCCGCCGGATTCACTCGTTGACGTAACCTACGGCTGAGAGACACGCGCCATTCCCGCTCGGAACAGGCAGCTCCGGACAGGCGAGTTGGGCGATCCTGAGCCGGGTAGTCTGCGGGCCGGGTGAGCCCCCGACCTGAAGCCCCCGACCCGGGGTAGCAATCGAGCTGGCAACTCAACAGGCGGCTCTCAACAGGAACGTCGAAGGGATGCCCATGAACGCACGTCCGGTAAGCGAACTCGAGTTGCTGCAGGAGCTTGAACAAGTCGTGGAGGGCGAGCTCAATCGCCACTTGTCGGTGGCGAAGGAGTGGTTCCCACACGATTACGTGCCCTGGAGTGACGGCCGCAACTATGACGGGTTGATGGGCGGATCGCCCTGGACCCCCGAAGACGCCGACATCCCGGATGTGGCCCGCTCCGCATTGATCGTCAACCTGCTGACCGAAGACAACCTGCCGAGCTATCACCATGAGATCGCCACGATCTTCGGCCGGGACGCCGCCTGGGGTGAGTGGGTGCACCGGTGGACCGCCGAAGAAGGCCGACACGGCATCGCGATGCGCGACTACATGTTGGTCAAACGGATGGTCGACCCGGTCGAGCTCGAGCGCTTCCGGATGTCTCACATGTCAGTCGGCTATGCGTCCTCGCACGGCCAGGATCTGATGCGTTCTCTCGCCTACGTCTCCTTCCAGGAGTTGGCTACCCGCGTCTCGCACCGAAACACCGGCCGATTCACAGCCGACCCGATGTGTGAGCGGCTGCTCGCCCGGATCGCAACTGACGAGAACCTGCACATGATCTTCTACCGCAACCTGCTCAAGGCGGCGATGGATATCGCGCCAGACCAGGCGATGCTGGCGATCCGCGACGTCGTCAAGACGTTCGAGATGCCGGGCGCGGGGATCCCGGGCTTCCAGCGCAAGGCCGTCGAAATGGCCGTCGAAGGGATCTACGACCAGCGCCAGCACCACGACGACGTGGTGATGCCGGTCTTGCGGTTCTGCAAGGTCTTCGAGGTCGAAGGGTTGTCGGGTGAGGGAGAGAAGGCGCGCGCTGAGCTCGCTGACTTCATGACCGATCTGGACGACTCCGCAGCCCGGTTCGTTCAGAAGCGGGACGCACTGCAGGCTCGGCTGGCCGCCAGGCGCTGAGCCAGCGCTGAGCCGGCGGTTCTCAGTCGGCCTAGCCATTCGCCGAGCCGGTCTGTATGAGCGTGGCGCCGGGTCGGTCGGCGTACTCGCCGCGGGAACGCCCGACCCGTGCCAGCGCGGCCTGACCGCTCGCAGTCGCCGTGACCACTACGCTGGACACCTACTCACGCCGCCCGCGGTGGTGGTTGCCCGCGGGGACACCTCCTGGGCTCCAGGCAGTAACAGTGCCCGAGACAGTGCCGAGACGGCGACGGAGAGGTGGAGTGATCGTGTACGAAGGCGTCGTCCAAGACCTCATCGACGAGCTCGGCCGGCTGCCGGGTGTAGGGCCCAAGAGTGCTCAGCGGCTCGCTTTTCACATCCTCAACACCGACTCCGTCGACGTGCGCAGGCTCGCGCACGTGCTTGTCGAAGTGAAGGACCGGGTGCGATTCTGTGAGCTCTGTTGGAACGTGGCCGAGGGAGAGCAGTGCAGGATCTGCCGTGACCCGCGGCGTGACCTCACCGTGCTCTGCGTGGTAGAGGAGCCCAAAGACGTGGTTGCGATCGAGCGGACCCGCGAGTTCCGGGGCCGCTATCACGTCCTCGGTGGCGCGATCAGCCCGATAGAGGGCATAGGACCAGACGAGTTGCGGATTCGCGAGTTGATGAAGCGGCTTGCCGACGGCACGATCACCGAAGTGATCTTGGCGACCGACCCCAACCTGGAGGGCGAGGCAACGGCGACGTACCTTTCCAGGATGCTGAAGCCGATGGGCCTGCGGGTGACTCGACTTGCCAGCGGGCTGCCCGTGGGGGGAGATTTGGAGTACGCCGACGAGGTGACGCTCGGACGCGCCTTCGAGGGGAGACGTTCAGTTGACGATTAACGGCAACACTTCGGGGGGCGAAGACCACGGACCGCCGGCGGCGGAAGAGCTCGCCGATCTGGCGCAGGGAGTCGCCGACGCCGCAGAGAGTTTCTTGTTGGCGGTGCGCGAGATTGCTCGCGGTGGCGACCGCGGTACCGCGGTCCCGCTGCTGCTGCTCGAGGTCAGTCAGTTGTTGCTGGCTGGCGCGCGGCTCGGCGTACAGACCGACTTTGTGCCCAGCGACGAGTACGAGCCCGATGTCGGCCCAGACCCTGACCTGGATCAACTGCGCGAGCTGTTGGCCGACCTGCTGGAGGGCGCGGACGACTTCACCGAGGTTTTCGACCCCTACATCGACCCGCCCGAGCTGATGTCGTCGCGATTGTCCGACGACCTTACCGACATCGCCCAAAGCGTTGCTCACGGGCTTCGGCACTTCCGCGCCGGCAGCGTGCAGGAGGCACTGTGGTGGTGGCAATTCTCGTATGTGTCCAGCTGGGGGGCCGAAGCTAGCGCCATACTCCGGGCCCTGCAGTCGGTGATCGCCCATGATCGCCTAGATGCCGAGGAGTTGGGCGACGTCGAGGCGGCTCGGCTTGCGGCGGCCGAGGACCTCTAGTCGCCTGCTAGGAGCAGCCACGCCCGATGGCCAGACGAGCGCTCCCGCCAGGCGCGACTCGATACACTACGCAAACAGATTTGCCTGCCGCACCGATCGCAAAGGAGAAGCCGATGGGTGTCGTCGTGCAAAAGTACGGAGGCTCTTCCGTCGGCGACGCCCAGAGCATCAAGCGGGTCGCGCAACGGATCGTGGCAACCAAGAAGGCAGGCGACGACGTCTGCGTCGTGGTCTCGGCGATGGGCGACACCACTGACGATCTGCTCGAGCTCGCCCAGCAGGTGACGCCCTTGCCGCCCGGCCGCGAGCTCGACATGCTGTTGACTGCGGGCGAGCGCATCTCGATGGCGCTGTTGGCGATGGCAATTGCCAACCTCGGGCACACGGCTCGTTCGTTCACCGGCAGTCAAGCCGGCGTGATCACCGACTCGTCACATGGCCGGGCCAAGATCATCGACGTCACGCCGGGCCGCATTCAGACGGCGCTGGCCGCCGGTGACGTCGCGATCGTCGCCGGATTTCAAGGCGTGTCGATGGACACCAAGGACATCACCACACTGGGCCGGGGTGGTTCTGACACCACCGCGGTCGCGCTCGCCGCGGCACTGGCGGCGAGAGTTTGCGAGATTTACACCGACGTGGACGGCGTCTTCACCGCCGACCCGCGCATCGTGCCGATGGCTCGACGCATCCCACGGGTGTCGTACGAGGAGATGCTCGAGATGTGTTCCTGCGGCGCCAAGATCTTGCACTTACGTTGCGTGGAGTACGCGCGGCGCTACAACATGCCCATCCACGTTCGCTCGTCGTTCTCAGACAAGACCGGCACGTGGGTTACCGAATCAGTTGCGGAGGACTCCGTGGAGCAAGCGATCATTTCCGGTGTTGCGCACGACCGCAGCGAAGCCAAGATCACCGTGGTCGGAGTTCCTGACAAGGTTGGTGAGGCGGCGAACCTGTTCGAGTGCCTGGCCGACTCCGGCACCAACATCGACATGATCGTGCAGAATGTCTCGGCCGCGGCGACCGGCCGCACCGACATCTCCTTCACGCTTCCTCGCGAGGACGGTCAGGTCGCCATGACGGCGCTTGCCCTGCTCAAGGATGCGGTGGGCTTCGAGCAACTGCTGTACGACGACCAGATCGGCAAGGTCTCCTTGGTGGGAGCCGGGATGCGCAGTCACCCCGGCGTCACCGCGAGATTCTTCGCCGCCCTGGCATCGGCCGGCGTCAACATCGAGATGATCTCCACGTCGGAGATCCGCATCTCGGTCATCGTCGACGAAGGCCAAGTCGATGCGGCGGTGACCTCCGCCCACCGCGCGTTCGACCTGGACTCGCGGGAGGTCGAGGCGGTCGTCTACGGGGGGTCCGGCCGATGAACGGTGAAGCCAAACCGACGCTGGCGGTCGTGGGCGCGACCGGCGCGGTGGGCACCGTCATATTGCAGATCTTGTCGCGCCGAGAGGATGTCTGGGGTGAGATCCGACTCATCGCGTCAAGCCGCTCCGCGGGCCGGACGCTGAGGTGCCGAGACGAGGATCTCGTCGTACGAGAGCTGACCGAGGAGACGTTCGAGGGCGTCGACGTGGCGATGTTCGACGTGCCTGATCCGGTGGCGCTCGAGTGGGTGCCCCGTGTCGCAGCCGCCGGTGTCGTGGTGGTCGACAACTCCGCGGCCTTCCGGCTGGAGCCCGATGTTCCGTTGGTGGTGCCCGAGGTCAACGCGGTGCAGGTGCGCAACCGCCCACGGGGCGTCATCGCCAGCCCCAACTGCACCACGCTGACCATGATGGACGCGCTCGGCGCCTTGCATTCCCGCTGGGGGCTTCGTGAGCTCGTCCTCGCGTCGTACCAGGCGGCTTCGGGTGCGGGGCAGGCGGGCGTCGACAGGCTGTACGACGAGCTCGACGTGGTCGCGGGCAACCGATCTCTGGGCCAGTCGCCAGGCGACGTGCGGGGCATGATCGCCAACAAGCTCCCCGACGACTCGCCGTTCCCGGCGCCGTTGGCCCTCAACGTGGTGCCGATGGCCGGCACGGTCAAGGAGGGCGGTTGGTCGAGCGAGGAGCTGAAGGTGCGCAGCGAGTCTCGCAAGATCCTCGGCATCCCCGATCTGTCGGTCTCCGTCACCTGTGTGCGGGTCCCGGTAGTGACCACGCATTCGCTGGCCGTGCACGCCGTCTTCGAGCGGCCGGTGCCACTCGATGAGGCCCGCCAGGCGCTGGTCGAGGCGCCGAGCGTGGTCGTCATCGACGATCCCGGACGAGGGGAGTTCCCGACGCCGGCCGACGTGGTCGGGTCTGACCCCACTTTTGTGGGCCGGATCAGGCAGGCGCTCGACTTCCCGAATGCCCTCGAGCTCTTCATCTGTGGCGACAATCTGCGCAAGGGCGCCGCCCTCAACACCGCGCAGATCGCCGAGCTCGTCGCCGTGGAGCTCACCACTCCCTAAGCCCTGTGCCCTGGCGATTTGCGGGTTCCGGCGGCCCCAAGTTCCGACGCTGAGCCCGCTAGAACAGGCTCGTCCTAGCTGGTGAGCGTCGCATCTTGCGCGGACAGCGATCGGCGCGGACCCCCACAAACCCGGGTAAGAACTGTCAGGCAACAGTGGTCGGGCTGACAGGATTTGAACCTGCGGCCTCGTCGTCCCGAACGACGCGCGCTACCAAACTGCGCCACAGCCCGAAGCCTCGGAGTCTATCGGGAGCGCCGTGGCTTCGCTAAATCGAGCCGGTCAGCCGGCCTGGTCGGCGGCGGTTAGCGTGACGAGGCTCGCCTCCGGGTAGCAGCAAAAGCGATACGGCGCGTACGGCGACGTACCCAACCCGGCCGAGACGTGCAGCCAGGAGCGCCGTCCGGCCGCGTCGTGGTGGTGCAGGCCGCGCGATCTGGCCCTGTCGATGTCGCAGTTGGTCACCAGCGCGCCGTAACCCGGCACCCGGACCTGGCCCCCGTGCGTGTGGCCGGCGAAAATCGCGTCGTAGCGGTCACGGGTGAACGCGTCGAGGACTCGTCGGTAAGGGGCGTGAGCGATGCCCAGCCGCAGATCGGCGGCCGGGTCGGCGGAACCCGCGACGTCCTCGAGCCGGTCGTAGTCGAGGTGCGGGTCGTCGACCCCGGCGAACGCGACCCGGCCGCCGGCAACCTTGAGCTCCCCTCGCGCATTGGTCAAGTCCAGCCAGCCGGCGTCACGGAATCCGTCTCGCAGATCGCGCCACGGGAGACGAGGTCCCTGTATCACCTTGTTCCCCCCATGCGGCAGGAAATAGCGTAACGGGTTCTTCAGCATCGGTCCCCAATAGTCGTTGGAGCCGAGGACGAAGACACCCGGCAGGTGCAGCAACGGGCCAAGGGCGTCCAGCACCACGGGCACCGAGTGACGGTGACTGAGATTGTCGCCGGTGTTGACGACGAGATCGGGCTCAAGCTCCGCCAGTTGTTTCAACCAGGCCTGCTTCTTGTGCTGGTTGGGCGTCATGTGGATGTCAGACAGGTGCAGGACACGAATCGGCCGCTGTCTCGCCGGCAGACACGGGATCACCACCTCGCGCAGCCGGTATGCCCGGAGCTCGTAACCGGCGGAGTAGCCGACCCCGGCCACGCCGACCGAGCAGAGTCCGACCAGCGCCGACGCCTTGGAGTGCATGGCCTAAGGCTTTCACAGGATGTCTGAGCGGGCACACTGGACGGATGGCAGCGATGAAAGATCGGCTCCGCGCAGAGCTCACCAAGTCCATGAAGACTCGCCAGGCGCTGCGTTCGTCGACTTTTCGGATGGTGCTCACCGCCATCACCAACGCAGAGGTGGCCGGCAAACAGGCTCGCGAGCTCACCGACGATGACGTCACCAGCGTGCTCGCCAGCGAGGCCAAGAAGCGGCGGGAGGCAGCCACGGCGTACGACGACGCCGGACGCACCGAGCTAGCGGCCAAGGAACGTGCCGAAGCCGGGATCATCGCCGAGTTCCTACCCGAGCCACTGACCGATGCTGACATCACAAACCTGGTGACCACCACCATCGCCGAGCTCGGTGTCGCCGACGATGGGATGCGCGCCATGGGCAAGGTGATGGGCGCGGTCACGCCGCGGACCCGAGGCCGGGCAGACGGCGCCAAGGTGTCCGCGGAGGCACGCCGACAGCTCGGTTGATCGCCTCAGGGCTTGTGGGGATGGCCTCCGCCGCCGCGCGGCTTATGCGTGTGCGTTGGGGGGCTCGGCGTCCGGTGGGTCGGGTTCGGGTGGGTCGGGTTCGGGTGGGTCGGGTTCGGGTGAGTCGGGGGAGCGGGGCTCGGCGGAGGAGGTGGAGGCGGAGGCGCGGGCGGGTTGGATGGGCTCGGCGGAGGTGGCGGAGCGGGAACATAGCCGGTCGAGGGATGGATGACGATCCTCTGACCGCTAAAGCCCTGAGATGACGGCGAGATGTAGGCGACTGTCCCCCGTGGCGCGGAGCTGTTAACGCTGTAGGACACCTGCGGCTTGAAGCCGAGTTGGGTGAGCTGTTGGGCGGTCTGGGCAACCCCGACGCCGTAGAAGGGCGGGATGGTCACCGGCTGACCGGCGACGACCTTCTTATCCGGCGGGACGAAGTCTTGGTTCGGCAACCATTGTTGGATCGCCTTCATCGCCTGGCCCCAGATCGGCCCCGCGGTGGTCGAGCCGTGGGCGACGTCGACGAGAGTGCCGGCGAGAGTCTGCCCGTTGAGCGTGATGTGGTGACCCACGCTGTTGACTCCCGCGACCATCGAAGCGGCCGTGAGGCTGGGGGTGTAACCAACGAACCACACCTGGTTGTTGTTGTCGGTCGTGCCGGTCTTGCCGGCGGAGGGCTGGTTGAGCGCCAGCGGTGCTCCGAAGCCACTCGGCCCCATCACACCTCGAAGGATGTCGTTGACCGCATCGGCGTAGGGGGCCTGCATGACCCGACTGCACTTCGGCCCGGCGGTCGGGATCGGCTGGCCGTCTCTGTTGAGTATCGCCAGGATCGGCGTCGAGTCGCAGTGCACACCACGATCCGCGAACGTCGCGTATGCCTCGGCCATCTGCAGCGGGCTAACGCTGCTGACACCAAGCGTGAAGGCCGGCACCCGGGCCGACACGGGGACAGCGGCACCCATCTTGTTCGCAAGGGTCCACGGGGCGCATAGCCCGGTGAGCTCCTCGAGTTGGACGAAGAACGTGTTGACCGACTGTTGCGTCCCGGTGTAGAGGTTCATGTCGCCACTGGTCGTGGAGTTGTGGACCGGGTAGGTGAGTGCAGGGTCACGGTTGTAGGGCTTCCCGCCGCAGGTCGAGAAGGAGTCCAGATGCGGGGCGATGAACGAGGGTGAGTAGATCGTCTTGTTGAGGGGAACACCCTGGGCAATCGCGGTCGCTAGAACGAACACCTTGAACGTCGAGCCAGCTTGGAACCCCCCGGAGCCGCCGTACTGATCGGGCACCGTGTAGTTGATGTAGCTCTCACCAATGGCGGCATTCGAGCCCATCGGCCGAGACTGCGCCAAGGCGCGGACATAACCGGTGCCTGGCTGGACCATCGCCAAGGCCCCGATCGCCCGGTCGGTGGGATGCACATGAGCCGCGACCGCGGCATCGGCGGCATGCTGGAAACGCATGTCGAGGCTGCTCTTGATCGTCAACCCGCCGGCATAGAGCGTGTGTCGGCGATCTACTCGCGTCTTGCCGAGCGCCGGGTCGTTCAGCAGGTAGTTCTCCAAGTAGCTGCAGAAGAAAGGAGCCGCCGAGGTCAGGCAGCCGTTGGGAACCGTGGACACCCGAAGACCGAGAGGGCTCGCCTCCGCCTGTTGTGCCTGCGCGGTCGAAATGATGTGCAGGCTCAACATCTTGTCGAGCACCGTGTAACGGCGGTCCAGCCCGGCCTGTGGGTTGATAACCGGGTCGTATCCCGACGGGTTCTTGACCAAGCCGGCCAGCAAGGCCGACTGTGCGAGGGTGAGCTTGTCGGCCGTGGTGGAGAAGTAATGGTGGGCTGCGGCCTGGATCCCGTAAGCGCCATCACCGAAGTAGGCAGTGTTGAGGTAGTGCTCGAGGATCTGGTTCTTGGTCAAGTGTTGCTCGACCCACACGGCATAGCGAAGCTCTTGGAATTTGCGAGCATAGGTCTCTGCGGTTGCCTGTGCTTGCTCTGCCTTCGTGGTGGCGTCTTCGAGCAATGTCAGTTTCACCAGCTGCTGGGTGATCGACGAGCCGCCTTGCACGGTCGTGGCGCTGGCCTGGTTGACGAGCATGGCCCGCAGCGTGCCCTTGATGTCTATCGGACCGTGCTGGTAGAAGCGCGCGTCCTCGATCGCCAAGATGGCGTGCTGCATGTCGGGAGAGACCTGGTCTAGCTTGACGTAGGTGCGGTTCTCGTCGTAGAAGGTCGCCAACACGTTGCCGCCGGAGTCGAGCACCTGGGTGCGCTCGTTGAGCGGTTTGAAGTGCAACTCCAGCGGGAAGCTCTCGATCGCCTCGGCGCTCGACTTGGCTGCCTGGTCGGCCAGGCCAACCCACGGCAGCGCGAGAGCGGCGATGAGCACGCCCGAAAGCACGCTGATGCCGACGAGCACGATGAGCTGATGAACCAGGCCATCGTCACGACGTGCGTCACGATGGGCCGGCCGAGCGAGCCTGACCATGACAATCAGGGTACGTGAGCGCAGCGACATTGTGGCACTTCGACCAGCAGATCTGCGAACTCCGGACAAATGGGACTATCGGAGCCGGGCTCGGATGCGCTACAGTCCAAATGGCTGCAATCCGGAATACGCCGGGCGGAGTAGTACTAAGTGACTACTCAGGACGACCCGTGTGGGTCTGCCTCCGCGGACGCCGGCCCCGTAGCTGCACAACATGGGCTGGAATCTCCATGGGTAGTTTGCGCGGTTTTCCAGCTCTCTCGGTAGGGGTCAGCATGATGTGGAACGATCAATGGGCACACAGCGCGGCCTGCAACGGAGCACGCGCGGACGAGCTCTTTGTGAGAGGCGCGGAGCAAAACCGGGCCAAGCAGGTGTGCGCCCAGTGCCTGGTGCGCACCGAGTGTCTCGCCGAAGCCCTCGACAACAACATCGAGTGGGGCGTTTGGGGTGGGATGACTGAGCGCGAACGTCGGGCACTGCTGCGCCGCCGACCGAACGTCAGCTCGTGGCGGGCGTTGTTGCAGACGGCCCGAGAAGAGCATGGCGCCGCTTCCTCGGCCCCCACCGTCCTTCCGGCGGCTAAGCACCCGCTGTCAAACCCTTCTCCCGCTGGGGTCTGAAGCGCGGCTCTGAAGCATCGAGCGCGGCGGCGAAGCTGTTGCGTTCACATCGATGCGCCGACCAGGCGCAGCGATTCCAAGTCGTGTACGTCGGTCGGCAGCGCGGCTACCGTCGCCGTACGCACGCTGGGGTGCGCCGCGGCGAACCGTCGGCGCAGCGCTCGCTCCCGGGAGATCCGGCCCAACCGGTCTGCGTGTAGGCGCAGCAGGCCGGCCGTCGTCGCATCGGCAAGGGCTAGTCGCTCAGCACCCGCGAGCGCGGTCTGCGCCGAGATTCCTGGCGCCACGCCGGTGGTCACCCGGTTCAAGACGAGGCCGGCCAGCGGCATCTTTTCCTCGGCCAGTCGCTCGACGAAGAACACCGCCTCTCGCAGCGCGTCGGCGTCCGGCGACGCGACCACGATAAACGCCGTCTGGGGGTCCTTGAGGACACGGAACGTCTTGTCGGCGCGGGCCCGAAAACCCCCGAACAACGTGTCGAATGCGGCCACGAACGTCTGGACATCGCGCAGCATCTGGCCACCCAGCACCTTAGAGACTGCGCCGGTGACCACCGTCATCCCGACCGACAACAGCCGGGCCGGACCTTTCGCCGGTGCCAGCAGCACCCGGATCAGCCGACCGTCGAGGAAGGACGAGAGCCGCTCGGGGGCGTCGAGGAAGTCCAGCGCCGACCGTGAGGGCGGAGTGTCGACCACGATCAGATCCCACCGGCCGCTTCGCAGTGCTTCTGCGTGCAGCTGCCCGAGCTTCTCCATCGCCATGTACTCCTGAGTGCCGGCGAACGAGCTGGAGAGGGCTTGATAGAACGGGTTGCTCAGGATCTGCTCGGCCTTCTCCTCAGTGGCATGCGACTCGACCACCTCGTCGAAGGTGCGCTTCATGTCGAGCATCATCGCGTCCAGGCCGCCGCCGTTGTCGGTGTCGACTCCTTGCACGGCCCGGGGTGTGTTGTCGAGCTCGGTCAGCCCCATCGACGCCGCGAGACGGCGGGCCGGGTCGATGGTGAGCACCACCACCTTGCGGCCTCGCTCGGCGGCGCGTAGCCCGATGGATGCCGAGGTCGTCGTCTTTCCGACTCCACCAGAGCCACAGCAGACGACAATGTGGATGTCGCGGTCGTCGATAAGCGCGTCCACGTCGAGATCGGGCACGTCGGACAGCCGTGCGGCGAGCGCTCCCCCCTGCGGCTGGCTGGCGCGGCCAGGCTGGGTGCGGGGTTTGCGGCCGGTCTGCGGACTGCGCGGCATGGTCAGATCTCCTCGCTGTCGCTCAGCCGCTCGGCGATGTCGTAGAGCGACCCCAAGTCGATGCCGTCGGTCAGGAAGGGCACCTCGACGGTCGGGCGCCGCGATGCCGCCAGCCGTGCCCGCTGCTCGCCTTCGAGCGCCACCCGCTCCGCGTGTTGTCTCGCCTCGTCTGCGAGCCCGGCGACGACTGAGTCGCCCACTTTGATCCCGGCCTCTTTCAAGGAAGCCGCAATCTGGGCCGTATCGAGCCGATCGGCGCTGGCTGCCACCAGGTCGCTGGCCGCCAGCTCCGGCTCACGCACCAGGTTGACTACGACGACGCCGAGCGGCAGCCCGATACGTGTCAGCTCGGTGATGCCGTCGAGCGTCTCCTGCACGGGCATCTCCTCCAGTGATGTGACGACATGCACACGCGTCTTCGGAGACTTCAGCAGTTGCATGATGGAGGTTGCCTGCTTGCGAATCGGGCCCACCTTGGCGATGCCGGCGACCTCGGTGTTGACGTTCAGGAAGCGGCTGATCCTCCCTGTGGGTGGCGCGTCGAGCACCACGGAGTCGTACGTCGGTCTGCCGCCGTCTTGCCGCC
Organism: Nocardioidaceae bacterium; assembly: GCA_050998615.1. Taxonomy (GTDB): domain Bacteria; phylum Actinomycetota; class Actinomycetes; order Propionibacteriales; family Nocardioidaceae; genus JBPCQA01. The sequence goes on from JBPCQA010000045.1 coordinate 21,427, forward strand.
TGGTCGCCTCGTAGACCTTGCCGGTCAGCAACACGTCGCGCACACCGGGGGCGATCGTGGTTGCGAAGTCGATCACGCCGAAACGATCCAGCGCCTTGCCGGCCCGGCCGAGACGATAGAACATGTCGAGGTATTCGAGCAGGGCCGCCTCCGCGTCGATGGCCAACGCGAACACTTCGCCGCCGTCCGGTCCGACCGCGATGCGGCGCTCGTCGTACGGCAGCGGGGCGGCATCAAAGAGCGACGCCAGACCCTGACGGCCCTCCACCTCGCACAACAGCACCCGCCTGCCGTTGGACGCCAACGCCAACGCGAGCGCAGCGGCGATTGTGGTCTTGCCGGTGCCACCCTTGCCGGTCACCACGTGCAATCGCACTGCGTCGGCGCCGCGCGAACCGCCCGCGCGCTGAGATGTGCCCACTTGCCGTGCTGTGTCCTCGGCTTGGGCGGTGCCCGAGCGACTCGTTGTGGTGGCCATGGGTTGCGAGCCTAGCCGCGCTTGGCGAGGTGTGTCGTGCCTGTCCCGAGGCGCGCCGCCGGGGCCATGCAGTAGGTTGCCGAAGGTGGCTCACCGGCTTTAGGACACCTGAGCCGGCGCCGGCCTAGTCGACATTGACGAGCGACGTTGGCGAGCAACGTTGGCGCCCCACACAGGCGAGGGAGAGGCCATGGACAAGACGGTTGCCAGCGCCGCCGAGGCGGTCGCCGACATCCCGAGCGGGTCGTCGCTGGCGGTAGGCGGGTTTGGGCTGTGCGGCATCCCGAGCGTGCTGATCCAGGCGCTGCTCGACTCGGACGTCGCCGAGCTGGAGGTTGTGTCGAACAACTGTGGCGTCGACGACTGGGGTCTTGGCCTGCTGTTGCGTGACAAGCGGATCCGCCGGATGGTCGCGTCGTACGTCGGCGAGAACAAGGAGTTCGAGCGCCAGTATCTCCACGGTGAGCTGGAGGTCGAGCTGACTCCGCAGGGCACGCTGGCCGAGCGGCTGCGGGCGGGCGGGGCCGGCATCCCGGCGTTCTTCACCGCGACTGGGGTAGGCACTCAGGTGGCCAATGGCGGTTTGCCGTGGAGGTACGACGGGAGCGGCAACGCGATCATGTCGAGCCCGGCCAAGGAGACTCGCGAGTTCGAGACGCCAGAGGGCAGCCGCGTCTTCGTGCTCGAGCGGGCCATCGTGAGCGACTTCGCGCTGATTCGGGCGTGGCGCGGTGACCGCCACGGCAACCTGGTGTTTCGTGACTCGGCCCGTAACTTCAACCCGCTGTGTGCGATGTCCGGCCGGCTGACGATCGCGGAGGTAGAGGAGCTTGTGGAGCCCGGCGGGCTGGCGCCCGACGACGTACATCTGCCTGGCGTGTTTGTGCAACGAGTGGTGCCGTTGACGCCCGAGCAGGTCGCGATGAAACGGATCGAGAAGCGCACGGTGCGCCCGCGAGAGGAGCAACGCTGATGGCCTGGTCGCGTGAGCAGATGGCGGCGAGAGCGGCGTCGGAGTTGGAGGACGGCGCTTACGTGAATCTCGGCATCGGGCTCCCGACGATGGTGCCGAACTACGTGCCAGACGACGTCGAGATCGTGCTGCAGTCAGAGAACGGCATCTTGGGCGTCGGGGTTTATCCGATCGACGGGGAAGAGGATCCCGACCTGATCAATGCCGGCAAGGAGACGGTCACGCTGCGTCCTGGTGCCGCGTTCTTCGACTCCGCGACGTCGTTCGGGATGATCCGTGGCGGGAAGATCGACGCCGCGATCCTGGGCGCCATGCAGGTGTCGGCGGCCGGCGACATCGCGAACTGGATGATCCCCGGCAAGATGGTCAAGGGAATGGGGGGTGCGATGGACCTGGTGCACGGCGCCAAACGGGTGATCGTGCTGATGGAGCACGTCGCTCGTGACGGCTCCTACAAGATTGTGAACGAGTGCTCGTTGCCCTACACCGGGCTTGGCGTGGTGCAGCGCATCATCACCGACTTGGCCGTCATCGATGTCGCCGAGGACGGGCTGGTGCTACGCGAGCTCGCACCCGATGTCACCGAAGACGAGGTCCGCGAGAAAACCGAACCCTCCCTCACCTGAAGAGCCGCCGTCCGATATGGCTGAGTCCGCCTGCCGCTCCCGAATGGAGTGCCAAAGAGCCGTCGTCTGCCTCGCTCGACACGGCAACCATCTGAAGGCACTGACGCGAATTCACCGCTGGCCTAACGCCTCGGTTTCCCCTCACGCCAATCACGACACACCGGCACTCGGAGTTGCCCACAGGACAAGCTCCCTACCTTCTGCGGGCACGACGTCAGAAACGCCGAACGCGTGCGCTTGACAGCAAGGTGGCCATGGGTGTAGAGCAGTAGCCGTTCCCTGACAGTGACGATGGAGCACCGCCCTCCCGCAGGGAAGATCGTTCATCTCAGGAGGTCGCGCGTGCCGTGGTTACTGGCTCTTATGCAGGTTGGCTTGAGTGTGGTCTTACTCGTGGCTGCCACGGGCAAGGTGTTACACCCTGGCGCCCTCGTCAGTGCCTTGCTTCAAAGCGGAGTGCCCCCGCGCACTGCGCGAAGAGTGAGCGCGTTGCTGCCACCGTTGGAGTGTGCGCTAGCTTGCGGACTTGTCCTTTTCCGAAACCCACTGCTTACTGCGACGTTGGCGCTTAGCTTGTGTCTCTTCGTCGGCTTCACGGCATGGATGCTTTGGGTTCTCGCGCGAGGTCTGAATCTCAACTGTGCCTGCTTTGGGGCGAGCGGTAAGGCGCGGATTGGGATACTTGGCGTCGTCCGCAACGCGGGCCTAATGGTCTTTACGATCGTAGCGGGTGTATTGGCCAGCCGAAGCGAAACGATGCTTCCAGCGACTTCCATATGGACAGTCGCCGCAGTGGTGTCCACAGGCATGGCTTGCGCTCTAGCCGTGTCCGCTTGGTCTGTACGTGGAGGATTGGTCCTCATGCGGCAAAGTGCGGAAGCTGGAACTGTCCACACCATGCATGGATCATAGGGAGTGATGGGCGTGCCTGTTGCGTTTTACGTGTCATATGCGTTGCTTTGGGTGCTCGTCTTTGTCATGGCGGTGCTAGTAATCCTGCTTTACCGGCACTTTGGACTGGCTGTCATGGACACTGCAGCCGGACATACTAATGACGGCTTGCCAGTAGGTGCACGCGCCCTCGACATCGAGGGGGTAGATCCGTCAGGCAGCTTGTCGGCTTGGCGCCCCGGACATGGGAGATCTGCGCTCTTGTTGTTTGGCTCACCAGGTTGCGCACCGTGCCACGAGATCATGCCCTACCTAGACCGGCTCGCCGAGGAGCAGGCACAAGAGGGATTCGCGGTCCTCGCCATCGTTGCAGGAGAGCGACAGGCTGCGGAACAGATGGCCACGCTTGCACCTGCTGTACGATGCGTGGCTGATGGAAGAGGGATTGCTGCATCGGATTATGAAGTTGTCGTAAATCCATTCGCATTCGCTATCGATGTCGACGGACGGGTGCAGGCGAGGGCTTAGCCAGTGATCCGAGGCATCTCAGTCGAATCCTTGAACAGGCTGGCATTGACGGTCTCCGAAGCCCTACTGATCGGTCAAACCTGCTCGTAGACTATAAGGGCAGGGAGAGGGAAGAAATATGACCGGGAGGAGGAGATATGACCGGTAGGATATTTGAAGGCGCCGCTGAAAGGGTAGCACGCACCATCGATAGAAGAACGCTATTCCGCCGGGCGGCTCAGGCGGCGTTTGTCGCGGTAGGTGCTGTCGCAGCCGGGGGAGGCTTCCAGTCTGGCACCGCATTCGCAACCGGGTGTATTAACTGCAGTGGTTCATGCCCTGCGTGCTCCAACTGCGAATGTTGCGACACAGAATGCCATACCTCTTTCGGATTTTGCCAGCCAAGTTTTTGCAACGGGTCCAACTGTGGCAGTGCATGTTCTTATGACAGAGGCGATGAATGGCCCGATACAGCCTGCTGGTGCACCGGATACCACTGCTACCACTGCACCTCACCTGCGTCAAGCTACTGCGGACACTATCGGTGCTGTGACTGCTACTTGTGCGGTCCCAACAATGTCAAGTGCAGTTGCAGATCCTTCGTCTACACGTGCCCTACCTCGCTTGCTGGCGTCGAGGTGGCGATTACAGCGGACACTGACCTAAATGCGCTGACGGCGCAACTCGCCCCGCCTGGGCCGAACCGGCCCGTCTGCTGCGGTTGATCATTCTTTGGAGGTCCTCGTGTTCGCAAGTGTGCTGCTTGTCTTGTCGCTTTTTGTCGGAGTGTTATGCGGACACTCACCATGAACGGTAAACGTGGCCACTGGCCTCGATCCCCGCGGTCGCGGGGTACGTCATGAATTGCGGTTAGCGATGGTGCACACCCTGGCCGCCGCCGCAGGGGGTGCTGCCCTTGGCGCGGCACTTGGTGGGGTGGGGTTACTATTGAGATTAGATGAAATCCGACCTTGGTTCATTGCATGTGGAGCCGCTGGGGCAACTTATCTCTCCTGGAGCCGGAGACATGGTCGCTTGGGTCGCCAAAAGCAAGTGCGAAGGCGTTGGCCCAGAGGGACGCCTAGATGGTTAGCCTTTGTCGCGTGGGGTCTCAACCTAGGGTTCGGTGTCCTCACCTCTATCCCTTACGCAAGTTGGCTGTTTGTCCTGGTCGCGGAGGCGGCTGCCGGTCCCTTTCTGGCTGCCATAGCGGGCGCGTTTCTCGGTGCGGCGAGGGAAAGTCTGCTACTCGTGGCCGCCTTTCGAAGCCGAGACCCGTCATGGCTGATGAATTTGCTCCCTCCCCGTCTGGACCGGTCTGCCAGAATTGGCGACGTCGCACTAATTATGGCGGGCGGGGCACTCCTAGCTCTCGGCGGTCTCGCTTGATCAGCTTCGCCGATCACTGGCATTGCAGCCGTGACAACTGGCTGGCGGTCAGCATCCTCCTGTTTGGCCTCGTACTCTCAGGATGTTCCGGCTCCGTCCCGACGGCCAAAGCTACGAACAGCGCATCGCCGATTCCAAGCTCAGGTGCCCCAACTGTGCCGACTACTACTAGCCATCCGTCGCAGCAAGACGGAGTGTGGGCCAGACTGGAGGAGCGTCCGCTGCACATACCGAAGATTGTCAAAAGACAGAATTGTCCTGTTTCTCGGCAGTGGGCGACCCACCATGATGTTCGAGCCAAAACTCTTTCTGGCGAGCTATGGGGCCCCGGCCCAGCGTTTCCAGGCGTCTACACAAATGTCGCGGCGTTGCATCGTCACGGCGTCATTCAAATGCTTCGGAATAATCGAGTCTGGCCCTACTTCAACGGGTGGCTTGGAGCAAAAGTCCTCTGGGCGACGACCCGAACGTACCGCGGACCGGTGCTAGTCCGCGGGCACCAAGTCGGCGGCTCCCACGGGATGGGGTTCTGGGGTGGCATCAACGATGAGAGCGGCAGCCATCTACGTTTTGCGGGTGGAACGGCGTCCAATTTTTTCGTGCCATCAGTTGGTTGCTACGCCTGGCAAATGGACGGCCTGGGATTCAGTCGACTGATCGTCTTCCAGGTGGTCGAAACCACGAATGGTTAGCGGACGCCGACGGTAGGCTCGATCGAGCCTACCGTCCGCTTGTATCGACAGCAGGCGGACGCCGACCGCCACCACTCTTACGATCACAGCTCCAAAGTCCAGCCGCGACGCCGGTCGCGCCGCCAGAATTAGCTGAGCAGTCACGAATGTCAACGCCAGCTACTGAAAGGGTGACTCATGAGGAGAACCCTCGGTCTCATTGCGGTTGGTGTTGTGGTCGGAGTGGCCGGGATCATGGGTGCCCTCGCCTTGCAGCAGCGGCATGAACCAAGCACGCCACCAGGACCGGCGCTCGGAGAGGCAGCGGAAGCGTTGCCGTCCGATACGGCTACCGACTGGGTGACGTATGCCGATCATCTGGTTACGGTCCACGTCACCGGTGTCGCGGACGATGGCCCATCTCAGCAAGAGTTGGCGGCCGGAGAGGGGTTGATAGGCCGCACGGTCACCATGCAAGTCGATGAAAAGCTCTGGTCACGCACAGGCAGTCCTGAGTTGCCCGAGACACTGACCTGGAACGAATCAGGGTGGTCGTTTAAGAACGGAGACGTAGAACATCGTCAAGAGTTTTGATCTATCTGGTTCTGTTCGACTCGAGTCCGGGCACGAGTACGTTACCGCCGTGGCACGCTTTGCCGACACTGAGACGACCGGAGATGGCGGCTGGGACGCCATTTCGTCTTCGAGTGTCTTTCCCTACGATGGCGGCATCATCGGGCATGGCCAGGAGATCCTGGGCACCCCCATGCCGTCGAAGGTCAGGGATGCAGTACGGGGCCAAGGCGCGGGGGCGCTGGCCGACTTATTGAACCGGACGTCGCCGGATCCGGCCGCGGCGAAGTACATGCACGAGCCACCCGTGGAGAGGTTCCATTCAGCGTCTCTAGCGCAGTCCCAGCCCTCCCGGCTAAGTGAGGTCATCTGGGTGAGATTCTTCGGCTTGAAAAGGCTGCTTCCGTACACGTCGGCGCTGGTGAGCGTGATGAGAGCGGAAGGAGCTGCCGTTCACGCCACTACACCCCGATTGCAACTACATCGACATCGTGGAACAGCACCTTCAGCTGCTGGCGCTCGGGCGGCCGATCCTCAAGCCCGTCTACGACCATTCGTCGGGCCTCTTCACGCGCCCGGAGTACGTCGAGCCGAAGGAGTTCGTCGTGGTGGAGGGTCTCCACCCGTTGGCTACCAAGCTCACCAGAGCATGTTTTGACGTGACCGTGTTCCTTGACCCACCGGAAGAGATCCGGCACCAGTGGAAGGTCAAACGAGACGTCACCGAGCGCGGATACACGAAGGAGCAGGTGCTAGTGGACCTGGAAAGGCGAGAACCCGAGTCCGCCGAGTTCATCCGCCCACAGCGTCGATTCGCCGACATCGTGGTGCGCTTCGCACCCATCCCGGGCCGCGCGGACCCACCGGGCACACCACTGTCCGCCGAGCTTTGCTTGCGGCCGACGATCCAACACTCTGCGTTGAGCGACGTGCTGACCGACGACCCTCGCACTGCCACGCACCTGAAGATCATCCGCGACGAGGACGGCACGCCGACCGACTGCCTGCACGTGCACGGGCACGCGTCCTCGGAAGAGGCGCGACAGCTCGAGAAGGCGATCTGGGAGGAGCTCGGCGCAGCGGGTGGACCACCGGAGCACATCGGGGACATCAACGGGGGCGAGCGCAGTGAGCCGCTCGCCCTCACCCAGCTGATCCCGCTCTACCATCTCCTCCAGCCCAAGGACCGCAGCGGGAGATAACCCACCGTTCTGAGTGGACGGAGGCGGTCGATAGGGCGGGTAGCACAGTCGATTCGAAGATCGTCGACAGCGGGTCGATCAGCGCGAAGTGGTCTACGCCTGGCAGCTCGACGTACCGTAAGCCGGGCTTGTCAGCGTGATCGGCCGCTACTGCCCTGTTCATCTCGACGGCAACCTGCGCATCGTTGGTGCCTTGGATGATTGTCACCGGTACGTCGCCGGTGAGCAGAGCCAGCGCGTCGGCCTCGGCGTAAGCGTCCAGCAGCTGGTCGGGGCCGCCGCCCATCAGATCGATCACTGCACCGTTGCCCATCCGAGCCGATGCGGCGTACCGCAGATCCGACACCGGCGCCAGCGCGACGATCGAGGCTATCCGGCGGGGTCCGGCGCGCAAGCCCGCCCAGAGCGCCAGGTGTCCGCCCGCCGAGTGACCGCTCATGACGTACGGCGTGGCGGCGTGGACCCAGCCCGGCACAGTCGAGTCGAGGAGGCTCGGCAACGCAGCAAGTGCCGCCTCCACGTCGTACGCCGTCGTCGGCCAGCCGCCCCCTTCGCCCACCCGGCGATACTCGGGGGTGGCCACCACGTAGCCCCGCGCCGTCAGTGCATTAGCGAGCGGGCGGAGATGCGTGCGGTCGTACCCCGCACGCCAAAAGCCGCCGTGCAGCAATACGATCAGCTGCAACGGCGAGCCCGGCCGGCCCAGCGACGCTGGCAAGAACACGTCGATCAGTGCATCGGCGTGGTCGGCGTACCGGAGGATGACGTCGGGCCCCTCGGCCGCCCTGGTCACAATTTCATCCGGGTTTGCGGGCTCAGCTCTGTCCGCAGACTGGCTGAAGTCTGAAGGGGTGGTCACTCCCCGACGTTATCCGCCTTTCCGGGTTCGTCTGGCGTACGGCGGGTCGTTGGCTAGCCGGTCATTGGCTGGGGGCGGTCGCAGACGGAGCTACCAGCCGGAGCACTAGAGTCGCGGTATGACGAAGTGGGAGTACATCACGGTGCCGCTGCTCGTGCACGCCACCAAGCAGATCCTCGACAACATGGGTGAGGATGGCTGGGAGTTGGTCCAGATTGTGCCGGGGCCGACCCCGGAGAACTTGGTGGCATACCTCAAGCGAGAGAAGGGCTGACCATGTCGACACCAGAAGATCGGTTGGTTGAGCTGGGGTTGGCGGTGCCAGAGGTCGCCAAGCCGGTCGCGGCATACGTGCCCGCGGTGCGCAGCGGCAAGCACGTCTATACCTCCGGACAACTGCCCATGCGTGACGGTCAGTTGATGATGACCGGCAAGGTCGGCGGACAGGTCAGTGCGGAGCAGGCGACCGAGTGTGCTCAGCAGTGCGCGCTCAACGCGTTCGCCGCGATCAAATCGGTGCTCGGCGACCTGTCTTCGGTGGTGCGGGTCGTCAAAGTCGTGGCGTTCGTCGCCAGCACGCCGGACTTCACCGGGCAGCCGGGGGTGGCCAACGGCGCCAGCGAGCTGATCGGCAAGGTGTTCGGAGATGCGGGGCAGCATGCTCGCTCCGCCGTGGCAACGCCGGTGCTGCCGCTGGACGCGCCGGTCGAAGTCGAGATGGTTGTCGAGGTGGCCTAACGGATGCCAGCCGTCCGCCGGCTGCTCGACTCTGCAGGCAACCGGGACGCCACCGAGCATGCCACCGTGGACCCCACTCGCAGGTTGCCGCCGGCGTTGGTCGAGCATGCGAGGGCATTCCTGGCCAGCGGCGACGCTCCGGTGACACCCAAAGGCGCGGCGACCGTCGTACTGCTTCGTCAAACCGACGCCAAGCCCGAGGTCTACCTGTTACGTCGCCATCTCGCGATGGCGTTCGCAGCCGGCATGTACGCCTTCCCCGGCGGCACCGTTGATCCGCGCGACTCCGACGCGACGGTGGCTTGGGCTGGCCCGACTCCCGCACAGTGGGCAGTACGGCTCAGCTGCCCCGAGCCACCGGCGCGGGCGTTGGTGTGTGCAGCGGTGCGTGAGACGTTCGAAGAATCCGGGGTCTTGCTGGCGGGCTCGACCGCGAAATCCATCGTCGGTGACACGACAGGGGCCGACTGGGAGCGAGATCGGGCCGCATTGGTCGATCACAGCCTCGCGTTCACCGACTTCCTCAAGCGCCGCGGGTTGGTGCTCCGCACCGACTTGCTGGGCGCGTGGGCCCACTGGATCACCCCGGAGTTCGAGCCGCGTCGCTACGACACCCGGTTCTTCGTGGCCGCGATGCCACCGGGCCAGCTCACCCGCGACGTGTCGGGTGAAGCCGACCAGGTGGCGTGGATGACGCCTGCCGACGCGGCCGCCGGTGCACTCGCCGGTGAGTTGGCGATGCTGCCGCCGACGTACATCACGGTCGCTGAGATCGCGAGGTACGACACCGTCTCCGATGTGCTTGCCGTGAGCCGGCGTCGCGCGATCAAGACCGTCGTTCCCGGCGTGGAGATCTCCGGTGGTGCGGGGTTCTTGACGATCCCCGATGACGTGCTGCCGTGAGCTGGCCAGGCGGCAGTTTCGGTGCGCGCGCCGTCTGCGTGCTTGCTGCGAACCCGTCGCCGATGACCCTGGACGGCACGAACACGTGGGTGCTGCGTGAGCCGGACGGTGAGCGGTCGGTCGTGATCGACCCCGGTCCGCTGGACGACGCTCACCTCGCTCGAGTCGCGGAGGTCGCCGCGCCGGTCGGAACCGTGCTGCTCACGCACCGCCATCTCGACCACAGCGAGGGCGCCCGCGCGTTCGCCGATAGGGCCGGCTGCGGCGTGCGGGCGCTCGATCCGAATTTCGTGTACGGCGAGGAGGGGTTGCACGACGGCGACGTCGTCGAGTTGGACGGACTCGAGATCCGCGTCGTCGGCACTCCAGGTCACACCAGCGACTCGCTCAGCTTCCTGGTGCCCGCAGAGCGGGCGGTGTTGACCGGCGACACCGTGCTGGGTCGCGGCACCACGGTTGTCGCGCACCCCGACGGCGGGTTGGGCGCCTATCTCGAGTCGCTGCGACGACTCCGGGGCTTCGCAGCGGATCACGAGGTCGAGGTGATCTGGCCAGGTCACGGCCCGGTGCTGGACCAGGCGCTTGCCGTGCTCGACTATTACCTCAAGCATCGCGCCGAGCGGCTCGACCAGGTGCGACAGGCGGTCGCCGCAGGAGCGGTGCAGCCGAGCGACGTCGTACGCGCCGTATATGCCGATGTGGACCAGACCCTGTGGCCAGCCGCCGAGCTCAGCGTCCGAGCCCAACTCGACTATCTCGCCGTCTCCAGCAGACCAGGCAACGCTGACACTCGCTAGTCATCGGAATGGGCCGCGAAACCGGCGACGTTGGCGTCTAGCGGGCGCGGCGCCGAAGGCGTTCGACATCCATGATCACGACCGAGCGCGCTTCCAGCCGCAGCCAGCCCCTGGAGGCGAAGTCGGCCAGTGCCTTGTTGACAGTCTCGCGAGAAGCCCCGACGAGTTGAGCCAGCTCCTCTTGGGTCAGGTCGTGGTGGACGTGCACTCCGTCGTCGGCGACTCGGCCGAAGCGCGTCGAAAGGTCGAGCAGCGCCTTCGCGACCCGGCCCGGGACGTCGGAAAACACCAGGTCGGCGACCACGTCGTTGGCCTTGCGCAACCGAGCCGCGAGTTGGGAGAGCAGGCCCCTGGCCACCTCGGACCTGCCGTCGAGCCACCGCCCGAGCTCCTCGTGGCTCAGACTCTTCAACGTGCACTCGGTCACGGCGGTGACGGTGGCCGATCGCGGGCCGGGATCGAACAGCGACAACTCACCGAACATCTGCCCCGGCCCCAAGATCGCCAGCAGGTTCTCGCGGCCATCCGCCGAGGTGCGGCCGAGCTTGACCTTGCCGTCGGTGACGACGTACAACCGGTCGCCTTCGTCTCCTTCATGGAACAAGGCATCTCCCCGTGGGATGCGCGTCTCGCTCATCGAGGCGCTCAACGCCTCGGCTGCCTCGTCGTCAAGCCCACTGAAGAGCGGCGCCTGGCGGAGCACGTCGGTGTTCACGCGTATCCTCCTTCTCGTCCACCACATCCAGCCGGTGGTGTCGGTCACAGTCTGACGCATCGCGGGCCGCGATGCCACGGCTCGCGTCCTGGCAGGGTGATGGCAGCGACTTGGGGCGGTCCGGGGGTCGAAGCGGAACGTAGGCTGAGCCTATGCCCGCCGTCGACTCGTCTGTCGCAACGGAGAGTCGTACGGCGCTGGTGCGACGAGCCCGGCGCATCAACCGGGTGCTCGCACAGACGTATCCCCACGCCCGCAGTGAGCTCGACTTCGCCTCAGCGTGGCAGTTGCTGATTGTCACTGTGTTGTCTGCCCAGACCACCGACAAGCGGGTCAACTCGGTGTCACCGACGCTGTTCGCGCGCTATCCGGGCCCCGCCGAGCTGGCCGCGGCGCGGGGTGAGGACGTCGAGCAGCTCATTGCCCCCACCGGTTTCTTCCGAGCAAAGACCGCGGCGATCACGAAGCTGGCAGCTGCCGTGCTGGAGCGTTTTGCGGGAGAAGTGCCGAACCGACTCGACGAACTCGTCACGTTGCCCGGTGTCGGGCGCAAAACAGCGAACGTCGTGCTCGGCAACGCGTTCGGCGTGCCCGGCATCACCGTCGACACCCACTTCGGACGGCTGGCTCGACGCTTCGGCTGGAGCGCAAAGACCGATCCGGTGCGGGTCGAGCAGGAGGTTGGCGGCCTGTTTCCCAACCGCGACTGGACCATGCTCAGCCACCATCTGATCTGGCACGGCCGCCGCTGCTGTCACGCTCGTAGGCCGGCATGCGGCGCCTGCCCGGTGGCGAGCCTGTGTCCGTCGTACGGCGAGGGCCCGACCGACCCGGTCGTGGCGGCGAAGCTGCTTCGCGATGGGGGGCAGCCATGAGCTGGCGGAGCCTGCTCGTCGTCGCCCTGCTGCTGTTGGCCGGCTGCAGCAACGGCGGGTCGAACCGGGGTGGCACGTACACGTTCAACCCACAGCAGGCACCGACAAAGGTCGACACTGCGCAGCTACGCGCCGAGAAGGCGGCCGCCGGCATCCAGGCGTGCCCCGCGTCGGATGCCGGGTCGGTCGCGAGACCGGGAGGCATGCCGGCAGTTACGCTGCCGTGTCTGGGCGGCGGCCGCGAGGTTCACCTGGCCGGCGTCAAGGGGCCGGCCGTGGTCAACTTCTGGGCTCAGTGGTGCGAGCAGTGCCGGGCCGAGTCGCCAATCCTGCAGCAGCTGCACAGTGCCAGCCGCGGTCGGGTCGCGGTGCTTGGGGTTGACTGGCAGGACCCGCGGCCGAGCTACGCGATCGCGTTCGCCAAGCAGCTGGGCCTCACCTATCCCCAGATCGCGGACCCGACAGCTGTCACTCGTGCACCGATGCACATCACCGGGTTGCCGATGACGTTTTTCATCGATGGCAGCGGCGCCATCAGCTACACCCAGTTCGGACCGGTCGAATCCGCCGCTCAACTGGCCGAGCTGGTCAAACAGCATCTTGGCGTCCAGGTCACGCTTGGCGAGCCTCGGTGACACCGGCCATCTCCTGCGCCGAGCGAGGTCGAAATCGGCCCTTGCCGGAGTGGCTGCAGCCCCTCGCGGCCGCCGCCGCGGACGTCACCGCACCCCAGTTGACGAGCCTCATTCCTCCCGAGGACGGCAGCTCTCGCCCGGCGTCGGTGTTGATCTTGTTTGGCGAGGGCGCCGGGGGTCCCGACGTGTTACTGCTGGAGCGTTCCCACGCCATGCGGTCGCACGCGGGCCAGGTCGCCTTCCCCGGTGGCGCCCAAGACCCGCAAGATGCCGACGAGATCGATGCCGCGTTGCGAGAGGCAGTCGAGGAGACCGGTCTCGACCCCGCTGGCGTTCACGTCATCGGCAGGTTGGCGAAGCTGTGGTTGCCACCGAGCAACTTCGCGGTGACGCCGGTGCTGGCGTGGTGGCACAACCCCAGTCGAGTCAGCGCCATCGACCCGGCCGAAACCGCGTCCGTGCACATCGTGCCGCTTGCCGAGCTACTCGATCCGGCCAATCGGGTCACCGTGCGTCACCCGTCCGGCTTCCGGGGGCCTGCCTTCTTGGTGCGCGGTCTGGTGGTCTGGGGGTTCACGGCAGGCATCCTCTCTCGCCTCTTCGAGATCGCAAGGTGGGAGCAGCCGTGGGATGCCGCTTGCGTGGTGGAGCTGCCTGGGGACCTGGTCGCCAGCTCACGAGGCCAAAGCGCCCGCGCGGGCTCTAAGTCGCTAGGTCGCTGAAGCGATGGCGCCGACACTATGGCCGACACTGACACTATGGCCGACACTATGAATGGGCTCGACATCGTCTTGGTCGTGGGCATGGCCGGCTACGCGCTGGCTGGCTATCGACAAGGCTTCCTGGTCGGCTCGTCGTCGACGATCGGGCTGCTGGCCGGCGGCTTGGTCGGCATCGAGATGGCACCGCGCCTGCTGAGCGGCTTCCAGCCCGGGGTCGGCGTCTCGGTCACCGCATTCCTTGTCGTGCTGGTCGGTGCCTTCGGCGGCCAGGCGATCGGTCGCCTGATCGGCGATCAGCTGCGCCGACGGGTCACCTGGCGTCCCGCTCGGGTCTTCGATGCGCTCAGCGGGTCTGTTCTCAGTGTGGCGGCGATGCTGGTGATCGCGTGGGTCTTGGGGGTGGCGGCTGGCGGCGCACCGTTGGGCAGCTTCAATGCGGAGATACGCAACTCGACGGTGCTTGGCGGCGTCGACAAGGTGATGCCCGGTAGCTCGGACAACGTGTTGTCGGCGTTCAACCAGCTCGTCGACGCATCCCAGTTCCCCCGATATCTGGAACCGTTCGCCACCGAGCGCATCCAGAACGTGCCGGCCCCGTCTGGCGCGGTCGCGCACCGGTCAGGTGTCGCCAGGGCCCGGGCGAGCGTGGTGAAGGTGCTGGGCATCGCGACTTCGTGTGGCCGCACCCTCGAAGGCAGCGGCTTCGTCTACCGCAGCGGCCGGGTGATGACCAATGCGCATGTCGTAGCGGGCGTGGAGCATCCTGTGGTGCGCCTGTCCGACACCGATCACCCCGCTCAGGTGGTCTACTACGACCCGAGAACCGACGTCGCCGTGCTGCGGGTGCCGGGCTTGCGCGCTCCCCCATTGAAGTTCGGTGGCCTGGTCACATCGGGCGACCCGGTGGCGGTCCTTGGTTACCCTCAAGATGGTCCGTACGACGTCGAGCCGGGCCGGGTGCGTGACGAGCAGACGTTGCACAGCGTCGACATCTACGGCAACAACTCCGTATCTCGAGACACCTATTCGATTCGCGCGCTGGTCCGCCGCGGCAACTCCGGTGGTCCGCTGGTGACACCGGCCGGCAAGGTGGTCGGCGTAGTGTTCGCCGCCTCGATCGTCGATTCGAGCACCGGATATGCGCTGACTGCTCATCAGGTGGCGCGGGCGGCGACCGCCGGTGCGTCGTCAACCGCCCGGGTCGGCACCGGCGCCTGCGCACCCTGAGAGCCAGCGCAGCAAATGCCGGGTGAAGACGATGGGGCTCTCCTCGTGCGGGAAATGGCCGGCTCCGTCAATCGTCGCGGTAGTGAAGTCAGCCGCGACGTTTCGTGCCGATCTGGCCACAGCCGTGCGGCTCTCCGTCGGATCCTCGCTGCCGCCGATATGCAGGACCGGTACGTCGACCCGGCGGCGCAGCGCCTTGGCGAACGCTCTCCCGTCGGTGCGGAACCGCGAGCGCAACAGCCACCGGTGGTATTCCAGCGCACAGTGCGGGGACGGCCACAACGACAGCGCCTCCTGATATTGCGCCACCACGTCTGGCGCCGGGAACGTCGACGCCGAGCCGGTCCAGGCATCGAAATGCCGCGCCAGGTAGCGGCCCGTGATGATCTCGCGTTCTGGTATCCAGGGCACCTGCATCGCCGCCAAATGTCCCACCGCGGCGCCCGGCAGCCCCGATCCGATGCGCAGCAACTGGGCTGGATGTGGCGCCGCCACCGCACAGAGCGCGCGCACGCAATGGGCGTGCACCGCCGCGGCGGCCCACGCGACGTACCCTCCCCAACCGTGGCCGACCAAAACGGCGTCGCGCACGCCCAGGGCCCGGATCACGCCCGCCACGTCGGCTGCCAGAGTCAGTGGATCGTAGCCTCGCGGCGTCTTGTCACTTGACCCGTAACCGCGCAAGTCCATCGCCACCGCACGGTAGCCCGCGTCGGCGACGGGCGGCAGCTGGTCACGCCACGCCCACCAGAACTCCGGGAAGCCATGGAGGAACAACACCATGGTGGCTTCGCCGCTGCCGGTGGCCAAAGTCGCCTCGGCAACGTGAACCAAAGTTGCCTCGGCAACGTGAAAACGTGCCCCGTTGGCGGCGACATACCGATGCTCCCAGCGGCCATCGATCTCGATCCGCGGTCACCTCAACTGCGCTTGAGGACTTGTTTGTTGCTCTTCACCGCGGCGAGCGTCTGCTCGGGCGCCTTGACCTGCTTGAGCGTCCGGAGACCCACCAACGCTGCCATGGCGGCGATCACGGCGTACACGCCGAAGACGATCAGGAAAGCGGTTGCCGTGCCAGCAAACCACCAGTCGAGGAACAATGCGAACGCAACCGACAACATGATGACTGCGAGGACCACCAGGAAGCCGGCGACCCCGAACAAGGCGGCGCCGAGCCCACCCTTCTTGACGCTGAACTTCAACTCGGACTTCGCCAGCTCGATCTCGCCACGAATCAGCGCAGACACGCCGCTTGTCGTGTCAGCCACCAGCCGACCGATCGTGGGCTCCTCCTCGGAGACGTGCTTACCCGTGGTGTCGGTCGTCATGTGGATCCTCTCGGACGGGTTGGGCAGGCCAGGCTGCCTGGTTTGACGGCTTAACCCTACGGCGTACGGCGTCGTGGCGCCGCCGTTGCCGCCGTTGTGGTCGCTGCGTGCCTCACTCCTCGGCGGGGGCGTTGGCGAGGTTGTCTTGGATCAGGTCCATCACCGACGAATCGGCGAGCGTGGTGGAGTCGCCCGGCTCGCGTTTCTCGGCAACGTCTTGCAACAACCGGCGCATGATCTTGCCCGACCGGGTCTTCGGCAGCTCCGGCACCACCATGATCGAGCGTGGCTTGGCGATCGACCCGATCTCCCTGGTTACATGGTCGCGCAGCTCCGCGACGACACCCTCGCCCCCGTCGCCGGCACTCTCCCGCAAGATCACAAATGCGACGATCGACTGGCCGGTGGTCTGGTC
Organism: Nocardioidaceae bacterium; assembly: GCA_050998615.1. Classification (GTDB taxonomy): domain Bacteria; phylum Actinomycetota; class Actinomycetes; order Propionibacteriales; family Nocardioidaceae; genus JBPCQA01. The sequence goes on from JBPCQA010000045.1 coordinate 37,951, forward strand.
TTGGGCGCCCACGACGGCGGCCTCGGCGACCTTCGGGTGTGACACCAAGGCGGACTCGATCTCGGTCGTCGACAGCCGGTGCCCCGAAACGTTCATCACGTCGTCGACGCGGCCGAGCAACCACACGTCACCGTCGTCATCGAGCTTCGCGCCGTCTCCGGCGAAATAAACGTCGGGGAAGCGTGACCAGTAGGTGTCGATATACCTCTCGTCGTCTCCCCAGATGGTGCGCAGCATCGCCGGCCACGGCTCGGTCAACACGAGATAGCCACCCGAGCCCTTCTCCACAGCCTTGCCTGCGTCGTCCACCACGAGCGCGGACACCCCCGGGATTGCCTTCATCGCCGAGCCAGGCTTGCCGGACGTGACGCCAGGCAGCGGGCTGATCATGATCATGCCGGTCTCGGTCTGCCACCAGGTGTCGACCACCGGGCAGCGGTCACCACCGATCTCTCGCCGGTACCAGATGTAGGCCTCGGGGTTGATCGGTTCGCCGACAGAGCCGAGCAGCCGAAGTGACGAGAGGTCGTGCTTGGCGGGAATCTCCGCTCCCCATTTCATGAACGTGCGGATCGCGGTCGGCGCGCAGTAGAGGATGTTGACGTGGTATTTCTCGATGAGCTCCCACCACCGGCCCTTGTGGGGAGTGTCGGGGGTGCCTTCGTACATCACCGAGGTGGTGCAGTTTGCCAGTGGCCCGTAGACGATGTAGGAGTGGCCGGTCACCCAGCCGATGTCGGCGGCAGTCCAGAACACGTCGCTGTCGGCCTTGAGGTCGAAGATCGCCCAGTGCGTGTAGGCGCAGCCGACCAGGTAGCCGCCGATCGTGTGCAGAATGCCCTTGGGCTTGCCGGTGGTCCCCGACGTGTACATGACGTAGAGCGGATGCTCTGAGTCGAACGCCTCGCACCTGTGCTCGGGGCTCTGCTTGCCGACGATGTCGTGCCACCACACGTCCCGCCCGTCTTTCCAGGCAACGTCTTGCCCGGTACGGCGGACGACGAGCACGTTGCGCACGTCCGGGCACTTCTCCAGCGCGGTGTCGACCGACGGCTTCAACGCGGCCGGGGAGCCGCGGCGATATCCGCCGTCGGCGGTGATGACGATGCGGGCGTCGCAATCGAGGATGCGGTCTTCCAGCGCCTGTGAGGAAAACCCGCCGAATACGACCGTATGCGGCGCGCCGAGCCGGGCGCACGCCAACATCGCCACCACGGTTTCGGGGATCATCGGCATGTAGATGGCGATCCGGTCGCCGGCCTTGACGCCGAGCTCGACCAGCGCGTTGGCGGCCTGGCAGACGTCCTTTTGCAGGTCTGCGTAGGTGATCGTGCGAGTGTCACCCGGCTCGCCCTCGAAGTAGTACGCCACCTGGTCGCCGTGACCGGCCTCGACGTGGCGGTCGACGCAGTTGTACGCCGCGTTGAGCTTGCCGCCGACGTACCACTTGGCAAACGGCGGGTTGCTCCAGTCGAGCACGTCGGTGAAAGGCTCCGCCCAGGTGAGCCGCTCGGCCTGCTTGCCCCAGAACGCCAGACGATCCCGCTCGGCCTCGGCGTAGGCGTCGGCCGTGACGTTCGCGTGTGCGGCCAGCTCGGCTGGGGGGTCGAAGTGTCGCGTCTCTTTGCTCAGGTTGGACAGTGAAGGGGTGGTCATGGTGTCTCCTCGGGGCCGCAGGGAGCGGGAGCGACCAGCAATGTCGTCGTCACGTCAATTCCTAGTCTCCCGCATGCAATCAGCGGGGTGCAGTCGGTAGCACAGTCTTCTTGAACGTGAAGTTGGTGACGCCGGCAAAGGACGCGTACCACGCTGCAATCGCGGTCAAGATGCCGACGTAGCCACCGATGTGAGTCCATGTGTCGGAGGTGGCGAACTCCCCGATTGCCAGCAGGAAGAACGTGATCGTCAACAAGACGAACACCGCGAGGACCGCCCCGCTGACCCGCATTGCCGCGACGGTCATATACAGCGTGAAGATGCCCCAGGCGAGCAGGTAGAGGCCGATGCCGTTGTTGAGATCGGTGCCGGTCTGGGACAGGTCGGTGTGTCCGGTCAGGTACCAGTACGACAGCCAGAAGCCACCGAAGGAGCAGAACGCCGTGGCGCCGAAGGTGTTGCCCTTGGCAAACTCCCACAGCCCAGCCGCGAACTGAGCGGCGCCGCCATAGGCAAAGGCAAGCCCGTAGACGACCGGCAGCGCGGGAGAATGGACGATGTTGGCATTGACCACGCTAAGCACGAACGTCGTCAACGCGAAGGCGCCCAACCCGAGTGGCGCGGGGTCGGCGATGAACGAGCTGCGAGGCAGCGGCGAACCGGGGTTCTCGTCGGCTGACAGATGCTGTGCCGTTGACATAGCGACTCCTTTGCGCAAGCGGAAGCTCCGGCAACCACCGGATGACCAAACCGTAGGCCATGGATCGGCCGCCGCATAGACCCTGAACCACCGGCGCAAGGATGAGACGCTCAGCCGGCTGAGACTGGCCCAGCGCCGGATCTTGGCGCCACGGTGGGCTAGATCCAGCCGTGGCGGGTCGCATGGGTGGCCAACTGGAATCGGGTCACGGTGCCGGTCCGGGCCATCAACTGCTCGAGGTAGCGGAAGAAGGTACGCCGACTGATGCCCAGCACCTTCGCCACCTGCTCGTCGCTGACGCCCGTGCTCAGCAGACTCAAGAAGCGCGCCTCGATCGGCTCCAACGCGGGCTGCGACGTCGAGCCGTCAAGCCGCAGCGGCCGCGCGGTCTGCCAGCACATCTCCCACAGCCCGGCCAACGCCGACAGCAGGCTGCATCGGCGGAGGATCAACGCCGAGTGACCTACGTCGGTCTCCGCCGTCGTCAACGACACGATCGCGACGCCGTCGTCGATGATCAACAGCTTCACCGGCACGTGCAACAAGACCCGCGACTCCTCGCCGGCCTCCATCGCCGGTCGGATGTTGTGCTCGAGGTATTGCGAGATCTCGATCGCCTCGCTGGCATAAACGTGCCGGCAGATGACACCTCGACCCAGGTTTTCGATCTCGATGGTGTTGATGTCCGTCCCGCCGTGGTACGGCGGGCAGTCGAGCCCGCGAACCTGCTGTCGTGCGCTCCGCTCGAGCATCTGCACTCGATCGATTACTGCACTGCCGCGCACCACTTCAAGCAACCCGTGAGACCCCTCGGTGCCGACCGTGCGTCGATAGTGGGCGAAGGCCTGCAGGGTCGCGGCGCTCGCCTCTCGAATCTCCAACTCTCGCCGACGCGCCATCAACTCGATCGCCGACTCTGGAGGCAGCGGCTTGATCTTGCTCGACAGGCTGCGCAGGCCACCGACCAGGCCTACATCGGCCATCCCCTCCAGGTCGGCGAACACGCCTGCCGACGTGAGCCCGGCTGCCTCAGCGAGCTCAAGCGGGGTGAGCGGTCCGGACGCCAGCAGCGCGTCGTACATCTTGGCTTGATCTTCACTCAACCCAAGGCATCTCATCCGGGTGACGATCGACTCTGTGACAAGACCCGTGCGTGGTTCGGACACGATTTGACACTGTAGTGCCACTGACACCAAACGCGCACCCAGTCGATCTGGCAGCCGGTAGACAGTCACTCGACCTCCGAGTCAGGCGGTCAATACCCCCAAGGAGACGAAAGTGAGCACTGCGACACGCAAGGCGGTCAGCATCCTGGGCGCCGCGACGTTGTCCCTGTCATTCGCGGCGGCGATGACGCAGTCGGCCTCGGCTGGACCGACCAATTCGGCGACATCCAATCAGGCAACCGGGCACCACCCGATCGGCCACCACCCGACGCAACGGCTGTGCAGCACACCGACGCGACCGGGCGTCATGGCCTGCTTCGCGATTCGACGTACGGATAGCCTTCACCAAACGGTCACCAGCAACGTCTTGCCGCAAGGCTACGGCCCCGCGGACATCCAAAGCGCCTACAACCTGGGCTCGGGGGGAGGGGGAAGGACCGTCGCGATCGTTGACGCATACGACGACCCGAACGCCGAGTCCGATCTCGCGACCTATCGAAGCCAATACGGGCTGCCGCCCTGCACCACCGCCAACGGCTGCTTCAAGAAGGTCAACCAGCGCGGCTCCACCACCGGACTGCCGCGCGGCGACACCGGCTGGGCCGGTGAGATCAGCCTCGACGTCGACATGGTGTCCGCCGCCTGCCCGAGTTGCCACATTCTCCTGGTGGAGGCCGACAGCCCGACGACTGCCAATCTCGGCGCCGGAGTCAACACCGCAGTCTCGCTCGGCGCCAAATACGTGTCCAACAGCTACGGCGGCGGCGAGACCGGCAACGAGAACTCGACCGACAACAGCTACTACCACCACCCAGGCGTGGCGGTCACCGCCAGCACCGGTGACAACGGCTACGGCATCTCCTACCCGGCGTCGTCGAAGTACGTCACCGCGGTAGGCGGCACGTCGCTGACCCGGTCGGGCAACTCTCGCGGCTGGTCCGAAAGCGCCTGGAGCGGTGCCGGCAGCGGCTGCTCGATCGATGAGGCGAAGCCGGCCTTCCAGTCAGGCGTCAACACGGGCTGCAGCAACCGGGCTGACGCCGACGTGTCGGCAGTCGCCGACCCGCAAACCGGTGTTGCCGTCTACCAGACATACGGCGGCAGCGGCTGGGCAGTTTACGGCGGCACCAGCGCCTCGTCGCCGATCATCGCCAGCGTCTACGCCGTTGCCGGCGTGCCGGGCTCGACAGACACCCCCGCCGCCTACCCATACGCCCACACCGGCAACCTGTACGACGTCACGACCGGAAGCAACGGGTCGTGCACGGCCACTGTCCAGTGCCACGCCGGGCCAGGCTGGGATGGCCCAACCGGGCTCGGCACACCCAACGGGACCACCGCGTTCGGCTCGGGGGGTGGCCAGCCCAGCCCGGTGGGCGTAACTAACCCAGGTAGCCAGTCCGGGACGGTTGGCACCCCGGCAAGCCTGCAGATGGCCGCCAGCGGAGGCACCCCGCCGTACACGTGGTCGGCAACCGGCTTGCCGACCGGGCTCGCGATCTCCTCGAGCACCGGCAAGATCACCGGCACCCCGACCACCCAGGGCAGCTTCACGGTCGGTGTCACCGCCACCGACAGCGCTAGCAACTCCGGTAGCACGTCGTTCACCTGGACGATCAGTGCCGGCGGTGGAGGTGGCGGGTGCTCCGGACAGCTGTTGGGCAACCCCGGCTTCGAAACTGGCACCGCAGCGCCGTGGGTCACCACCACCGGTGTGATCGCCAGCAACGCCGACGGCGAAACCGCGCACTCGGGCAACTACTACGCATGGCTCGACGGCTACGGGCAGACCCATACCGACAAGGTCAGCCAGACCGTCACGATCCCGTCCGGATGCACCGCAATGTTGAGCTACTACCTGAAGATCACCACGAACGAATCCGGCAACACGCCCTACGACGTGTTGAACGTCCGGGTCGGCTCGACGGTGGTCGCGACGTACTCGAACGTCAACGCGACCGGGGTGTACGTGCAGCACACGCTGAACCTGAGCCAGTACGCCGGCCAGCGGGTGACCCTCAGCTACACAGGGGTGGAGGACAGCTCGCTCGCGACGTCGTTCTTGCTCGACGACGCGGCTCTGAACCTGAGCTAGTCGTCGCGTCGCGCCCCACCTCGTCCCCTGGCGCGACGGACGAAAGTGGGTGGCTGGCTTTGGTCGGCCACCCACTTTCACGCCCAGTTCGAGCGGTGGGCTAGCTGAAGTCGATGAGCAGACCGTCATCCAAGCCGCCGGCCGGGGGCTGGCGCTGGGAGTCGGCCAGCCCGGTGACTCGGGAGCGGTAGCAGTAGGTTTTCCACGGCATCAACATGCCGTCGGGTCCGCGGCCAAAGCTGTCGTAGATGGCGCCGACGGCGGCCATCAGCTCGGCTTGGTCAGCAGCGGTGCGGGACTCGGGGCGTGAGTTCGCGGCGGCGAATTCGGTCAAGCTGTCCTTGTGGAATTGCTGCCAGTGTCGGAAGACCTTGAGCTCACTTGGCGCGAAGAGCTCGGAGCCAGCCACTGGATCGACTGGATCAGCTGGAACTTCTCGATCGTCTTGATCGTCTGCCGCAGGCTGCATCAGGGCAAGCACCCGCTTGACCCATGGCACCTTGTCGTCGCCGTGGCTCCAGGTCAAGCCGAGCACGCCACCCGGTCGCAACACCCGGGCGATTTCGGGCAGGGTGCGCTGGTGATCGAACCGGTGGAAGGCGTGGCCGGCGATTACCACGTCGACCGACGACGACGCCATCGGGATGTCTTCTGCGGCCGCCTGCACGCGACGGGCTGCCGGAACAGCGTCGCGCAACGCGGCGAGCCGCTGCGCCGACGGTTCGAGGGCGACCACATCGAGACCTTGATCGACGAGGCGCTTCGTTAGGTGGCCGGAGCCCGCGGCGACCTCGAGAACGCGGGCGCGGCCAGTGCCGACCAGCCACCCGACGGCTTCGGCTGGGTAGTCCGGGCCGCGATCGTCGTACATGGGATGTGAGGTTAGCCGACCGTGCGCGGCAAACGCCGCGAGTGCCTCCTACGCTGAAGTTGTCACAGCGCGAAGAGCCGAGGCGGCGACCGTCAGCAACGGTCCTGAGCGTAGCTAGAGGGCTAGGGTGACCAGGTGGCGGACTGGTTCGCAGACTGTGCGTTCTCAGCGGGGGTTCCGGCCGCGCTCGTGGCCGCCCGCGACGGGATCGACGCGTTGCTGCGCGACCGGGGTCTACGGCGGACGACGCCGGCCGTCACCGCGGAATCCCTGATCCGCGGCGCTGCCGCCTCCGCACAGATCGACGGCAGCATCTCGAGTCTGGACGAGCTACGTGCGGGCGCCGGGGATGCGACTGCGTCGGCCGCCGCGCGGCTGTCCGCCGAGCTGCTCTCGCTTGTCCCGATCGCCAACCGCTCACCGCTACAAGCGCTGGCCCGGATGCATGCGCTTGCCGCACCGCGCGACGCGGAACCGGCTGGCGTGGGACGTCCGCGGCGTGAGCCTGGCGTGGCTGCCCGGCTGCAAATGCTGGCCCGCAACCTGGTGGCGTCGACCACCGCCCCGGCCATCGCGGTCGCCGCTCTTGCCCATGCCGAAATCGCCGTCCTGACCCCGTTCGAGTCGGCCAACGGGTTGGTGGCCCGAGCCTTGGAGCGACTGATCCTGGTGGCCAGAGGGGTCGATCCGGCCTCGGTGACGGTTCCGGAGGCGGGACATTTGCGCGCCGGCCCCGCCTATCAGGGCGCGCTCGCTGGATATGCCGAGGGAACGCCGTTCGGGCGACGGGATTGGCTGCTGTATGCGGCGACCGCGATCACCGAAGGTGCGGCGTTGAGCCCGTTGCGCTGACTCCCGTTGAGATGGGCCGTTGCGCTGATCTCGTTGGGCTGGGCCAGTTGCCGCGGCCTGCGAACGGCGCCCTCGCGAGAAGACGACCGGTCGCTCAGCACGCGAAGCCTGGTTACCAGGCGCGCATTCTCATGATCGTCGGCCCGGGCTGTCCCGGAATCGACTGCCCTGGAAGAAGGGTAGGTCGCCGCGTGGGTGCCGGCCTCATGTGCGGGTCATGGAGTTGTTATCTTCAATTGTACGCCGATATCGCGGCCAGCGGAAGGTCTACTGGCGCGTCGGTCTTCGGCGTGTCGCCGCAATGAGCACAGCACCGGCGGCAGCCGCGCCGGCACCGAGGGCTACCGCCGCGATGGTCCCTGGGCGTGCCGCAAACGACGCCCGCTTGCGGAGCTCGACGGGTTTGGTGAACGTCAACACCGGCCAGCCGCGATCCAGCGCGACCCTGCGGAGCGCCTTGTCGGGATTGACAGCATGCGGATGGCCGACGGTCGCGAGCATCGGAATGTCGGTGGCGGAGTCGCTGTAGGCGTACGACGACGACAGGTCGTAGCCCTCTCGCTCGGCAAGCTCTCGGATGGCGGACGCCTTGTTCTCGCCGTACGCGTAAAAGTCGATCTCGCCGGTGTAGCGGCCGTCCGTCTGGGCCATTCGGGTGGCGATCACGCGGTCGGCGTCGAGCAGCTGACCGATCGGCTCGACCACCTCGGCGCCGGACGTCGACACGATGACCACATCACGAGCCGCGAGGTGATGGTGTTCGATCAGCCCGACCGCCTCGTCGTATACCAGCGGGTCAACGACGTGATGCAACGTCTCGGCGACGATGTCCCTGACGGTCTGCACGTCCCAACCAGACGCCAGCTCGGACAAGTAACGCCGCATCCGCTCCATCTGATCGTGGTCGGCGCCACCGAACAGATAGACAAACTGCGCGTAGCTGCTGCGCAGGACCGACCTTCGGTTGATGAGGCCGCCCTGGAAGAACTGGCGGCTGAAGGCCAGCGTGCTGGATTTGGCGATGATCGTCTTGTCGAGGTCGAAGAATGCGGCGCTGCGATAAGCCGGGGTTGCCATCTCAGCTCCTTGCTCCAGCGGATGCTCGCTCGATCCAATCCTTGATCGTCTGACCTCGTTAGGGGAGGTCAGACACACCGAGGGTACGGGTTTGTCGAAGATTGCTGCACAAAACTGTCGGCACGGTACGCTAGCGAAAGAGGATCAGTCGTCGGTACGATAAAACCCAGACCCCCAGCGGCATCCCCCCGCCGCTGGAGTGACGGGTCCGGACTCCAACCCCCCCGGAGCCGCGACCCGAGGCAGCCCCCGGTATCCCCCCCACCGGGGGCTGCCGCCTCTCTACCCGACGCTTAGCTCACCATCGGGGCCACGGTTTCCCACAGCTGGCGCGGCTGGATGCGGCTGTCCACAGCTCCGCCATCGCTTAAGACTTCACGCGGGGGCTCGTCGAACATGGGTCCATGGAACGAGTGCTCGCGGGTGGTCCGCCGCTGATCATCACGGCCGACCAAGATCTGCTCGACGGGTTGTTGCGCCTGTGCGCCGCCGCGGCCGTCACTCCCCAGGTGATCTCGGACGCAGCCAAGGCGCGTGCAGGGTGGTGGCAGGCGTCGGCCATCGTCGTCGGTGAAGACCGGGCCGACGACATCGCGCGGCTCGGCCTGAGCCGCAGAGACGGTGTGGCGTTGGTCTCCAACCGTCTTGAGTCACCGAGATTGTGGCAACAGGGCATCGCGGTCCGAGCCGATCACGTCGTGGTGTTGCCCGCAGATCAGTCGTGGCTGATCGAGTGGCTCAGCAACGCGGTCGACGGTGGCGATCGGCAGGCGACCACGGTCAGTCTGATCGGCGCCCGCGGTGGGGCAGGCGCATCCACGTTCGCCGCCGCGCTGGCGTTGACCGCTGCCAAGCGACGCATGCGCGCTCTGCTCATTGACGCGGATCCGCTTGCCGGGGGCATCGAGCTCGTGCTGGGCTGTGAGCAGGATCAAGGCCTAAGATGGCCGGAAGTCGCCGCAACCCAGGGCCGGGTAAGCGCTTCCGCGTTCCGTTCCGCGCTGCCCGAGATCGACGGCCTCGCCGTGCTGTCGTGGGATCTGGGTGACCAGCTCCACACCGACCCCGACACCATGCGGTCGATGCTGTCAGCTGGTCAACGTGGGGCCGAGCTCGTGGTGGTGGACTTACCTCGTCGACTCGACGACGCCGCGTCTGAGGCGTTGCTTGGCAGCGACGTGTTGCTGATGGTGATCACCTGCGACGTGCGCGCGGTCGCGGGGGCGAATCGGATGCTTGCCATGCTCCGCACCCGCTGCGCGGATATCCGGCTGGTGGCTCGCCGGTTGTCGAGCTCGGATCTGTCGAGTGAGGCGATCGGGTCCACTGTGAGGCTCCCCGTGGCTGGCTGTGTGCCCTCTCGACGAGCCGTGGAGAGAGCGGTGAACGAGGGGCTCGGACCGTTGGGTCGCAGCGGGCTGGAGCGCGCGTGTGGCGCGGTGCTCGACGATGTCATCGGCCCCATCGGGTCCCCGTGATGACACTCTCCCAGCCGGAGTTGCTCGACCGGGTCCGCTCACGTTTGGCCGAGCAGAATGCCGACGCCTCGCCGGCCCGGGTAGCCGACGTGCTGCGTGCCGAAGGACGACTTGTCGGCGATGCCGCGGTGCTGGAGGTGGTCGATGCCCTGCGTCGTGACTCGGTTGGCGCCGGGCCGCTCGAACCGTTGTTGCGGCTCGACGGGGTCACCGACGTGCTGGTCAACGGCCCCGCCGAGGTGTACGTCGACGCCGGTTCGGGGTTGCAGTTGACCCAGGTGCGGTTCCCCGATGACGCGACAGTGCGGCGATTGGCGCAGCGACTCGCGTCATCGGCTGGTCGACGCCTCGACGATGCATCGCCGTACGTCGACATTCGGCTGCGCGACGGCACCCGCTTCCATGCCGTCTTGGCACCGCTGGCCAGGCCCGGCACGTGCTTGTCGTTGCGGGTGCCGGCCCGCAAGGCAATGACCATCGACGAGCTGATTTCAGCCGGCGCCATGAGTCGCTGCGGCGCAGACCTCGTGCTTGACCTGGTGCGCGCGAAGGCTGCCCTGGTCATCTCCGGTGGCACCGGCTCTGGCAAGACGACATTGCTCGCGGCCCTGTTGTCGCGCACCGATCGCCGTGAACGCATCGTGATCGTCGAAGATGCTACCGAGTTGCGGCCGGATCACCCCCACGTCTTGTCGCTGGAAGCCAGACAGGCCAACGTTGAAGGCGCCGGCGCCATCACCCTCCGGGAGTTGGTGCGCCAGGCGCTGCGCATGCGGCCAGATCGGCTGGTAGTCGGCGAAGTGCGTGGCGCCGAGGTCGTCGACATGCTCGCCGCGATGAACACCGGGCACGAAGGTGGTTGCTGCACGATTCACGCCAACGCCAGCTGTGACGTGCCGGCTCGGCTAGAAGCGTTGGGGGTGGCCGCCGGACTGCCGCGGGAGGCAGTCCACTCCCAAGCCGGTGCGGCGTTAGATGCTGTGATCCATCTTCGCCGGGCCTCTGACGGCGTTCGGCGGGTGAGTGAAATCGGGGTCTTCACCCGTGGCTCACGGGGCCTGGTCGAGGCGGTCCAGGCTGTCACCTTCAACCGCGAAGGTGAGCCGATGATGCGCGCCGGCGCCGCGGATCTCGAGTCATTGCTCACCCCCAAGGCGTGGTCGTGATGGGCGTGTTCGCGGCGATGCTGTTCGCATGCCTCAGCGTGGCTGTCGCGCTTCCCGGGATCGACACCACGCTTTTTCGGCTCGGCCAGGGGCTCGGCAACCAACAGGCCATTGGCGGGCGGCGCCGGCGCTGGATGGTGTCGTGGCCGCTGGCCGCGGCACTCGCGGTCTTGGCGCTGGTGCTGCTCAGCGGGGTCGGTGTCGAGGTGATGCTGCTCGGGGCGGGATCGCTTGGCGCCTTCGCAGTCGTGCGGCGGCTGCTCGCGTCATGGCGGCTGCGGGTACGCCGCCGGGGGCGTCAGCGGGCCGTGATCGAGTTGTGTGACGCGCTGGCCGCTGAGATGCGCGCCGGGTTGCCGGCCACCGTCGCGCTCGAGCGGTCCTGCGGCCTCTGGGCTGAGTTGGCATCGGTGGCGACGGTCGCTCGGTTGGGTGGAGACGTGACAGCCGCGATTCGACAGGCCGGGCAGACACCGGGGGCGGAAGGGCTTAGCGCCGTGGCCGCTGCCTGGGAGGTGGCGGCTCGCTCCGGGGCGGCTCTGGCGCTCGTGCTCGAGAGGGTGGCCGCCGGACTGCGCAGCGATGACGATGCGCGCTCGGAAGTGATCGCGGCCCTGGGGCCGCCGCGGGCCACCGCGAAGATGCTCGCTGCGCTGCCGCTGTTCGGTCTCGCGCTCGGAGTGTCCATGGACGCGCATCCCGTGCAGTTCTTGTTCCATACCGGTGCGGGGTTGGGCTGCCTCGGCCTTGGCGTGCTGCTCGCGTTGCTGGGCGTGGTGTGGGTCGAGCGGCTCGCCGCAGCGGTGGAGGCGTGAGCTTGCTCGCCGCGGCGCTCGCGTTCGCCGCCGTGGTGACCATGCTCCCGGCCGGTTCGACCCGGCGGCTCAGCCAGCTGCTCGGAGATCGAACGGCGAGCTCCGTCGGAGTCGACATGCACGCCAGCTCGATCGTGGAAAGGGCAGTGCCGAGGGCGGTCGTGTGCGTCCTCGCCGCAGTCGGGGTGGGTTGGGTGGTGTCGGGGCCGGCGATTGCGCTGGCCGGTGTTCCGCTGGGTCTGGTGCTGGCACGCTGGATCGGGCGGTTGGAGTCACCGACGGCGGCCGCAGCGCGCGAAGAGATCGCCCGTGACCTCCCGCTCGCCGCGGATCTGCTCTCGGCCTGCGCCCAGGTCGGGCGGCCGGTCGAACAATCGCTCGACGTTGTGTCGCGCGCCGTGGGAGGGGCCTTGTCGCAGCGTCTCGATGGCCTCAGCGCTCGGCTGGCCCTCGGTGCGGATCCGGCGTCTGAGTGGCGTCGACTCGCGCTCGATGAGCAGCTGGCGCCGTTGGGGCGGACGATGCTGCGCGCTGTGGAGTCGGGCGCGCCCCTCGTCGACGGCTTGACGAGGCTCGCGCAGGACAGCCGTCGAGATCGGCGTACCCACATGCAGTTGCGTGCCCGCAGCGTCGGCGTGAAGGCCGCCGGTCCGCTGGCAGCCTGCTTCTTGCCGGCGTTCATGCTGATTGGCGTCGTGCCGACGGTCGTCGGCGCCTTCCAGCACCTCGTCTTGTGAGAGCCCGCGCGGACAGCGAGTCGCCGGGCTCGCACGGCTGGCGCGCAATCCCCAGCTCGAAACCGTGACGCGGGTCGTCAACAGAAGAGAAATCCCTGCTAGTACGCCCATGTGAGCCGCGACAAGGTGAGTGGCACATCCACATCACCGCCTCGAGCCGTCGGCTTGAGGCTCGAAGCAAAGGACATGACATGACAGCACGTATTGCCGCCCGGATCGCCACCGCAACCGCTCGTGACGAGAAGGGCATGACCACCGCCGAGTACGCCGTGGGCACGGTCTCCGCCTGCGGGTTCGCCGGGATTCTCTACAAGATCTTGACCTCCGGATTCGGAGAGCAGCTGCTCAGCGGGCTGCTGAACAAGGTCTTGGACATCCTGCCCTTCTGATCAATGCGGCGGGGGCGCGTCGCGCTCTGGCGAGGCGCCCCCGCCAACAGTAAGGAGACGCTATGTCGCGGATCAAAGGTGAGCAGGGGATGGCCACGGCCGAGTACGCCGTGGGCACGGTCGCCGTGGTCGCGTTCGGCTGTGTTCTGTGTCTGCTCGTGCCGTGGATTCAAGACTTCTTGCAGTCGATCATGAGCATCGTCTTGCGCCAGCACGGCTTTGGCTGGTTCCCATGGGTGCGGTGATCGGCGGCGCGCAGCCAGGCGGTGGCCGCCGGCGAACCCGACGCCAGGCCAGCCGGTGGCGCCCATCCGGCCGACAGGCGCGGCACGACACGGGCATGGTGACGGCCGAGGCTGCCGTGGTGTTGCCGATCATCGCCGCCTTCGCGTTGCTGCTGGTCTGGCTACTCTCGGTCGGGATAGCGCAGGTCCGTGTCGTCGACGCGGCCCGAGACGCCGCGCGGGCATTGGCTCGCGGCGACGATAGTTCGATGGCGCTTGCCGCCGCTCGCCGTACCGCACCAGCGGGCTCTCAAATCATGGTTGGTCGCGCCGGTGGCTTCGTGACCGTCACCGTCTCGCTGCACGCCACGGCACCGAGTTGGTTGCTCGTGCCGCTGCCGTCGATCACCGTCGGCTCGCATTCGACAGTGGAGATGGAGGGCGACCGTGACGGGGGCTAACGACTCAGGTCGCCGGGCCGACCGGAGTCGAGACGCCGGAGTGGCCACGGTGTGGGCCGTAGGCTGGATGTTCACCTGTCTGGCAGTCGGCTGGGTGAGCATCATCGCGGCGATGGCGGTGGCGCGACAACATCAGCTCGACGCGTCGGCCGACCTGGCGTCGTTGTCCGGTGCTTCACATCTACAACATGGCCATGACGCCTGCCAGGCCGTCGCCCGAACTGCGGCCGCCAACCAGGTTGCGCTCACCGAGTGCCGGGTCCAGGGTGAGGACGTCTTCGTGGTCGTCGAGTCCACTCTCAAGCTCCCGGCCGGCCAGCGGCTCCGCCTGGTGGCCACCGCCAGAGCGGGGCCGGTCTAGTGGTGTGCGCCAAGCTGAGACCTCAGCCGGCCAAGGCGAGCTCTGCGTCGCAACCTGCCGGCTCTGCTGCCCCGAAAGTGCGCGGCAAGGCGGCGCGACTCCGCAGGCCCACGTCGCCTCTCAGGTGCGTTCGTCTCGCGGAGCAGTGTCGAAGTGGTCGTCGCCGGGGTCTCGCCGGTCTGGGCCGGCCGTCCCCGATGGCGACGGTGTGGGCTCAGCGGGAGCCGCCGACTCGGAACCGGTTGGGCCTGCTGCTGGTGCGGGCTGGGTTCGTTCGTTGCGTTCGGCGCGGTCACGCAGGGCGTTCATCTCTGCCTTACGGTGCCGTGACCGCTGCAGTCCCTTGGTGATCAGCCAGATTCCTATTACGGCTACCAACAAACACACCAAGCCCGCGATGAACACGACTGCCAAGTCCGTCTTGATGGTGAACCAGTGGAGATCGATGTTGGCGGTTTGGCCGCCGCGGATGATGGCCGCAACCGCGACGATGATCGCGATTGCCAACAACAACAGGCCTAAGATGACCACAACCGTCAGTCTCCTCTCGGTGCCATCGTTTTCCGGGCCGGCGGCCTGGCTATTGGATCACCGTAGCGGTCTCTTGCCGGGCTCTGCGAGCAACACGTCGAGCAGCAAGATCGCGCCGCGTTTGTCCAACGGGTGGTTTCCGTTCCCGCACTTGGGTGACTGCACACAAGACGGGCAGCCATCGTCACAGCGGCAGGACGCAATCGCGTCGCGGGTCGCGGTGAGCCAGTCGATCGCGCTGTCGAAGCCGCGTTCGGCGAATCCCGCGCCGCCGGGGTGGCCGTCGTATACGAAGACGGTGAGCAGCCCGGTGTCTTCATGCAGCGCTGTCGACACCCCGCCGATGTCCCAGCGGTCGCAGGTGGCGAAAAGGGGAAGGAGTCCGATCGACGCGTGTTCGGCCGCGTGCGCCGCGCCGGGAATGTCACGCGGGTCTACTCCGCTTGAGGCCAATTGTGCCGGCAGCAACGTCCACCAGACCGCCTTTGTGCGCACCTGACGCGGCGGCAAATCCAGCGGTTCCTCTCCGAGCACCTGACCGGTCGACAGCAGGCGTTTGAGGTAGCCGACGACATGAGCTGAGACCTCGACCGAGCCGAACGACAACGTCGCCTTGCCCCAGCTGTCCGACTGGTCAGTGCCCAGGATGGTGATGTGGGTCAGCTCGCGGGCGCTTGTCGAGTAGTCGGGCCGCGCGGCGTCCACCATGGCGACACCGTCGAGATGGTCGAACGTCGAGACGACGTACGTCTCACCCTGATGCACGTAGACGGCACCGGTGTGCACGGTCGAGTGTGCCGACGCAGCGTCGACGGTGCCGATCAGCCGACCCGTGGACGCGTCGACGATGCGAACCGGGTTGCCACCACTGGAACGGATATCGGCGAGGTCGGCGGCCTTGTCGCGGCGGGTCCAGAACCAGCCCTGGGTACGCCGTCGCAGGTAGCCGGCCTCGACCAACGAGGCGACCACGCCCGCCGCGTCCCCGTCGAAGAGACTCAAATCCGCGTCGGTCAGCGCGAGCTCCTGCGCGGCCGCGCAGAGGTGCGGTGCCACGATGTAGGGGTTGCCCGGATCGAAGACGGCCGCCTCGACCGGCGAGCCCAACAGCACGTCGGGATGGGTCACCAGGTAGGTGTCCAGCGGGTCGTCACGGGCCACCAAGATGCCCAGCCCCCCTTGGCTCTCACGTCCGGCCCGGCCGATCTGCTGCCACATGGAGGCGCGGGTGCCGGGATAGCCGGCCATCACGACGGCGTCGAGCCCGGCAATGTCGATGCCCAGCTCGAGCGCGTTGGTGGCGGCAACCGCGAGCAGGTCGCCACGCTTGAGCTGCTGCTCCAGGTCGCGTCGATCCTCGGGGAGGTAGCCACCGCGATAAGGCGCGACCCGATCTGCGAGCGAGGGATCGACGTCGCCCAGCAACGCCTTGGTTCGCAGCGCGACGGTTTCCGCCCCACGGCGGCTGCGGACGAACGCCAGCGTGCGCACGCCGTCGGCAACCAGATCCGCGAGCAGGTCCGCAGTCTCAGCCGTCACCGAGCGACGCACCGGTGCCCCCTGCTCACCAGACAATGACGTCAGCGGTGGCTCCCACAGTGCCACCGCGGTGGCGCCTCTTGGCGAACCGTCCAGCGTGACCGCCTCGACGGGTGCCCCGATGAGCCGAGACGCCGTGACCGACGGCTGGGCGGCGGTGGCGGAGGCGAGCAGAAACGTCGGGTCGGCGCCATAGTGTGCCCCGATCCGACGCAACCGCCGGATGATCTGGGCGACATGGCCGCCGAAGACCCCGCGGTAGTGGTGGCACTCGTCGATGACGACGAACCGCAGCGCGCCCCAAAACAGCGACCACCTGGCGTGGGAGGGCAGCAGGGTTCGGTGCAGCATGTCCGGGTTCGTCAATACGTAGTTGGCGTGGTTGCGGCACCAGTCGCGTTCCTCGCGGGTCGAGTCACCGTCGTACGTGCAAGCACGCACGCCAGGCACGGACAGCGTCGACATCGCCGACAGCTGGTCATGAGCGAGCGCCTTGGTCGGAGACAGATAGAGCACGGTGTCGCCTCTGTCGCCGGGCTGTTGCACACTTCGGGTGATCGCGGTCAGCGTCGGCAGCAGATAGCTGAGCGACTTGCCCGAAGCCGTGCCGGTCGCCACCACCGTGTGCTGCCCGCTCCAGGCGAGCTCGGCGGCTTCCACCTGGTGCCGCCATGGCGCGACCACGCCGCGCTGATGGTAGGCCGCGATCACCGACTCAGGGGCCCAAGCCGGCCAACCACCCAGATCTGCCCGCCGAGCGGGCCGCACCTGCAGATGAGTGAGCCGGTCATGGCGTGCATCTGGCGCGGCCAGCCTTAATGCCGCCTTCTCCGGGTCGAACATACGTTTGCCCTGCATCACGGTCCATAATGCATGGTCAAGAGCCCGGGGCAAGGTCAGCAGGTGGCGGGCCGCTAGAATCCGGCGAGCCGCGGTGATGGGTGTCACCGTTTGCACTACAAGCGCCTAATCTTCGACTGACGTGTAACGCGATGGGCCGTCGGCCCAGTGGAGGTAGTGATGTCAGGGCTGACTCTGGCCGAAAGCGGAGCCAATGTGTCGTTGTCGGGAGGCAACATCACGCTGCTGATCGTGGTGGCCGTGATAGCAGTGATCGGGTTGGCGATGGCTGCGATGTTCCGGCGGGAAGTTCTCGCTGCCCCCAACGGCACGGAAACCATGAAGACGATCGGCCTGGCGGTCGAAGAAGGCGCCCAGGCCTATTTGACCCGGCAGTTCAAGACGCTGGCCATTTTCGCGGTAATCGCATTCGCGGTGCTCTTCGTGTTGCCCGGAGATACCTCGATTCGGATCGGTCGCTCGGTATTCTTCATCTTGGGCGCAGGCTTTTCCGCGTCCATCGGCTACATGGGGATGTCCCTTGCGGTGAAAGCGAACGTGCGCGTTGCCGCCGCCGCACAAGACGCCGGTCGTGATCCGGCGATGCGGGTTGCCTTCCGCACCGGTGGAGCCGTGGGCATGGCAACCGTCGGTCTTGGCCTGCTCGGCGCCTCGGTCGTGGTGCTGATCTATCGGGGCAACGCGCCACTGGTCTTGGAGGGCTTCGGTTTCGGCGCGGCCCTGCTGGCGATGTTCATGCGGGTGGGTGGAGGCATCTTCACCAAGGCCGCCGACGTCGGCGCCGACCTGGTGGGCAAGGTCGAGCAGAACATTCCCGAGGACGACCCTCGCAACGCCGCCACGATCGCTGACAACGTAGGTGACAACGTCGGTGACTGCGCGGGCATGGCCGCCGACCTTTTCGAGTCGTACGCCGTCACGCTGGTGGCCGCCTTGATCCTCGGCAAGGTCGCCTTCGGGGAGCAGGGCCTAGTGTTCCCGCTCATCGTCCCGGCCATCGGCGCCGTGACCGCGATCATCGGGGTGTACATCACCCGTCCGAGGCCCACCGAGGGCGGTCTGAAGACGATCAACAGAGCCTTTTACATCTCCGCTGTGATCTCCGCTGTGTTGTGTGTGATCGCCGCGTTCCTATACTTGCCCGGCTCGTTCTCCGGGCTCACCGGGGCGACCGGTCACGGGACCGGGGATCCCCGGGTGATTGCCTTTGTCGCCGTGCTCATCGGGATCGTGCTCGCGGCCGTCATCCTTGCCCTCACCGGCTACTTCACCGGAACCGAGCACCGACCGGTCAAGGACGTGGGAACTACTTCCCTGACCGGCGCTGCCACCGTGATTCTCTCCGGCTTGTCAGTCGGGTTCGAGTCGTCGGTTTACACGGCGCTCGTGATCGCTGCGGCTGTCTACGGTGCCTTCCTCCTCGGTGGTGGATCGGTCGTGGTGGCACTCTTCGCGGTTGCCCTAGCCGGCACCGGCTTGCTCACGACCGTTGGTGTGATCGTGGCCATGGACACCTTCGGCCCGGTGTCCGACAACGCTCAGGGCATCGCTGAGATGTCTGGAGAGGTCGACGAGCGAGGCGCGGCGATCCTTACCGAACTCGACGCCGTCGGAAATACCACTAAGGCAATCACCAAGGGCATCGCGATTGCCACCGCTGTGCTAGCGGCGACGGCGCTGTTCGGGTCCTTCACCGACGCTATCCAGACCGCCGCGCGGCAACTGGTGGGGGTTAGCCCCGGCGACCTGTCGCCGCACGACGCACTCGGCATCACCGGGATCTTGAACATTGCCGACCCGGCGAACCTGGTTGGTTTGCTCATCGGGTCAGCAGTGGTGTTCCTCTTCTCAGGCCTCGCTATCAGCGCGGTCGGCCGCGCGGCCGGCGCTGTCGTCTTCGAGGTGCGGCGCCAGTTCCGAGACATCCCGGGAATCATGGAGGGCACCGGCAGGCCGGAGTACGGAAAGGTCGTCGACATCTGCACCCGCGACTCCCTACGCGAGCTCGCCACACCTGGACTGCTCGCGATCATGGCACCGATCGCCGTCGGGTTCGGCCTCGGTGTGGGGCCGCTTGGCTGCTACCTCGCTGGCGCGATCGGCACTGGCACGCTGATGGCGGTGTTCCTCGCCAACTCCGGTGGTGCTTGGGACAACGCCAAGAAGCTCGTCGAAGACGGTGTTCACGGCGGAAAGGGCTCGGCGGCGCACGAGGCGACGATCATCGGAGACACGGTCGGCGACCCCTTCAAGGACACCGCAGGCCCCGCGATCAATCCGCTGCTGAAGGTGATGAACCTTGTTTCACTGTTGATTGCCGCAGCAGTGGTGAAGATCACCTACGGCGAGAGCGCCCACACCACGTTGCGTATAGTCATCGCAGTGGTGGCCGCGCTGATCGTGGCAGTCGCCGTCTACATCTCCAAGCGTCGACCGGTGGCGATCGGAGAGGCTGACAGCGATGTCTCCCAACAAATCACTGTCTGATTCGGCAACGTCGGCCCGGCTGCTGTTCGAAGGTGGGGCTTGCCGGTGACTGATCTCAAACGGGTGTTCATCCACATCGGTGCACCCCAGGCTGGTACGTCTTACATCCAAGACATGCTCTACGACAACTTGGAGCGGCTCGAAGAGCACGGCATCACCTACCCGCTGAGCGACGGGAAGGCGCAGCACACGATGGTGTGGGGCCTTCGGTGGATGGTAAGTAAGCGCAAGATGGGCAAGCGGTATCAGGTCGCCTGGCACGAAGTGGTGCGCAAGGTCTGGGAGTGGCAGGGGCACACCGCGGTGTTGTCAAGCGAGCTGTTCGCCTTCTCAACCGAGCGCGAGTGCAAACGGGTACTGAGCTCGTTCGGGGATGCGGAGGTGCACGTCATCTACACGGCTCGAGACCTAGCCAGACAAGCTCCGGCGGTCTGGCAGGAGCAAATGAAGAACCAGCGGACGTTCGGCTACGGCGAATACCTCGACGATCTATTGAATGCCGAACATAAGCGCTACTCCAAGAGCTTCTGGAACGCCCAAGATGCCGTTGGGGTGTTGGCGAATTGGTCGGCGGCCATCGATGCCTCGCGCATTCACGTCGTGACGTTGCCTCCGGCGGGGTCGCCGCCTGAGCTGCTCTGGCAGCGGTTCGCTGGTGTGATTGGGATCGACAGCGACGACTTCGAGCTAGCAGTGCCGGCCACGGATTCGTCGGTCAGTGTGACCGCTGCCGAGGTGCTCCGTCGTTTCAACGTCCGGCATGGCAAGACGATGACGTATCGAGACTTCATGGCGACGGTGCTGGCACGCCTCAACCCGATCTTGCCGGAGGTCGCTGCCGGTGACGACAAACTCCCCCTCGCCGAAGATCAACGCGAACGGCTCGGCGAACTCGCGAGGCATCTCGTCGACGGCTTGAGAGCCGCCGGATACGACATCGTCGGTTCGCTGGACGAGCTGATCCCCGCGCCACCAGAGGCAGCGGCGGACCAGGAGCCAGCACGAGGACCCGACGATGTCAGCGACCCCGAAGTGATCGACGCGCTGCTCGACGTCTTGTACGAGGTCTTGAGGCGCCAGCCAGAACCGCCGTCTCCGTCCCCTCGCAAGAACGCTCAGCAGGGCCGCGCTCGCAAACCCGGTCAGCGGCGGGGAGCCAAGAAGGCCCAGGGGCGCGGCAGGCGGGCACGAGCTGCCGAAGTCGCCGACGCCGATGAGGCTTCGGCGCCCAGTCAGGGTGGTTGAGGAGCGAGCGGCAGCGAGCGTCTCGAGACACCAAGCTGACCAGGCGTGGTTTCGAGACGGCCGCGAAGCGCCCTCCTCAACCACCGTGATCACGGGTCAGCGATTTCGAGCCCGCGCAGATAGGGAGTCGCCGGGCTCGCGGCCCCTCGCAGCCAGCCGGGCGCGATTGACCCGCTCCCTACCCGACGCCCCTTATCTGGGTGGGCTCCTAGTCGTTGGTTTCCTCGTCGTCGTGCACGGCGCCTCTCGCGACCCGGCCCGCGGTATGCCGCACTCGCCGATACAGTTGTCGGGCGTCGTTTTGCAGGCTGGAGTCGCTACGTGCTTCTTGTAACCGCCCTTGCAGCCTGCTGATCCGCTTGCGTTGCTGACCACTCTTCGCCAGCAACGCGGTCGCCGCTCGAAGCGCTGCTGGCCCCAGGTCCTGCTCGGTGAGCGCCGTCGGAGACTGGTGCTCCAGGTCATCGGAGCTGCGAGGCAGCAGCTCCGTGAGGTCGCCGTACACCGAATAGCCGGCGCCCCTGAGCTCCTTGATCAGCTGTTCGGATCGTTGTGACACCCAATCGCACCGGCCCGGCGGCAGCGTGATCCGCGCCGACTGACCGCCTGAGCTGAGCACTTCCTCGGCCAGGTAACAGCGCACCAGCGAGTCGTAGATGTGTGGCGCCATCTCGGCGACGCCAAAGTTCATCCGGCGGACGAGCTCTGTCTCGGCCACACCCATGGAGGCGTTCGCCTTGCTCGACTTGGTGTCGTAGTCGGCGGCATCCAGGCCGGTGGCTGCACAGAACCGTTGCCACAGGGCGCTTTTGGGGCCTCCGGATTGCGGCAGCGTGACCACATGAATGCTTTCAGCAGGCGCAACCGACGACCACCGGTCCAGCACGTATGCCGCATCGTGCATCCCCCAAAAGAACTGGCCGAACGGCTCGGGGGCGTCCAGGCCAAGCTCGATCAGGTCGTCGACGAATTTTTCCAACGTGATCGTGTGGCGATGCTTGATGTGTTCCTGCCAGTCCGACACGAGCTGACGGGCCAGGTCGCGGGCGGAGTAGATCACGTTCACCTCGACATCGCCGAGGGTGGCCGCGCTGCTTTCGATTCGCTCGACGGACGACCCGCTCAAGAGCTCGTTCGAGCAGATGATGGTGTGACCATTCCAGCGTCGGACGCGTTCGGCGACGATTTCCCATTCGCCGGCGAACTCGTCGGCCGATCCGCCACCCCACCCGACGCCGCGGAAGTCCTGCGCCGATCGGAAATGCTGACCGGGGTCGGTGTAGGGGTACAGCACCCCTGCCTTGGCAAGCTTGTGGCGATTTTGAAACAGCACGCTTTGGAGGTACGTCGTCCCGGTCTTGGGCGCCCCGACATGGAAGAAGACGCGCTTGGTTTTCCCGGTCGGACGTCTGATCCGCGAAACCATCAAGCGTCCCCTCGTCCCTATCGTCGTCGTATCGCGTGTGCCCAGGCGACAGCGCGCACCCGAAGACCTCCGTCATCTGCAGTGAGCGCGTCGCTGAGCAGCTGCACTGCCGCTTCAATGACCTTATCTGGTGAAGGTTTGATCATCCGGCCAAACGCGCTGTCCGGAGGGATGAGATCGCCCAGATCGCCCACGATGTGGTAGCCGGCTGCAGCCAGTCCGCCGCGCATCTCGGTGGCGATCTGCATGACCGTCGCGTGGTCCTGCTCGGGCACGACCAGGGGCTCGCCCGCGGCCATGGTGTCGGCGGTGTCGGCGTACTCGCTGAAGCGGTTCTTGACAAGCCTTTCGTACGACGGCCACGGCAGGCCGGCCGGCAACACCGTGTTGAGCCTACGCAGCACCTCCGCATACGGAGCGGTCAACGAGGAGTTCGAACGGGCCACCTCAAGATCGAAGCCACCAGGTGGCATCTCGACGGCCTCGCAGAAGCGCGCCCACAAGGTGCTGGGTGGGGCACCGCGTTGCGGCAGGGTTACGACGTGAATGCGGTTGGGGCGCACCACGCAGCCCCACCGGTTGAGCACTTCGACGGGGTCATGAGCCTGCCAGAAGCCGCCAGTGCGACGTCCGGACTGATCGACCTTCAGCGTGGTGGAGAGGAACTGGCGAAACGAGCTCGTGCGCCGGTTCTTCAGCGTCTCTTGCCACACTGCCGGAAGTTGCCGGGCGACGTCTCGCGCGCCGTAGATCACGTGGATCGGCGCTGGGGCGAGGTCGGCGGCGACCCGTTCGATTTGCTCCTGGCTGGCACCTGCGAACAGCTCGTGGGTGATGATCACCTTGTCCGACCCCGCCGACTGGCATTTGGCCACCAACCGCTGCCATGCCCCGCGCACCGCCCGGTCGTGGTGGCCGGCGAACTCCATGGCTCGCAGGTCCAAGGCAGCCTGAAAGTGCGCCGTGGGGCTACGGTCAGGAAGCGCGATGTCGAGGCGTGAGAGCCGCTTGCGGTTGCGCCACAAGACGTCTTGCAGGTAAGTGGTGCCGGTCTTGGGCGGCCCGATGTGGAGATAGACGGTCGGATGACGCGTTGGCACCCGCATATCGTATGGCGCGAGCCGTTCGGGCCCTGTCGGTGTGTCCTGCAAGCTTGGATTCGTCGAATCTGGCGGCTTGGCTGATAGCGTGAATGTATCGACTTCATCCGTTAGGACCCCTTGAGGACACCGCCTTGACTGAGACAACGCAGGCCAGCACGCAGGAGCCACCTGCGGCAACCGGCCTACGAATCGTGCAGCGCACCATCATGCGCGCCGACCAAGAGCTTGACATTCGTCCGTTGTACGTCGGCGGGGTGTCCACGTTCAGCGCTGGGGAAAGCACGGCTCGCCAGTCCGGCGCCTCGGATTCCGAGACCGCACTCGAGGAGCCGGCCGGCATCGACGACACGCCCGAGGCCATGAGTGGCTACGGCCAGATCACCGGTCAGGTGGGCGCCACCGTCAAGTCCGAGCGTCGGCTGACGTTCGGCACTTACTTCAACGCGTTCCCGGCCAGCTACTGGCGGCGCTGGACGAATCTCTCGACGGTTCGACTTATCGTGAAGATATCCGGGCAGGGCACGTTGATCGTCTACCGTTCGACGTCGAAGGGCCACGTGCAGCGTGCCGACGCGGCCGCCGTCAACTCCAGCACAGTTGAAACCGTCACGTTCGATTTGCCGTTGAAGCCGTTCATCGATGGTGGTTGGTATTGGGTCGACATCGAAGCCGGTGAGGCGAGCCTCACTCTCGAAGAAGCGGTGTGGGGGTTCGAGACTGAGCGCCTGACCCCGGGGAAGCTGTCGATTGGCATCACCACCTTCAACCGCCCCGAGTTTTGTATCGACCAGCTCATCAACCTGGCAGGCGAGCCGGCCGTGCTCGAGCTGCTCGACGAGATCTTGGTGGTCGATCAGGGCAACCAGAAGGTCACCGACCACGAGCTCTACCAACAGGCCGCCGACTCGCTCGGCACCAAGCTTCGAGTCATAGACCAAGGAAACTTGGGGGGCTCTGGGGGCTTTTCGCGCGCCATGAGTGAGACGTCGGCCAAGGGGGACGCCGATTACGTGCTCTTGCTGGACGACGACGTGGTCTGCGAGCCCGAAGGCATTCTGCGCGCCGTCGCCTTCGCGGACCTGGCCAAGCACCCGACGCTGGTCGGCGGTCAGATGTTCAGCTTGTACGACAGGTCGGTGCTGCACGCGTTCGGTGAGACTGTCGCGAAATACCGCTGGTTCTGGGGTGCCGCACCCCACACCGTGCACGGTCACAACTTCGCGCAGAAGTCGTTGCGATCCACATCCTGGCTGCATCGCCGCATCGACGTCGACTACAACGGTTGGTGGATGTGCCTGATCCCCACCAAGGTGATCAAGGAGATCGGGCTCTCACTACCGATGTTCATCAAATGGGATGACGCCGAGTTCGGGCTACGCGCCAATGAGATGGGCTACCCCACAGTGACCCTGCCAGGGGTCGCGGTCTGGCACGTGCCGTGGCACGAGAAGGACGACACGATCGACTGGCAGGCCTACTTCCACCGGCGTAACCGGATTGTCGCGGCCTTGCTGCACTCGCCGTACGAGCGCGGTGGCCGGCTCATCCGGGAAAGCTTCGAAACTCAGGTCAAACACCTGTTGTCGATGCAGTATGGTCCGGCCGAAATGGGTCTGATGGCCATCGAGGACATCCTCGACGGGCCCGAGCGCATGCATCGCGACTTGCTCCGGCGGCTGCCCGAGCTGCGTGAGCTGCGCAGGGGGTACGACGACTCGCGGGCGCAGACCGACCTCGACGAATTCCCGAAGGCGAAGCGGCGCAAGCCACCGCGCCGGGGGCGCGAGCCGATGGCCCCGCACGGCAAGTTGTCTCGTGGGAAGTCGATGATCGCCAGCGCCGGTCGCCAGCTCATCCCGGTGCGCGAGCTCGCCAAGAAGCACCCGGAGGCCAATGTTCCGCACGTCGACCTCAAGTGGTGGCTGATCGCCCAGTTCGACTCGGCTCTGGTGTCATCGGCTGACGGGACAGCGGCGTCGTGGTACAAACGCAATCCGAAGCTGTTCCGTGAGCTGATGGCGCGGTCCGTGGCGCTGCACAGCCGGTTGGCCAAGGAGTGGCCGGCGTTGGCGGCGCAATACAAGGCGGCATTGCCTGAGCTGTCCTCGCCGCAGACCTGGAAGTCCACGTTCGACGAGTCGATGGCCGACGACGAGCAGTCGGTCACCGCCACCGCGCCACCTCGAGACGCGCTGCCGGGTGGGCCGACGGCAGCACCCTGACCGATTTCGCTGGGGAGCTTTCCGCGGTCTTGACGCGTTGCCGTATCTTGCAGTAGGAGC
The DNA here is from genome assembly GCA_050998615.1 of Nocardioidaceae bacterium. Classification (GTDB taxonomy): domain Bacteria; phylum Actinomycetota; class Actinomycetes; order Propionibacteriales; family Nocardioidaceae; genus JBPCQA01. The sequence continues at coordinate 63,473 of JBPCQA010000045.1, forward strand.
GCGCGGGCTCTAAGGGACATCGGCGACCCGGCGTCGCAGCACACCAGCCAGTGAGTGGAGCGCAGCAACGTGTCGAACTCAGGACACAAGCTTGTCATCGTGGAGTCGCCGGCCAAGGCGCGCACGATTTCGGGGTTCCTCGGCAACGGCTATGTTGTCGAGTCGTCCATTGGACACATTCGTGACCTTCCGAACAATGCCAGTGAGGTGCCCGCGAAGTTTAAGGGCGAGCCTTGGGGCAGGCTCGGTGTCAACGTGGACGCCGGGTTCATTCCCGTCTATGTCGTGCCCGCGGACAAGAAGAAGCAGATAACCAAGCTCAGGTCCCTGCTCAAGGGCGCCGACGAGGTCTATCTCGCCACCGACGAGGACCGCGAGGGGGAAGCCATCGCCTGGCACCTACTCGACGAGCTGAGCCCCAAGGTCCCGGTCCGGCGGATGGTCTTCCACGAGATCACACCGGCGGCGATCGCGGAGGCCGTCGCCCACCCGCGAGACATCGACTCAGATCTCGTTGAAGCACAAGAGGCCCGACGCATCCTCGACCGGTTGTACGGCTACGAGGTGTCTCCGGTGTTGTGGAAGAAGGTCATGAGCGGCCTGTCCGCCGGTCGTGTGCAGTCGGTCGCGACCCGGTTGGTGGTCGACCGAGAACGCGAGAGGATCGCCTTTCGATCGGCGTCGTACTGGGACTTGGAAGCCATTTTCGATGCCGGGGAGTCGAAGAGTCCACGCACCTTCCCGGCCAGGCTGCTCAATGTGGATGGGGCGCGGGTTGCCCAAGGGCGGGACTTTTCCTCGGTCGGGCAGCTGAAGCCAGGCGTCGATGTCGTGCATGTCGACGAGGCGAGGGCAGTCGAGATTGCCGAAGCGTTGCATGACAAGGCGTTTGCGGTGCGTTCGGTGGAGTCCAAGCCCTACCGGCGGTCGCCGTACGCGCCGTTTCGGACCACCACGTTGCAGCAAGAGGCCTCCCGCAAGCTCGGCTTCGGGGCGGCTAGGACCATGCAGGTGGCTCAGCGCCTCTACGAAGAGGGCTATATCACCTATATGCGCACCGACTCGATCACGCTGTCGGGCACCGCGATTGCCGCGGCGCGGGCACAGGTCACCGAGCTGTACGGGCCCGATTATCTGCCGAGCTCGCCGCGCACCTATCAGAGCCGGGTCAAGAACGCCCAAGAGGCCCACGAGGCGATCCGTCCGGCCGGTGAACACTTCCGTACGCCCGCGCAGACCGGTCTGAGTGGCGACGGCTTTCGGCTCTACGAGCTGATTTGGATGCGTACTGTCGCGTCTTCGATGAAGGACGCCGAGGGGCGCTCCGTCTCGGTGCGCATAGCGGCCACCGCAAGCACCGGGGAGGTCGTCGAGTTCTCCGCCAGCGGGCGCGTCATCACGTTCCATGGCTTCCTCAAGGCGTACGTCGAGGGCGCCGACGATCCGGACACCGAGCGCGACGACCGGGAGACCCGGCTGCCGGACATCGCCGAGGGCGATGCGCTCACGGTGGCGGAGCTGGCGCCGGCCGGGCACGAGACGCGGCCTCCGGCCCGCTATACCGAGGCAACGTTGGTGCGTGAGCTAGAAGAGCGTGAGATCGGCCGGCCGTCGACGTACGCGTCGATCATCGGCACGATCTTGAACCGCGGCTATGTCTACAAGAAGGGCACCGCACTGGTGCCGGCCTGGCTGGCGTTTGCGGTTGTGCGGTTGTTGGAGCGGCACTTCGCGCGACTTGTCGACTACAACTTCACCGCCGGCATGGAAGACATCCTCGACGACATCGCCGCTGGCCGCCGCGACTCCACCGCGGAGCTGTCGGAGTTCTACTTCGGCTCAGGCGACCTCGACGGCCTGTTGACGTTGGTCACCGAGCTCGGGGACATCGACGCCCGAGAGCTCTCCACATTTCCCATCGACGATGGCGTGGCGCTGCGCGTCGGCCGGTACGGCCCGTACGTCGAATCCTCCGAAGGTGCTCGCGCCAATGTGCCAGCAGACCTGCCGCCCGACGAGTTGACGGTCAGCAAGGCGCGAGAGCTGCTCGCCAACCCGGCTGGTGCGGAGAGGACGCTCGGGGTGGATCCAGCCACCGGCCGCACGATCGTAGCCAAGAACGGCAGATACGGGCCCTACGTCACCGAGGCGCTAAGCGACGACGCACCCGCCGGGGCCAAACCCCGAACCGCATCGCTGTTCAAGACGATGACGTTGGACTCAGTCACGCTCGACGACGCGCTGAAACTGCTGACGCTGCCGAGGGTCGTGGGCGTCGACCCCGCGACGGGTGAGGAGATCACCGCACAGAACGGTCGGTACGGGCCTTACCTGAAGCAGGGCAGCGACTCTCGGTCGATCGAGTCGGAAGATCAGCTGTTGACGATCACCCTCGACCAGGCACTGGCGATATACGCCCAGCCCAAGCAGCGTGGCAGGCAGGCGGCGGCGGCACCGCTGCGCGAGCTCGGTTTTGATCCCAACTCCACCAAGCCGGTTGTGGTCAAGAACGGCAGGTTCGGTCCCTACGTCACCGACGGTGACTACAACGCCACGTTGCGCCGCGGCGATGAGGTGGACACGATCACGCTGGAGCGGGCGGCGGAGCTGCTCGCGGACAAGCGCGCCAAGGGGCCGGCGCCGGCCCGGCGTACGAAGAAGGCGACAGCGAAAAAACCTGCCCCGAAGAAACCTGCCCCGAAGCAACCTGCCGCGAAGAAGTCGACCGCCAAGAAGTCGACCGCCAAGAAGTCGACCGCCAAGAAGTAGGCGCGGTGGCTGAGGAGATGACCACAGATCGAGCGGGCGACCTTCTGCCGTAGCGGAAAGATTGCGAGGCGGCCCGATTAGGCTGGGCTGATGCCCCCCACCCTTTCGCCCGCCTCCGGAGGAGTGCTCCGGATCGTGGCGTTTCGCCGCCTCTGGATCGGGCTGGGGTTGTCGAGCCTTGGTGATTGGCTTGGACTGCTCGCGATCACCGCGATGGCGAGCGCGCTGGCGTCCCCCAACTACCAGCAACAGAACTTCGCGATCGCCGGGGTGCTCTTCCTCCGGGTGCTGCCCGCCCTCGTGCTGGGACCACTTGCCGGCTATATCGCCGACCGGCTCGACCGACGGTGGACGCTGATCATCGGGGATATGTTGCGAGGCGCCGTGTTCGTGTCGATCCCGATCGTGCACACGTTGGCCTGGCTGCTTGCCGCGACCGTCATCATCGAGGCGATCAGCCTGGTGTGGTTGCCTTCCAAGGACGCCACGATTCCCAATCTGGTGCCACGAAGCAAGCTCGAGGCAGCGAACCAGATCTCGATCGCGACGACGTACGGCTCGGCCTTGCCGGCGGCTGGCATCTTCATCGTGCTGTCCTTGGGCACCAACAGTCTTGAGTCGTCGCTCGGGTGGTTTGAGATGCCCGCGACGCTGTCTCTCTACTTCAACGCAGCGTCGTTCGTGTTGTCCGGGCTCGTCATTGCCACCTTGCACGACATCCCGCGCGGGCCCGCGATCGCGGGAGCGGATCGACAGGGCGCCTGGCGCATCGTGAAGGAGGGCTGGTCGTACGTCGCCGGTACGCCGCTGATCCGTGGTCTCGTGTTCGGCATAACCGGGGCGTTCGCCGCCGGCGGTGTCGTGATCGGGCTGGCCCGCACTTATGTGGCCGACCTGGGGGGAGGCAATCCGGGCTACGGCTTGCTGTTCGCGGCAGTCTTCGGCGGCTTGGCTCTCGGCATGTGGCGTGGCCCGCGGTTCTTGCTTGCCATGTCGCGTCGTCGGCTGTTCGGATTCTCGTTGGTTGGCTCCGGCGTGGTGCTGATGCTGGTCGCGGTAATCGCCAACATTGCGTTGGTCACCGGCCTCACCATCGCGCTCGGATTCTTCGCCGGAACTGCCTGGATCACTGGCTACACCTTGTTGGGGCTTGAAGTCGAGGACTCGCTTCGCGGCCGGACATTCGCCTTCGTGCAAACGCTGATCCGGCTGTCGCTCGCGTTGGTCCTGGCAGCCGGACCGTTGATCGCCGGCATTATCGGCAAACACCACTGGCAGATCACCGACGATGCCGGCCTGGACTACAACGGTGCCGCCATCACCATGTTCGGATCCGCCGTGCTGATGATTGTCGTCGGCGTGGTTGCCTACCATCAGATGAATGATCGACCCGGCATTACGATCCGCAGCGAGCTGAGGCAGTCCCTGATGCGAGGCACCGGTGTGTACGCCGACCGAGGCGTGTTCGTGGCGTTCGAAGGCGGCGAGGGGGCCGGGAAGTCCACCCAGGCCGAGTTGTTGCGCGACTGGCTGGTCGCGCAGGGCTACCACGTCGTGCTCACCCACGAGCCGGGAGACTCCCCTCTCGGCCGGCAGCTGCGAGCCATCCTGCTCGATCCCCGCACCGGTGACCTCGACCACCGGGCCGAGGCCTTGCTCTATGCCGCCGACAAGGCCGAGCATGTGCAAAAACTCGTGCGCCCGGCGCTGGCCGACGATGCCGTGGTCATCACTGATCGCTACGTCGACTCGACGTTGGCCTACCAAGGGGCCGGCCGTGCCCTGGCCCCCACCGAAGTCGAGCGCGTCGCACGGTGGGCGACGCGCGATTTGCGGCCGCACCTGACCGTCTTGCTGGATATGGAGCCCGGGCTCGGCCTCGCCAGGTTCGTGGGCACCGACCGGGTTGAGGCCGAGCCGGTGGCGTTTCATTCCCGGGTCAGAGCCGCGTTCCTAGCCCTGGCCGCCGCGGACCCCGACCACTATCTCGTCCTCGACGGCCGGCAAGGCAGGGACGTGGTCGCAGCCGCCGTACGCGAACGGTTGACCGATGTCTTGTTCGCCGCCCAGCGTAAACACGGTGTGCGTCAGTGAGCGTCTGGGAGGAGCTGGTCGGCCAGGCCGACGTGGTCGCCAGCCTGCGGCAGTCGGTGGACGGCGCTGCTCGGGCGCTGGCCGGAGAACACTCTGCCGCGATGACTCATGCGTGGCTGTTCACCGGGCCGCCAGGGTCTGGTCGATCCAACGCCGCCCGCGCCTTCGCGGCAGCCCTGCAATGCGATGCTGGAGGTTGTGGTGTGTGCCTGGCGTGTCGAACGGCGTTGGCCGGCGCGCATGCCGACGTGACCAGGGTGGCGACAGACCAGTCGGTGATCAGGGTCGACGAGGTCCGCGAGTTGGTCCGCCGCGCTGCGTTGGCGCCGGCCGGGAGCCGCTGGCAGATCGTGATCATCGAGGACGCCGACCGGTTGACTGACCCAGCGGCAGACGCGCTCTTGAAGAGCATCGAGGAGCCGCCTCCGCGCACCGTGTGGCTGTTGTGTGCTCCGACCGTGGAAGACGTCGTGCCGACGATCCGCTCGCGCTGCCGTGCGTTGGTGTTGCGCACACCGTCCGCAGTCGCGGTCGCCGACCACCTGATGCGTCGCGACGGCGTCTCCGAGACGGTGGCGACGTTCGCGGCCCGCGCCTCCCAGGGCCATATCGGGCGCGCCCGCGCGCTCGCGCTCGACGAGGCTGCTCGCAACCGGCGCCGCGACGTCTTACGCATACCCAGCCAGCTCAGCGACCTGGGGTCTTGCATGACGTGTGCCGCCAACCTCGTCGACTGCGCCACGGAGGAGGCGCAGCCGCGCATCGAGGCGCTGAATGCGAAGGAGCTGGCCGATCTCGAGCTGGCGTACGGCGCCGGCACCCGCGGCGTCAAGGCCACCGGCTTCGCCGCGGCGCAACGCGAGCTCGGCAAGAGCCAGAAGCAGCGGGCCAAACGGATGGTGCGGGACGCGCTGGATCGCTCCCTGCTGGACCTGGCGTCGTTCTACCGCGACCTGATCGCCGTGCAGCTGCGCTCGAGTGCCGGGCTGGTCAATGCGGAGCTGCGGCAAGAGATAGATACGATGTCTCGACGCATGACCGGGGAAGGCTCGGCTCGCCGGTTGGGCGCCATCTTCGCGACCCGAGAGGCGCTCGGGGGCGAGGTCGCCCCGATCTTGGCATGCGAGTCGTTGATGATCTCGCTGAGAGGCGGACCGAACGCATGAGTGACCAAGCAGCCGATCCGACGTCGCCGGAGGCGCGGGCCGGCCAGCCGCCGGGTTACCCGGGCTACGGTGGCCAGCAGAGCTACCCCGGCCGGGAGCCGGGTTATCCCGGCCAGCAGGGCGAGGGCCAGCAAAGTTACCCGGGACAGCAGCAGGGCTATCCCGACCAGCCGGCTGCCTACCCCGGTCAGCCCGCGGGATATCCGAGCCCGCCTCCGTCTTACTCCGGTCAGCCGCCCAGCCCGCAGTGGCAGCCGTCGTACGGGGGCAGTTATCCGCCGGCCTACCCCGGGATGGGTGGTTATGGCGGCGAGCCGGTTGGTCGCCCCGGATGGAGCGGGCTGGCCATCGCGGCCTTCGTAGTGGCGTTTCTGCCGCTGCTCGGTCTGTTCGCGGTGGTGCCACTGGCGATCATTGCGCTGGTCAACATCGGGAAGACCGGCGCCCGTGGCAAGTGGCTGGCAATCGCGGCCCTCATCATCTCAGTGCTGTGGTGGGTCGCGGTGATCGGCATCGGAGTCTGGTACGCCGAGTCCGGCGTCAAACGCAACAGCGCGGGCGTGATCGTGACGGCGGGGCGCATTGACTTCGCCAACATCAGGGCTGGTGACTGCGTGACGATTCCCAACCCGGGCGGCTCCGGGCCTATCCAGCTGCTCGATGTCAAGGGTCTGCCATGCAGTGCGCCGCACGACACCGAGGCCGTCGGTCTGATTCCAGTCAACGCGGTGAGCTATCCCGGCAGTGCTTCGCTCGGCGCGACGTCGCAGGGAGCCTGCGTGAGTCTGGTGGAGCACTACCTCGGCAGTGGCAATCTTGGGGGCTACCAGGCCTACCGCCTGATTCCCGACAAGGCCACGTGGGAAAACAGTCAGGCCGATCACCACGTGGCCTGCTTCGTCGCGAAGGCCGGCTTTGGCAACATGACGGGCTCCGTTCAGGGGGGGTAGCGCCTGCGGTGCAGAGCCGTACCCAAGGTGCCATCTTTCCCGGGGGTGATCCGGTGTGCCTGTGGATGGACGTGCGAACGGGTGGTCCGGCCGACGTAAAGTTGCCGAGGTGAGAATTCAAGGACGCGGTCACGACCGCCGCCGCAAGCCCTTGCGTGCCGCAGCTGGAGTAGCCCTCGCCACGCTCCTCGCGAGCTGCGCCGGCGCCCAGGGCATTGCGCGAAGCGGTGACCCGGCGGTGACGGTTGGCTCACCACCTGCCTCGCCCGGCACGCCTTCCCCCACGACGTCGCCGCCTCCGACCACCACGGTCCCGAGCCCGACCCCTGTCGGCCCGGCCAACCTCCCGCCGGGCTTCGGGGCGGGCCCGGCCGGTCACGGGATGAGCCGGTTCTACGACCAGCAGGTCAGCTGGTCTGATTGCGGCGGCGGTGATCAGTGCGCCAGTGTGTGGGTGCCGCTTGACTACACCAAGCCCGAAGGTGCGGCGATCACGATCAGAGCCAAGCGACAGCCCGCCACAGATCCCGGCAAACGACGGGGCACGTTGTTCATCAACCCGGGTGGCCCCGGCGGCTCGGGCATCGACTACCTCAGTTTCATCCACCTCGGCTTCCGCGTCACCAGCGTGTACGACGTGGTGGGCTTCGATCCGCGCGGAGTCGGCACGAGCACCCCGATCGACTGCATCTCCGACCACGACCTCGATGTCTACGACGCGTCAGATCCGAGCCCGGACAACTCGACTGAGGTTGCTCAGTTCCAGGCGGAGTGGAAGCACTTCACCAGTGGATGTGTGCAGCATTCCGGTCCACTGCTCGACCACGTGTCGACGATCGAGGCCGCCAAGGACATGGACGTGCTGCGTGCCGTGGTCCATGACTCGCGGCTCAACTACTTCGGTGCCTCCTACGGCACGTATCTCGGCGCAACCTATGCGGCGTTGTTCCCCACCAAGGTAGGCAAGATGGTGTTGGACGGCGCGGTGGACCCGTTGGCCAAGCCGATCACCGCGGAGCTCGGCCAGGCAGCCGGCTTCGAGCACGAGATGACGGCCTATTTGACCTATTGCGTCGCGCAGGGCAACTGTCCGCTGGGCTCAACCGTGGCTGGCGCCCGGCTACGGCTTATCAACCTTTTCAAACAGGTAGACGCCCACCCGTTGCCGACCTCGACTGGGCGACAGGTCACCGAAGGGCTCGCGTTCCTCGGCGTCATCGTGCCGTTGTACAGCCAGCAGAACTGGCCCTACGAGACCGATGCGCTAAGGCAGGCAGTTCAGGGCTCCGGCGACATCTTGCTGTTATTGGCCGACGACTACACGGGCCGTCAGCATGATGGCAGCTACAAGGACAACTCGATGGAGGTGCAGTCGGCCGTCAACTGTCTCGATCATCCAGAGCACGAGACATTGGCTCAAATCGAGCAGGGGCGGGCGCAGTTCTTGAAGGTTTCGCCGGTCTTCGGGCCGGTCGCGATGTGGTGGCCCTATGCCTGCTCCAACTGGCCGGTCAAGCCAACGCAGGCTCCCCCCAACTATGCCGCCAAGGGTGCTCCGCCGATCGTGGTCATCGGCACCACCCGCGACCCCGCGACGCCGTACCAACAGGCCGTCAACCTGTCCAAGGAGCTCGACTCCGGAGTGTTGTTGAGCCGAAACGGTGACGGCCACACCGCCTATGACAGCGGCAACATGTGCATCAAGAGCAAGGTTGACACCTACCTGATCGGTGGCGCGGTGCCAAAGAACGGCACCATGTGCTAGCCGCGGGCTCGCCCGCCCCGCCTTGCCGCTGTGGCTGGCTCCGCTCTTGGCGTTGTGGCTGAACAAACGTGTCCCTTCTGAGCGCGAGACGTTCAGCCACAGAATGGCTTTTGATTTGGGCGTGCGGTTGCCCTGTTGGTAATCTCACCCGTCGGCCTCGCTTCCGAGGCCAGCGCCGCCTTAGCTCAGTCGGCAGAGCGTCTCACTCGTAATGAGAAGGTCGTCGGTTCGATTCCGACAGGCGGCTCCGCTAAAACCGCAGTGATGATGAAGGGGCCTGCCTGATCCGCGAGGATCGGTCCGGTAGTCCTCGGCCGGTTGACTCTCAAAACCGCCGGCTTCGTGCCTTTGACCTGATCCGTCGCCGGCCGAGGGCGCAC